>JAKFBV010000047.1:0-85881 GCA_036677005.1 Pedobacter sp.
CAATTTCATTTGCGAGGTCTATGCCTTCAGTAACCAATCGAGCTTTAGGTACTTTAAAGTTAGTGATTTTATACATCGCTGTTTGTGTGCCTTTATCGCTCATGCCAATTTCATTTGAATATAAATTGTTTTTTAATCATCGGATGAGTTAATCATGTTAAATAGGATTTAATTCAATATGCTACTTTTTATATTTCCCATAAACCGGCTGGCCGGGGAAAACAGTATTCAGCGTTTTGCCATTCTTCAAAACGAAAGTTCCGTTTACCAGCACATATTCGATGCCTGTCGAAAATTTTAACCCTTTTTCAAAGCTTGCCTGATCAGCTACTGTGTTTGGGTTAAAGATCGTAATATCGGCATCAGCGCCCACCTGTATCCTGCCTTTGAAGCGCATCATCGGAGAAATCCCCTCCAGTCTTTTTGCCGGAAGTAAAGTCATTTTTTCGATTGCTTCATTCAAACTGATTACCTTTTCCTTACGTACATATTTGCCAAGCACTCTTGAAAAAGTTCCGGCTGTACGCGGATGAGCCAGGGGGGAATAAGGCATACCATCTGAGGCGATCATTACCCCCGGGTAAGCGATACCTGTTTTGATCCATTCCGGTTTCATCATATGAAGGATAACGATTCCTCCGGTTTTACGATAGCTTTCAAAGCTTTCTTTGGTCAGTCGTTCACCTGTTGCTACCCACTGAAGATCGCCATAGGAAATACTCAGTCTTTCCTGCCACCCGTCATTTAAAAACGCACTTTGTATTAAAGTAGAGGCAGCAGTATAGGAGTATAACTCGGTACTGATGTCTAAACCCTGCTCATCTGCCGATTTTACCATGTCTAAAGCCAGCTGGATCTGTCCTAAAGCCATGCTGTTGATATGAACAATGTGAAGGGAAGCACCGGTAAGTGCTGCATTGGCAATTACTTCCTGAATAGATAAAATACCGGGTTCGCGCACATGGCTGAAAACCAAAGCTTTCATTTCTGCTGCCAGTTGGAATATCCTGAATAGCTCTTCCGATCTGGTTTTGGGAAGGTACCCCACAGGAACACCGATACCTATTCCGCCGTCTCCAAGTGATTTTTTGATATTACTTATGGTTTTCCTCATTTCCTCAGGGCTGAGCTTATCTGTATAGGAAGGGCCAATTATCTTAAAGAGCTTTTCGAGACTCGATTCGCCGCTAATGGTAGTTTGGATTGATTCTTTTAAATTCTGCTGATATTTATCCATGGCTTTGAACCGCTCAAAGGGCCAGTTTACACTTGCACCGTAATTGATCAGCGCTTTGGATTTTCTTGTAGCATACCATTCTTTTAAATTCTCTATTCCCCATTCCAGTTCCAGCGCAGTGGTTACTCCGTCGTGCAGTTGGTATTCCTGTTCCTGATTACTCCGGCCATGAACATGAAGGTCAATAAAGCCGGGTGCGACCACTAAACCGGCAACATTGATGATCTCTTTTCCTTTCAGTGCCTGAGAAGAGATTTGGGCGATTCGATGATCTATGATACCCACATTTTTTATGTCATCCAGTTTAGTTTCCGGATCGATCACTCTGCCTCCTGAAAGAACTATATCATACTCTGTTTCTGATTGAGCTTTTGCAAAATTGCACAGGCATATGCTTAGCACGAGGATACACAATGTTTTTTTTAAGACTTTGTTTAGCATAATTAGTTGCAGGTCAATTGTTTATAATATTTATATTGTGCCCATACAAATAGAATTTGTCGTATATCAAATATATAAGAATAGACGAATAATGAGGCTGAAACTGTCTGCTGATCAGAAGGCTCAGGAGGAAAAAGAGGGAAGGCTTTTTCATAAAATTCATTCTTATTTTCTTGAAACCTGCAGGAGTTTACCCCTCAGCGGCCTTCAGGCAGGAACATGGAAATATAGATAAGCCTGCCTGCGGTAGGCAGGCTCAAGCAAGCTTCTTAACCTTTAAAAAACAATTTTTATACAGATGAAACCATCATGATTTTGCCAAAACCAGCCGGGGTATGATTATCAAATCATGATCGCCCGGCCTACCAGCAGGCAGGTTCATCACCATTAATAAACAAAAAATAAACAGGTGAAAAATAGCAAAAAGCATTTGCTTTTGGTAGTTATTTTTTGAAATCTTAATCATCTGATGAGTAATTCAACGGATGAGTTGAGCAGTTTAGTGATAAGGTATAATTTCATTCATTTATATTTCTATTTTTGAATGATGAACATAGATGATGTTAATCCAAAATTCGTGGGTAAACCAAAAGTATTAATTACGGGAGCAAGTAAGGGTTTGGGTTTGGCTATGGCTAAAAGGCTAGATACGGAGTACTGTTTAATTTTACATGCTTCAAAAGACGAAAACATCAAAGAGCTAAGGGATGGGAACTTTGTTTTGGCAGCTGATCTAAGTAATGCTGATGAATTGAAAGAATTCTGTAAAAGACTTAAATCAGAGCATGGGGAGGATCTTTTCGCTGTGATTAACAACGCGGGTGTATCGATTGACAAGCCATTGGTTTTTCAACCTGAAAGAGATATTGATATGATGATCATGGTGAATTTAAAAGCACCTATTATGATCTCAAAAACTGTGATTAAGATCTTTGGATTAAAAAACAAGGGAGTTATTATCAATGTGAGCTCCTGCGTAGCTGAAACCGGAAACGCTTTTCAATCAATTTATGCTGCGACTAAGGCAGGATTAATTGCCTTCTCTAAATCCATGGCGAAAGAAGCTGGTGCATTATATCAGGACCATCAGATCAGGGTTCTTAGTATTTCGCCAGGGTTCATAGAAACACCCATGACAGATGCAGTTCCTGAATCCGAGAAGGGAAAATATTTAAAAATGATTCCTGCCCAGCGCTTCGGTAAAGCCGAAGAGATCGCCGAAACAGTTGCTTTTTTGCTTTCTGACAAAGCATCGTATATCAATGGCAGTAATATCGAGGTAAATGGCGGACTTTTCTAACATCAACAATTTAACAGGATTTAAACCCGGAGACATGCTTTTGCACGGCCCTACGAAATTACTTCTGGACGCCTTCCATTGGCATGACCCCCGGATAGGAATTGTTGCAAGCTATACGCCAAAACCGCGGGACGTACATGACCATTTTGGCGTTTTTCGCGGAGTGGATCAGATCGAAGCATTTGCACAGGCAACGATTGTTTCATGCGGCACTTTTCTCGAATGTAAAAAACTGAACTGTACGCCATTGGAACTGAAGGATAGATTTGTGCCTGCGTTTATTAGCGTCGGCATGGTAAATTTCCATAATTATTTAGCTGAGGGAGAAACATTTATAAGCATCGGAAAGATCAAGTTCTACAAATTCAGGCAGATGGTAAGTGATGGTAGGATTTATAAAGTACCGGCAGGTTTGGATTTGACCAAATACTTTAGCGATTTTAACGAATCACGACTCGATAATTATAAACTGGGTGAAGACTTCAGTCTGGTCGCGGAACTATTTGATATTACAGGCAGAGCATTAAAAAAAGAAATTTTTACAATAAACAAATAATGGAAAGACAGGAAATTATCGATGGCCTTGTTGAGATACTGAGAACAGTGCGTACTATAGACCCGGAGAAGCTGACAAATGTGACGGAGGAAACAGACGTTATCGCAGATCTGAATACACCATCTACAGAGCTGATCAATATCGCTGCTAAAGCGGAGCAAAAATTTGATATTGAATTTGAAGACGATGATATCGACGATATGGGATCCAAGGTAAAGGATATTGTAGATCTGGTCATTAAGGTCAAGGAAAGAGCTTAAAATGGAGTTAAAAGGAAGAAAGGTCGCTGTAGTTGGAATGGGTGGAGCGTTCCCAACCTGTTCGGATTTGAACGACTTTTCGGATAAGCTGTTTTCCAATAAGAGCCTCATCAGGCTCTGGGATCAGGCTGTCGCGTACGATAAGCAAGTCCGTTCAAAAGTAGCTGGTTATATAACGGATGCTGAAATGAATCTGGAGACCATATATTCCACAATTGTGGCGAATTACCCCGAGGTATATGTTGATCTTTTGCAACGAATACCTCCCGGAAATCTTGCTACGGCAGATATGGGAAGTATTTGGGCGATGCTGGGGACCATGGAAGCGATCAGGATGGCCGGCTGGTCTTTGGAAGAGACTCAATCGGAAGGCACTGGTGTGGTTATCGGGTCGGGTGGTTGCGGACATGCCTTACTCCGGCCCGCCTGGCATCATGCATTTGAAAGGGGAGGGAAGTCCCGTTCTTCAGGTGCACATACGGTTGACAGGGCTATGGTGTATCGGGAAGCGGCTAATGTTTCCTGTCTGATAAAGAACCGGGGTGTTTGCGAGGCCGTGGCTTCTGCCTGCGCAACCGGGCTCGGTAATATTGGTTACGCCTATCGCCTGATTAAATTTGGGGTACAAGACCGGGCTGTGGCCGGTGGAGTTGAGACTACTTCGATAGAATCTTTGTTTGGATTTGATAGCATGCAGGTGTTGAGCCGCGGTTTTCCTCCCGAAGAAAGTTCCCGGCCATTTGATATGAACAGGAATGGTTTTGTGTGCTCTTTCGGAGCCGGCATTGTTTGCCTGGAAGAATATGAAATGGCCAGGGCCCGTGGTGCCAACATCCTTGGGGTTATTGATAACTATTTTAATAATTCTGATGGGGATGGGGACATGTTTTACCCCTCGTTTGGAGGACAGCGAAGGCTTTGGAAAGGTTTGATGGGAAACTCAGGAATTAAACCTGATGTGGTAAAGGTTCATGGTACTTCCACGCCTGCCGGAGATCCTATTGAATTATTAAGTGTGGTTGACGTTTTAGGTGACAAGGGTTATCATATTTCGGCACCAAAATCCCAATTTGGCCACATGCTCGGCGCAGCTGGGGCTGTTGAATTTATTACAGCTCTGCTGATGCTGAAAGAACAGGCGGTTTTGCCTTGTTTGAATTCTGTTAACCTGAACCCCGAACTCGAAAATATCCAGAAGGCCGATACATGGGACGGGCCAATGGCACCGCTGCAAACCTTCCGGCATTTGCTGCCGCAGCAGAGCTTCAAAAAGGAAATTAATACTATTGCATGTTTAAACTATGGTTTCGGCGGTACGAATAGCGCGATTTTAGTATCAAAAGATAATTCATGATCGACAATAAAGACAAGGTAGCTGTAGTATTTGGAGTCAGGAATGATAGCTCTATTGCTTTTCATGTGGCTTTAAAATTACACCAATCAGGTTGCAAAGTAGTGATGAATTATGTTCCCGAAACCAGGGATGAGGTTCTTTTTTTGATGGAAGCCAATGGCATGGACACGACTTATGCTGCAAATGTGGACGTTCGTGAGGAGGAGGCGATCAAACAGTTTTTAAATAACATCTACCAGGGGCTTGGCCCGATCGATTATGTATTGCATGGTGTGGCATTCGGAAGCCAGAGTGTTATGTGCTATAGTTTGCCGGGAAGTGATGAGCCTGCGCCCTCTTATATTGATATCCCTTTTGAGGATCTGATGGATTCATTGAATATCAGTGCCTATTCATTGCTGAGGATATGTAGGGTGGCAGAACCTTTACTGGCCAAAGGAGCTTCGGTTCTAACGCTTACATACAATGCATCACAACGCGTTTTTCCGGCATACGCCGGAATGGCTGTAAATAAAGCAGCGCTGGAAAATATGATGTTATATCTCGCCAGCTATTTCCGTAAAAGTGGTGTCAGGGTGAATGCCGTGTCAGCGGGCTTAGTGATGACAACTTCTTCCGGGGGGATACATGGCGTAAGAAAGCTCCGGAAAATAGGCAAGGTAACGGCACCGCTTGGAAATGTAACAGCCGAAGATGTTGCAGATACCGCTTTATATTATTTTTCCGACCTGTCGCTAAAAGTTACCGGGAACATTCATTTTGTGGACGGTGGATTTAA
Organism: Pedobacter sp.; assembly: GCA_036677005.1. Lineage (GTDB taxonomy): Bacteria > Bacteroidota > Bacteroidia > Sphingobacteriales > Sphingobacteriaceae > Daejeonella. The sequence continues at coordinate 5,927 of JAKFBV010000047.1, forward strand.
TATTATGGGGATTGGCATTGATGAAGAATAACCTCAGCGATACCATATCAGAATTAAAACTGCAGGATTTTGCTGTTGGAAATGATATTGTCTTTTTACCGGATTTTAATGCGTCTTTTAATGAACTTTTTCAGAGAAAAGTATATACACCGGATGAGATCGAATATTGTGAGCGTTTTGATCAGCCTTTGTTAAGGTATGCCTCAACCTGGGCCGCAAAGGAAGCTGTTTATAAAGCTGTTAAGCAACTTTATCCCCAAGCTCTGGCATTTAAAAATATTGAGATCATCCGATCCCGGATAGCAGGAATACCCAGAGTAAGCTTACCCGGAGATCTTGCTGATCTTGAAATTAGCCTCAGCATCACTCATGACGGGGATTATGCCTGTGCGATCGCCATTGTAAAAAAGCGGTATGACTAATCACTATTTTTCGAATGAGCTGGTCGACATGCATTACTATCGATTTGGTAGCGGCCCCAAACCTATGTTTTGTTTTCATGGGTATGGCATGCATGGCAGACAGTTTAGAGTGCTGGAAGAAACTATGGGTGATCAGTACACATTTTACGGCTTCGATCTTTTTTTTCATAAGAATACTATCCTGAGAGACCAGAGTGTTACCGCCGTAAAGAAAGGGATTTCCAAGAGCCAACTGGCCGCTTTATTTAAAGAGTTCTGTGAAACGACAGGAATTGACCGGTTTTCAATTATCGCTTATTCTATGGGTTCTCATTATGCCACGAGTCTTGCTGAAGAGATCCCTGAGCTAATAGAAGAGCTCTTTATTGCCGCCCCATCAAGTCTGAAACCAGGTAAGATCATTACTTTTTTGAGTGCGAACCGGCTGGGTAACAAAGTACTTGAGCGGATGGCGTTGAGTGATAATGCTATGAACCACTTACTGTCGGCGTTGAGAAAGATAAAGATCATTGACCAGAAAGCTTATGATATATTGTTTAAAGAAGTGTCAAGCCCTGACCTCAGATTTAGTTTTTATGCTTGTGCGAGTTATATGCGCTTCCTGAAACTTAATGAGGAGAAATTTATCGCTAAGCTTAACCACCATAAGATCAGGAGTGTTTTTATTTTTGGTGAGCGGGACAGAAATTACCCGCCTGCGATCGGGCAAACAATTATCCCAAAGATCAATTTAGCGAAGCAGCTTGTCATTAATGAAAATCATGATATGATCAACCGTAATTTTGCTAACGTTTTATCCGGACTTTTACATGATCATTAAAGCAAAACAAATCCCCTGGCTGATAAAAGCATCTGGTAGATTTCTGACCTGGTTTTTGAGGAAACGATTTAATAGGATGGTCATACATCCTGTAGATATTAAAGCGGACCATTCTTACCTGTTAATGTGTAATCATTTTAGTTTTTGGGATGGATTTTTGGCATCTTACCTGTGCTGGAATGCAATCCATAAAAAGCAGGAAATAAAGGGATTCTACATCATGGTTTTAAAAAAACAAATGCAGATGAACCCCTGGTTGAAATATTTTGGCTGCTTTTCCATCGCCCCGGGCACCACCACCGTAAACGAAAGCCTGGCTTACGCGGCCGAGCTTTTAAATAAACCAGGCAATTTGCTTCTGATGTATCCCCAGGGTAATTTAGAATCTAATCATGTGCGTAAAATCGTGATGAAGGATGGGATTGACCAGATCGTTACTCAAATTAAAGGAGATTGTCAGCTACTCTGGAGCAGTAACCTGATCGAATATTTCGAGAGCTTAAAGGCTTCAGTTTATTTCTATATGCTGGACTGTGGAACCAACCATAATTTCGATTTCGATAGGTTAGGGCAGGAGATCAATGATCATCACAAAGCATCGATTGAGAAGCAATTTCGCTTTACTGAAGAGTAACTGCCCTTACTCCTTGCCCCTTATTCTTTGCTCATTTTGTGGAGGTCTTGATACCTGATACCTGATACCTGATACTTGATACCTGATACCTGATACTTGATACCGGTTACCTGGCTCTAATACCCTATCCTCTTCAACCCATCCTTCGCTTTTGTCTCTATACTATTCTCGTATTCATGATCCTTCATGGCGATTGCCTGTTTATAAAACGAAGATGCTTTAGCTTTATCACTTCTTTTTTCGTAGATGTTTCCAATGCTTAATGCGGCGTTTGCCGCGTAATAATAAGTAGTTAGCTTACCTGCATTTATGGCTTTCTGATAGTTAATTATAGCATCTGTATCCCGCCCCGACTCATCATAGATTCGTCCCAATCTGTAATAAAATTCAATCTGGTCCCGTTTCAGTTTAAAATCGCCGGCATCCTTACCAGCCAGTTGGGCCAGTGCTTTCGGATAATATCCTCCATCAAAATACAGGCGTGCTTTCAGGAGGTCCATATCCGGGGCAGTATCACTTGCTTCTTTTAAAGCCTGTTTATCCTTTTCGTCATAAAGGCTCCCCTGGGTTTTAACCATCCTCAAAAATGTATTGTATTTGGCATTGTCGCCCCTCAGGTAAAAGTAGTATGCAAGTTTAAGGTACCCGTCTTTGATATAATTGATCCCTTTATACTCCTTTAGATAATTGATAAGGTACACGTTGGCATCATTGTCCATTCGGTTGAGTTTGGCATTACCCAAATGATAGTTCAAAACGGGAAAATTAATGTAATCGTTACCCTTAGGCCTTTTTAAAAGGTAGTCAATAGCACGGTCATTTTGAGCGCTTCTTGCCGACACATAACCCTGCAGATACGCCTTCAGGAGACTTGTATCATCCATGGTTGATGTCAGGCTCATTATTTTACTATAGTTAGCTTTATTGTGCACGAGATCAGTCTCGATATAGCAAAGAAAGAACACCACTTCATCCTTATAAAAGCTGTAAGGAGATTTGGAAAGGGTGGATGCCAGCGATTCCAGCGTCCTTATACCCGAACTGGCGTTTCCTTTAATCCCTAATGTTGAAAACAGGCCTTTAAGATTAGACGGGATGGAGCCGAAAATTACATCAATCAACCCGGAGCTCTTCTTATTTGGTAAGAATGAAGGATATTTAGCCGCATTTTCGGCAAGCAGGTTGTCAGCTCTCCTGATATCGAGTCCCGACGACATATAATCCTGGAACCGGCTCTTAAGCATTCCCCATTGCAGGTTGATTTCAGCCTGGGCAAAAAGATAATAGGGAGAATTCTTATTTTGTTTTTCTAAAGCCTCTAAGCGGATGGATTTAAGGTTTTTTAGCCGCTCATACTCTGATTTATTTTCTGATGTAAGCAGCGTAAAATAATCGACATAATTATCTAAAAGTATTGTTATCCCGTTGTTGGGATTCTGCCTTTTTTCATTTTGAATAAGGGTTTTTGCATCACTCAGACGCAAGTCAAATATGGCCTGGTATGCCTGTATGCAATTGCTGTTGAAATCGAAATTTGCACTGGAATTAGGGCTAAAGCCAAGAAACAGGAGAGTAATTAAAAGTAGTTTTTTAATCATTATTGGTTTAGGTATGCTGGATAAGAAAAAAACATCTTGAAATTTTCAAGACGCTTTCCTTATGAACAATAAAAATACCAAAATATTCTGGCGGGTAGATTCTTTTATTTTCGGCTGCAGTTTTACCTTAGCCAAAGGTGTAGAAAAAGCAATATAAGCACGAGAATTAGGAAAACCAGCAGCGAATATATCACTGATTGATTTGTCTGAAATTATATTTTGAAAAATATTGTTCAAATATCCTTCTTAAAACGGGAAAGAAATTTCGGGATGCCAATCAGGGAATTATTTTATTATCATCAGCGATCCCATTGTTGCAATTCCATCAAAGAAATTGCCAATTCGAATATTCTCATTTTCGGCATGCTGGTTATTATCATGATTAACAACCGGTACAGTGATCGTTTTCGCATTCAGGTGTTTTTCAAATAAATAAAGCGGAAGGCTGCCGCCCATGGTGGGTTGCAAAACCACTTGTTCCTGTGTAGTGGTTTTAAGAGCTGCCAGGAGCTTTTGAACGATGGGAAGATCCATGGTGGTTCGCTGGGCATTATAACCGTCTTCGGGGCTTACTTTTATGATCTTTCCATAATTCTTTCTTTCCTCATCTGTCGGCTCTTTTCCGGTCACGAAATAACCCTGGGCTTTGATATGAGCGATCACCTTTTGCTGCTGTCTTTCCCAGTCGTTACCCAGAACCAGTCTGAGGTCAAGTACAGCGGTTGCTGTAGCCGGAATTTGGTTCGTTGCCATCTTGCCCACATTGCCGCTCTGGATTCCGTTAATATTCAGTGAAGGCAGATTAATCGCTTCACCCAGGCTCGTTCCGGGCATTTCAACTACGGAAATTCCCAGTTCATTTTTCATTTGTTCGTCAACCGAAGGTACTTCCTCCAATGCTTTTCTTTCAGCCGGACTTAAAGCTGTTACATCATCATAAAAGCCCTTAATAGTTACCCTGCCATTCTCATCTTTCATGGAGGCCAGCAGGCGGGCGAGCATCATGGCCGGGTTAGGGGCCCAATTGCCGTACTGACCGCTGTGCAGGGGTCGTTTTGAAGCATAAACTGTCAGATCCAAATGCGTATCGCCGCGAACTCCGAAAACGATCTGTTTCCTTCCTGATTGATGGATAGGTCCGTCAGCAATGATCCAGAGATCCGATCGGAGTAAGGATTTATGTTTTTCGAGAATTTCATCCAGATGGGTTGAACCGGCCTCCTCTTCCCCTTCGAAGAAAAATTTAAGATTGGAACCCGGGCTTAATCCACTTTTTATGACCGCATCATAGGCATTCAGGATGGCGGCAACTCCGGCCTTGTCATCCGAAGCACTGCGGGCATAAATTCTCCAGTCGCCTTCATATTTTCCGTCGGCAGGGAAGGGGATAGCCCTTCCTCCCTGGTGGATGGCTTTTGAAAAGAGCACCGGCTTAAATGCTTCCAGGCCTTTTGCCCATTGTGCGGGATCAACCGGCTGCCCATCGTAATGGGCATAAAAAACAAGGGTTTGAGTGGCATCCGGAACGATCACTTCCCCGTAAACGGCAGGGGGAACTCCGCCAGTGCTGGCATCTAAAAGCTGTACGTTCCTGATCCCGCGCTTTGTCATCATTTCCATAATGAATGCAGCATTCCTCTTCAGATCAACAGGGTCTGCAGCCAGATTTGGCAAAGCAAGAAATTCAGAATATTCAGAGATCATTTTGCCGGCATTCAGCTGGACAAATTTCCGGATGCTCAGAACCCCTGGCGACTGGGCTGAAACTGCCTGGCTGATCAGAAGGCTCAGGAGGAAAAAGAGGGAAGGCTTTTTCATAAAATTCATTCTTATTTTTCCTCTGGTCGGTGTTATCACCGAACAGGAGATATGAGAGTACTTATGGTACGGTGACAACACCGACCATAGGGAAAATTTCCCTGTGGTCGGTATTATCACCGACCACGAGATACCAAGACTCAAACTTTCTTGATCTGTGGCTTAATGCTTGTCAAATCTGCAATTTTAATAGGTTTTCCACTATCAATACTGTTTCTGGCGGCAATTCCGATTAAGATCGCCAGGGCGCCATCGCGCAGCCGGGCAGCCTGACGGTGAGGATCCTGCTGGTTTGGCAAAAATATGTGCTGTTTCATACGTTCATCACCTCCTCCATGTCCGCCTTCTGTATTCGATATTTTAAAGATCTCCCGCTTGCCGAAGTTGCCTGTTACCTGTATCTCGTCGAAACCCTCCTCTTCCCATGGCTGTCTTTCTTTGATCCAGGCATCCAGTTTGCCTTTTGTGCCGTTAAAAGATATCCGGTATCCTTCGTAAGGGGCGTAGGCTGTTAATGAATAGCTGACCTGTACTTTATTTGCATATTTGATCTGTACCGCCATTTTATCGAATATATCAATGTCTTCCTTCCATACACATCCATCCCGCAGATAGCCATCGTATTTTTCATTTTCTACATAGAGTTTCATCATGGTAGGATCCTTGGTGATATCCATGTAGAAATCGCATTGTTTGGTAAACGGGCAGGTACGGCAATGGGTATGCCTGAATGAGTTATTCTTTCCGTAAAATTCGAGGGCTCCGTAAGCAAAAACTTCCTCAGGATCCGAATCGATCCACCAGTTGAGCAGATCAAAGTGATGGGATGCTTTATGAACCAGTAAAGAACCGCTTTTTTCTCTCAAACGATGCCACCTTCTGAAATAATCGGCCCCATGACTGGTATCCAGATACCAGTGGAAATCAACTGAGGTGATCCTGCCGATGGCATTGGATCGGAGTAATTCATAGATCTTTTCACGGTGCGGTGAATACCTGTAATTGAAGGTTACACGCACACTCTTTCCTGTCCGCTTTTCTGCTTCTAAAATTGCCTGGCATTTGCTTTCGTCAGTGGTCAGCGGTTTTTCGGTAATGATGTCCGCACCCATTTCCATTCCCTTGATGATAAATTCATGATGCGTATTATCGACGGTAGTGACCATCAGGATATCCGGTTTGGTTTCACGCATCATTTGGTCGAAATCCGTAAATGTCGGGCAGGAAACACCCATATCTGATTTTAAAAGCCTTAAACGGCCTTCATTGATATCACAAAGTCCGACAAATTCAATCTCATTTCCATATTTTTCGACTACCGGTTTTCCCCACATTCCCATCGCCCGAACACCCAGTCCAACCATGGCAATCCGTTTTTTGGGATTGGGTTTCAGAAAGGCATAGGCATTGCTGTCAGAGATCAGGCCTGACCCGGCCAGAACTGTTCCCGTTTGCAGGATAAATTTTCTTCTTTTCATAAAAAGGGCAGAATATTAAAATTGCTGTTCAGAAAATTAAGATAGTTATATTCCTCTGAAATTCAGTAGTGTATTTTTTGCTCCGGGATGCCGGAAGGGGATAATCCTGAAGAAATCTGATCTATGGCTTCCTTGCAGCCAGTTTCCCGGCCAGATAAGCCATTGGAAGATAGGCCCCTGCCAGATCCAATACACTATACCAGAGCGGTGAAGGAAGCATATACACACTGCTTATTCCACCTGCCAGGAAAAAGACGCCAATACCCAGAGCAAATTTCAGGTGATGACTGGCGGCAAGTTTAGCAGCCAGAAATGCACCGGCAAATGTTCCGAGCGCATGCGCCAGAAATGGAAAGATAAAATGCCTGGGCTGAAATAAATGCATACTTGCTTTCAGGCCTTCCATAGTGGTCACATCGGCCCCTTCCGGCGGGGGAATAATAGAGGCACTGATTGAAATGATTCCCATATTAACAAGGCTTCCGAAAATGCAGCCAAGTACGACCGCAAGGATGTTTTTAAGGATTGGATTCATGTTCCATTTTATAAAATTCAGGATTGAATTTGCTCTGTTGATGTCTATTCGCAAGCATGTCAATTAAAATTAAAGAAAAGGAATTGAATATCAGAAATTTCCGGGGGTAAAAAATCAGTATGAGCTGCAGGTCCGTACAGGATGGATCTTATTTCTTTGGCTCAACTACAGCGAGGTTATTGATTATTTTCCATTCCCTGTCGATGTCCAGCACCATAGAATTATAGGAAACGAACTGATTTTCGGAACTCTCTAAATGAAGTTTGACCAGGGCAATGGTTTCACTGACATCCATGCTTTCTATTTCCATTTTTCTTGGTAATCCGCCAAAAATTCCTGACCTGATGTTTGCCAGATATTTTTCTTTATTAATGATCGTAAGTCCTGAAGCTCCCATAAAACCATTGCTGCATACCCTGAAATCTTTATGCAGTACTTTGTCTAACAGTAAGGTATCGCTATTGTCGCCCCCCTTTACAAAGTCTGTTATAGCCTGGGCTATTTTTTCTCTTTCTGTCATAGCTGTATTTATTTTTTTTCTGTTCAAAGCTGTCCCAGCTGCCAGGCGGATGGAAGACACCGGCAAGGGAAGGCAGGAGTAAAGGAGCTGACTGCAAAAATGCGCCAGAGCCGAGGAGGAACAATTTTATGCCTTCTTCACAAATTCCGATTTTAAAGCCATGGAACCGAATCCGTCAATCTTGCAGGAAATGTTATGGTCGCCATCCGTAAGATGAATATTTTTTACTTTAGTTCCGGCTTTAATAGGTTTAGGGGCACCTTTAACGGGAAGGTCTTTTATTACGATAACCGAATCACCATCGTTCAGTTCATTGCCGTTTGAATCCAATACTTTCAGGCTATCATCAGTTTCAACTGTTTCCTCTGTCGGATCCCATTCATGGAAACATTGTGAACAGATCATCAGGTCCTGGTCCTGGTAGGTAAATTCTGATTTGCATTTTGGGCAGGGACGGTTATCAATCATGTTTTTTGTATTTGAATTCAAAGATAAAAAAAAATGGGATGCAGAGTCTCCATGGTTTCGCGGATGGAACAAGCATAAATATTAATAACCTGAGTTCGAAATTAAAAATGCATAGGATATTAAAAATAAGATTTTGGGCGTTTTAACACGCTGTCCGCTATATCTTTTTGGCCTCAAAAAGCCAAAAAGGATGCCGCTGCCATCCTTAACGCAGCCCATGCAATAAATATCCGCCTATACAGGAAAATAGCGGAAAAACATTGATCGAAACAGGTTAATAAGTTTTTAAAGTTTGAATACTGTGGTTGAATGCATGTTAATCCCATTTTTTGTGTCCTCAGCAGCAGGTTGGATGATTTTTATTGATCTTAAAATGAACATGTTCTTATGCTGAGAATACCAGCAAGGGAAGATTAATTTCCGGTATTCTTTAAAATAAAATCAACGATAGGCTTTGGATCCTTTAAGCTGTGCGGATGATGACCAATTCCCTTTTTTAAGATTAGTTCAATCTCTCCGCCTGCCGCCCGGTATGTTTCTGCCAATTTATACGTGTTTTCTTCGATCGGTACCACCGTATCCGCATCCCCGCAAACACTGAGCAATGGAATTTTAGCCCTGGCAAGCTTTGCGCAATTGTAAATCGGAATATCCTTAAAATCTTTTACGGATGATTCGGTAAGATCATAAGCTTTAAGGCATTTTTCCCAATCGCTTTTTGAACCTTCCCCTTTACCCAAACCACCCGGCCAGCTTTTAATGTCACAAACTGGGGCATCAGCATAGATGCAAAAAACCTTGTCCGTATTTTCTGATGCCCAGTTAAAGGCATCAAGACCACCTCTGCTCATGCCTTCCAGGACTGTTTTCTTATTTAATCCGAAGTTTTTAATTAAGAAACTATAAAATTCATTGAATCTGCTGACCGCCACTTTATTCCCGTACAGATCCACCACATCAACATATACCACATGAAATCCTTTATTTAATAATGCAATATCTGTTTGGGGTTCATGCCCCCAGAATTGCGTACGCCAGATCCAGTTTTTAGAATAGTTGGCCTGCCTTGGGAAGACAATCTTTGCATCAACTCCATTGAATTTAAACTCAATGATTTCAAAGCCATTCCAGGTATTCTGAAGGGGAGTTTTTGTCATTGGAAATTGTACTGAACTTTTTTGTTCGCAGTTGAACAGAGGCTTCGGAACGGTATCTCCAATGAATACATAATTTAAAAGAATCGAAAGGATCAGGAAAAGTTTGACTGTTTTTGAGTTAAATTTTCTCATAAGTATCGCTTTTCTAATAATTAAATGCAGGCGGGTATTCACGAATTTAATAATTAATAAGTTTAAACCTGCTGTTCGGGATATTTCGCAGGGCATCCCGAATTTGCAGATAATACGTGTTTCAAACCTGAATTGTTCAGCTTAAGGGTATTTAATATAAACCTGCTTTACACTATCAATAAATTCCTGTCATGCATTTTTTCCGGAAAAGGGGCAGGCATATTAGGAATTTCGCTTTTACGATTATTCTGTATTTAGAGAAGAATGAATGGGCTGGTTTTTTGTGCAATTTTGGATAAGAAATCCAAATTATCTATGTATTCGACATGCCCTGCGGAACATGTCGAACAGCAAATTGGCGGGTTTAAGAAGTTGGGGATTTCGAAGTCCGAATTTTCATATTGCCACTTACACTTATTAAATGTAAAATGTACAAATGTTTGTTAAACCACCAATGCCCCAATTTCTTTAAACCCGCTGTTATCTGCATGTGCTAATATTTTTTGTGGAAATGTTCATGTTCCTTATTCGTTGGATTTAGACGATGCTTAGCTTCGTTAACCCTCAGTTCTATCCTTCTGATTTTACCACTAATGGTTTTCGGCAATGAATCAGGAAATTCTATTATTCTTGGCACCTTATATTTTGATAATCGTTTTTCAGCAAATGAAAATATGTTATCTGCCAGCATCTTACTTGGTCTGACTCCTTCTCTCAGCATAATGAATGCCTTGACAACATACCCTCTTATTGGGTGAGGACTTGCTACTACAGCAGACTCTACTATATCTTCATGTTCTATAAGAGCACTTTCTACTTCAAAAGGGCCAATTCTATATCCGGATGCTTTGATTACATCATCATTTCTACCCACAAACCAAACATAGCCCTCTTCATCATTATATGCTTTATCTCCAGTGTAGTATAAATTATGCTTGAATACCAATGAAGTTCTTTCTTTGTCATTCAGGTATTCTATAAATAATCCATTATTTTTCATATTGTTTAATCGCACACAAATTACACCCTCTTCCAGGGGAGGGACTTCATTACCATCATCATCAAAAATTCCTATATCATATAGAAAAGTGGGCATCCCCATTGAACCAGGTTTCAAGTGGTTTCCCGGTAAATTGCAAATCAAAGCAGTTGTCTCAGTTTGCCCATATCCATCACGAATTGTAACACCTGTAGCTTTTTCCCACTTATCGATAACATCGGGGTTCAATGGCTCGCCGGCGGCACAGCAAGACCTAAGGCTTAAATTATATTTACTTATATCTTCCTGAATCAACATTCTTATTACTGTAGGCGATCCGCAAAAGGTTGTAATCTTAAATTCTTCCATTGCCTTTAATTGTTCTTTAGCAATGAAACTGTCTACTTGATTGGCAAATATTGTTGTACCGCAATTCCAGGGAGCAAAAAAGCTACTCCATGCAAATTTTGCCCACCCTGGTGAAGAAATATTATAATGGATGTCCCCTCTTTGGCATCCCAACCAGGAAGAAGTTGTTAAATGTCCAAAAGGATATGTAAAATGTGTATGAACAACAATTTTTGGTAAACCCGTTGTTCCAGAGGTAAAGAAATACAAAAAAGGATCATCAGATTTAGTTCTTACCGTACTGGCATCCGTTTCTTCATCATGAATATTTTCAAAACTACGCCAACCATCTTTTTCACCTCCCACAATAATCTTGAGTCCTATTTGTGCTCCATGCTTTTTTTCGGCTTCGTCAATTACGTCAGCATGGTCACTGTGAGCAATAATTATTTTAGGTAGTAGTGTATTAAATCTATACAACAGATCGTGAACTGTCAGATTCGTGGCGGTTGGCATTATTATAAACCCACCTTTAATTGTTGCTAATAAACTTATCCAATTTTCAGGGATTAATGGTAAAACCGAATAAATAGTGTCTCCCTTTTGACCGCCATATTTTCTGATATAATTGACTAATTGATTTGATAATTTATAGATAGCTTCAAATGAAAAAACTTTTTTTGAGTTTTTATATTTCCATATCAACGCATCAGAATTTCCATGCTCTAAAACATTCATCGGATAGAAAATGTCTTCTACCCAATTGAAGAAATCTGGTTTATCGAGTTGTAAGGATGAAAGCGAATTCAACTCTCCTTTTTCGATGTTCCTGGTTACTTCTGAGTAAAAATTAAGTATATCCATTTTATATTTTTATTGAAGCTAACTATATACTGATGGCAAAATCATCCTAACCCACCCATATCCTGCGGTATTCCAGCAATTTTATCATCATAATCCAAAAAGGCCCCGTCACCGGAGCCTTTTTCATTATTTCTTTAAATCCTTATCCCAGGGCACTCCGGCCATCCCATTCAGATCCCATACGATCTTCCCGGCACGGATAGTCATTTCCGCCTGAAATTTTTTATTGCCTTCCAGTTTAAATCCTCCGGCATCGAGGAACCCGAATTTGCCATCGAGCACCCTGATCACTGCAATATCAGCAACAGCGCCTTCAGACAGGTTACCCAGGTCGGGGCGTTTAATGGCAGTAGCCGCAGCCCAGGAGGCATGCTGCAGAATGTCTTCGGTCTTCATACCCATGTTCAGGTATTTTGACATCAGGTTCAGCATATCTTTCATGCCCGAGTTGACGCTGTTATGGTGCATATCGGTTCCGAAAGTGTCGGGAGCAAGTCCCTGTTTTACAGCCGGCACAGCCTGGTTGAACCAGAAACCAACGCCGCCATGTCCAACATCGAACAAAATACCTCTTTTACGGGCTTCCAGAACGAATGGACGAACCTTTCCGTTCTCATCTACTACCGGCATACGCTCAGAAACATTCTCATAGGCATGGGTAATGATATCACCGGACTTCATATGATTCAGCTGACCTTCGAGCGAGAACTCAGTGATATGGCATTCCACAAAAAGAGGGCGCTTATTGGCATGTGCCAGGGATGCGGCTGCATCAAAGGGTTTCCAGTCCTTGCCCGAATAATGCCCGATCTTCACTCCGACAATATGATCCGCATATTTTTTGATGGTTTCATCGGCTTTTTCAATTTCCAGAGCCTTCATGTCTTCCTGCTCAGCGGCAGTACCCACCATCCCCGGCGCGAATGCATTCAGGAAGGCAAGCACTCTGGTACGTGAACGGTCAATGATCTGCTCTTTGAATACCGGGAAGGTTTTATAACCGGATGTTCCGGCATCCACCACCGTAGTGATCCCTGCACGGAAAGTGAAATCATCCGGTTTCACACTCGAAGAGCCGTGGCCAAAGCCCGGATTCGGTCCGGTGAAAACGTGGGTATGGATATCAATCAAACCCGGTGTGACATACATGCCGCTTACATCCACTACTTTTTTGGCACCCACAGCCGGAATGTTCGGAGCAACTTTCAGGATCTTACCATTGCTCACAGCCACATCCATTTTGGCATTGATCTTATTTTTTGCGTCGATCACATGGCCGCCTTTCAGTAAAATGTCGATTTCCTGAGCAGCAGCAAACTGGGCTGAAACCGCCAGGCAGATCGCGAAAACCCCGGATCTGCCTATTCTTTTGATCTGATTGATCTTCATTATCTTATTTAATTAATGGAGCGCTTAATGCGTTCAGGTCCCAAACCACACGGCCATTGCGTAAAGTTAATTCTGCTTCCAGTTTTTGTTTTCCCCTAAGCGCCATTCCGCTTGCATCAATATATCCGAAATCGCCTTCTCTGAGTCTGAATACCGCAATGTCTGCTTCAGAACCCACACTCAGGTTGCCCAGTTCAGTACGCTGAATTACTTTTGCAGGATTCCAGGTTGAGGCTGCGATCACATCGGCCAGAGGCATACCTAAAACCAGGAATTTAGATGCCAGATTCGACATGTCCTTAAAACCGGCATTCATACTTCCGGTATGAAGGTCGGAACTCAATACATCCGGCGCAAATCCCTGCTGCATTGCAGGAATAGCCTGGCTCCAGTTGAAACTTCCGCCGCCATGACCTACGTCGAAAATCAATCCTTTTTTGCGTGCTTCCCATACAAATGCTTTTACTTTTTGGGTTTTCACATCTACAATAGCCTGCTTATGTTCAAGCATTTTGCCGTTTTTGTCATATTCCTGATCGTAACGGTAGGCATGGGTTAAAATATCGCCCGGGCGAAGATGTTTTAATAACAGGTCTTCGAGCGGCAGGGGAGGAAGCGCTTTTCCAAAATCTACCATGACCGGAATACTTGCAATTCTGCCGGCTTCTACTGCTTTGTCTGTAGGATCCCAGTCGTGGCCGATATAATGTGCTAACTTGATACCAACTACAATGTCTTTATTCTTCATGGCAATGGCAGCAGTTAATTTAGGATTCATATCAGATTCATCCTGCTCATAGGCCTCAATACCACGCATTCCCTGCCCAACAATATTCATTAATGAAAGTACCCTGGTTTTAGCGGGTTCAACGATGTTCTTTCTGAAGACGTCGATGTTCCTCCATCCGGCGCCGCCGGCATCGACAATGGTGGTTACACCCGAACGGAAAGTAAAGCCATCGGGAGGTAATGCTGAAAGTCCGTCACTCAGGTAATTATCAGGCTGAGTACCGTGAAATACGTGTCCGTGGATATCGATCATTCCCGGAGTAATATACAAGCCGGTCACATTCACTGTTTTTTTGGCACTGCTTGCCGGGATATCTGCCGCTACACGATAAATTTTACCGTCTTTAACAGCTACATCCATTTTTGAATTGATCTTGTTCTTCGCATCGATCACATGTCCGCCTTTCAGCAGGAGGTCAATTTCCTGTGCGGAAGCAAGTGAGGGACTGAATAAAACAGCCATTGCCATGAAAGCGATTGAAAATAAGCTTCTCTTTGAATTAAATTGGGTAATCATTAGATTTTGTTTTATGTGGTCTGTTTCTGTTTCAATTATTTATTAATGGCCTCAGGAGAATCCCAAAGTGCACCGCTTACGCCATTCAGATCCCAAACGATCTTTCCTGCACGGATGGTCAGTTCAGCATCTATTTTTTGAGTTCCGATCAATTTGTTCCGGCGTACATCGGTAAATCCGAAAGTGCCTTTCTTTACGCTGAATACGGCGACATCGGCTTCGGCACCTACACTTAAATTACCAAGGTCGGGCCGGTTGATCACTTTAGCCGGACTTGCAGTAGATTTTTCGATCACTTCTTCCAGGGTCAGTCCGATATTCAGGAATTTAGACATCACATTGGCCATATCTTTCATTCCGCCATTCATACTGTCTGAGTGAAGGTCAGTACTGATCACATTTGGCTTAAATCCCTGTTTGATGGAAGGAACCGCCTGACGCCAGAAAAATGCGCCCCCGCCATGTCCCACATCAAAAACAATCCCTCTTTTCTGTGCCTCAAATATAAAAGGCTTTACTTTTCCATCCTCATCTACAACCGTCTCGCGATCATTCGGTCCGTAGGCAAAAGTGTGAGTGAAGATATCACCGGGACGAAGATGCTCCAGGAACAAAGATTTGATGGAATTGGTAGGCTGATGCTCACCGAAATCGACCATTACCGGTACTTTAGCCAGCTTCCCGGCTTCAACAGCCTTGTCAACCTGGGTAAAATCACCCCAGTAATGGGAAGCTTTAATACCGACAATGATCTTCGGAAAAAGTTTTGTGATCATGTAGGCAGTCATTTCAGGGTTAAAATCTGCTTTATCCTGTTCTTCAAAACGACCCTGCATACCGGTTCCTGTGATGTTCAACAGGGCCAGGATACGGGTTTGTGAGCGGTCGATGTTTTGCTCTTTGAACAGACGAAAATTTCTCCATCCTGAAGAACCCGCATCAACTACAGTGGTTACACCGGCTCTGAAGGTAAACGCATCTGCCGGAACAGCGGTCTGCCCATTGGCAATATAAGAACCAAGGTCATTTCCCTGAAAAACGTGTGCGTGCATATCGATAATACCCGGTGTAACAAATAATCCGCTGACATCAACAGTTTTTTTAGCCGTATTGGCCGGGATATTGGCTGCTACTTTAACAATTTTGCCTTTAGCTATGGCTACATCCATTTTTGCATTGATATTATTTTTAGGGTCAATTACCTGACCGCCTTTTAACAGAAGATCAATTTCCTGGGCACTGAGGGTGCTGATGCCCATTGACAGTAAAGCCATGGTAAATAATAAAGAATAGGTCTTTTTGAGATTTTTCATGAATTGTAATAAGGTTATTAATTATCCTCTAATATAATTTAAGAATTGATAGTTCAGGTATTTTGCATTGTAATTCTTCTGTATCCAATTCCTGATAAGGGTATTTGGGAATATTATAACCTGCTTTGATGCTGGATGAGCCTGAAAATTAACGACTTTGTTACATTTTTTATTCGGGCAATTTTGATTAATTTAGCTTTACATCAAAACAAAAGTTATGGCCATTTATAAACTTCAGGTTAACGGGAAAACCCTGCAGGCAGATGTTGAGGCAGACACTCCATTACTGTGGGTTTTACGGGACCATTTGGGTCTGGTAGGAACCAAATATGGTTGCGGGATAGCACAATGCGGATCCTGTACAGTTCATGTTAATGGTGCGGCTACACGTTCATGCGTATATCCTGTATCGGCAGTAGGTACTTCTCAGATCATTACCATTGAAGGTTTGTCTGAAAAGGGAGATCATCCGCTTCAGTTGGCCTGGGATGAGATCGACGTGGCCCAGTGCGGCTATTGTCAGGCCGGTCAGATCATGACCGCGGCTGCTCTTCTCAAACAAAATCCAAAACCAAGCATGGATGAGATCGAAGTAACCATGAATGCGAATATCTGCCGCTGCGGCGCCTATCATCGTATCCGTGATGCAGTTAAACTGGCCAGTACTAAAATTTGATCCTTATGAAAAGTACAACAACAAATAGCAGGCGTGATTTTTTAAAAATGACCGCTTTAGCCGGCGGAGGCCTGGTTCTGGGCTTCAACTGGTTCAGCGCTGAGGCGAATACACTCCAGGTGATCTCCAACCCTGCTTTGGCTCCCGGAGATATCGGATTTAACAGCTACCTGTCAATCGCAACTGATGGCACGGTAACGATCATGTCTCCGAATCCGGAGCTGGGACAGAATATAATAACCTCTTTTCCAATGGTAGTGGCTGAAGAGCTGGAAGCCGACTGGACAAAAGTGAAGGTTTTGCAGGCAAACCTGGATAATAAATTTGACCGGCAGCTTACCGGTGGAAGCGGGGCGGTTCCCCATTCATGGAAATTACTGAGGAATGCCGGGGCAACTGCTAAATTCATGTTAATTGAAGCGGCTGCTCAAAAATGGTCAGTGCCTGCAAGCGAATGTACCGCATCGAAGGGCTTTGTCCTGCATGCACGTACAGGCAAAAAATTAAGTTTCGGAGATCTTGCGGAAGCGGCCTCTAAGGTTCCTGTTCCTGCAACGGTTAAGTTAAAAGACCGCAAGGATTTTAAACTGATCGGCAAGTCGGTAAGAAACGTGGAAAACCATAAGATCGTAACCGGAAAACCATTATTCGGTATGGATTTTTACCGTGAAGGGATGGTTTTTGCCATGATCCAGCGCCCGGCCTTTGGCATGAAACTGAAGTCAGTAGATTCATCGGTTGCCAAAGCGATGCCCGGTATTACCGATGTGGTTTCATTTAAGAATAATGTGGCGGTTATTGGTAAATCGACCTGGGAGGTGCTTAAGGCCAGGAAATTACTAAAGATCGAGTACGAAAAGGAAGCAGCCCTGGAGAGTACCGAAGATCATGATAAATTATTTTTATCCTTAATGGATAGCGGGGAAGCGACGGTCAGACGTAAAGATGGAGATGTGGATGCGGCATTTAAAAATGCGGCTAAAGTAATTAAAGGCGAATACCAATGCCCCTTTATTTCGCACAGTCCGATGGAGCCGATGAACTTTTTCGCTCATGTACGGCCGGATGGGGTAGAACTGGTAGGGCCTACCCAGACCCCTGCCCGGGCGCGTGCAGAAGTGTCACAATTGCTAAAGATACCTGAAGATAAGATCACCCTGCAGCTTACCCGTTTAGGGGGCGGTTTTGGAAGGAGGTTAAAGAATGACTTTGTTTCTGAAGCGGCTGAACTTTCAAGTATTATCAAGAAACCGGTGAAATTAATCTGGTCTAAAGAAGACGACATGACCGGCGGAACATATCGCCCGGCAGTACGCTATCGTTTTGAGGCGGCACTGGATGCCGGCGGTAATTTGACCGGATATAAATTAAGAGGAGTGGGTATCAATTCTGGAAATTCAACCCGCGAACATAACTTCCCTTCCGGAGCGGTAGATAATCTCCTGATCGACTCGGTAGAGCACAAATCACCGATCACCACCGGGGCATGGCGTGCACCGATCACTAATTTCCTTGCTTTTGCCGAACAGGCATTCATTGATGAGGTGGCGCAGGCAGCGGGAAAAGATCCGGTTCAGTTCAGGCTTGACCTGCTGGCAAAAGCGAAAAAATCGCCGGTTGGTGAGATCCGTTATGATATTAGCCGGATGGAAGGAGTGATCAAAATGGCCGCTGAAAAATCAGGATGGGGCAAAAAGAAAGATGTTTCGCAGGGATTCAGTGTCTATTTCTCCCATGCATCCTATGTTGCGCAGGTCGCAGATGTCATCCTACGGAATGGATTACCTGTGGTTAAAAAGATCTTTGCTGTTTCGGACTGCGGACAGGTGGTTAGCCTGAATGGTGCCACACACCAGGTAATGGGTGGAATAGTTGACGGAATGGGGCATGCCATGTACAGTAAGTTGAGCTTCAGGGATGGTGCTGCTGATCAGGATAATTATAATACCTATCGCCTGATCAGAATGAAAGAGATCCCTGAAATAGAGACCCATTTTGTTGACAATGGAATCGATCCGACAGGATTGGGTGAGCCTGCACTTCCTCCGACAGGCGGAGCGGTGGCGAATGCCATATTCAAAGCAACAGGAAAACGTTTAAGAAATCAGCCTTTCATTGAACAGGATGTGTTTAAAACGATCTCCTGATTAACAGGAATTTTGAATTGTAACCGGCAGATCTGATCTGCCGGTTTTTTTTGTCATTAGGTTTTTTAGTGATCTCTAAAGCTATCGGCTCATAAATTGCCGTATTTAAAAGACAAATCCGGAAATTTTGTTTTGAACTGAACAGATATTAGGCTTATCCTGTTTATAATCCTTACCTTTGCAAAATTATTTTCCTGAATGTGGCTTTAATACCGCTCCCTTCAATGATAAGCTAGTAGAAATTACATGAGAAAAATTGTCGATTACAGAAAGGTACTGGGTGTTGATAAAACTGCAGAATTGCAGGAATTAAAAACAGTTTATCGTAAACTAATGAAAGACTGGCATCCGGATAAGTTTACGGATTCGCCTGAGAGTAAAGTTGAAGCCGAGGAAAAGAGCAAGTTCATCATTGAAGCTTATCATTTCCTGGTTAGTATTGCTCCCGAAACCCGGCAGCAAACCTTAACGGATTATAACCTGACGACCAGCACTTCAGGTATCGCTGATTTTGAATACAAAAACCAGGTATTGACGGTGAATTTCGCAGACGGAAATGTGTATGAATATTTTGATGTTCCCAGAGCTGTGTATATTAAGCTGATCAATGCTGACTCTCCGGGCAGATTTGCCAGAAGACATATCTATAATGCATACGTTTACAGAAGCACCAGCAAGCTGGTAGCAAGCGCCTGATACGGCTATTTGTCGGGTTATAGCATGATTTTTGATAGAAAATCATAAATTAACCTTATGAATGTCATTAAAATCGCTTCGCAGCTGCTTTTAGTTTTTTTGCTTGCTCTATTCAGTAATCAGGCTAATGCCCAGAATAAGGCTCAGAAAAATGAACAGATAAAGAAATTGCTGGAAAGTAAAATCTTTGTATTTACTGCTCAGTCTGCCACTCCGATGTCCGGATCTATGATCCAGTTAAGTTCGGAGTATTTTTTCAGGGTCAATAAAGATTCCCTGGAAAGTCATCTGCCCTATTACGGAATTGCTTATCAGGCCAGGTTCGGCAGTACTGAAAGCCCGCTGCGTTTTACTTCCACCGATTTTAGTTTTACTATGAAGGAGTCGAAAAGAGGCTTATTCGAAATTTCCATTCGCCCGGAAAAACCGGATGATCCTGATCAGATCAGTCTTTCTGTTTCATCCGGTGGATACGCAACCTTAAGGGTTATCAGTATGAACAGGCAGCCTATCTCATTTTACGGGACTATCGCAGCCCCGAAACCCCCGCGCAGATAGCAATTTGGCAAGAACTGACCATGGTGGATCTGAAAAAGGTCAGAAAGGACCTGTTTAAGGATGTGCTGACCTGCGGATTTTGTACGGCGGCACCAAAGAAATTGGCTGACCTGGTCAGTAAGGAAAGCAAATCAGGATCGCACTAAACAAAAAAAAAGCCCGCATCGCGGACTTTTTTTTGTATGCCGGCTGATATTAAATAAAAGAAGTAGCTACACTTACTATTTTCCAGCCCTGGTTGGTATTGGCCATACTCAGATAGCTGATCTTAGAGAAGCCTTCATACTTCATAGTTACCTTTACTACACTTTGTGTTGGAGTTGACTCCATAATACTGAATTCAGTACTGCAGTTTTGTTCTACATTCTGAAGGTGCCGCAATGAATTGAGCATCTGAACTTTGTTGTAGTTGATAATTTGCTCGCCCCTTGTGGTGGTGAATTTGATATCCTTATCCAGTACATCAGCCAGGCCTTCTATCTTTCCATGTGCTACTGCATCAACATAAGCTTTTAGGGCATAATTGATTTTTGATTTTTCGATCTTGCTATCATCATTGGCAAATGCACTCACTGATAATACCATTAATAATGCTGCGGCGATTGTTTTTAAAGTTTTCATGATCTTGTTTTTTTAATTGTTTATTTTTCTTTTTTTGTTTGTAAATATTTTTTATTGTTTGTTTTCTTGATCAAATGTATAACGCATATCAAAGCCAGCATAGAGGAATTAGGCAGGTGGGGGAAAGTTTTCGGTAAACGGCGGATAATAGAGGGTGAAATGTTGAAAGGGATTTTTTACCGGGAAAGGGTTGGTACGATTTACGCTATAAGTTGTACCTTATACGTTTTACGAAGTGCTGATTCGAGGTTTATTGTTTGCAGGGATAAAAGATGCTCCGTGAAGAAAGTTCCTTTGCTGATGTTTTTAGCCATAATATAATTCATTTCCTTTATCAGGGCATCATCATACTTTCATGCAAAATAATTTGGTTTTTAAATTAAAATGTATTTATCTTTGTAAGTGAATATTCACTAACATGTCTGTTAAAATAAAAAATCCGATGCATGTTAACTGAATCATTGAAGATTATTTTTAAAGGCTTACATCCATGATAAAATCGATATCAGATAGACAACTTGAAATAATTGAAGCTGCCGGTAAAATTCTGACGGCATCCGGGCTAAGCGGCTTAACCATAAAGAATCTGGCTAAGGAAATGAAGTTTTCAGAAAGTGCGATTTACAGACATTTTGCCAGTAAAGAGGATATCATCATTTCCCTGCTCGAATACCTGGCTCAGCATATGGAAAATCGGTTTTCAAGGGTAATTACTGATGAACAATCTCCTGAAGAAAACTTCAGGGCAATTTTTCAGAACCAATTTTCCTTCTTTAAAATGAACCCGCATTTTGTGGTTGCTGTATTTTCTGACGGACTGATTGAAGAAAGTCAGCGGATCAATGAAAAGATATTAAGAATAATGGGTGTCAAGATGAAACATCTCATGCCTATTCTGAAAGAGGGCCAGGAAAAGCATGTTTTTACTAACTCAATAAGCATTGAGGATCTGCTGAATGTGGTCATGGGGACTTTCAGGCTTCAGATGTTTAAATGGCGTGTCGCAAATTTTGATTTTGACATCAGGATTAAAGGGGATCATATGATTGAAAGCCTGCTAACACTGATCAGGAATTAAAAGAACATATAACGCAAGTTCCCGCATTATTAATCTGCATTAATGGTGAGGTGGTTTTTGAAAATGAAAAAGGATTTAAAGTGACCTTATTCCCGGGTGATTATGTACCTGTTGAGCCAATGGTAAAACATTGGGTAAGGGGTATAGTTGATTGTCAGCTGGTTCTTATTAAGTAGTATTATATATAAAACAATAATGGGATGTCAAAAATATTAATTCTGGGAGCAGGCATTGCCGGTCATACAGCTGCCGCCCATTTGAGAAGAAAATTGTCAGGGGAGCATGAAGTTCTGGTTGTTTCACCAAACAGGAACTATCAATGGGTGCCTTCCAATATTTGGGTTGGAATTGGGAGAATGAGTGTTAAGGATGTTTCCTTTCCTCTTGAACCTGTTTATAAAAGGAAAGGAATTGGATACAAACAAGCAAAGGTTGTGTCATTTCACCCCGAGGGCAGCAGTACAGAAAATAAGCCCTTTGTGAAGATTGAATATCTTTTTGGAGAAAATGCCGGTACGCAGGAGAATGTTAATTATGATTATCTGATCAATGCCACAGGCCCTAAACTCGCATTTGAACTGACAGAAGGTTTAGATCCAGGTACTAATAAGGCCTACTCTGTCTGTACCTACGATCACGCTATTCATGCTTCAGCAGCCTTACACGAGCTGGTCAGCTCGGTTAAGTCATCCGGTAAAAGGGCTAAAATTATAATCGGAACGGGTCATGCAAGAGCTACATGCCAGGGAGCCGCGTTCGAGTATATTTTGAATGTAGAGAAGGAGTTAGTCAAATTGAATGTCAGGGATAAAATAGATGTTACCTGGATATCTAATGAATTTAAGTTAGGTGACTTTGGCATGGATGGTATGCTCCTGACTTACGGAAATAATACCCTGGAATCGAGCGATATGGTCGAAATGGTGTTTGCTGACCGCGGGATTAAGTGGATTTTAGGTGCAGGAATTTATAAAGTGGAGGATGGAAAGGTTTTATACGAGAATCTGGACGGAGAATTTAAAACAGAAGAATTCGATTTTGCTATGTTAATTCCTTCCTTTTCAGGGCATGGATTTAAAGCATACGACAAAGATAATAAGGATATCACTGATAGATTGTTTAAGGGTTTTATGATAGTTGATGCAGATTATACTGCAAAACCTTATGAAGAATGGTCTGTTCGCGACTGGCCTGAGACCTATCAGAATCCAAGTTACAAAAATATTTTTGCTCCCGGTATTGCATTTGCACCCCCGCATTCGATTTCAATACCCCGTAAAAGTAAGAATGGAACAGATATCTTCCCGGCTCCTCCACGAACAGGTATGCCCTCTGGAATAACTGCAAAACTGGTTGCTGACAATATTATTGATAATATCAAAAGAGGTTCCTCAGCGGATCAAATTTTATTAAAGCATAAGGGTTCTATGGGTAATATGGGGGCAGCATGTATTGCATCTGCCGGTTATGGACTTCTGGATGGCAATGGCATCAGTATGACTACATTTCCGATAGTTCCCGATTATGAAAAGTATAAACAAACCCACGGAAGAGATCTGAAGAAGACATTTGGTGACATGGGACTTGCCGGTCACTGGTTGAAATTGTTATTACATTATGCGTTTTTATATAAAGCCAAAATGAAGCCTTTCTGGTGGTTAATTCCGGAATAAATAGTAAGATCATGATACATAAAATTTCAAAATCCGAGCATTCCCGAATGCAAAATCCTTTTATTCAGTTTTTTAAATTGATATACCTGAGTTTAAAAATATTAGGCATTGTAGCAGGCGGACATGGTGGTACAAGAAAATAATCAAAGGAATTGAGTTAAAAAAAATATCCGGTTATGTTAGTAAGCGTTCACAAACTAAATTTTTTTCTCCTGTTCTGGCTTGGAGGCATTATTACCGCCAATGCACAGGTTTTTACATTGCAGCAATGTATTGATACTGCCCAGGTTAATAACAATAACCTTAAAATGGGCAGAAATTCAATTGTAATCGGAAAGGAGAAATACAAAGAGGCTAAGGCCGGGTTAATACCTAAAGTAACGGCCAATGCAGATTATAAATATTTTGCTGATCTGCCGTATCAGTTGATGCCTATGTCGGTTTTTGGAGGACCTGAAGGGCAGTTTAAAGAGGCCCGGTTCGGCGTTCCGCATAATATAAATGCGAATGTACAGCTGACCATGCCTTTGTATAATGCCCAGGTCTATGGAGCGATCCAAACAACAAAAATTGCTTCAGAGCTCTCACAAATTCAATTTCAAAAAACAGAAGAACAGGTGTTTTTTGAGATAGCCAATTTGTACTATAATGCCCGGATCCTCTATCATCAGGAGGCTTTTATTGACAGCAATCTGCTGAATGCAAAAAAGCTGTTAAGTAATATGAAGCTGCTTCATGAGCAATTGCTTGCCAAAGGTACAGATCTCGAAAAGACTGAATTGCAGGTAGCGCAATTAAATACGCAAAAGGAAAATGTTAACAGTAAATATCGGCAGGTTTTGAATGCGTTGAAATTTGCCATGGGCATTTCAATTGAGCGGAACATTCAAATTGATCCGGCTATACACGATCAGTTGCCTGAAGAATATGCAGCGCAATCAAGTTTAGATCTCAGGATGTCAAAAATACAAAACCAGGTATTGAAAGTTGAATTAAATACCCTGAAAAGATCCAAATTACCTATGATTTCTCTATTCGGAACATACGGAAAAACAGGTTTTGGTTATGACAAACAGCCCAATACATTTTTAAAATTCTATCCGGCCGGATTTGCAGGTGTCCAGCTTTCTATTCCATTGTTTAATGGAACGGTAACTCAGCAAAAGATGAATCAGAAAAGACTTGAGTTAATGAACAGTGAACTCCAGTATGATTTGTTCTATGAACAAAATATAATGCAGGTTGAGAATGCAAAACTACAGCGGAGTCTTTCACAAAGATTAATTACAAATGCATCAGATCAATTAAAACTGGCTCAGACAATTTATGAGCAAACTCTTCTTCAGCAAAAGTATCAAACAGCAAGTTTAAATGATGTACTTCTTAGTGATAATGCTTTGCGTGAAGCCCAGCAAACTTATCTGGCTGCTGTAGTAGATTATTTAAAAGCAGATCTGGAGCTTAAGAAATTAACCGGAAATATTTCAACATTAAATAAATAAAGGCAATGAATACGAAATCGGCAGGAATTAAAAAGGTCATATTCATCATCATACCCATAGTCCTGATTGCAATTGTGCTGATCCGGCTGAAGGGTAATAAAGAGACCACACAAAACAGGGTTTATCAGTATGATAAAAAACAGGCAATCAGGGTTCAGACTGACACGATTAAAATGGAGGATCTGAATACTGAATTGTCATACTCAGGAACATTTGAACCCAATAAAGAATCTAAAATCAGTGCTGAAGTTCAGGGCAAGATCAATGAGGTTTTAGTAGATGCAGGAAGCACAGTAAAAAAAGGTCAGGCACTGATACGCCTGGATAATTCCCTGTTGAAATTGCAATTGAAGAATATGGAAGTTCAGATTGAGGGTTTAAAGACAGATGTGGATCGTTATACCATTCTGGCTAAAGCCGGTGCCATTCAGGGAATACAATTAGAAAAGGCAGAACTGGGCCTTAGATCAGCTCAGGTACAGCGGGCTTCTCTGATCGAACAGATCAATAAAACAACGATCAGAGCTCCTTTTGACGGCCTGGTTACAGCCAGGATCGGTGAAGAAGGATCATTTGCTTCACCAGGTATTCCTCTGCTTCAGATAACAGATATTCATAAACTGAAATTTACAGTTAATGTTCCTGAGAATGATTTGGATCGGTTTGATTTAAATCGTACTTATACGATTACTTCTGATGCTTACCCTGAAATCAGAATATCGGGAAAAGCTATCATGATTGGCAGCAAAGCTAATCCGGGCAGCAGTTATCCTGTTCAATTTACCTTAAACAATACCTCAGACCTGAAGATAAAATCAGGCATGTTCGGAAAACTGAATCTGGCCAATGCCGTTCAGGAAAAAGGAATTCTGATTCCTTCCTCTGCCATCAGCGGAACAAATGACCAGGCTCAGGTTTATTTGGTCAGAAGCACCGGAATGGCAGATTCGTTGAAACAGGGTAAAGCAATTCTCAAAAGCATTAGGGTCTCAAAAAGGATTAAGAATAAAAGTGTAATTCAAAGTGGATTGATTGAAGGGGATATCATTATACTGACAGGCTTTATCAATCTTTTTGACGGTGCTAATGTGATCGTAAAATAAATTCAGCGAATCATGAATCTCACAGAAATATCAATAAAACGTCCTTCATTGATCATAGTGCTTTTTAGTGTATTTGCACTTTTAGGCATCATCGGTTATAATAATCTCAGTTACGAATTAATGCCTGATTTTAATCAGCCGGTGGTAGTGATCAGGACAGTTTATCCCGGAGCTGAGCCATCAGAAGTTGAAACTTCTGTTTCCCGGAAAATTGAAGATGCTCTGGCTAATCTGGAAGGCGTAGATTACCTGGTTACCAAATCATTGCCCAATGCCTCGGTTATCATTGCTAATCTTAAATATGGCACCGATCTGGATAAAACCATGCAGGATGCTCAGCGCTATATTGATAATATCCGAAAAGATCTTCCTGAAGATATTTTAAGTCCGGTGATGAGCAAAGTTTCTCCTAATGATCTTCCGATCATGTCAATGATCGCTACCAGCAATTTACCTGCAACTGAATTCTATCAAAGGATGAAGGATGAATATCTTCCTCAGATCCAGCAGATAAAAGGTGTAGCAGAAATAAGCATACTGGGCGGACAGGAGAGGGAGATCCAGATCAGGGTAGATCAGGATAAATTAAGGCTCTATAAGCTTTCATTGACACAAGTCGTTGAAGCGATCAGGCGCTCCGGAATTGATTTGCCTGCGGGGCAGGTTCAAACGGAAAAGGAGAGGAGTTCAGTTCGATTAGCAGGGAAATTCACCCAAATAGAGGATATAAAGAATGTTCAGGTTGCTATGCCTGTTCCGGGTAGTCCGGTATATATAAATGACCTGGCTAATGTAATTGATGGTATTAAAGAAACAACATCAATCAGCCGTTATAATGGAGAAAACGGTATCGGACTTTTATTGAAAAAGCAGGGGGATGCAAACGCAGTTGAGGTTTCAAAAGCAGTACGTGCAAAGATCAGGACAATAGAAGCCCTTCATGCTGGTTCTGGTGCAAAATTCATTATTGCAGATGATAGTACAGATAATACCATTGCCGCAGTTAATTCAGTGGTTTTTGATCTTTTTCTGGCTGTGGTATTGGTTTCAATCGTGATGCTGCTTTTTCTTCGGAGTTTCAGAAATGCATTGATCGTCATAGTTGCAATACCTACATCCTTGGTCACTGCGTTTGCAGTCATGTGGATATTAGGTTATACCCTCAATTTAATGACCTTACTCGCCATGTCATTGATTATCGGTATTCTGGTTGATGATGCGGTTGTAGTCCTGGAGAATATACAAAAGCATTTAGACCGAGGTAAAGAAAAAAGAACTGCATCAATGGATGGACGAATGGAAATAGGATTTTCTGCCTTGTCAATAACATTAGTCGATGTGGTTGTTTTTCTGCCGATACTATTCCTTCAGGTTTTTGTGGCTGATATGCTCAAACAATTTTCTGTCGTGGTCGTTACCTCAACGCTTACCAGTTTACTGGTTGGATTTACACTCACTCCATGGCTGGCATCACGGATTGGTAAGAAGGATGATCTTCAGGCCACCAATTTTTTCAATCGTTTTTTACTCTGGTTTGAGCATCAGCTGGATAGGTTTACTGAATGGTATGGTAAAAAGCTGGACTGGGTATTAAATCATAAACTGATCTTTACTGGTATAGTTATTTTTCTTTTCGCCATGACCCTTGGGATCATGAAGCAGGGGATTATTGGAAAGGAGCTTATATCGACAGGAGATCAGGGAAAATTCAGAATGAATCTTGAATTTGATAAATCCGTATCTATCCGGCAGAACAATTTGATCTCTCTGAAAATTGAGGATGTGATATCCCGAAAGCCGGAAGTGGCAAGTGTCTTCAGTAATGTGGGCGGACCCAGTACAGGGATTGGTAGCCTGGGACTAGGTTCGGCAAATAAAACCGAGTTTACTGTACAGTTGAAATCAAAGAAAGAACTGAACAATATTCCTACTGAAGAATTTATGAAAAGGCTTCGTGAAGAATTGAAAATGAAGTATCCGGGGATCAATTATTCAATGGCAGCTCTGGGATTGATTCCCCGTTCAGCTCCGATTGAAATTACCCTGAGCGGGAGTAATACTGATCTGGTGATGAAAACCGGAAATGAATTGAGGGCTGTCATTGAGAAAATTCCGGGTGCTGATAATGTTCGCCTGTCAGTAGAGCCGGGTAATCCCGAATATAAAGTTATACCGGATATGGATAAAATGCAGCGTTTGGGTTTAAGCACCGCTTATGTTGGTCTGAACCTGAGAACAGCATTTACCGGTAATGATGATGCAAGCCTGACTGAGAATGGTACAGAATATCCTGTAAGGATCTGGCTGGATGAATTTAGCAGACAAAACTATGATGATGTTCAAAATCTGTCTATCGTTAATCCGATGGGTATAACTGTAAATGTGTCACAATTTGCTTCTGTTGAGCAGGATAATTCTCCATCTCTTTTGGAAAGAATGGATCGTCAGCCAGCAGTGACACTCACTTCAGATGCATTAGGGAGGCCTTCGGGGACTGTTGCAGATGATGTCGTAGCGTTTATCAGGAAAAATCCGCTTCCTGAAGGAATACAAATGGCCTGGGGCAGCGACATTAAAAGGCAGAATGATAGTTTTGGAGCGCTGGGTTTTGTTTTGCTTATATCTTTTCTTCTGATCTACCTGATCATGGTAGCCCTCTATGATAGTTTTGTTTATCCATTTGTGGTATTGTTTTCTATTCCCCTGGCGGTGATCGGAGCATTTCTGGCTTTGAATTTATCCTTGAATAATTTGAGTTTATTCGCCTTGTTGGGCTTGATCATGCTGATGGGGCTCGTAGTGAAAAATGCGATCCTGATCGTGGATTTTACAAATCAGCTGAAGGCGGAGGGCAAACATTTCAGGGAAGCCCTGATCCTGGCGGGAAAAGGAAGAATGCGTCCTATATTGATGACCACCTTATCCATGGTAATAGGTATGATGCCTATTGCGATGGCATCCGGTACTGCCTCAGAATGGAAAAATGGATTAGCCTGGGTGATCATTGGCGGATTGCTTTCATCCCTGGTTCTGACAGTCTTTGTGGTTCCAATGATCTATTATTTAGTAGATACAGCCAAAGAAAAATTTGGACGATAGATTGGGTGTTTGTCGGGTATCAGGATCAAATGCTGCTTTATTTCAATTGAACGGCCAGCCTCTTAATCCTGGTAACACAAAGCAGTTAACAGCTAACTCATAACCGCTAACTTATTAATTTCCGGGGAAAAATAAAATTCAATGACTATTATTATAATTCGTCCGCTCCTGCCGAAAGAGCAATCCTTTTCCCTGTAGCTGGAAATTAAGTGCCGTACTTACGGCATTGTAAATCCACAATTATCCTATCGGTGCAATCCAAGGCCGTGTCAATGGAAGTGTAAGAGAGGAATGAATCTGCAACAATCTCCAGATTGCTTAACCACTTGATTTATGAAACGTAATTGCAAGGATATGAGTGAGCCTTTAAGCCAAATCCCGGAAGGCCGGTCACTGCAATCGGCAATACCGGTCCCGCACATGCGGGATGAACGGGTATTACCCCAAGCACTATCCCGAAGAACTGTTCATATCAGATAAGCGGATCCGAAGAACGATTCAATCCCCAGTGCCGGCAAAATCAAAAAACAGCAGCAGGGTCTTTCAATTAGCACCTGCGAGCATTAGCTTTTGGGATCATACCCGTAATGCTTTCATTTCCTGATATCCCCCAAAAGCAGTCCCGCACGTGCGGGATTTTTTGATGTGTTGTGGTCTTGTGGCCAAAGGCACATTGGGATTGAAGAGGGCTTTTGGGCACTTTTGGCCTTCAAAAGTGCCGAGCCCACCCGGCGATAGAGGGTGGCAAGGTTATGGTGTGGGGCTTGCTTTTCGAATTTGAATAATGCACCCCATTTAAAAGCCTAAATTGAGATATTCTGAATATTCCTGAATTTATCCGGACAGAGCAATGACAGCTAACTCATAACCGCTAACTATTTATAGGACATCATGAAATCCCAAACCGTTTCAAAGGAATTATAATCCATATTCAGACCCTTCACCAGGGGCTTTCCCTGTGCCCGGAGTGTCGGATGGGTATGAGCGCCACCGATGATCTTATAAATCACCACGTCATTCCTGCCTTTATAATGCTGTATTTCAACAGTTGACTTGTCACCTGGTTCACGGTCAGGCAGATGTGTGATTTTTGCTTTTGTCTTAACGCCATTTCTGGCCACCCAGTAAGCTACATTTTCATCTCCGGAAAGTAGTCTGGGTGTTCTGGTAACTTTTACCGGGCCGCCTGCCCATTTAATGATGGAATCGGCTGTTCCACTGGTAATGATGATGGGGATTGGTTTTGCTTTTGCAAATTGTTCAGCAACCTGCGGACTGATTGTTGAAACAAAGGGAGCAATGGCCCTGATCTTTTCAGGGATATCACAGCTAAGCCGGTAGGTCATCATTCCCCCGTTCGAACTGCCCGAGAAATAGACCCTTTTCGGATCGGCCTTGAAATCCCGGATAAACAGATCGATCAGGGATGTTAAATAACCAACATCATCAATATTATCGGTCAGGGGATACGTTCCGCCCAGCTTATCATTCCAGTGTTTTGAAGTGGCTTCCGGATAGACCACAATGGCCTTATCCCGCTCTGCACGTGCATGATATTGAGGTCCCAGTACATTTACCCCGATCTGGGCACTGGCCCCCATCCCGTGAAGAAAAAATACAAGCGGCACCTTTGCAGAGTTTTCAATTCCTGCCGGTATATAGTATATGTATTTGCGCTGTAATCCGCCAAAACTCATCGAATCGGTATGCAGTCCCTGGCTTTGAGCAGACTGTCCGTAACTATATTGAAAGGCAAAAAGGCATAGAAAAAGACAGACAAATTTCATTTTCATGGCATAAAAAATATCAATTCAGGGTTTGAATACCCAAGTATCAGAAAATTTTCTGAAAATTTCTTGCTTTAGCTCCCGGAAATCGCCTTTTAACTGTTCTAAATTATAAAAATTGTGTATTTTGTTCAGCGAAAGATATGTGCTGAAGATTACATTCTGGAATTTTTAAATACTATGAAAATCGGTCTTTTTATACCCTGTTATGTTAACCAGCTATACCCCAATGCGGCCATAGCAACGCTCGGGTTACTTCAGAAATTGGGAGTTGATGTTAGCTATCCCTCCAAACAAACCTGTTGCGGCCAGCCTATGGCCAACTCGGGTTATGAGCACCTTACCCAATCCTGCAATGATCTTTTTATAGAGAATTTTTCAGGTTTTGATTATGTTGTTGCGCCCTCAGCAAGTTGTGTGCTCCATGTGAAAGATCATTTGCACTCGCATGCTGATGAAGCTGCAGCAACTGAAATTCGGGGAAAGATCTATGAGCTGGTCGAATTTCTGACCGATATACTTAAGATCGAGAAGCTGGATGCTTATTTCCCGCACAAGGTTGGGATTCACCAAAGCTGTCATGGTTTAAGAGGACTGCACCTGGCCCAGATGTCTGAGCTGGTAGCTTCCGATTTTTCCAAGCCCCGTCAGCTGCTGAACATGGTAGCTGGCCTGGAACTGACTGAACTTGACCGGGTAGATGAGTGCTGTGGTTTCGGCGGATTATTTTGTATTGCAGAGGAAGCTGTTTCCGTCAAAATGGGAAAAGACCGTGTTGCTGATCATACCAGGCATGGTGCTGAATACATTACCTCTCCCGATCTTTCCTGTCTGATGCATATGGAGGGGATCCTTCAGCGAAATAAGAGCCAGGTTAAGATCATTCATATAGCAGAAATATTAAACAGTTCATCCATAAAGGCATGAAAAGTACTTTAGATCACGCAGCATTAGCGGAAGAATTCAATAAAGACGAAGAACGGGTCGATTGGCATGATGGTGCACTCTGGTGGATCAGGCAGAAACGCGATCGCTCGGCCCATCAAACCCCGCAGTGGGAAGAATTAAGAGAGGCTGCCTCGGCCATTAAATCCAATGTGATTTCCAACCTTCACGATTACCTGATCCAGTTTGAAGAAAACCTGAAGAAGAATGGCGTAAAGGTTTACTGGGCATCAGATGCAGAGGAACATAACCAGATCGTTTATTCCATCCTGAAGGCAAAGAATATTGATCAGATGGTCAAAAGTAAATCGATGCTGACTGAAGAATGTCATCTGAATGAATACCTGGCCGACCGGGGGATCGATGTTATTAATTCTGACCTGGGGGAATATATTCAGCAGCTCGATAATGAGCCGCCAAGTCATATCGTATTGCCTTGTATCCATAAACGTAAGGAAGAGATAGGCGAATTGTTCCACGAACATCTGGGAACAGAGAAGGGCCTGTCTGATCCGACCTTACTGACCCGGGTGGCACGCAAACACCTTCGCAATGTATTTTTGACCCGTCGTGCGGCACTGACAGGTGTAAACTTTGCCGTTGCAGAAACCGGTGAGTATGTGGTTTGCACCAATGAGGGGAATGCGGATATGGGTGCTCATCTTTCTGAAGTTCAGATCGCTTCGATGGGGCTGGAGAAGATCATTCCTGAACGGAAGCATCTTGGGGTATTTCTTAGATTGCTGGCCCGCAGTGCGATAGGACAGCCCATAACCATTTATTCCAGTCATTATAAGAAACCTCGTCCGGGACAGGAAATGCACCTCATTCTGGTGGATAAGGGAAGAAGCGCATTATTGGCCCGTCCTGATTTCAGAGAGTCTCTGAAATGTATCAAATGCGGAGGTTGTATGAATACTTGTCCGGTTTACCGGAAAAGTGGTGGTTTAAGCTATCATAATACGATTTCCGGACCGATCGGGGCAATTCTTGCTCCAAATCTGGATATGAAACAACATGCAGATCTTCCGTTTGCTTCAACACTTTGCGGATCATGCTCCAATGTGTGCCCGGTGATGATCCCGATCCATGATCAGCTCTATAAATGGCGTCAGGAAATTGTGAAACAAGGCTATTCGGCCAGCCGTAAGACCTTCGGTATGAAGGCAATGGCATTGACACTGTCTTCGCCCGAAATTTATAAAACAGCCGGAAAAACGGGACGCTGGTTATTGAATAATGCCCCGTTTGCCATCAATAATAAATTCAATCCATGGTATAAGCAGCGCGATATGCCGGATAGCTCGCAGCAATCCTTCGGGGAATGGTATGCGAAAAACGGATCGAAGTCCGCTAATAAAAATGATCCTAAAGAAATTTAAATGAGCAGCAGAGAAAATATACTGGCGGCTGTTAAGAAAAACCAGCCGCCGCTTTCAGCACTACCTGATATTTCCGTATTCAGGGTGCATGAACCAGATATCGTTAAAAAGTACAGTGAAATGTTCGCCGGTATCGGAGGATTAATTGTTTCGGCAGGAGATCTGGAGGCGGTAAAGGGCCTGATAAGAAAGGATTTTGATCAAAGTAAGCGTATCATTACGAACCTGCCGGGTTTAAGTGAGGTAGCCGAGATATGTGTTCCGTCTGCCGATCCGCATAGCCTGGATGATGTGGAACTGGCGATCATCGAATCGCGGCTTGCTGTGGCAGAGAATGGTGCGGTTTGGCTGACCGAAGAGGACATGGGTCAGCGTGTGCTGCCTTATATTTCTCAGCATCTTGCTGTAATTGTTCGTGAAGAAAATATTGTTTCGACGATGCATGATGCTTACACAAAAATAGCTGCAGAAGATTATGGTTTCGGCGGATTTATCGGCGGACCTTCCAAGACCGCGGATATTGAGCAGGCACTGGTGCTTGGCGCTCATGGTCCACTGAGCATGACCGTTTATTTAATTAAATAAATTACCTGAAAACATATAATGAAAACCGATTCTATCATCATTCGTGATAATTTAAAAGAAAAGTACAGGGATGTCTATACTGATGAGGCCATTGCTGCTTTAAATGCACTGGCTCATTTCAATAAATCAGTGAAGGAACTGATGAACGAGCGGATCAGACGCAGGAATGATCGCCATAAGAACAGCAAAAGAATAGAATTCTTCGATCCTGAAAGTCTGATACCCGGTTCTTCAATAAAGGTTCAGGATGCCCGCAATGGCAGGTTCGAAGGCTCTGTCATTCCGCATGATCTTCAGCGGCAGTGGATCCAGGGAACTGGTCCGGCAGCCAAGCCGAATGCCACACTGGAGAGCAGCATCCGGAATGTAGCCTATGCACTTTTATCAGGTGCAGACGGCTGGATGTTTGATGGGGAGGATGCTTTGGGCCAGATTGCGGGCATGTCGCTGGATAATCAGCGTAACCTGAAACTGGCCATAGCCAGGGATCCGCTTTTCTTACAGGTAGCCGAGCAGGTTGCTGCTGAGATGAACCGCTGGTCGGAGGGATTCCTCGGGTATCAGACGGTAAAGGACTGGAAGTCACAGCTTGATTTTACAACTAAGATATTCCGCTGCCGCGGATTGCATCTGGATGACCGCCATATCCGCGATGCGGATGGTGTGGCTCTGGCTGCATCCATAGCCGATTTGTGCCTGTACGTAGTGAATAATTATAAACAGCTGCAGCAGACTCATTCATCAATCGTACTCTATCTTCCTAAGATCCAGACGGCTGAAGAAGCCGCTTTATGGAATAGCATGCTTACGGCCCTTGAAACACATCTTGGGCTTGAAACAGGAAGCATTAAAGTATATCTGCTGGTTGAACAGCTGGAAGCAACCTATCAGCTGATGGAGATCAGAGCAGTGCTGGGTAAGCACTTTGTAGGTTATAATACCGGTCGCTGGGATTATATCAACAGCGTTTCGGATGCCATGGCGTGGGATAAGAGCTTTATTAATCCCAACATTGAGTCGGTTACGATGACATACGGTTATATGCGTAACTATGAAGACCGTGTACGCCGGGCAGTGAATACGCCGGATATCCTTGGTAACTGCGCGATATGGCAGGGTGGGATGGAACCTAATATTCCGGTTGGATCGGCTGAAGGTGTTGCTGCAAGCATGAAGAAGGCTTTGGCAGGAGCAGAAAGAGAGCAGCGTGAGGGGGCAAGCGGGAAATGGGTTGCTCACTGGAAAATGGTGAATATAGTCAGACCGGTATGGGAAAAAGTTGGGGAAGCCAATCAGGTAGGCCGCAAGTTTCCGGCCCTGAGCTATACGCAGGAGGATGCTGATGGATTGATTCTGCTGGAACCGGCACCGATAACGGTCAGAGGGGCACGAAACCTGCTGAGTGTTGCCATCCAGTATGGAAATGCCTTCGGGCAGGGAATGCAGGCTGCCGCACTGAAGGCCGCGGATGATTTCGGGAATGATGATATTCTGTACCTGATGGAAGATATGGCTACGGGGGAGATCAGGCTCAGTATATTATGGGAGTGGGCACACAAAGGTGCCGGATTCACCGATGATGATGCTGAAACCGGTGTAAAGGCCGGAGATGTATTCAGTTTTGAACTGTTGAGAAGACTGATGGATGAGGAATATGCCAAATTGCTTAAAGCAGATAATAAGGACGTGTATGATGCATCAAAAACAACGACACTGCCGATAGCAAGGGAGATTGCAGAGATCTATGTGTTCAATGAATTTAAGATCCCATGGTTCATTGATCTGCTGAATATCAATCTGAATAATTCGGACCTTCAGGTCGCTAAACAGCGGATCAACAGGTATATCACTGCCTTTAAAAATGAAGG
The DNA here is from genome assembly GCA_036677005.1 of Pedobacter sp. Classification (GTDB taxonomy): domain Bacteria; phylum Bacteroidota; class Bacteroidia; order Sphingobacteriales; family Sphingobacteriaceae; genus Daejeonella. Next base: position 41,428 of record JAKFBV010000047.1, read on the forward strand.
CAAACGCATCACCGAAAATCCGGATTTTATTGTAAATAATTGAAGATCTGATAAATATGAAGAAAGCCCTGATGATCTTTGGTTTTTGCATTCTGCAAATAACCGTTTCAGGGCAGCAATCAGCCCGGGATATTTTGAAACAGAAAACTGAAAAGAATTTGCAGGAGATACTCAGTTCCTCCGCCTCACTGACTGGCCTGATGGCTATTGATCTGACCAGCGGAGAAACTATAGGCATCAATTCAGATCTGACCTTTGCCCAGGCAAGTGCCATTAAGATCCCGATCCTGATGGAAGTTTTCAAACAGGCGCATGAAAAGAAGTTTGCACTTTCAGATCTCCGGCCGGTACTTCCGGCAAATACGGTGGGTGGTTCGGGAATTCTGTATGCTATGCCTGACCCGCTAAGTTTAAGCATTCGTAATTTATGCGTGCTGATGATCGGTTTAAGTGATAATACAGCCACCAATACACTCATCGAATTGGTTGGTATGAAAAATGTAAGTGGAACCATGCAAACTCTGGGTTTCTCCAAAACCCGGCTACAGCGCAGGATGATCGATCAGCCCGCTTCACTGCGAAATGAAGAGAATATCTCAAGCCCGGCCGAAGCAGCCGGGATATTAAAACTGTTGCATGAAGGGAAATTTATTGACAGGAATACCTCTGATGAAATTCTAGCTATCATGGGTAAGAATCCTGTAGAAAACAGCAAACTTGCCAGGGGACTCCCGGCGAATGTGAAAATCGCCTTTAAACCGGGGGGCATGGGCGGGGTATCCACTGAATGGGGGATAGTTTATCTTCCCGGCAGGCCTTACGCCATTGCAGTGATGGAAAACTATATAACAGCAGCCACAGCTCCTGATATAATCGAATCCGTTTCGAAGACATTATTCCAGTATTTCTCAATGTTAAAAGCGACGAAATATGGGGTTATAATTGAGAGTTGAGAGTTATGAGTTATGAGTTATGAGTTATGAGTTATCGGTTATCTGTTGTCTGATGTCTGATGTCTGTTGTCTGTTGTCTGTTGTCTGTTGTCTGTTTGACAGTTTGATATTCAAACTACGATTTGATATTAACAATGAAGAATAAATTTTAATTATCAACTTTCAATTATCAATTCTCAATTATCTTGTTCCTCCTCCTCCAAACTTGTTCATTCTGAGAGTGAATGAAAGCATGAAATATCTTCCAAGCCTGTTTATCTGACGGTCGATGATCACATTGTCGAATACATCCCTTGATATACCGCTGTCCTGATTTAACAAATCATTGCCCTCGAGGCGCAAGCTTCCCTTATTGCCTTTAAGGAAGCGATATTCGGTATATAGACGCAGTATGGTGGGATTACTCACAATGCTGTTATTGAATCCGGAGTTGATCGTTTTTCGAAGATCATAACCCAGTGTCAGGTCCTTGAAAAAGTAATTTCTTCCCCGAAGCTGAAAACTCAGACTATTGGTCTGACGATCGGTAAATTTAGACTGGGAGTATTTCGTTGTATTGATCGCGTAAGAGGTCTCAAATTCAACATCGACCACATCCTTTATATCCACCTCAAATTCGAGCTCCTGTCTGATCATATAGTTTTTAGCTATATTCTTATTCTGGTCGATAAAGGCTACATTATTATTCAGGTAAGCGGAACCTGAATAGGTTAGCGTGTACTTGCGTTCCTGAAATGGCTTGCCGTACGAGTAATCACCCCGAAGGGAGTAGAATCCATCGGTATTGGTATAACTGGTTACCTGGTTAATGGTGTTGGGGACCAGAACTTTCGTAGTTACGATCTTATCCTGCGTCTGATTATAGGATAGGTTAGCATGTAAAACATGTCCCATGTTCCAGTCAGACTGATTGTATTTTGCATTGAAGGTATGTACGAATTCCGGTTTCAGATCAGGATTACCGGAAAGGGTGTTCTGAAGGTTGGAATTATCAGTAATGGGCTGTAACTGAAGGAAACTAGGCTGGTTGTTTCGTCCCCAGTAATTTACATGTAAAGCCTGCTGCTTTGAAAATTTATATACCATGCGTGCCGAGGGAATGATATTAAATGTTCTGTTTTCAGTATTTATTCCCCGGCTTAAATTTTGTCCCTGAAGCAGTGCCGGCTGTGCATTCAGCCCGATTGTATAATTGAATTTTTGAGCAATATACCGGTAGTTTAAACCGAAGCGGTTGGTTGTAAACTGATACTCATAATTATTGCTCAGATCTGTATTGAATATCTGCATGCTATTGATGATATCATTTGTAACGCGGTCAGTAGTGGTGCTCGAATGACTGTAACTATAATTGAATTCTACATAGGTTTTTTTCCAGATAGGCTCCATGTAGGTTGCGCTGGCCCAGGTGGAAAAATTATTGTTTGTATTTGCAATCAGTTGATTCTGAATTCTTGTAGAGTCAACTCCGGCCTGCCTGATCAGGTAATTATTTAATACATTCCTGTAGCTGTCGCCGTTGGAATAATTAAAATTTCCAGACAGGCTCATATTCCTTCCCTTTTTATGAAACCTGTGATTGTAATAGATATTTGTACCCAGGTTTCCTGAGGAAGAATTTGTGCCCGATAAATTGTTCCTGAGGGTGGTCAGGCTTTGCTGGCTTATGTCGATCACGCCCTGGTTATCTGCATTGTTCGAATTGTAGGCAAACCTTGGAGATATTTTAAGATAGTTTACGGTATCGGGCTTCATGATCAGGTTACCTGAAAAATTATGACTGTAATTGTCACTGCTGTTATTGGAAACCGCATTTTCAAGTCGGGTGAAATTTTCCAGAAAGTTTTGTGAATAGGTTTTACTCAGGGTTGAATTTTTACGGTTATTGAAATTATATCCTGCATCGGCAGAAAGTTTTTTACTCCAGTCGTTCCGGTAGTTCATGCTGGCAGAATTGGTGCTGGTGATCCCGTTTGCATTTCCGCCCCGCATATTGATATTATTCACAGTACCGTCAAAAGAGATCTGACGCTCCCCTTTAAATACATTACCTCTGAGACTTGTATTATAGCGATCCTGATTACCCAGCCCGCCAAAAACCCTTGCAGAATAACCCTTCTTTTTATCCTCCTGAATGGTCAGGTTTAGTATTTTCTCTGGTTCTCCGGACTTAATTCCTGTAAGGTTTGCATGATCACCATAATCATCAATAATCTGAAGATTTTTGATGATGTCTGCAGGGAGGTTTTTTATTGCAGTGGCCACATCTGTTCCAAAAAAATCCTTTCCATTGATCCTGATCTTTGTGATGGGCTCGCCCTGAGAGGTTACATTTCCATCCGCATCGACCTTTACACCCGGAAGTTTTCTAAGTACTTCATCTACTGCATCCCCCTGTCTTACGGGGAATGAAGAGGCATTGAATGTGACGGTATCTTCACTTACTTTTATTGCGGTGACTGCCGTAATTACTACCTCATTCAAGGTATTGGAAGCTGTTTTTAAGGTTATCGGAGGAATAGTAAGTGAATTACCGGTTGAAATTTTGTAGGCATTCATGAATGTCTCAAAACCCAGAAAGGCCGCTGTAAAGGTAAATTCATCAGACCTGACATTACTGAGTCTGAATACTCCGTTGATATCAACCGCGGTCTGAACACTATCATTGCCCCATTTTAACTTGATCAAGGTACCTGTAAGTGGTATTCCAGACGTATCCTGAACACTTCCCTTAACTTCAAAGGTCTGTGAAAAGCTGTAAAAAAAACACAGAACAAAATTTATCGTAAGGAATATTCTTTTCATAAAATCCAATAGTTCAGGCCTATGAACTCTCACTTCTTATAATTTCAGCCTTTTTTTTAATTTCTAATTTTAATCGGTTCAATATCTTCAAATATAGGCTCCATAGCTATTTATTTTCTTATTGTTCAGTATTGTTACATAGAGTTCAGCCTGTAATTTCTTTTAGAACAACCTTTTTTTTTATTCAGAAATTCCGAAGGGATGAGAACCCGTCTTCAGCCAAAATAAGAAAACCCTGAATGGATTAGCCAATACCTGTTTTTTGTAAAAATATTATTATGTTTACGTACACAATCACTAATTTGTGTAATATTAAATAAATAAAGGATGAAAAGAAGACAGTTCATGTCGAACACACTTATTGCAGGTATTGGAACCATGGGCCTTGGCGTCTATGGAATGGATGAGGCGCATGCTGCAGAAAAGAGCCACACTCCGGTACTTTCCGGGGCTGATATCGACCTGAGTCTTCAAAAACTGCATGAACGCTACCGTTCTGATCTGTTTGACCATTTCATTCCCAATATGGATAAATTCGTCATTGATCATCAGAATGGAGGCTTTATGTGTTCGGTGGATATCACCAGCGGGAAGCAGTCATCCGGTAATAAGAGTGCCTGGTTTGAGGGCCGCGGAATGTGGACCTATTCTTTTCTTTATAATAACCTGGATAAAAATCCTAAGTACCTTGAGATCGCACGTAAATCAAAGGATTTCATTCTGAAGTTACAGCCAAAAGATAATAGCTTCTGGACATCTTCCTTCGACAGGAATGGAAAACCGCTGAGTGGTTCCGGGGATATTTACAGCAGTTTGTTCGTTGCCGAGGGCCTGGCAGAATATGCAAAGGCATCCGGCGAAAAGCAATATTTTTCGATCGCTAAGAAAGTAATTCTATCCTGTCTGGATCGTTATGACAGTCCCGATTATGATTATTATGTAGCCTATTTAAATCCGGAAGCACCGAAAGTGCCGGCGCCCCGGGTATTAGGTCATTGGATGGTTTTTTTGAGAGCTGCTACACAGATCCTGGAGAACGGGCCTGATGCAGATATGCAAAAACTTGCCGACCGTTGTGTTGATGCCTGTTTGAACCATCACCTCAATCCTGAATATAAACTTTTCAACGAGGTTCTGAATCATGATATGAGCAGGCCGGATAATTCATATAAGGACTTTGCCTATACCGGTCATGGCATAGAAACCTGCTGGATGCTTTTGTTCGAGGCTGCACGGAGAAAGGATAAGAAACTATTTGATCGCATTACAGAGGTCTTTAAAAGACATGTCACTGTGGCTCATGATGATGTTTATGGAGGTTATTTCAGAGCACTTGACCATGTAGATAATAATACCTGGAAAGTGGATAAAGTACTATGGTTACAGGAAGAAGTACTGATTGGTACGCTCTTTTTGACAGAGCATACCGGAGATAAATGGGCTCAGGAAATTTTCAATGAAACGCTGACCTATGTGCATAAGAAGTTTGATGTGCCGGGTAACCTGTTCTGGAGTTCGGCCGGCGACAGGTTTATGAACGATTATGCAAAGCTAAGGGCTGAACATTATCATCATCCCCGCCATTTGATGCTGAATCTGCTGGCACTTAAGCACATGATCAGCCGCAAGGGCAAGGTTTCCGGTTTATTCAGTTAAACACCCTTATTAGTTTATTAGAACAACACCAGCCTTAATATGAAGGATTTAGAATACTCAAGACGTGATTTTTTAAGACAAAACTCCCTGGCTGGATTAGGGATCATCGGCACCGGTACCCTGGCGGCAACATTTGTATCAGGCGATGTTTCTGCAGCTCAGGAAGACCTAACGCAGGCGATCAGCAGGATCTCTGATCTGAACCTTAAAAAGCTTCGTGAAACTTACAAGGAAGCCTTATTTGGGAAATTTATCCCCAATATGGATAGTCTGGTGGTGGATCATGAGCTGGGTGGATTTATGTGCTCTGTTGATATTCTGACCAGGAAACTGCTGAATACGAATAAACGTGCCTGGTTTGAAGGCAGAGGGATCTGGACCTATTCATTTCTTTATAATAACCTGGAAAAGAATCCTAGGTACCTGGAGATCGCCCGGAAATCTAAAGATTTTATACTGAAGTTACTGCCCTCAGATGGCAGCTTTTATATTTCTGGCTTTACTAAAGAAGGGAAGCCATTAGCTGATACTGAAGGAGATATTTACGGTAATCTGTTTGTAGCTGAGGGACTTGCAGAATATTCAAAGGCCAGCGGAGAAAAAAAATATCTGGATCAGGCGAAAGAGATCATCCTGAAGGCAGTAGAGCGTTATGACAGGCCTGATTTCAGTTATGCTTATAAGGCAGAGAACAGGGTTGCAGGGCCAAGGATATTGGGTCACTGGATGATCCTGCTCAGTCTGACAACGCAAATCCTCAGGCAGGGGCAGGATTTGCAGATTCAGGCTCTGGCCGACCGCTGTGTGGATGCGATCATGAATCATCATCTGAATTCAGAATACAGACTCTTAAATGAGGCACTTGCACACGATCTTGGACCGCTTTCTGACCCTGTGGCTTCACAATTTGGCGATATCGGCCATAGCTGTGAAACCCTCGCTTTTGTGATGAACTATGCTGTTCTTCGCAAGGATGCTGTACTGTTTAAAAAGGCTTCAGCCGAATTTAAAAGGCATGTTAATGCTGCCTGGGATGATGTTTACGGGGGCCATTTTCATGTACTGGAAAATGTCAGCACCAATACCTGGGCACTTAATAAAGTTCGATGGCTTCAGGAGGAGATCCTGATCGGTGCGCTTATCCTCATCGAACATACCGCTGACCATTGGGCTCTGAATTGTTTTGCACAGACTGAGGCTTATATCCGGAAGAACTATGTTCGTCCTGAATATGCATTTGTAATAGACAGCGGCGACCGTAAAATGGAGAAGCATTCGCAGGTTCGCGCCGAGCATTATCATTATCCCCGCCAGTTGATGGTAAGTATTTTGGCAATTGATCGGATAATAAGCAGAGGAGAGAAGCCTTCAGGCTTGTTTTCATAAAATACAGCAGGCCTGTAAATTGATATTGGTTTGTTTTTTTTAAACAATTATGATAAAATTCCCTGATGAGTAAGAAGAAATATGAAGGCCAGGCATTTTATAATGCACCATTCGTAGTTGATAAGTTTAACGATATGCCTTACCGGGTTCTTGGTAAGTCCGGTTTAAGAGTTTCAAATATAGGCCTTGGAACGTGGAAAATGGGATATCCGGATAGTGGGGATGACTCCCGGATCGATAAGAAAAATTCTTTCAGTATTCTCGACAAGGCCATAGATCTTGGGGTTACTTTTTGGGATACTGCAAACAGATATAACAATGCCTCGGGAAATTCTGAACGGATCATAGGGAAGTGGTTTAAGAAACATCCTGACCAGAGGCGCAATGTGGTGCTTGCTACAAAAATGGCCGGAACAATGGACGGATTAAGCCCGAATCATTGCGGGCTTTCAAGAGGAAATATCATGGAAGCAGTATATGCCAGTCTCGAAAGGCTTCAAACTGATCATATCGACCTCCTTTATTTTCACAGATTTGATGGAATAACCCCTCCGGAAGAAAGTCTGACAGCAATTGAAGATCTGGTAAAACAGGACCTGATACGCTATTTTGCCGTGTCAAATGCCAGTGTTGATATTCTTAAAACGTATCAGGATGTTCAGTCTCAAATGTCTGTCAGAAGCCGGATTCTTGCTGTGCAGAATCATTTTGATCTGCTCGGTGGGGAAGCAGCAGAAGATAAGGGTGTTATGGAATATGCTTCCGAACAGGGGATATCATTCATAGGTTGGAGCCCAATGGCAAGGGGACTTTTGACAAACAGGTATCTTAATCCTGTAAATGCCGGCCCGGGCGATCGTTTATTCGACGAGGGAGACCTGAAAGTAAAAACAATTGCAGGGAACATGAGTAAACTACATGCACTTGCGGCTATTTCTGACGAAATGGGCGTTGAACTTAGCCAGCTTGTTATTGCCTATATGTTGACAATGAAGGGTATGGGTCCGATCATTCCATCCTCCTCCAATGTGAAGCAGCTTGAATCAAATGCGGCAGCAGGCAAGCTGGTTCTTACTGATAAACAAATTGCCAGAGTAAAGAAAATTGTAAACTATTAAAGAAATTCGGATGTCAACTTTCAGATCCATTTTCGCTGCTGTTTCTATTTTAGTTCTGATCGCACTGAGTGGTTTTGCCCAGCCCAAAAAGCTGGACCAGGATGCCCGCTCAGCAATGCTTCGTGCCACCAGGTTCATGGTAGAAAAAGCAAGTACCAAGGGGGGCTATGTTGCACATTACCTTCCGGATTTTTCACGCCGCTGGGGAGAACTTGAAGGTTTTAAAACTCAGGTATGGGTACAGGATCCGGGAACTGTAAGCATGGGTAATGTATTTCTTGATGCCTATGATACGACGGGCGATGAATATTATTATCAGGCCGCCGAAAAAGTTGCTTCAGCACTGATATGGGGCCAAATGCCTGAAGGTGGCTGGAATTATATGATTGATTTCGCAGGCGACCGGTCATTAAAACAATGGTACAATACGATCGGGAAAAATGCCTGGGGCTTTGAAGAGTATTATTATTATTATGGTAATTCAACGTTTGATGATTCAAATACTTCCGGACCAGCCACTTTTCTGCTGAGGATCTACCTCCAAAAAATGGACAGCAAGTATAAACCTGCTCTGGATAAAGCCATACAGTTTATTATTGACAGCCAATTTCCGCTCGGCGGGTGGCCGCAGCGTTTTCCGCTGAAAAATAATCATCCGAAAAACGGAAGGGAAGATTATACATCCTTTTATACCTTTAATGACGAGGTGATATCAGGTAATATTGATTTTCTGATCCAATGTTATTCTGCCATAGGGCAGGAACGCTTCCTGGATCCGATCCGCCGCGGGATGAATTTTTACCTGATCACTCAGCAGGGAAACCCGCAGGGAGGCTGGGGGCAGCAATATAATATGGACCTTCAGGTGGCGCATGCCCGTAGCTATGAACCTCCGGCATTAATGCCCGGCTTTACCTATACTCATGTATTGTTATTGCTTAAGTATTATCAGCTGACCGGTGACAGAAAATTCCTTGCCCGGATCCCCGATGCTATTCAGTGGCTTGAAAGTTCCCGTTTGCCTGCAGATAAAACCCTGGGAGGTACCCGGACACATGCAAGCTTTATTGAGGTAGGAACAAATAAAAGCTTATATGCCCACCGAAAAGGTACTGGAGTAAATGACGGGCATTACTGGTGGGATTATGATGATAATAACCTGCTTGCCCATTATGGAGGTAAGGCCAATATTAATATTAAGTATCTCAAAGAGGAATACCAGCGGATAAATGCACTTTCGGCGGAAGAAGCCAGCAGGAATTCTCCTTTAAAAGCGGGAATAATCAAAGATGGAACGTTACCGCAGACCCAATTTCCGGCAGTATCTTCAAGCGGAGCTATACCCGACGATAATATGGTATCCGGTATAATAAAAGCTCTTGATAAGGACCGCTGGCTCGTAAAGCACATTCAAATCAGCAGGCCTTATTCGGTTTTGCCAGATGGGTCGGAAATGAATACTGCCAAGCTAAGCGATGAAAATGGGAAGGGAATTATTGATTCATCCGAACAGCAATACATCTCCACACGTGAGTATGAAAAGAATATGGGGATATTAATCAGATATCTGAAAAGATAAAATATTCCGGATGAAATTTGAGAATCAATATCAGCAATGTCCCGCTTTTATTAATTGTACATTAATCGCTTTAAATATTAAATAAAAAACATGAAATCAACAATTCTATTAGGTTCTCTACTCATTTTCGGACTGACATCCTGCGTAGGCACCGTCTCAACTGAGTCAAAAAAAGCCACATCAGAGCGCAAAATAATTATGCCTGAAGGCTATAATCGCGGACTCCCGTTTACTCCGGGTATTCTGGTTGATGGAACTCTTTATGTTGCCGGATTTAGTGGTGAAGATGCCAAAAACGGTACAATTCCTGAAGAATTTGAAACAGAAGTAAAGCAGGCATTGGATAAGATCGGAGTGATTCTTAAAGAAGCTGATATGGATTATAAAGATGTAGTTTCTGTGCAGGTTTATCTGACGGATATGGAATTATTTGAACGTATGAATACGGTTTACCGCACTTATTTTGACGAACCACGGCCAACCCGTTCAATTATGGGAATTAAAAGCCTGATCGGGCCTGCAAGAATTGAAATCACAGTTACCGCAAAAAAATAATAAAATCGAGCTATATACCCATGCAGGATTGTTTCGTGTAAAATTTTAAAATACTGTTAATAAAAAATGAAAATTAATATATCCGAAAATCCTGTCGAATTAGGAAAAGTGTCTGCTGCTGTAGCTATTGAGGGAATTAAGAAAGCTATTGCAGAAAAGGGACAGGCCAATGTAATCCTTGCAACAGGTGCAAGCCAGTTTGAAACATTAAAGAATATTGTACTTGAAAAGAGCATTGACTGGTCGAAAGTGGTTATGTTTCATTTAGATGAATATATCGGATTGCCGGAAACAGAACCGGCAAGTTTCAGAAAATATTTAAAAGAGCGTTTTCTTAATCTGGTCTCTCCTTTAAAAGCCAGTTATCTTGTAAATGGCGAGAATGATCCGGAAGCAGAGTGCAAGCGATTAAATGAAATCATTTCAGCGCATCTGATTGACGTGGCTTTGGTAGGCATTGGTGAAAACGGACACCTCGCTTTTAATGATCCTCCGGCAGATATTGATACGGAAATGCCCTATATTGTCGTAAATCTGGATGAAAAATGTCGTTTACAACAGTTTAATGAAGGTTGGTTTAAGACAATTGAAGAAGTTCCACAGCAGGCTATCAGCATGTCGATCAGGCAGATATGTAAGTCAAAGATGATTATATGTTCAGTCCCGGATGCCAGAAAAGCCGAGGCCGTTAAAAATTCATTGGAGAATGAGGTAAGCAATAATTTCCCTGCAAGTATCCTGCAGACTCATTCCAATTGCATTTTTTACCTTGATAAACCTTCAGCAGCATTACTCAACAACTATTAATAATCAAAATGAAACGCAGAGATCTGATTAAATACCTATCCGTGGCTCCTTTAGCCGGCGGAATTAGCGGTGTTCCTTTTAATACAGCACAGGCAGGCACAAAAGCCCTTGCAAAGCGCGATCTGATTAAAGAATTAGGTTTGCGGACCTTCATTAACGCTTATGGGGTATATACTACCCATACGGCTTCTTTGATGCCTGATGAGGTAATGGCTGCCATTCAGGCTGCTTCAAAAAAGTATGTATTGTATAATGATCTTCAGGATAAAGTTGGAGAAAAAATAGCTGCTATCTGCCACGCAGAGGCTGCTATGGTGACATCCGGCTGCTGGTCGGCACTTGTACTTGGAACTGCCGGAATTCTAACAGGAATGGATAAGGCTAAAGTTGCCATATTGCCTGACGTTTCAGGTTTCGAAAGAAACGAGGTTATTCTTCAGAAAACTCCATAGTGGATCATACGATCATGCACTGACTAACACGGGTATAAAACGTGTTTTTGTTGAGACAGTAGAAGAAATGGAAGCTGCTATTAATTCAAAAACTGCAATGACCTGGTTTTACAATGAAGCAGATCCATGGGGTAAAATAGGTCATCAACAATGGCTGGCTCTATCTAAAAAGCATAAAATACCTGCAATGATTGATATTGCGGCCGATGTACCTCCTGTTGAGAACTTATGGAAGTTCAATGATATGGGCTATGATGTGGTTTGTGTTTCGGGTGGTAAAGCCATTCGCGGACCGCAGAGTGCGGGTATTTTAATGGGCAGAAAAGGGATCATTGCGGCTGCCCGGCTAAGTGCGCCTCCGGGGGGAGGTAATATCGGTAGGGGTATGAAAGTTAATAAGGAAGAAATATTCGGGATGTATGCCGCTCTTGATCGTTTTGTTAATCTGGATCATGGAAAGGAATGGCAGATGTGGGAAGACAGAGCCAATGTAATACTGAATGCAGTGAAAAAGGTGAACGGTGTTAAGGCCGAAATTTTTGTGCCCCCAATAGCTAATGTTACTCCAACCCTTAGGATCTCCTGGGATCAGTCATTGATTAAATTAACTCCAAAGGAGATGACTTTAAATTTGCGCAATGGTGAACCATCCATCGAGGCTCCAAAGAGTATAAATGATGCGATGATACTTTCAGTATGGATGATGCAGCCGGGAGATGAGAAAATCGTTGCAAAGCGATTTACTGAAGAGCTGATAAAGGCTCGTGTATAGCTGCGGGAACTGTTCTTGCATTTTGAATAAACATTATTAATTATTATCGGGAATGATACGTAAACTATCTCTGCTGTTTTTGGCAAATCTGCTCTTGATACTCTCTGTTCAGGCTCAGAGGCCCTACAGAATACTTATTAAGGGTGGTCATGTAATTGATGCAAAGAACAACATCAACGAAAAAATGGACGTTGCGATTCAGGAAGGGAAAATTGCCAGGGTTGCAAAGAATATTGACACTGCTCTGGCAGTACAGACGGTAGATGCCGCCGGTATGTATGTTACTCCCGGCTTGATTGATCTGCATGCGCATGTTTTTTACGGCTTTGACCCCGACAGTTATCTGAGCGGCGGCACGGTAGCAGTATTGCCCGACCAGTCTACCTTCCGGGTCGGAGTTACTACCGTTGTGGATGCCGGCGGTGCCGGATGGAAGTCATTCCCAACCTTCAAGAAAAATATAATCGACGTGTCAAAGACCAGGGTGCTTTCCCTCCTGAATATTGTGGGTGAGGGGATGAGGGGCATTGAAAAGTATGAGCAGAATGTGAGCGACATGGATGCAAAAAAAACTGCTGAAGTTGCACTGGCGAACAGGAATGATGTCGTTGGTTTTAAGGTTGCACATTTCACGGGTTCTGAATGGACACCGATCGGCAGAGGAGTAGAGGCCGGGAAGCTGGCGAACATGCCTGTGATGATTGATCTGAATACCCTTTTTATATCTATTGAAGAACTATTTACAAAATACCTCCGCCCCGGGGATATTTACACTCATACCTTCATACAGTCCTCAAGGGGGGTAGTTGAGCCGATTGTTGATCTTAAAACAAAGAAGTTTAAACCCTTTGTTCTGGAAGCACAAAGAAAGGGGATCATATTTGATGTTGGTTTCGGCGGAGGCAGTTTTAACTTTAATCAGGCTTTGCCAGCCCTGAAGGCCGGATTTTATCCAAATACTATGGGTACTGACCTGCATCAGGGGAGTGTAAATGGGGCAATGAAAGATCAGCTGAATGTATTGTCTATATTCATGGCTATGGGTATGAAATTTCCTGAATTGATTAAGGCCAGTACCTGGACTCCTGCACAGGTGATCAAGCGTGAAGAATTAGGTAATCTTTCGGAAGGAGCTGTAGCTGATGTGGCTGTATTAAGCATTCGTAATGGTAAATTTGGTTTTCGTGATGTTGCCGGAAACAGATTTGATGGAAAGCAAAAGATTGATTGTGAACTGACAATTCGTGATGGGAAAATTGTGTACGATCTGAATGCAATAGCTGGGCTGGTCAATCAGTCTAAATAAATACTGGTTTCAGTTAGATTGTCATTGCGATCCGACCAAGGCGGAGAAGCAATCTACTTACTATTATTGTTGAATGCCAAGGGATTGCTTCGTCTTGGGTGTTTGCTTTCAAAATTATCAGATGTATGAGCTGATAAGGGAATGTTGAAAAAAAATAATATATTTTTTTGGATTTTCGGGTACGTAAACGTAACTTACATTTAAATACTAAATATCATTAGAAGATAGATTTCTCAGTAAAGGATACCTGATTCAGTTTATTGTTTATTTAAAGATGGGAAAATGGCTGAACACGTAATTAATCACCATTGATTTTTGAGATTTTATTGAACTAATAGATTTAATTGATTTTTTGACGGCTATTTGTTAAATTTAAGCGAGCTATTTACATTTTACAGGTAAAAGTTTTCGATTTTTAATAAATATTCAATGTACATCTCAGTATAGCTATATCTGTATAGTTTTGAATTATTGTATTGTTTCGAAAAATAATAAATGGAAGTTATTAACCCGGAAGTTCAGGATGACAGAATACTTTTACTGCAGTTGCAGGAAGGTAAAAGGACTGCCTTTAATATTTTGTATAATAAGTACTGGGAACAAACCTATTCAAATGCTTATAAACGTTTGAGAGATGAAGATCAGGCGAAGGATATTGTACAGGAGATTTTTGTGAGCATTTGGGTGAACAGACATAGCCCGATCAATAATTTACCCGCATATTTAAGTATCTCTGTCCGAAATCAGGTGTTTAAACTTGCCGCAAAAAGCAAAAATTTAACCCCCTTTTTAGATATCCTGGATAATATTCCTGCTCAGAATGAAAAGGCCGACTCCAATATCCTTTGGCAGGAATTCTATCGTTCATATGAAGCTATTTTATTGAAGCTTCCTCCAAAAAGGCAACAAATTTTCAGGTTGCGCTTTCATGATGATATTCCAACTAAGACCATTGCCAGCCAGATGCGAATTTCCAGAAAAACTGTGCAGAACCAGTTGGGAAAGGCAATAGAACAATTGCGGGTTTTCTTTTACTAGAGTTTCTTAGATTACGAGATCCCCCTGGTGTCTGGAAAGCGATTTCGTCTCCAAATGGGCTTAGGAAAATTAGCAAATCACTAGTGTCCGGGGAAAGTTTGAAATGGAATTTCATGAATAGTTAAGAGGTTCCAGCTTTCGCTGGAATGACAATTCGCTGGGGGGTAGAATATGGAGATTCCGGCCTTCGCCGGAATCTGAATCGCATCAATTTCTATTTTTAATAATATGCTGCGCCTTAGGGGCTTTTCACACAAGAGATCCTGACGAAAGTCAGGATCTCCCTAATACTAAAAAATGCATGTCATTCCAGCGAAAGCTGGAACCTCAATAGCAATACTTATCCTCTAATTTTGATAAAATAGGGGGCTCGCTTTTAAAAACGTTAATAAAAGCCCAGTTTTAATTGATAAAGAGCGGGTTTGATTGGAAGCTTAATTTTAACCGGACAAGATTATTTAGCAAATTAGCAAATGGGGGTGATTTGTCAGTGGGGCGATTCCCTCTTGTCGTTGTTCTCTATTCCACAAGCAGTTCATATCACATGGTCGGGGATAACACCGACCACAGGGATTTAAAAAATATTTTAATCTGTAATGGGACATTACCAGACAATATGGTCTATGATGTAGAGTAAGATTTATTTTGCTAGATGGACAAGAAATATTTTTCTGAATTATTAAACAAATACTTGAAGCATGAAGCCTCGGAAGAAGAGTGTGATCTGCTGATAAAGCATTATAATCTGTTCGAATCAGAACCTGATATATTTGATTCCTTTTCTCAAAATCAAAAAACAGATATCAGGAATGAAATAGAGAACAAGATCTGGAATGAGATTTTTTTTGAAGACAACAATTCAAAGGATGCTTCATCACCAAATCGCAGGGTTTGGATTTCAATTCTTTCTATTGCTGCAGTTTTGGTTACAATAATAAGTGCCGGTATCTATTTTCTTAATCAGGAACCTCATAAGCAAAGTTCTGTTATTTCCAGGTTAACCAATATTAAAGAAAACAGGTTAATTCAATTGCCTGACGGAAGTACGGTTATTGTTAGTCCGGGAAGTAAGCTTAATTATCCTTCATCTTTTGATGGACTGGCCAAAAGGGAAGTTTATCTTGATGGTCAGGCTTATTTTGACATCAGGCATAATTCTGTTAAGCCTTTCATTATTCATACAGGGAAACTTAAAACAATAGTCCTGGGTACGGCTTTCGAAATTAATGCCTGGGCTGATGATCCTAACATACGGGTAACGGTTAGTCGTGGCAAGGTAAAAGTAGAAGATCAAAATAACAGAACTTTAGGGGTAATTACTCCAAATCAGCAGATCACCTACGATAAAACCAGTAAAAACATTGTTCAGAAGGTGGTCAATGCTCCTGAGTACCTGGAATGGAAAGAACATGATCTGTTGCTGAGTGATGTAACTGTTGCCGAAGCTGCCGAACTTTTAGAAACCCGGTATAAGGTAAAGATAATAATTTCAGATGATCAAATCAGATCCAGACGTTTTACAACAATTGTCAGGAAGGGTGAAACACTTGAACAGATATTAAAAAGTATATCTGAATTTAATGAAGCAGATTATCATTATGACCGGGAAAAAGCTGTAATTACTGTGGTTTCAAAACAAAGAACAAGTTTGAACGAAATTGAATAATATATTTTAGAAAAATAAACCCAAAGGATTATGAATTTTGACCTTGCACCATAAAAAAAACCTCTGAAATTCTGTATGACCAGAATTTTCAGAGGGTGAAATTGTTGTCCGACTGCCATCGTACAATCAATTTGTGTTTTAAATTCTGCCTGCTTATAAAAGCAGGTATTTCGATAAATTTAAACCGATGTAAAATTATGAATATTTTTACACTTCTTGCTGAAAATCAGCAAAAACCAACTTTTGCCTATCATTTAAGGCTACTTTTTGGTAAATTACTTTTAATAATTATGCAGCTCAGATTAGCATTTTTTATTGTTTTAACCACTTCGATTCAGCTATTCTCGGCACCGCCGGTGAAAAGTCAGGCAATTGATCAGGTAGAAATAAAGCTTGAACTCAGGAACGAGTCTTTATTGAAGGCTTTTCAAAAAATTGAGAAGCAGAGCCAATTTCAATTCATGTATCGCTATGCCGATGTAAAGGATATTAATAAGCTGGAGTTGTCTGCAGAAAAAATGTCTGTTTCTAATATCCTGAAAGAATTGTTATCCAATACTTCACTTGATTTTAAGCAGGTGGATAACAGAATTATGATTGTCAATAATCTAAGGGGAGGGAATGATGCAAATACCGGCAAATTAAAAGGTAATGCGGCTTCCAACTTACTCGATATTGTTGTCAAAGGCCAGGTTAAAGACGCTAAGGGTGAGACTCTTCCGGGGGTGAGTGTTATGGTAAAAGGTACTGCTATTGGTACTTCAACAAATATTGATGGTAACTATTCAATTAATGTTCCTGATAATGCGACAATAGTCTTTACCTATATTGGTTATGTTGCTCAGGAGGTTGTAGTAAACAACAGAAGTATGATTAATGTTACGCTAGAGCCTTCTGCAACTTCATTAGGTGAAGTCGTTGTTACCGCATTGGGAATAGAAAGGGAAGCAAAATCACTTACCTATGCTACCCAGGGTGTAAGCGCCAAAGAACTTGCCGAGACTCGCAGTTTAAATGTGGTCAATTCATTACAGGGTAAAGTTGCCGGTATGACTATTGAATCTGCAGGAACTGGTCTGGGTAGTCCGTCCCGGGTAGTATTGAGAGGAAATCGTTCTCTTACCGGTGGTAGCGGGCCATTATATGTGATTGATGGGGTACAAATGAGCACGGCCATTTCGAATATCAGCCCTGATAATATTGAGTCAATCAACGTATTAAAAGGTCCGAATGCAGCTGCATTATATGGTAGTGCTGCACAGAACGGAGCTATTATTATTGAGACCAAGAAAGGAAAAGCTGGAATTGTTCAGGTTAGTTTAAATGAAACCTTTATTGCGGGATCACCAATTCATTACCTCGAACCACAAAATGAGTATGGCCAGGGAGTTTCAGGAATATATAATGCTACCGCTGAAGAATCCTGGGGTCCTAAAATGACCGGTCAGATGGTTAATCATTGGTCGAATGCCCCTGGTAAGGCAGGAACGCAATATGCCTTTCTTCCACAACCCGACAATTTTAAAAATGTGTTTAATACCTCACAGTACGTAACTCATAATTTAAACGCATCAGTAGGTTCTCAAAATACACAGACTGCATTTTCATATACCCGTGAAGAGGCTAAAGGTTTGGTTGATAACAATGAATTGCGCAGACATAATGCTTCAATAAGAGTAACCAGTCAGTTAAGAAAATGGCTAACCCTGGATACTAAATTGAACTATATCCGGAATGAAATAGATAATCAGAGCGGGACAGGTGATAATGCTGCCAACAATCCTTATATGAATATCTATCGACTTCCAAGAAATATTGCATTTAAAGATTTGCAACAGTTTGAATACACTGATCCCTTAACCGGTAAAAACAAACAAAATTTTTGGTCTCCGGGTTCAACCATTGGAAGAAACCCATTTTGGATTTTGAATCGTGTTTTAAATTATCAAACTTCAGACCGCTTACTTGCGATGGGTTCATTTACCATCAATTTCACGGATAAGCTTAAGGTAATGGCCCGTACGTCATTTGATGGGGGGGCCAATACTTTGGAGCGTAAAGCATGGGAAGATTCTTACGGTGGAGGACAGGATAATTTTGGAAGTTATAGTGGGTCTATAGGCGGACCGGGAGGAGTTTGGAATAGCGATGCGATCGTTACTTACAATGATCAAATCACAAAAAACTTAAATGTTTCTGGTTTAGTTGGAGCCAATCTTAGAAAGCAAGGTGGTTCCGGTAGCATTTCAACGAGCACACAGGCTGGTTTGACCATTCCGAACTTCTTTTCTTCCGGAAATACTTCATTGGTTGCAGGATCATTTCTTCCAAGTGATCAAATGGAGTCGCAATCCTTATATTTTTCAGGAAACTTTGGATGGAAAAATGTACTTTATCTGGATATTACCGGTCGTAACGATTGGAGTTCAACGCTACCGGCTGATAGCCGTTCCTATTTTTATCCATCAGTTGGTTTGTCGGCAATTCTTTCAGATATAATCCCATCTCTTCCTTCAGTTTTGACTTATGCTAAAGTAAGGGCATCATGGGCTAAAGTTGGAAATGGTACTAGTCCATATAGATTGAGCCGTGAGGCATTCTTTAATGGTAATGGTGGTAATAAGGGTTTTATAACTTTGGGAAGTGAGTTACCGAGTAAGGACCTGAAACCTGAATCTACAGAGGGTTATGAACTCGGCCTGGATTTACGCTTCTTTAATGGTCGTTTGGGCTTAGATTTGACGGCCTATAAAACCAATACATTTGATCAGCTCTTTACTATTGCTTTACCTTCAGGTTCAGGTGCTGCTTCTTTCTTTACCAATGGAGGAGATGTTGAAAATAAAGGTATTGAAGCAATAATATCTGCAACACCCATACAAACAACGAGGGGCTTTACCTGGGATTTAAGCACAAATTTTGCTAAGAACAGAAACTGGGTTAATAAAATCTCTGATGATCGCCCAAGTATAATTGTGGGTGGAGATTCTTATATGTATGATTTCGTTGTAGCACAAGGCCAGGAGTTTGGTAATATCTATACCCGTGGCTGGCAAAGAGATGCCCAGGGCAGAGTCATAGTGGGTGCAAATGGAGTGCCTTTGTTTACTCCAGGCAGAACTGTGAAATCAGCTAACTTTAATCCGGATTGGATGGGAGCTATTTCTAATACGTTTTCATACAAGAACCTGAGCTTAAGCTTCCTGATTGAACACCGCCAGGGTGGTACGGTAGTATCTACTACTGATGGTTTATTATTTGGTGAAGGTATCACTGCAGAAACCTTGCCGGGTAGGGAAGGTGGTTTGATCTTTGGACAAAATCTTTTTGGCCATGAAGTAGCAGTCAAGGCCGACGGGACACCAAATACTACGGCCATAACCTCAGAAGCATTCTGGAAAACAGTAGGTGGAAGAAATACTCCTATTGGAGAAGCTTTTGTGGTAGATGCCACAAATACAAGGATGAGGGAAGCATCTATTGGTTTTACTTTACCTAAATCAATGCTGACTAAATTGCCTTTTGTGTCCAATGCTAAACTTTCATTAGTAGGAAGAAATTTATTTTTCTTGTATAAAAAGGGCAATTGGGATCCTGAGATTCTTTCATCTGTAAATACTTCGGCTGCTGGTGGCCAAACTTATCTTCCACCAACAGAAAGAACTTTTGGTCTCAATCTAAAGTTAGACTTTTAGAGCTTTTGATAATTAGGTAATTAATTAATCTTAAAAGGTTATATCATGAAAATAAGATATTTTATAAAAAGGAGTATAGTCTTAATGACAGTACTTATTATCAGTTCGGTTTCTTGTACTGATAAATTCGACGAATTGAATGTTAAACGAGGGGCATTGACAACTGATCAGATGGATGGTAGCATGATTGGTTTTGCTTTTGCGGAAGCACAACATCAGGGTATGAGAGCCTGGTATCAGGGTAATAACCTTTTTGCAGGTGAATATTCACAGTTCCAGGCAACAATTCATCCGAATTTCCCTTCTTCTAACTATAATGGTCCCGGTAGTTGGACTAATTTAATGATGGAAGGTTTTTATTCGAATATAGGCTTTGGAGCAGCTGCTAATCAGCTTGATTTTGTATTAAAATATACGGCAAAAAATAATCTGAAGGCAGAAAATGCCCTGGCTAAAATATGGAAAGTGATGTTATATCACAGGCAAACCGACTATTGGGGGCCGATTATTTATTCTGAATTTGGAAACCAAAAAACAAGTGTTCCGTTTGATTCTCAGAAGGATATTTACTATGATTTCTTCAAAATTTTAGATGAAGCAGCTACAGATTTACGTGCTGCCAATACTGCAAATCCCAAAACAAAGATTTATGATACCCATGATCTGGTTTATGGAGGAGATATTATGAAGAATTTGAAATTGCTTAATTCTTTGAGGCTTAGACTGGCTATTCGCATTGCCTATGTTGAACCTGCTAAAGCAAAAACCGAAGCTGAAAAAGCTGCGAGTGCTCCCGAAGGCTTTATTGTTAATAATGCAGATAATGCAATGTCAAAAGTTAATTTAAACTTTGTTAATAAGTTAAGTACAATCACCTATATCAGCGAATTTGTACTAACATCTACTCTGGCTAGTTTAATGAATGGTTATGAGGATCCAAGAATTCCTGAATATTCGCAGCCTTGCTGTGGTCGATTAACTCCGGGAAATGCGGTATTTGGAGGTTTAGTTGGATTCAGGAATGGTTATCCGGCAAGCCAGAGAGGCAAGGAAAAAGACCTGGCATACTCTTATGTGGGCAAAAAATGGTTGCCTATTAATAATGGAGGAACTAATGAGCCTGATCCTGTTATGGAAGCAGCTGAGGTATTTTTCCTTCGTGCTGAAGGAGCTTTAAGAGGCTGGAATATGGGCGGAACTGCACAAGGCCTTTATAATGAAGGGATTAAAGCATCTTTAAAATTCCGTGTAAATGCATCGGATGCAGTAGCTAATAGTTATGTAAACAGCACTAAACTACCCGCTAAACCTTTAGACAGATTTGGTAATCCGGATGCGAGAAATAGTCCTCCGGTAACTGATATCCCTGTTTTATATGATGCTGGCGGTAGTTTCGAAAGACGCTTAGAGCAAATTATTACTCAGAAGTGGTTGGCCTTATTTCCAATGAATGATACAGAAGCCTGGGCTGAACGCCGCAGAACTGGTTATCCAAAAGGGTATGCAATTATTGAGTCGGCTAATCCTGATCTTACAAGAACTCAACTGGCGAGAAGATTGATTTATCCACCAAATTCATACTCAAAAAATGGTGCAGCAACCGCAGCCGCTTTAACTCTATTAGGTGGAAAAGATAGCTATGCAACCAGGCTTTGGTGGGATGCCAAACCGCTTGCATCTTATCCTGTTCCTGTTGATTAATTTATAATTGAGTTAATTAACAGCGTTTTTTTAGATGAATATTTTATTAACACACGGTAATTCAAAGCACATAATTATGAGAAAAAAAGCAATCTTTTTTCTGGTGATTATGTGCTTCACCGTAATTTCTCTCTCCGCGCAGACTGCCGGTAGTGGTCAATCCAACTACAAGAGCCTGACAGGAGCCTCAGCCAAGACTGATTTAAAAGGGAATCTGAATTTCCGGATCAAAGAAATAACCCTTAATACCGCCGAAATTGAAGATCAGGCACGATTAATCAGGCTGCAGTATGACGAAACTAAAGGAATAATCAGGCTTCAGGATACAGAACTCATCGAAGATGATGCTCCTGCAACCGGGGTTCCTGAAGGATATGGAGGTTACTCCAACGGCCCTGTAGAATGGGTTGAAGACCTGAAAAAAGGTATTGTTATCAGGAAAATATTTGAGGTTGAAAATCCATCTGCCGTCACCGGCAGAGTAGTTTTCAAGGGTATGGAAGTAAAGGCTAACAAAGAACCGCTCTACCTGTCTTTGAATGGTGAAAAGTTTGTAAGGCCCGCCTCCCAATTCGCATTTCCTCAGGCAAGACAGTATATAGATCTCTATTGGGATCAGTGGTATCACATTGACATTCCTGTTGAAAAGCTCCGCAAAGGAAAAAATGAATTGCTTATGTGGACCGAAAGCGATTCAACCTCATGGCGTATATTGTTAGCCCATGAAAAGGAATTCAAACGCGGATCCCTTACACGGACCAGTCCGAACCGTTCTATGAAAAGCAGCAATGGCGGGGAAACATGGAGCGATACCCGGCTGGGGGCAAAGAACTTAATTGATGGAGAATATACCGTAAGACTAAGCCTTGATCATTTTCTCCCTGCCGGAGAGTATTTTTCTCCTTTAATGGACCTTGTGGATGGTGATAAACCTATTAAACATAATTCCGGCAATCTGAAAGCTTCTATCTGGCCTGACTTTGATGTGCCAGCCCAAACCAGCGCAAAGGCATTCGTTCGATTTGGCGGGAGCCCGTTTACCGGTGACCAGTCATGGACAGCCTGGCAGCCTGTTGAAAGGGGACGTGAATATGCTCTTGCTGATAAACGCTATTTGCAGTGGAGGGCAGAACTCGCAACCACCGATCCGCTGTACACCCCTCAGATCAGAGGAATTCGGATTAGAGCTACATGGGACGACCACTCAAGCAATGGCAATGCAGGAATGCAGGCCCATGTGATTAATAACGGTGAAATTATACCGCCTTCCTATCCATTTGCTTATGAGAATTTAAATCATCTTGACCTGAAAAAGTATAGGGAAGATCATAAACTCGATCAGATTGTCAAGGGTGCAAGCACCGAATTCGAAGTCATGATGCGCCTGCTTAACTGGGCTTATCGTGTTCCTATTACTCATGAGGGTTACTCATGGAACTGGAATGATGCAACTGTTACCCCTGTTATAGCAGAAGGATCAGGAATGCCGCAACTCAACGGGCCTTTCTTTAAGGACCGCCGTATGGCTGGAATGTGCCTTTACCCCACTCAGGCATTGGTCGGAGCATTCCTTTCAATGGGATACCAGGCCCGCCATATAAATATAAACAGTGAAGGGATGAGCGGTCATGAAGTAACTGAAGTATGGTCAAATGAGCTTAATAAGTGGATCTATATGGATCCAACCATTGACACCTATTATTTCAATACTGAAACGGGCATACCTTATAACCTGCTTGAAATTCATAATCTTCTTGCCGAACAGATGCCGCGTACCGATACCTGGCAGCGCCCCTTCGTTCCTGATATTGGAAAAGAGGTGGTCTCCCGTATTAAGGTTGGTATGCGCCAGGGAAATAATCCTTTTTCCATCCTTTCTGCTCCGGGGGATAACGGAGGCAGCTGGGCTTTGGAAACAATGGGTCACTTCCGTATCATACCCCGGAATGATTTCCTCACTAATCCGCTGCCCGTACCGGTAGCTGAAGGAAATACCATGTGGGGATGGGACGGATATTTAAACTGGTTTGACGATATTTTCCCAAAACGCGATGAATATCAGAAATATACCAACCGCGCTGAGGATTTTTACCAGCCTCTGAATCAGTCGAAGGTCTATCTCCTTGAAACGGATAAGCCAGGGGTTCTAAAAGTGCTGGTAGATACATTTACACCTGGTGGCTTCGATAGTTTTCTGGTCGGGATCAATGAGGGCAGCTGGGTTACACAAAATCAATCCAGCTGGAATTGGGATCTGCAAAGCGGACTGAATAGCATTCGGGTACGTTCAAGAAATAGCAGGGGTATTTTGGGACCGGTCAGTACTATACAAATTACCTACAATCCATAAATTAAATCAATGTTAAAGGTTAGTGATATCATTAACGTGCAGCTGATATCGTTAAAGGCCCTTTTATCCCATTAAAATCATTAATTATGAGAAAGGCATTTTCCATTATCCTGGCGATCTTCTGTTTGACTGTAGTATCAGTAATTGCACAGGTCGCTGACAGAGGCAAAGCAAATTATAAGAGCCTTACCGGAGCTTCAGTTGAGGCTGATCTGAAAAGCAGTTCTAATTTTCGGGCTAAAGTGTTAGACCTTGATGCTGCTGATATCGAAAATCAGGCACGGTTGATCAGGCTGCAGTTCGACGGAAGCAAAGGGATCATCAGGCTTCAGGATACTGAACTTATTGAGGATGATGCCCCGGCTGCAGGGCTTCCTGAAGGGTATAAGACTTATACCAGGGGTCCGGTCGAATGGGTTGAAGATCTCAGGAAAGGGATTGTAATAAAAAAGATTCTGGAGCTTGAAAATCCTTCAGCCGCTTCTGCCCGGCTTGTTTTCAAAGGCATGGAGGTTAAGGGTAATAGAGAACCTCTCCATTTATCTTTGAATGGTGAAAAATTCCTCAGACCTGCTTCGGTCATTGCCTATCCTCAGGCACGTCAGTATATTGATATGGGAGGACTTGATCGCTGGTTTTACATAGACCTTCCTGTTGAAAAGTTACGTAAGGGCAAAAATGAATTACTCCTATGGACCGAAAGCGATTCTACTTCCTGGCGCGTTCTGATAGCCCATATTAATGAATTTAAGCGCGGCTCATTGACGCGGACAAGCCCGAACCGCTCTATGAAAAGCCGCAACGGAGGCGCTAGCTGGAGCGATACCCGGCTTGGGGCTATGGATATGATCGATGGAGAGTATTCTGTACGTCTGAGCCTGGATCACTTTCTTCCTTCCGGAGAGTACCAATCTCCTTTAATTGACATGGTGGACGGAGACGACCCGCTTAAACATAATTCAACAAATCTGAAGGCTGCCTTCTGGCCTGATTTCGATGAGCCTGCTCAAACCAGTGCAAAGGCATTCGTTCGTTTCGGCTCAAGTCCGATTATGGGTGATCAGTCATGGACCGTCTGGCAGCCTGTTGAAAGGGGACGTGAATATACTCTGGCCGATAAACGCTATTTGCAATGGCGGGCAGATCTATCGACGACTGATCCGCTGTCCAGTCCATTGATCAGGGGAATTCGGATAAAAGCCGCTTGGGAAGAGCGCTCAACCAATGCAAATGCAGGGCTGAAGGCTCATGTGATCAATAACGGAAAAATCATACCGCCTTCCTATCCATTCTCGTATGAGAATTTAAATCATCTGGATCTTAAAAAGTACAGGGAAGACCATAAGCTCGATCAGATCGTCAAGGGTGCAACAACCGAATTCGAGGTCATGATGCGCCTGCTTAACTGGGCATACCGTGTGCCTCTCACAAGCGAGGCATACTCC
This sequence comes from Pedobacter sp., assembly GCA_036677005.1. GTDB lineage: Bacteria > Bacteroidota > Bacteroidia > Sphingobacteriales > Sphingobacteriaceae > Daejeonella. Next base: position 66,712 of record JAKFBV010000047.1, read on the forward strand.
TGGAACTGGAATGATGTCACTGTTACTCCGGTGATTGCAGAAGGAACAGGTATGCCCCAACTGAACGGGCCTTTTTTTAAGGGACGGCGTATGGTTGAAATGTGCCTGTACCCTAATCAGGCTTTGATCGGAGGGCTCCTATCTATGGGATACCAGGCCCGCCATATAAATATACACAGTGAAGGTGAGAGCGGGCACGAGGTTACTGAGGTATGGTCAAACCAGCTCAATAAGTGGATCTATATGGATGCAACCCGTGACTACTATTATTTCGATCCTGAAACCGGGATACCCTTCAATCTTCTTGAAATTCATAACCTGCTTGCCGCAGAAATGCCGCGTGCCGAAACCTGGAAACGTCCTTTTGCTCCTGATTTTGGCGCGGAGCTGGTCTCTAAACTGAAGGTCAGTCAGCGTCAGGGGAATAATCCATTTACAACACAGAGTGGTGGCGGAACCCACCTTCTGGAAATCATGGGCCATTTCCGTATCATACCCCGGAATGACTTTCTGTCAAATCCCCTGCCGGTGCCGGTGCATACCGGAGATACCATGTGGGGATGGGATGGATTTTTAAACTGGTATGATGATATTTTCCCTAAACGTGATGAATATCAACGATATACGAATCGCGCCTCAGATTTCTACCAGCCCCTAAATCAGGCTAAGATCTATCTCCTTGAAACCGATAAACCAGGTGTTCTTAAGGTGCAGGCAGATAACTTTACTCCCGGCGGTTTTGACAGCTATCTGCTTGGGGTAAATGGTGACAACTGGGTAAGCCAGAGCCAATCCAGCTGGAACTGGGAACTGAAAAGCGGATTGAACAGTATCAGGGTACGTACAAGAAACAGCAGGGGTATTATGGGGCCGGTCAGCGAACTGCAGGTAACTTACAATCCCTGATCGAATGAAAAATACTGCGAAATTGAAAAATGATTGCAATAAATGGATGACAGTCTGATGGGAAAACAAAATCTATCCCGAGCTGAATTTATAAATATTACTGCTGGTCTGGCTTTTTTGGCATTAAGCGGTGAATTCGTTTTGGCCGGGGAGATGACAGCAGGGGACATCGTAAGTTCGGCTCAAAAAAGGCAGGAATACACCATCAGGCTGCTTCAGAAACTATGTACTGATCTTGGACCAAGACCCACAGGCAGCAAAGCCTATGCAAAAGGAGCTAAGATCATCATGCAGGAAATGAAGCGTTCCCTGGCGAAAGTAAATTATGATACCTATGAATTTGAAAACTGGGAACAGGTAAGCAGTTCTGATCTTATTGTAGGCGGCCAGCATTTCGAAGCGATCCCTCAGAAGAGAGGTGAAGGTACTCCGGCTGAAGGTGTCAGAGGGATAATTGCAAAAAATGGCAGGGGCTTTTCAATTGTTGATGCGCTTAGCGGACAGACCCTGGCAATCTTTTCGGTCAATCAATATGGGAAAGCCATATCCGGATCTGCTTACGGGGATCTTTCAAAACCAGTCCCTGTTTTCGGATTAGGAAAGCAGGATATTCCGCTGCTTGATCGTTATGCTAAAAATAAGCTTCCGGCATGGATCAGGTCTGATGTTCGTGCTGTTCCCAATGCAAAAGGAATAAACGTTATTGCACAGATCCCGGGAAAAAGAAAGGATGAAATTCTGATCATTGCTCATGCGGATACCATTTTTAACACTCCCGGTGCAAATGATAATACAGCCTCTGTGATCGTTATGCTGATGCTTGCACATGCGGCCTCAGCCAGGGAAAATAATTTTACGCTGACTTTTGTAGCTTCTGATTCAGAAGAATTCAGCTTTGAGGGAGCAATACATTATGCGGAAAACCGGATCGCTGATAACTCCATGAAGAACATACGCTACGTTCTCAATTTTGATTCACTTACCTATGGCCCTAATTTGTGGATATCCTCAAAAGATCAGGATATAAAAGATCTGATCAAAACCATTCATACAGATCTGAATATTGATACTACCCCTATTTTTGATGATAGTGATGGTTATGTGATGGACTCTGAACCTTTCCGGCCATCAGGAGCTAAAGCTTTACATGCAAATAGCCGCGGCTATGATGAAAAAACTTTGCCGGTCTATCACCGCCCTGATGATAATGCCAATATTGTACCGCTGGATTGTGTTGAAACCAGCTTTCTGGTGTTTGACGAATTCATCCGCAGAATTGATAAACAGTAAATTATCAGAATTTAATTTCAAAAGCCTAATACAAATAAATACACGTTTAAAATTGAAGATATGTTTCTAAAAGTAAAAATGAAAATTGCCGGATTGATCGTACTCATTCTATCAGCGGGAATAGCAAATTCACAAACCAAAACAGGTTGGTACACCGAAGGGAAAGATTATGCCCCTACCAAGCGGATCAGGATCACGGTCAGTAATCCGCTGAATATGGCGGTGAAGGGTTGTCCCGTAGTTGTACCGCGCAGTAGCCTGCCATCCCAGAATATTCCTGAACGATGGATTGGAATAGTTGATCCTAATCTTCCATCTGATCCGGAGCCTACAGTTGAGCAGTTGAAAAAGATGAGCGGTTATGTCAGAAGGAAGGAAACTAATGGACATTATGTTGAGCTTCAGGTCGATGATAAGGATAAGGACGGGATATGGGATGAAATATTTTTCATGACCGATCTTGCGGCAAAAGAGTCCCGGGACTTTTACATCTATATCGATCATTATGAGCGCGGTATGTATGAACATGAGGTTCATGCTTCCATCGCGAATTATGGCAGGCATACTGTTCCCTTATGGGAATCAAAAGATATGGGCTGGAAATTATGGTATCCGCATGAGGTTGATCTTCATGGCAAGCGTTCACCGATGCTTACCGCCTATTATGAATATTCTACCAATAAGTCCGGGTATTATATGCCATGGGAAATGGGTACAGATATCATGACCGTAGCAAGTACTTTCGGTGCAGGTGGAATGTGCCTGTTTGAAAATCCCGCCGACATGGAAAACCCTGCCCGGGCTTATCACTCACCCTTTAAAAATAAAGGCCCATTTTCTGATAGCCGTTTTGCTTTCGACCTGGTTTATAATGGTCCCTTGAGAAGTATGATCAAGGTTACAACCACTAACTGGAACTCAGGCCGTGGTTTTTACGAGCTTGAACAATATTATACTGCTTTTGCAGGTAAGAGCTGGAGTATTGTGGAAGCGAAGTTCAACAAGTTCCTTCCTCCCAGCGCTGATGTGAAATTTGGTGCCGGGATCCGCCGTATTATGAATGAATATACCTCAGTGAACAAAAAAGGTATAGCTATCTCAATGGGAAAGGATGTAGAAGCCAGAATTCCGGATGAAGATATCGGTGATGAAGTATTGAGCGTGCCATGGCAGGGCATTGGTCTGGTAATAAAGGATAAATATAAACCTGAATACAGAGCCATAAAAAATTATGGAGGAAACCACCTGTTCAAAATGCCGGTTACGTCTGACCTGTCATACGAATACATGATATTGGGAGCATGGAGCTTTGGAGAGGTTAATAATAATGAGAAGGCCTTTGTTAAATATGTAGATGATGAAGCTCTGAAATATAATAATCCGCCGGTTATTGGGATTCACGGATACGAAGAGAAAAGTAAATAATAGAAATGGAAAATTTTGTAAATAAGTCATTGATAAGGAAGGTATTCTGTATTACTTTCCTGGCTGGAATTGTTTTGAGCCTTGCAGCAACTGCCAAAATTAAAGTTGGAGTTGCCGAAACCATCATCACTCCGCCCAATCCTGTAGGTATTGCTATGGCTGGTTATGACAGGGGAAAAAATACTTCAACAGGTATTCACGATGATCTTTTTGCCCGCAGCATTGTTGTAGAGGGCCAGGATGGTACTTCAGTGGCAATGATCACGGTTGCGGTCGTCAATATGAGTGAGCAGATTATGGATAGCATCCGCAGCGGGGTGAACAAGGCAACCGGGATCCCTTTTAAGAATGTTCTTGTTTCTGCAACCCATACTCATTCGGGTCCGGTAATGGGGAATTTTGCAGGCGAATATGCTCAGTTTTTTATAAAAAGGAGTATTGAGAGTGCAGTAAATGCATGGAAAGGCAGGGTTGAAGGAAAGATCGGTGTGAGTTCCACAAGTATTTTTGGATTAGCCTTCAATGACAGGCGTATGGATTACGGAGGGCTTCCCCCGGATCCCGAAGCAGCTGTTATCAAAATTGAAGATGCAAAGGGTAAATTAATGGGGGTCTTTTTTAATTATGGCTGCCACCCATCATCTCTCGACCTTCATAACCTGCTGTTCACAGAAGACTGGCCTCATTTTTCAATAAAGGGGATCAAAGAAAAAGTAGGAAGGAATGTGATCGTTGGTTATTTTCAGTCGGCTCAGGGTGATGCAAAGGTCGGTTATAATGCCGAACTGTCTGCCGTTGGAGCTTATATGCAGGGAGTGCGCACATTTGAATTTGCGGAGAAGAAGGGTCTGATTATGACGGAGGCAGTTCTTAAATTATTGCCATCTATCAGGACCTCTGAGAGTATGGAGTTAAAGGTCGCTTACGACAAGTTCAGGGTTCCGCGCCGGACCAGTTTTCCTGTTACCCGGGAAGAGGCTCTTTTATGGCAGCAAAGGGCGCAGAAAACCCTTGCCGAAAAGGAAAAGCTGGTTTTAAGTTATCCTGTTGATGCTGAAAGTTCAGATAATTATCAGGCTGCTGCACGGGAGCTAGCTGCCAAAGGAGATATTTCATCGAAGATCGGACCGCGGGCTCTTGACAAATTTAAGGCGGATCTATGGTTGGCAAATCAGGCAGTTGCCCAGTCAAAAAGGATTGAAGAGCAAGCCAAAGATATTGGACCATTCCTCATGCCTATGCAGGCCGTCCGCCTTGGCAATACCATTTTTGTTACTTTTCCGGCAGAAGTTTTTACAGAGATCGGACTTGCAGTGAAGAAAAAGTCACCTTTTGAAAATACTTTTATTTTAGGTGTTGCAGGAGGCCATGGGGGATATATTGCTACCGCTGCTGAATATATTGAAGGAGGTTATGCTGTTAATGGCAGTCCTTACGCACCACAGGCGGAACAGGCTATTATTGACGCCTCCATGGAGCTAATAAACCGGGTAAAATAATATAGATATGAGATATGAGACAGGAGACAGGAGATGTGAGACATGAGATATGATATAAAATTGCTATTCCAGGATTATGAAAATTAAATCAGTACTATCCATCCTGTCATTCCTTCTTTTTTTGAGCACCGCAAATGCACAAACTTCAGGAAGCAGGGTGCCATATAAGATCTATGACAATTTTGACACCGGTGAAATGTACACCTGGGAAACTTATCCTTATCAGCAGGATACGGGTTATGACCCGCGCTTTACCACTAAAAAGGAACCGGCTTATGGCGAAAAGGGAAGGTCCCTTTTCCTGGTAACTATGCCAAACGACGCAAAAGATATTTCACAGGGATTTACCAAACGTATTGACCTGTACACCATTGGATCAAGCCGGATTAAATTCGCTTTCTATATGATGAGCGACAGGAAACCGGAAAAACTGGATGTCTCGGTTGGAACTTTTGACGGGAAATTGTACACCCATACCATCAAGTCTCCAAAAGTGAATACCTGGGTTGAGGTTGATCTTCCTGCCGGCTCTTTTACCCAGAATGGAAAGGCCCTCGCTGCAGGTGAACATCTTCAGGTGGTAGTGATGAAAGCATTTTATCCTGTTGTCAGTCATCTGCTGAGCTATTCCATTTTAATGGATGAGTTTTCCATTACCGGAGAAAGGCCCCGGCAGTTTATTTCGTCTTCTCCAAAATCTACCTGGTTTGAGCAGTTTGGTCATTCTGTGATTCACAGGCATTATGCTCCCGGCGAGACTTTATCGATCAGTGTTGCTCCTGAAGAGGGGGTAAGGCTGACCGAAGTAAGCGCCGACCTTATTATGCCGGATGGCCTGACCTCCCGGAAAAAGATCAGGTTTTATGATGATGGATCACATGGTGATTCCAAAGCTTCGGATGGCGTCTGGACTAATAATGCTATTTATACCATCAAGACCGATGATCCCGGGGGGCAATGGAAAGCACGGTTTTCAGGTATTGGAGATGCTCAATTTTTCTGGGATCTGGGATTTATCGTCCCAATGACCCGTTTAACTTCCGAAAGCCATCCAAGGGTGTTTTTCACTGCGCCTGAACTTGCTGCCCGAAGAGCGGGACCAGAGCCGGAACCAGCAAAAAAACTTCTGGAAAATTTCATCAAAAACTACAAATCTTCAACAACGGATATTGCAGCGCTTCCGCTTCCTAATCCCGTTGCACCAGAATCCGTAACCGGTGGGGCATATGCCAGTGCAAGTATGGGTGGCTGGTATAATACGCAGAATACCCTGGCAAGGATCATAACAGATGAAGTCTGGCAATTTACACTTGCCGGTAATAAAGAAGCAGGAGAAAGGGCAAAGACAGCTCTCTTTAAGCTTAGTACCATGCCATCATGGAACCATCCCTGGATGGAAGCTAACGGAAACCATACTTATTATCCCGGGGCTCCGGCAGCAATAGCAGCGGCTTTAGGTTATGATCTCTTATATCATACTATGACTGCTACTGAACGTGCCCTGGTCCGTAAAGGAATAATGGATAAATCCATTAAGCCATTTTACCGGGATATGGTTGAAATGAACCGTATGCCTTCCAGTAATTCCAACCATATTGGCGTTATTCTTTCGGGTGTTGGACTTGCTGCTGTGGCAATTGCCAATGATGATCCGGATATACCTGATCTGGAACCCTATTTTTCGGGAATTCTGGCAAAATCCAGGCAATTTATAGACCGCACCGTCCTTCCTGAGGGCAGTTATAATGAGCCCTATACGTATCAGGAAATGGGTTACCGTGAATTTGTTGAGGTTTTATATGCTCTGGAGAAAAATTTCGGGATTGATTACACCTCTACAACCTATCTGAAAGAATTCTATTATTACCCATTATATGTGACCCAGAATAACAGGGGCAAATACCAGGACCTGGGCGATGTTTCTCCAACCTATAGTTTTACCCAGCAGCCTTCCCAATGGCTTGTTTACAAAATGAAGGACCCTTTCCTGTATAAATATGTCAAACCAGCATGGGAATCGGGTTCTGCAAGAGGAGGGATACTTCCCTACCTGTGGTACACTGAAGGAATTATCCCCCGCGGAAGAGAAACTCTCCCAACATCAAAGCACTTTGAAGGGAAAGGGCATATGGTCATGCGTTCGGGCTGGGATGATTCGGGAAGTATTCTGATCTACAAAGCAGGGCCAAATGGGAATCATTATCATTATGATCAGGGCACAATACTTCTTACCCATAATGGGGATGAACTTTTGAGCGATGCCGGCCACAGCAGCGGCTATTATGAAAATCTTTATTTCCCTGGTTATTATACTCAAGCCATCGGACATAATGTGATGCTGGTGGATATGAATGCAGAAAGCCAGGCGCCCGGCGATTATAATAACGGGATCGCTTCATTGAAAACTTATCCGAAAATAATCCATTCTTTTGCCGGTGAGCATGCTGATGCAGTAGAAGGTGACCTGACCAGTGTGTACAAGGGAGTGGTTTCAAGCTATACCCGAAGTATATTATCCACCAAGAATGGTCCTATTTTTCTATTTGATAAAGTAGAAAGCCCCGATGTACATTCATTTAACTGGCTGTTTCATGCAGAACATACAAATGGAAAAAGTTCCATTGCCTATTCAGGTAACCGGATGACGATAACACGTCCGGCGGCACGACTGACAATGGATGTTCTGTCGCCTGCACCTCTTAGAGGTCTTATCAGAAACTCCGATCGAGCTGAGAGCTTTATTGCCTTAACTTCAGCTAAGCTGAAGGATGCCAATTTCCTTGCGGTTATGGTTCCTGAGTCAAGGAATTCAGCCGGAGATTTTGCTGAAAGGCCAAAGGCAACCCTTATAGAAACAAATGGCTGGATAGGTGCAAGCTTAAAAGATGACAAAACTGATTATTTTGCATTCTTTAAACTTAATGAAAATGCAGGTTCAGGCCCTGAAGGTTTCAATACAGATGCTTCCCGCTTTACCTCTACGCTTGTCTCGGGTAAACTTAGCAGCACTTATTTTGAAGGCCGGAGTTTTGAGGGATATGGCACCGGCTTAAAATTCAGTGCTCCGGTTATCGCTTCACTCGCGTTTATTAATTCGGGTATTGAACTGGAAGTAAAATCTGATCAAAGCGCTGAACTCCAATTGAAAAGATCATCAAAACCTTCATTGGTACTGTTGAATGGAACAGCCATAAAAAACTGGAAATTTGATCAGAAAAGTGGAGCAGTCTCTCTTGTTATTCCGGCAGGACAATCAAAAATTTCCATCAGATAAATAAAGGCCTTATATTAATAGCAATCCAATAACAAGAAAAATAGCGATAATTATGAAATCTTTTATTCTAATGAGTGCTGCAGTATTACTCACATTATCATCCTGCAAAGACAAGAAAGATGAGGTGGCCAATGCGCGCAGCGAACGGAGGATAATTATGCCCGAAGGATATAACCGCGGTCTCCCTTTTACACCGGGGATCCTGGTGGACGGAACACTTTACATTGCAGGATTTAGCGGCGAAGATGCAAAAACCGGTGAAGTACCTAAGGAGTTCGAAACCGAAGTAAAACAGGTACTCGATAAAATAGGGGTTATTCTGAAAGAAGCTGACATGGATTATTCTGATGTAGTGTCTGTCCAGGTATATCTGACTGATATGACACTTTTCGAGCGCATGAATACTGTTTACCGTACTTATTTTCCCGAGCCCCGTCCAACGCGTTCTATTATGGGTATTGCCTCACTTATCGGCCCATCACGGATAGAGATCACTGTAACCGCAAAAAAATAAAGCCCGGAACATCAGCAGCGGGCACTTGATTAAGCTTTTAGATCTGTAAAATTGAAATATACGATTATAATAGTAACGATAATACTCGGGCTTAGCGTAGCAGCTTCTGCTCAAAAAAGTGCTCCGAACTGGGTATTGGAAACGAAAGAAGCCGCATGGCAAAGCCGGGATTCGCAGGGTGAATTTGTTTATGATGGGAATATGTGGATCCTGGGCGGTTGGTTTACACCCCAATTGCCTAATCCGCGCGATGTGTGGAAATCACCGGATGGTAAAAACTGGACCAGGGTGATAGAAACTGCCCCCTGGCAGCATAGTGATTTGTCTGCATCATTGATATTCAGGAATAAGATGTGGATGATGGGAGGCCGAAAGCTGCCGGGAACTGAATGCAGTAATCAGGTCTGGTCATCTTCCGATGGAGCAAAGTGGACTCTGGAAACAGCAAATGCCGGATGGAGTCCGAGACTGGCTCCGGGGTTTGTTGTTTTTAAAGACAGGATGTGGATTCTTGGAGGGACTGAGGACTTCTACCATAATAACGATACAACGCTCTTCAATGATGTTTGGTCTTCTGCAGAGGGTAAGGAATGGAAACTGGAGCTGGCCAGTGCACCATGGTCAAAGCGGACTCATGGCAAAGCGATTGTGTTTGACGGCAAGATTTGGGTAATGGGAGGTGGACATCGCTCGCCCAATGCCATCCCAACCAATGATGTTTGGTGCTCTGAAGATGGTGTGAACTGGAAATTAGTGACCAGTTCAGCAGCATGGAAACCGCGTCTTTGGTTCTCTGCCCTTGTTTACAGAGATAGAATGTGGATATTGGGAGGTTGGGCTGAAAGTGGTAATTTCGGTGATGTATGGTACTCAAAGGATGGTCTGAACTGGACAGAACTAAAGTCAGATGTGGTTTGGAGCAAACGTCATGAACTATCAGCATTTGTATTTAAGAACAAGATTTGGGTTGCCGGGGGAGCAGCCGAACCCAATTATCTGCTGGACAGCGAGGTATGGAGTATTAAGGTCCCTAAACGGTGGTTTCAGGATAACTGAGGCCTGTAATTCAGGAAAACTCATTCAGGATTCATTCTTAACTGAATTTTTCTATTTAAAGGTTTATTAAATTCGTTATAGAATTCTCAGCGGGCATAATGGGATATCCATTGGTTTCGCGGTCTTATATAAACGGGGGATTCTGGTCCCTCTAAATTTTTTAAAATGATGAAACGCAGAGATATTATCAAATACTTTTCCCTCGCTCCATTAGCCGGAGCGGTAGCCGGATCCGGGGTTCCTTTTAATTCTGTCACTGCGGCTCCGGCTGCACTGGCGAAGCGGGATCTGATTAAGGAGTTAGGCTTGCGGACATTTATAAATGCCTATGGTGTTTATACTACCCATACGGCATCTCTGATGGCCGATGAAGTGATGCAGGCGATCAATTCCACTTCCAGGAAATATGTTTTGTACAATGATCTGCAGGATAAAGCCGGTGAAAAAATTGCGGCTATGTGTCACGCTGAATCAGCAATGGTTACCTCCGGATGCTGGTCTGCCCTGGTTTTGGGAACTGCGGGAGTTCTGACAGGCATGGATAGGAAAAAGGTTGCTCAATTGCCTGATGTATCTGATTTTGAGAAAAACGAGGTCATCCTGCAGAAAACCCATAGCGGATCCTATGATCATGCTCTTACCAATACCGGTATAAAACGTGTTTTTATCGAAACCCCCGAAGAGCTGGAAAGGGCCATTACTTCTAAAACCGCTATGATGTGGTTTTATAATGAAGCTGCTCCATGGGGCAAGATCGGACATGAAGAATGGCTTGCAATTGCAAAAAAACATAAAATTCCGACAATGGTGGATATTGCAGCCGATGTGCCTCCTGTTGAAAATCTTTGGAAATTCAATGAGATGGGTTATGATCTGGTTTGTGTTTCCGGAGGAAAGGCCATCCGCGGCCCTCAGAGTGCCGGCATTCTGATGGGAAAAAAGGATCTTATAGCAGCAGCACGTTTAAGTGCGCCCCCCGGAGGAGGAAATATCGGGCGTGGTATGAAGGTGAATAAGGAGGAGATCTTCGGAATGTACGCGGCTTTAGACCGCTTTGTGAACCTTGACCATGGAAAAGAGTGGAAAATGTGGGAAGACCGCGCGAAAGTGATCCTGAATGCCGTTTCAAAAATTAATGGAGTTAAAGCAGAAATTTTTGTTCCCCCCTTTGCCAATGTCACACCAACACTTAGAATTTCATGGGATCAGTCCCTGATCAAACTGAGCACCCGCGACATGACCCTCAATTTAAGAAATGGTGAACCTTCTATCGAGGCACCAAAGAGTATTAATGACGCCTTGATACTTTCAGTATGGATGATGCTGCCGGGTGATGAGAAAATTGTGGCGAAAAGATTCAGGGAAGAACTCATAAAGGCAAGTGTTTAATATTCATGCAAGGCCTTTGATAATACACAGGGTCTATTATATATACCAAAGAGTGGCCGGTGGGGACACAGGCCACGGAGGTCTTCTCCGGTTGGTGTCTCCACCAACCGCAAGATGGGAAACTGAATTTTCATTTTTAAATAGCTTTTAAGTATGATTCGTAAAATTTATCTTCTGTTTGCAGTTCAGTTCCTGTTTGTATTTGCATCTCAGGCTCAGCAAGCTCAGCTTCCTTACCGTATTATTATTAAGGGTGGTCATGTTATTGATGCAAAGAATAATATAGATGAGATCATGGATGTTGCCATTCAGGGTGGAAAAATTGCCAGGGTAGCCAAAAATATCGATACTTTGCTTGCTCTTCAGATCGTAAATGCGAGGGGGATGTATGTTACACCGGGATTAATCGATCTCCATGCACATGTATTTTATGGTTTCGACCCGGATAGTTACCTGAGCGGCGGAACCGTTGCCGTATTGCCTGACCAGTCCACATTCCGATCAGGGGTTACTACTGTTGTTGATGCCGGCGGCGCCGGATGGAGGTCATTTGCCAGCTTCAAGAAAAATATTATTGATGTGTCAAAAACACGGGTTTTGTCATTACTTAACATTGTTGGGGAAGGCATGCGGGGCATTGAAAAGTATGAGCAGAATGTGAGCGATATGGACGCGCAGCGAACTGCGGATACTGCCCTGGCTCATAAAGAACATGTTGTCGGATTCAAGGTGGCGCATTTTACCGGTTCAGAATGGACCCCGGTCAAACGTGGGGTTGAGGCCGGAAAACTGGCAAATATGCCAGTCATGATTGATTTAAACAGTCTTTTCTTTTCAATTGAAGATCTTTTTACAAAACACCTTCGCCCGGGGGATATTTACACCCATACCTTCATACAGTCATCCAGGGGAGTAGTTGAACCTATAGTTGATTTGAAAACCCGTCAGTTTAAGCCCTTTGTTCTGGATGCCCAGAAGAAGGGGATCATTTTTGATGTCGGCTTCGGTGGTGGCAGTTTTAATTTTAACCAGGCATTACCTGCTCTGAAGGCAGGATTTTATCCGAATACTATGGGAACTGACCTGCACCAGGGAAGTGTGAATGGTGCCATGAAAGATCAGTTAAATGTCCTGTCCATTTTTATGGCTATGGGAATGAAATTGCCTGACCTGATTAAAGGCAGTACCTGGACACCTGCTCAGGTGATCAAACGCGAAGAACTTGGAAATCTTTCAGAGGGTGCTTTAGCCGATATAGCGGTATTGAGTGTCCGAAAAGGGAAATTTGGCTATCGGGATGTAGCAGGTAACAGATTTGATGGAACTCAAAAAATAGAGTGTGAAATGACCATCCGGGATGGGAGAATAGTGTATGATCTGAATGCCATAGCAGGTAATCTGAAAACAGGAAAATAAAATTTCTGAATGCCTGGTCCGGAAATTTTCTGACCTTGATTAAATAATTTTTATTAATAGAAAAAATGAAGAAGAAAACCTCTATTGTAATTTTTGCATTGGTTTACCTGCTGGTTTCTGCCTTCTCCGGCGATAAAAGTGGGGATAAACCAGCTGTATATGTGGTAAAGAAGCTGAAAGGCCCAATGAGCATTGACGGGAACTGGAACAAAGCAAAGTGGAAAAAGATCAAAGAGATCCCCATATCTAAGTATATGGGAGAAATTCCTGCATTCAGACCGGTGGTCAGGGCAAAGATGATGTACGATAAGGATAATTTATATCTGATCTATAAGGTTGATGACCGTCATGTCCGTATTCAGAATGATAAGTTTAATAGTTCGGTATCTACAGATGCCTGTGTGGAATTCTTTTTCTCACCCGACAAGGATTGGCCATTGAGGTATTTCAATATAGAAATTAATGCAGGAGGTACGGCTTTGATGGCTTTTCATCAGGACGGCAAAAGAATTAATATGCTTGAAGAGGATTTTAAGAATGTGGAGATAGCACATACTCTCCCACGGAAACTGGATCAGGAGATCAGCGAACCGGTTACCTGGTTCCTTGAATTCAAAATGCCCTTAGCATTACTGAAAAAGTATTCCAATATTACCCAGCCGGAAAAAGGTGTTGCCTGGAAAGCCAATTTTTATAAAACCTCAAGCAGAAGCACTAACCCGCATTACCTGACATGGGCTGTTGTCGATAATCCTAAACCGCAGTTTCACCTTCCGCAATTTTTTGGAACCTTAATCTTTAAATAATGGTTTCTCAAACAGGGCTTTTATTGGGTTTACAGGAACAAGGGCTAATTATGAAAACCGCCATGAAAACGGATTAAAAATCAATACCCTATGAAAAAAAGCAATTATTCAAGACGACTGTTTCTAAAGGAGAATTCTTTTGCAGGCCTGGGTGCAATTATTGGAATCGGTGTGGCGCCTGAGATATTTGCATCCGCGAAAAGTACCGTTCCCGGTGTTCAGGGCCTTCCGGATAAACAGCTTCATGAAAATGGTGTTATTGAAGGAAATCTTGAGCAATTAGGTGGCATGTCACTTCCTGATCTGCTAAACTATCATCGAAACTATCTTAAAGATATCTATATCCCTAATTGGGAGCGTGGTATTGACCACAAATACGGTGGATTTGCAAATGCGATCAGTCCGGGACAGGAACCTGATTTTGAGAATAAGGGCATGTATTTTCAGGGCAGGGCCGTTTGGATGTTCAGTTATCTGTATAATCATATCACCCACGATAAAAAGCATCTGGATGCAGCCATAAAAGGCCGCGATTTCCTGATAAAGAGTTCAATGACAGATGACTACAGATGGGCATCCTTTGTGAGTCGTGACGGTACAAAGAAGCTGACAGAACCTTTGGATCATTATGGTGATATCTATATGATGCAGGGGCTGGCCGAATTGTATATAGCCACGAAAGACCCCCGTGATCTGGATCTGGCGATCAAAACAGCAATTTCTGTAAAAGACAGGCTGCTTTCGCCAACTTACCAGCATGTTTCAGCGCATACAGAAGCTTTGGAACCTGGAACCCGTCGTTTGCCTAGCTGGCAGCATTTTTTAGCCGCTTTAACTCCCTTATTAAAGGTTAAACGTGACCCGGCGGTTGAAAAAATTGCCCGTTATTGCGTTCGGGTAATTTGTGAACATCACTGGAGGCCTGATGATGGGGTATTGCTGGAATTACTCGATGATAATTTCAGGCCCTATTCTTTCGATGCACCAAATTGGGGAAATTTCTATCCTCAGGGAGTAAGCGGATGGCATTCCATACAGGCCTGCTGGATGGTCATGAACGAATCACTGCGGGTATTACATTATCCAACTTTCAGAAAGGGCTTTGAAATGGGGATTTCGACTCTTGAAAAGACTTATATTTCACAAAAAGGAATGCCATCTGATATGGATCATGGTGGCTTATCTCTCAGCAGTCCGAAAGCCAGACTCAATGAGAATGGAAACTATGTTTGGGGTGCTCTGGATGACGTTCTGGTGTTTTGCCTGCTGGCTATCGAACACAGTCAGGATCCTGCAGTTATAAATTATTATAATGACTGTTTTAAGGTATATACCAGTAAGCCTGAAAAGATTGTCACGAATGGTTTATTACACACTCCAAGGCAGTTTTTCTATTCGATAGAAATTCTGGAAAGGATCATTGCACGGGGAGGCAAGGTATCAGGTGTATTTGCCAAATCCTGAATTGATTTTAATATATTTCAGACAAATTAATGATTTGAACAAATAAATAAATATTCCATGTATAGATCCAGACGTGAATTCATTAAAAAGAATTCAATCACCTTATTAGGAACTACAGTATTATCTGCCACATCAGGCAGCCTGCTTGCATCAACAGCTGAACTTTTGATGCCTCAGTCTAAAGATCTTATGTTCTTTGATGCATTTACCCGTATAGGCCCCAGAAGGTATAAGCATCCCGCCGAAAAATGGCAGTTGGAAGAGCTTGTGAAGGAATTAAATCACTGTTCTATATCCGGTGCGATGGTTTCCTCGACCTTGTCAGTAAGTTATGATGCAATGTATTCTAATCTGGAGCTCAGCCAAAAGCTTAAGTCTCATCCTAATTTGTTCGCCATCTGGAATGTATTGCCTCATCATACCAATGAATGCCTGCCACCAAAGGAACTAAAGGTTAAAATGGATGAGCATAAAATAAGGGCTGTAACCATAAACCCCTTCTCTAATGGATGGGATTGGGCTGCCGAATCAAGCCAGGAATTGCTAAAATATCTCAATGATAATAAGATATTTACCATTACAACCACTGCTGAGTTAGGCGGATGGAAAGAGCTGAATGAATTTCTGGATCGTTATAAGTCAATCCCGCTGCTTGTTTCGGGTATCAGCTGGGGAGAGCAGCGTTATGCCATCCCCTTGCTGACCGGCCATCCCAATTTCCATATCAGTTTTGATCGTTTTCAGATCAATGAAGGACTGGAATTCCTGTATAAAAAAGGTCATATTGACCAGCTGATCTTTGCCTCTGATGCCCCAACCATGTCGGTTGGTGCGCATCGCACCTATATTGACTATGCTGATATCCCTGAAGATGCCAAAGCTAAGATTGCCGGAGGAAACCTGATCAGGCTTTTAAAAGGTTTACGCCCTCCTGTAGTTCATGTCAATAAAGAAGAAGATGTTTTAATGACAGCTGTCCGCCATGGGAAACCCTTGCCTGTTCCGGTGATTGATATGCATATGCATATGCTTCATGAAGGTTTAAACGGAGCCGGAGGCACCGGTTATCATATGGAGAATGGAGGGCCAAAGGGTATTTTTTCCATGATGAAAAGATTAGGCTGTGTAGGAGGCGGTTTTATGAGCTGGAATGGAGTAGTAAGTAACGATTCAGTTCAGGGAAACAAACTGGTTAAAGAAACTCTGGATGTTTCTCCAAGGGGATTTTGGGGCCTGGCAACATTTAGCCCGACCCATTATAGCCAGGAAGAACTTGCTGAAATGATCCCAAGGGTTTATTCCGACAAACGTATCATTGGTATGAAACCATATCATTATTATGGGGTAGAATACCATCATCCTTCCTATAATATCTGGTGGGAATATGGAAATAAAAACAATCTCTATGCGCTGATCCATCCCTCAAGGGCAGATTTATTGGAAGTGGAGAAACTGGCTGAGAAATATCCTAATGTTCGCTGGGTTATTGCACACGCGGGAGGAAGTTATAAAATGGCGGATATGGCTATTTCTGCTATGAAAAAATTCAAAAATGTATATGCCGAGATCACGTTAACACCTGTTCCACTGGGAGTTATAGAATATTTTGTAGAACATTTGGGAGATGACCGGATTCTGTATGGCTCGGATTTACCGATGCGCGATCCGAGACAGCAGCTTGGGTGGGTAGTTTTCACTCAGCTTCCCTTATCCACTAAAAAGAAAATATTAGGAGAAAATGCATTCAGAGTCATTGAACCCTGCATCAGGAATATGCCGGAACATAATATCCCGGTTTCATTTATGAAAAGATAAACAGGATAATTTTATTCCGGATTGTCTGATCAGGGAATAGCCGAAATTTTCTAAACCGATAGAGAATATGATCAAATTAAAGGGAGGCTACCTTATTGCCAGTTTGTTTTTTACCAGCCCGGCCTTTTCAGCCTGGGAGGTTGGTGCGGCCAGGGCAGATATTACTCCTGTGGAGTCTGTCCCGCTGGCCGGATATGGAGGTAAGACCCGAATGTCGAAGAATATAGTACATCCTATCTGGCTTAAGGCGCTTGCCATACGTGATGAAAAAGGAGAAACATCTGTTCTGGTAACGGCTGACCTTGTCGGATTGAGTGATAAAATGATCGCTGTCATTGCTAAGAACGCCCTGCTTAAATACAAGATTAAAAGAGATCGTTTGATCCTGAATACCTCACACAATCACTCATGCCCGGTTACAGAAGATGTGTTATGGCTTTATTATGAGTTTACACCGGAAGAGGCGGCCATTAAGGATCGTTATACGGCAATGGTCTATTCGAAGTATGATGAAGTTATTGGAAAGGCATTGAAAAATATCGCACCGGCAGAAATACAATATGAGCAGGGTCTTGCTGGTTTAGCGGTTAATCGCCGAAGGTCGAGGGGACCTGAAAGCAGGGAACTGGGCGGACAGGTTGATCAGGATGTACCGGTGATGACGATCAGGTCCGGGGATCAGGTCAAAGCTATTGTTTTCGGCTATTCATGTCATACTACTGCTCTTGGCGGACTTAGCATCAGTGGTGACTACGCAGGTTTTGCGCAAGCCGAACTTGAAAAATCCTTCCCCGGATCCGTAGCGATGTTTGTTCAGAATTGCGGGGCTGATGCTAATCCTCTCCCACGAATCCGGGGAAATGATGATGAAGCAGCCATACTTGCCGGCATGTATGGTAAAATTCTCGCAGAAGCGGTAGAGCAGGTAATAGCTGCCCCAATGAAGTCACTCAGCGGTCCGATCAGTACCGCGATGGGGGAAACAGAACTTTTCCTGCAGCCGGGCCTTCCGCTTGCTGAGCTGAAGCAAAGCCTGGCAGGGCTTAGCGGCCTGCCAAGACGGGGGCTTGAGCACCAGATCCGTCAGTATGAAACCCTTGGATCACCACCTGATCGTGTAAACTACCCGATACAGGTCTGGCGGTTCGGTAAGGACTTTATTTTTATCGCATTGACAGGGGAGACCGTTGTTGATTATTCGCTTAAGTTCAAAGGCCTTTATGGCTGGAATAATACCTGGGTCTTTGGGTATAACAATGATCTCCTAAGTTATGTTCCAAGTCTGAGAGTTTTGAAAGAAGGCGGATATGAAGGTACAAGCGGTATGGCTGAATACGGGCATCGGGCACCATATACCGAAACGGTAGAAAAGCAGATCAGTAAAAAGGTGGCTGAGCTGGTTAAAAAATCTAGGGAATAAGTCCCGCCCAGTGTACACCGTCATCTCGACGAGCGAAACGTATTTTTCATCCAATCAATAATTATTCCGCGAGGAGAGATCTGTTGCCATGGATTAGCAAATGGCATTAAATTTATATCCACTAAAGGATAAAATCCAAAATCTGTTTTTCTCGCAAAGACGCTGAGACGCAAAGCGCTACTGATTATATAAATCTTCATTTTTGCGGGATTTTCTTTACTTAGTGTATACCGTAATCTCGACGAGCGGGAGGCACGATTTCCTTCAATTGTTCAGCCTTGCCTGCCGGCAGGGATGACATGTTGCAATTTTAAAAAAATCAGGCCACCCCAATAATCTTCGCACAGCCTCCATATTTAACCGGATTGACAAGCGTATCTGTAAGCGGAATCCCCATCTGTATCCCCAGGGATAAGATCATTGTCATCTGATCAGAAATTACAACCTTTTCCTTTAAATCAACAGAAACATCCATTGCCTGAAATAGCTGGCTGGCATGAAACCAGTCGGTGTACACACTGCTGTTTGCTATATTGCCTGCATGATATCCATTACCTATAAAACGCATGTCAGTGACACAGCCCAGGTTGACAATAATACGAAATAGCGGGTACTGTTTGGATAACATTAAATTGACGCCCGGCATTAATTCAGGAAACTGAATAAGGGCCTGTTTATGATCGCGGTCGAGACTGAATTGCAGCGGATGCCTGACCACACTTTCAAAAATGGTGTTCCTGTTCAGACTGAAGCCTGTCAGCAAATGTTTATGACGGGATAAAAAGACATTGCGCTCACCGCGCGGACTTTCAGTATCCAAAAGCTGAATGGTTTTTGCCAGAGAGTTCAGCATAGGTGTATAATTATAATCTGCTAAAGGAGCTAAAGCCAGCATA
>JAKFBV010000048.1:0-43689 GCA_036677005.1 Pedobacter sp.
TTCAAAGATATATAAATGAACAAGGTCATGAAAAGACTGATTATAAGAAGTTTCATAGGACACAATTACGGTTATTCGAATAACGCGATACCTCGAAGCTCTGCTTCGGGGTCATTCATTGTTAAAATTCTGACCTGGAAATTTCTATGTTGCTGTTTCCTCCGTTTAAGCTTTTGAATTCTTCCAGTACTGAGGTTTTGTATCTTCAGTTCTTTGAAACCAATAATCCTGTGTTACTTTTCTACCATCAAAAGTTCTTAATTTACGTTCAAAAATATAAATAGTAGGGTTGAAAACCATATCAGTAACTGCAACTGTATATAATTGTGGTTCTTCTTCAGTATTTCTTTTTTCTTCTTCAGTTAATACTTCAAAGCCACTATGTTCCAATATTTTTTTTAAAAAGTCTTTTCGGTCTTCATCAACTTTTTTTTCAACAAAAGTTACCCTTGTTTCTCCGATGCTGCCAAATGAATGTTTTCCTTCTAATGCCATAATTTTAATTAAAAACACCACTTAATTCATAAATGTAATCGTACAATGGACTGTATAAACCAAGAACTAAAATTCCAATTACGGAAATTAATAACCCCAAACGCATATAAATTTTATTTTTAAAATAAGGAATTGGATCCTCGCTTTTTCTGATAAACATAGCTCTAATAACCAATAAGTAATAGTAAAGCGAGATGGTTACGTTAACTACTGCTAAAAATACCAATAAATAATATCCTTTACTTGCGGCAGCTGTGAATAGGAAAAATTTACCAAAAAATCCTGCTACGGGTGGAATTCCTGCTAAAGAGAACAAGGCCAGCATCATGACCAAACTTAAATTAGGGTTTGTTCTGTATAAACCATTATAGTCATCCATATTTTCTTTTCCTGAATGCAATGAGATAGCTTGTACTACTCCAAAAGCAGCTAAATTTGAAAATATATAAATCAATACAAAGTAAACTACAGTTGCTGTTCCTAATTGTGTTCCGGTAATTATACCTAATAAAATGAAACCGGCCTGGGCAATAGATGAAAATGCTAAAAAGCGCTTTATATTTTGTTGTCGTAAAGCAAATAAATTACCTATAAACATGGTGGCAAGTGCTATTACATAAATGATGTTTTCCCAAACATGCATTAATGGTTTTAAAACCGTAAATAATAAGATCATTAAAATAAATACAGCAGCTCCTTTAGAAATTACCGATAAATAAGATGCAACGCTAATTGGCGCACCTTCATATACGTCAGCAGTCCAAAAATGGAATGGAACCAATGATATTTTAAAAGACAGCCCCGCAAAAAACAGGATAAAACCTAATAATGTTAAGTCGGCTGAAGTGATAACTTCAATAATATCATTAAAGTAAATTGAACCGCTTGTAGCATACAGTAATGAAATTCCAAATAATGATACTCCTGAAGCCAATCCGGCCGAAAGAATAAATTTAATACCAGCCTCACTGGAAATTCTTTTTGAAGTTTCATAGGCTGCTAATGCTGCAACGGGTAACGTAGATAATTCTAACCCAATATAAAACATTAAAAAATCACCGGCAGAAATCATAAAATACATTCCTAAAAGTGAAGAAAACAGAAGTATAAAAAACTCGGTTCCTTTATTTTGTTGAATTATTTTTTCCTGAAGCCAATCGGCCGATTGAAGTAACAATATAAATACACCTACATTAAGTACATTTTTAAAGAAGTGAATTAGGTTATTTGTGCGAAACATTCCTCCAAATAAACTACTTTCATCAATAGCTAAAAATCCAACTATGGTATGAACACCAAATAAAAATATAGCTAAATGTACAATACTGCTTTTTTTGTTTTTATGTATAAAAATTTCACCTGCAATTAACAATAAGGTAATTGTTAACAGTAAGATTTCTTGTCGCATTGATAAAAAACTACTATAACTCATTATTTTTTATTTTAATTTTGATGTTTTTTAAGACTTCTGACTTCAGTCTCCCGACTTCTATCTTCCGTCTCCTATCTTCACAATACTCTATGAATAAACGGTTCTAAGCTTCCTAATATCATATCACTTAACCACAGCGGTGCAACACCCATACCTACAATTGGAATTAGTAATAATAAAATACCAACTATTTCAAACCAGGTTGCTTTCGGTAAGTTTAAAAAATCCGGATTTTTTACAGGACCCATTAACATAATTCCAACAACACGTAAAATGTAAACTGCAGTGACTACAATTGCTGATACTGAGATTATTGTAGCAACTCTGTAAAACATTTCTTCATGTTGAAACGCACCGACAAAAATGTTCATTTCAGCAACAAAACCACTAAATCCAGGTAAGCCTAATGAAGCCAAACCCGCTATTACATAAATGGTTGAAATAAAAGGGATTACTTTTAATAAGCCTCCTAACTTAGCAATATCTCTTGTATGGGTTCTGCCATAGATCATTCCAATTAATGCAAAGAAAAGGGCTGTCATAAACCCGTGAGAAAGCGATTGTAAAATAGCGCCGTTCCAGGCAGTTTTGTTTAGCATTAATAATGCAAACGTTACCATACCTAAGTGGCTTACCGATGAATAGGCATTAATGTATTTTAAGTCGGTTTGTTTTAAAGCCCCAAACGCTCCGTAAATCACCCCTGTTGCTGATAATATGATAAAGACCCAGGACCATTCTATGGCTCCTTCCGGTAATAAAAACATAGCTACTCTAATTATACCATATCCTCCTAATTTCATTAAAACACCTGCGTGTAGCATAGACACTGCAGTTGGTGCAGAAGCATGACCATCAGGTGACCAGGTATGGAATGGAAATAAAGCTCCAAGAACAGCAAAACCTATAAAAGTTAAGGGGAAAAATAATTTTTGAGCTTCAAAAGGAATGTTCACTTTAGCAATTTCTAAAATATTGAAAGTTAAAGCTCCTCCGTCTGCATTTGAATTAAAGTAAATCCCTAAAATTCCGACTAATAAAACTGCAGAAGCTCCCATTAACATTAATGTTAATTTCATTGCAGAATATTCTTTAGGACCAGTTCCCCAAATACCAATTAATAAATACATTGGTATTACAGCAATTTCGTAGAAAACAAACATGGTAAACAGATCAATAGAAATAAAGAATCCGTAAACTCCGGTTGATAAAACCAAGAGTGAAATAAAGAATTCTTTAGGCAAGTCTTTTATTTTCCAGGAAATAAAAACACCTGCCAATACAACTATCGAAGTCAGTAGCAATAAAGTAACCGAAATACCATCAGCTCCAATAGCATAATGTATATTGAACTGTTTAAACCAAACCATATCTCTGGTAAAAACCATGATACTATTGTTAATGGCTCTTTCTTGAAAATAAGCAAAAACTAAGTTTATAGCCATTCCAAGCTGAACTATGCTTCCAGCCATTGCAACCAGGCGCGCCTGTCCTAATCCTTTAGTAAAAACTAAAGCAAAAATTGTCAGTACAGGTACAATGACAAAAAGCGATAAAATGTCCATATTATTTTAGTTATAAATTACAAAACCAGAAGACAGAAGTCCGAAGCTGGAATTTCTTTTCATTGTATTTTCTTTTTAAATGCGAACATGATATTCATTAAATTGAAAGTATTTTCATAATGTTGATTGAATTCTATTTCCATTTTTAAAACTTATTTATACTTCCTGCTTCTGCCTTCGAACCTCCGACTTATCACGTCCATAAATAAATAAACACCAATGCTATAATTACAACTCCTGCTATAAAAGAAAATGCATAATCTTGTACTTTTCCTGATTGTATACTTTTTATCTTTTCAGAAATTATTACTGTTTTGTTTCCAATTCCTTCCATAGTTCCATCAACATATTTTTTGTCAAATCGAGCGATTGGTGCTGCTACCCGTTTAAATATTATTTCTTTGGCGACAAATAGGTAAATTTCATCGAAATAAAATTTATTGCTTGCCCATTGGTAAAATATTCCAAATGCATTAGTAAATCTGTCGGCTAAATCATTTTCTTTCTTGTAGAAAATCCAGGCAAGTATAATTCCGATCAGTCCAACAGCTACGGCGATGGCAGCTAAAGGGTAATTTAAATGTGCTTCAAATCCGGTTTTATCAGCAGTTACAAATTCACTAAAAGGAATAAATCCTCCTACTACACTTAATAAAGCTAAAACCAATAGTGGAAATGTCATTGATAATGGAGATTCGTGGGGGGGGTGCTTGTATTTGGTTTCTTTACCCCAAAATATTCCAAAGTAAATCCTGAACATATAAAATGCGGTTAGTCCAGCTACAAAAATTCCAACTAAATAAATAAGTTTATTGTGTTCAAAAGCAGCAACTAAAATTTCATCTTTACTCCAAAACCCTGCAAATGGAGGCACTCCGGCTATTGCCAATGCTGCAATTAAAAAAGTGATATTGGTAATAGGCATATACTTCCTCAATCCACCCATATCTTTCAAATAGTTACTATGTACAGCGTGTATAACTGAACCCGCACAAAGGAATAATAAAGCTTTGAACATGGCGTGAGTAAATAAGTGAAACATAGACGACATATAACCAACACCTTCATGGCCATCATACCCAGAAACACCTAAAGCCAACATCATATAACCAATTTGTGACATTGTTGAAAATGCCAGCACACGCTTAATGTCGGTTTGAGTGATCGCTATTATTGCTGCAAATAAGGCTGAAAATGCACCTACATAGGCCACGATATTTAAGGCGAAGCCATCTTCAACAAAATAATACATCGGGAATAAGCGAGCCACTAAATAAACACCGGCTACAACCATTGTTGCTGCGTGAATTAAAGCAGAAACAGGTGTTGGACCTTCCATTGCGTCAGGTAACCAAATGTGTAAAGGGAACATTGCCGATTTACCTGCACCACCTACAAACATTAAAATTAATGCCCATGTGATAACCGATAAGCCCATAAATGAAGTTGAAGCCCAATTTAAAATAGCACTTCCTTCAGGATTGTTTAAAGTTTCAAAATCGTAGGTACCGGTATAATAACCTATTATTAAAATCCCAATTAAGAAACCTAAATCTGCAAAACGGGTGACAATAAATGCCTTTTTTGCTGCAGCTATAGCTGAAGATTTTGTGTAGTAATATCCAATTAATAAATAAGATGAAACACCCACCAATTCCCAGAAAATATAAATTTGGAATAGATTAGTTGCTAAAACCAATCCAAACATTGAAAATGAGAACAGTGATAAAAAGGCAAAAAATTTGGTGTAACCATCATCGCCTTTCATATAACCCCTACTGTATATATGGACCATTAATGAGACTATTGAAACCACAACCAGCATCATTACTGATATTGGGTCAACTAAAATTCCCATATCAATATGTAAGGTATCAGTAAAGTTCATCCAAACAGTTTTTTCAACAAAAGTTTGGTAAACACCATCTACTTTACCATGTACAAAAAAGTATTGGTAAGCTGTATAGAGTGACAATAAAGCTGAAGATGATAATCCTGATACACCAATGTATCCGGAAATGGCCGGTTTAATTTTTTGATTAAAAATTCCTAAAACTAAAAAAACGACTAAAGGAATTAAGGGAATTAATAGTATATAACTTAGATCCATATTTTAAAAATATTAATACTTCATAATTTCTATGTCCTTAACTTCTACAGAACTAATTTGTCTGTAAAGGTTAATTATTATAGATACAGCCAGGGCAGTTTCAGCAGCGGCTACGGCTATAATAAAAATTGAAACGAAAACACCTTGTAAAATGTCCGGGTATAAATACTTGTTGATAACAACAAAATTTACAGCTGAAGCATTCAATATTAATTCTATAGAAATTAAAACTGAAATCAAGTTCTTTCTTGTAATAAATCCGTAAATACCAATAAAAAATAGAATAGAGGTTACAGTTAAAATTTCGTAAAGGCTAATTCCTGCGATCATGTTTTTTTAAGTTTGATTCGGAAGACCGAAGACCGGGGTCCGAGGACTGAAGTTCATTTTCATTATTTAATGTTTTTTCTAAATGCTATCATCATATTCATTTTTATAACTTATTAATACTTCCGTCCTCCGTCTTCGTACTTCTGACTTCCGGCTTCCAACTTCCTTTTGCAATCACAATAGCCCCAATCATCGCAGCTAATAAAAGCACACTAATGACTTCAAATGGTAAAATAAATCCGCCTGCCTCGTAGCTTAACAATCCCATTCCAATATCTGATGCAGTTGTAGTAATAGCCTGGTCAGCAACATTAAATTCGTGAGAATAAATAGTGGCTAAAAAAACGCCAAGTCCGATTAAACAAGCGAATCCTGTTAATAGTTGTATGGATCTGTTCGCTAATTCTAACTCCATTTCAATATGATGAACTAAGAGAACTGAAAAAATTATCAAGACTATAATTCCTCCTGCGTAAACAGTAAGCTGAATTGCAGCTAAGAGGTTAAAATCAATTAGAAAGTAAATTCCGGCTATTCCAAGAAGTACAAATAATAAGTAAATAACCGATCTGAGCATTTTGCGGCTGGTAACTGAAGCAATTGCAAAAACAATCATTATCAATGCTAAAATGTAAAATATAATTTTTTCCATAAGCTTAATCTTCTACTCCGAGTCTTCTACTCCAGGCATTATTCGGGAGCCTGGTTTATTTAAAACTCTGGTAAGGTATGTTCTATCGTAAACAGAGTTTTCAAAATTTTGAGACCATTTAATAGCATCGGTCGGACAGGCTTCAATACATAAACCGCACATAGTACACATCCCTAAATGGTAGATGTGTTTGTCAATCATTTTTTTCTTTTTACCTGTTTCAGGATCCACTTGTCTATCCCAAACAATTTCAATGGTCCCATTAGGACAAGCTAACTCACATTTTTGACAACCGGTACAACGGTGTTCATTGTTTTCATCATGAGGCATAACCACTTCACCACGAAAACGATCAAACATTTTTAACGTATCTCTATTATCAGGATATTGTTGTGTTATGGCTCCTTTTCTTGAAGTTAAAAAGTACTTTCCGGTAACACTCATTCCCGTAAGCAGTGACTTTATACCTTTATATATATCTGAAAAATAGCTCATCACTTCTAAAATTGAATTGTTAAGTTAAGCCAAACAATTAAAGCCATTAAAACAATGTTCAGCAGGTTTAAGGGTAGTAAATATTTCCATTCTAAGGTAAGAAGCTGGTCAATTCTTAATCGGGGGAACGTCCATCTGAACCACATCATTAAAAATACAATTACTAATACTTTGGCTAAAAACCAAAATACTCCTAACCAGGGAATAGACTCAGTAATTCCGAAAGGAGATAACCAGCCACCAAAAAATATGGTTGTAGCAATAGCAGCTATAATAAACATGTTTATAAATTCTGCTAAAAAGAAATAGGCGAACTTCATTCCTGAATATTCTGTGTGAAAACCAGCGCCTAATTCCGATTCGGCTTCAACCAAATCAAAGGGAGCTCGGTTAGTTTCAGCTGTTCCGGCAATCATATAAATCATAAATGCGAACACTGCAGGGACGTGTCCCTGAACGATAAGCCACCCGCTTTTTTGAACTTCAATTATTTCTGAAAGCTGTAATGTGCCGGAAATTAAAACCATTGTCATTAATGATAATGCAACTGATAGCTCGTAGCTAATAGTTTGTACACCACTACGCATAGCGCCAATTAATGCATATTTGTTATTGCTGCTCCAGCCTCCTAACAAAATTCCAATAACACCAATAGATGATATGGCAATTAAAAAGAAAATTCCAATATTTATATCAAAGGCTTGAAATTCTTTAGTGAAAGGGAAAACTGCTAAAGCCATTAATGCAGAAACAATAACAAAATAAGGAGCTAAATTGTATAAAAATTTATCGGCTTTTACAGTGCCGGCTAATTCTTTAGATACCAATTTTATAGCATCGGCTATGGTTTGCAACAATCCTTGAAAACCTACTCTGTTTGGACCAATTCGTAATTGAAACCAGGCCGCAACTCTTCTCTCAAGCAAAACTAAAAACAAACCGGCAACTGCAAAAATGGTTAAGTAAACCAATGCTATTAATACCATTTCTACAATATTTGCTGCACCATCCGGCATCATATTAAAAAGCCATTCGTGAATATTTTTTGTGATGCTTAATAATCTATTCATTGCTTTTACTTTATCGGTCAATATCCGGTATTACAAGGTCTAAAGTTGCCATGGTTGCAACCAGGTCGCCAATTTTGCCACCAACAGCTATATGGTTTAAAAGTGATAAGTTTGAAAATCCTGGTGAGCGGAATTTAAGCCTGTACGGATTTTTAGTTCCGGTACTTATAATATATACTCCAAGTTCACCTCTTGCTGTTTCTACTTTTTGGTAAAATTCTCCTTTTGGTAATTTAATTACGGCGTTGGTAGCTACTTTATAATCGCCTTCAGGAATATTATCAATTAATTGTTCAATTATTGACATCGAATTCCACATTTCTTGAATCCTAACTTCGTAACGGGCAAAAGTATCGCCTTCTGTTCTTAAGGCTTCATTAAAGCTTACCTTATCTAAAGCACTATAAGGATGGTGCTTTCTGACATCACAAGAATAACCGGAACCACGGCCTACAGGACCAGAGGCACCAAATGAAATAGCATCTTCTTTGGTTAAAACACCTATACCTCTTGTTCTTTTTTGAAAAATCACATTTCCTGATAAAAGGGTGTCATATTCAGGAAGTTTTGTTTTGAAATGTGCGATAAAATCTTTTACTCTTTTTACAAAATTCGGATGGATATCAAACATCAAGCCACCAGGTATGTTGTAGTTCATTGTTAACCGGGCTCCACAAGTTTCCTCAAAAATATCGTTAATTAATTCGCGGTCTCTAAAGCCATAAAAATAAGTGGTCAATGCACCAACATCCATTCCCATTACCCCCCACCACAAGTTGTGAGAGGCAATTCTGGTTAATTCTCCAATAATTGTTCTGATTACTTTAACACGCTCTGGAATTTCAAGCTGGAGTGCATTCTCTACAGTTAAACAAACAGCTTCGTTATTTATATGAGAAGATAAGTAATCCATTCTATCAGTTAAATGTACAATTTGCTGATAGCTGTCCCGTTCACACATTTTTTCAATGGACCGATGGATATATCCTAAATCTGGTTCAACTTTTTTAATTATTTCACCATCTATGGTTAATAAGAGACGCAAAACACCGTGAGTTGCCGGGTGCTGAGGTCCCATATTGATAAAATATTCCTCAGATTTAAAGTTATTATTTACAGTAGTTGTTTCCACTTTTACTTATTTAATAACCATATTAATTTCATCTTTATAATCTTTTCTAAGCGGAAATCCATCCCATTCTTCAGTTAAAAAGAGTCTTTTCAAATTTGGGTGATTATTAAATTTTATTCCGAAGAAATCAAATGCTTCACGTTCGTGAAACTCAGCTGTTAACCAAATATCAGAGACCGTATCAAAAATTGGGTTTTCTCTGTCTTCAGTCTTCACTTTTACCACAACGATATGCCGGTGAGTAGTAGATTCTAAATGGTATACCACACCTAATTCTGTTCCCCAGTCAACACCGCTCAGGCAAAATAAATAATCGAATTTGGTGTCACTATTGCTTTTTAATTGAGACATTAATTGGTGAAGTTGTGCAGGTTGAACCAGGATGTTTAAAAACTGAGAGTCCTCTTCAGTAAATTCTAAACCAATTTCTATCGGATCAGGAATCCAGGTGCTTATTAAATTTTGTAATGCTTCGTTGTCCATTTGATATTGCTATGGTTTCTTCTATGCTTTCTAATTTCTAATCATTTACCTTCTGTCTTCCTACTTCACTTTCCTTCATCAAACCCGTCAATTGGATTTATTTTATACTTCATGTTTTCTGTTCTGATTTTATCCTGAAGCATAAGCATACCCTCTAATAATGCTTCAGGGCGGGGAGGACAACCTGGTACGTAAACATCAACAGGAATAATGTGATCAGCACCTTTTACAACGGAATATGAATTGTAAAAGAATGGACCTCCGGAAATTGCACATGCTCCCATAGCAATGACGTATTTAGGTTCAGCCATTTGATCATATAAACGACGTAAAACCGGAGCCATTTTGTTTACAATAGTTCCTGCGATAATAATTAAATCGGCTTGCCTTGGTGAAGGCCTTGCAACTTCAAACCCAAATCTTGAATAATCATGACGGGCAGCCCCTGTTTGCATCATTTCAATAGCGCAACAGCTGGTACCAAAATATAGTGACCAAAGTGAATTTGATCGTCCCCAATTAACTATTTTATCCAATGAGGTAAGAATTACATTGGCTCCATTTCCTGCGGGAAATACTTTTCCAGGAAAATCTTCCGGAATATCACCTGGGTGTCCGGCAGGCGTGTTTATGTTTTCTATTCCCATTTTAAAGCTCCTTTTTTCCATGCGTATAATAAACCTAATCCTAAAATGGACAGAAATATGATTATTTCAACAAAAGCAGCAAGTCCAACTTTTTGGAATACTACAGCCCAGGGAATTAAAAATGCGACTTCAACATCAAAAATTAAGAATAGAATTGCAAACAAATAATAGCCAACCTTAAATTGAACCCAGGTAGGCCCAATAGTAGTCATACCGCTTTCATACGGTTCCCGCTTTTGTAGATTATCTGATTTATGAGAAATTAAATTCGATAAAAAGTTTGCACCGGCAACCAGCACAATACCGGCTAATAAGAATACTATAATTGCTTCAGACCCCATTTTTCATACACTTTTGTTGGTTCGATTAATATTCGTTTAATACGCTATCTCACTTCATAGGTTTCTCCGGAGAAGAATAAATCGTCTGTTTTAGTGAAACTGGAATTTGCTTTAACTTGAGCAGTTAATGCGATTTCTTTTTCTTCTAATGTAATATCGTCGAAGCTTCTGATAATACCAGTAGCCAGTGGATATTCTAACCTGACAAGCATTTGATGTAGTGTTGGATCTTCTTCTTTAGCATTATGCACTAAAATATCTTTCTCGGTAATTCCGTTTTCACCAATGGTTACCACGATTAATTTTAATCCGTTTAGCACTAATCCTTTATCACGATTTTTACCAAAAATCATAGGTTCACCGTGTTCGAGGTAAATTTGTTTATCATCTTTTACATCTTTATCAGTAAATTGAGTGAAGCAATTATCATTAAAAATCACACAGTTTTGTAAAACTTCAATTAAAGAAGTTCCGTTAAATTTATTTGCCTCAATAAAAATTTGTACCATAGCTTTGGGATTATTTCCACCAATTCTGGCAAAGAAACGTGCATGAGCACCTATTGCCAGTTCTCCCGGAGAAAAAGGAGCTTGTGTGTTTCCGTAGGGAGATGATTTTGTTTTTTGACCTATCAATGAAGTAGGAGAAAATTGCCCTTTGGTTAAACCATATATTTCATTATTAAACAGAACAATATTTAAATTAATATTTCTTCTTAAAACATGAATAAAATGATTACCCCCAATAGCCAATGCATCCCCATCTCCGGTTATAACCCAAACACTTAAGTTAGGATTGGCTAATTTTACACCAGATGCAATTCCAGGAGCTCTGCCATGGATACTGTGCATTCCATAAGTATCCATATAATAAGGAAAACGTGAGGAACATCCAATACCTGAAATAAAGACAACGTCTTCTTTTGCAACACCCATTTCAGGAAGTGCCTTTTGCATAGAATTTAAAATTACATAATCATCACAACCAGGGCACCATCTTACCTCCTGATCACTTGTAAAATCTTTTGATGTATATTTTTTTTCCGCTATTGTTTCCATGATTATACTAATTGTTTAAATTTTTGAATTAGTTCGTTGTTAGCAAATGGCAAACCTTGAACTTTATTATGTTGTAAAAATTCAAATCCACTAAAGTTGATTTTTAAGACATTAGCAAATTGACCGCTGTTTAATTCACAAACAATGATTTTTTTGAATTTGGCCAGAATTTCTTCAGTATTTTTTGGCATTGGATTAATATAATTGAATTGCGCAAACCCAATATTTTCATAGCCTTCATCAAACAGTTGTTTAACTGCAGAATGTAAAGAACCATAAGTTCCGCCCCAACCGATTACCAATAAATCTCCAGTATCGGCAAATTCAGTTTTTAAGTCGGGGATGTTATTTTGAACCCGTTTAATTTTTTCAGCTCTAATATGAGTCATTAGTTCGTGGTTTTCCGGAACATATGAAACATTACCGGTTATACTGTCTTTTTCTAACCCACCAATTCTATGTTCTAAACCCGGGGTTCCCGGAATAGCCCAATTACGAGCTAAAGTTTTTTCATCTCTATCGTATGGATGCCAATTTTCTGTAGCTTTATTAATCTTGTAGCTTTTAATTTCCGGCATTTCAGCGACTGTTTTAATTTTCCATGGAGCTGACCCGTTTGCAATGTATCCATCGGTTAATAAAATAACCGGAGACATATGTTCCAGAGCAAGCCGAGCTGCTTCATAAGCGAAATTAAAACAGTTTCCGGGTGTACTTGCTGCAATTACAATTACGGGGCTTTCACCATTTCTTCCATATAAAGCTTGAAGCAAGTCTGACTGCTCTGTTTTTGTAGGTAACCCGGTTGAAGGGCCACCTCGTTGTACATTAACAACAACTAAAGGTAATTCCATCATCACAGCTAAACCTATTGCTTCACCTTTTAATGCCAGACCAGGACCTGAAGTTGTTGTAATGGCTAAATCACCAGCGAAAGATGCACCAATTGCCGATGTAATACCCGCTATTTCATCTTCTGCCTGAAAAGCTTTTACACCGAAATGTTTGTGTTTAACAAGTTCATGTAAAATATCAGTAGCCGGAGTTATTGGGTATGATCCCAGGAATAATTCTAAACCGGACTTTTCAGCAGCAGCTAAAAATCCCCAGGCAGTAGCCGTATTCCCCATAATAATCCGATACGTTCCGGCAGCCATTTTTGCAGGAGATATCGTGTAAGAATTAGGAATAAGTTCTAAAGTTTCAGCAAAATAAAACCCTGCATTTAAAACTTTAGTGTTTGCTTCAATCAGATTAGGATTAGATTTAAATTTTTTATTGAAAAAATCGATCGTGTGATCGGTTGAACGATTGTACATCCAATAAATCATACCTAATGAAAACATATTTTTACTTCTGGTAATAGATTTATTATCTAATCCTTCAACATCTTTTAAAGCCTCTTTGGTTAATGACGACATAGCAACTTCAATAACCTGGTAGTTTTCAAGACTTCCATCTTCCAATGGATTCGTTTCATATCCCGCTTTTTCTAAATTCTTTTTTGTGAATGAATCAGTATCAACAATAATAGTGTGACCTGGTTTTACAGCATATAAGTTAGTTTTTAAACTAGCCGGGTTCATAGCAACCAACAAATCTACATTATCACCAGGGGTACTTACTTCAACACTACCAATATGAACCTGGAATCCTGAAACCCCATATAAACTCCCTTGAGGAGCCCTGATTTCAGAAGGGTAGTTAGGAAATGTAGCAATATCATTACCAAACATGGCAGAAGTATCAGAAAACTGAGTTCCTGTAAGCTGCATTCCGTCACCGGAATCACCAACAAATCGGATAACTACTGCCTTCAATACTTCAGGTTGAAATTTTATTTTATCTTCTACAATCATAATTTGGGCTTATTTAATTTATCAAAATTGACTAACCGGCAATATCTAATCGGCAATAAATTATAGTAGCTAAATTTAATTCCACTTTTTAAAATGAAACATGATCATTGTCATTATGAAATATGATCATAGTCATCATGAAATATGATCATTGTCATCATGGAATATGATTTGGATCATGGAAGGTCAGTTGAAAGAAATTTAATTTTATATAGATTTTTATTAAACCGATAAAATATGGCTCTTATTATCACAGACGAATGTATTAACTGCGATGCATGCGTTTCAGAATGTCCGAACAATGCAATTTACGAACCTGATCAAAAATGGTCTTTGTCAGAGAAAACATCTTTAAGGGGTGTGGTCAGATCGCCTGATGGAAGAGAAATGGATGCAGATAAAGAAAACGAACCCATTTCTGATGAGTTTTACTTTATTGTAGCTGATAAGTGTACAGAATGTAATGGTTTCCATGAAGTACCTCAATGTGCTAAAGTTTGCCCTGTGGATTGTTGCATAATAGACGAAAGCCATGTGGAAACAGTGGATGAGCTATTATTGAAGAAAGCCTGGTTACACGGTGAATAAGCTGTTAATAGAAAAATCGGCTAAGCATTTACCTCTATAAATAGTATAAGGTGCTGTAAATACTCTATATTCAAGATGAAGAAAAAAATCCAGAAACTAATTTGTGATGCTAATGAAGCAGTTGCAAGAGTTGCTCATAAGACTAACGAAGTTTGCGCAATTTATCCTATTACTCCAGCTTCACCTATGGGGGAACACGTAGATGTTTTTAGTTCAAACGGCGAAAAAAATATTTGGAATAATATTCCAAGAATTGTTGAAATGCAAAGTGAAGGGGGTGCAGCAGGTGCTGTTCACGGATCTTTACAGGCTGGAGCGCTAACAACTACATTTACATCGTCACAAGGTTTATTGTTGATGATACCCAATATGTATAAAATAGCAGGTGAATTATTACCAACTGTTATACATGTTGCGGCCAGAACAATAGCAACTCATGCTTTATCAATTTTTGGTGATCATTCTGATGTAATGGCCACAAGGCAAACGGGATTTTCTATGTTGTTTGGAGGTTCTGTTCAAGAAGCAATGGATTTTGCATTAATTTCTCAGGTAGCGACATTACGATCAAGAGTTCCATTTTTAAATATTTTTGATGGTTTTAGAACTTCCCATGAGATTTCGAAAATTGATCCAATCCCGGATGATATAATCAAAGCCATGATGCCTGATGATAAAATCATGGACCATAAAAAAAGATCCTTAGATTCTAACCATCCTGTGATAAGAGGAACATCTCAGAATCCTGATGTGTACTTCCAGGCCAGGGAAGCAGCAAATTTATATTACGATAAAGTGCCTCAAATTGTTCAGAATGTAATGGATGAATTCTATGAACATACGGGACGCAAATACAGTTTGTTTTACTATTTGGGACACCCTGAAGCAGAGCGGGTAATAATAATTATGGGTTCAGGTGGGGGTGCGGTTAGAGAAACCGTTGATACTTTGTCAAATCAGAATGAAAAAGTAGGCGTCTTATTTGTTCGTTTATACAGGCCATTCTCTATTCAACATTTTATAAAAGAATTACCCGTAACAGTTAAAAAGATAGCTGTTTTAGACAGAACAAAAGAACCTGGAAGCATAGGTGAACCTTTATATTTGGATGTTCTTGCTGCATATGCCGAAAGTAACAGGGAAATGCCTGTTGTAATAGGGGGCCGATACGGATTGTCGTCAAAAGAGTTTAATCCTGCAATGGTAAAACGAATTTATGATGAGTTATTAAGCGATAAACCTAAAAATCATTTTACTATTGGTATTAATGATGATGTAAGTAATACAAGTTTATCATATAACCCGGTATTTAAAACTAAAAAGACAACAATCAACTGTATGTTCTATGGTTTAGGATCTGATGGAACCGTGGGAGCAAATAAAAACTCTATCAAAATTATTGGTGAAACAACAGATAATTATGTTCAGGGATATTTTGTATATGATTCAAAAAAAGCCGGAGCGCAAACTATTTCACATCTGCGTTTTGGGCTGGAACCGATATATTCCAGCTATTTAATAAATACTGCTGATTTTATTGCCTGCCACCAATTTAATTTTATTAAAAAATATGACATTTTAAATAAAATTAAAAAGGGAGGCACCTTCTTATTAAACTCTCCTTTTTCAAATGAAGAAATTTGGGATGAATTGCCCCAAAAAATGCAGGAGGAAATTATTGAAAATGAATTAGAATTTTATGTTATTGATGCCACAAAAGTTGCTCATGAAGCTAAACTAGGCAATAGAACAAATACTATTTTACAAACATGTTTCTTTGCTATTTCCGGAGTTTTACCAAAAAACGAAGCAATTCAGAAAATAAAAGATGCTATAGTAAAATCATATTCTAAAAAAGGAGATAAAATTGTAAAAATGAACTTTGAAGCTGTTGATAAATCATTAGAAAACCTTCAAAAAGTAATTTATCCTAGGCAGGTTACAAGCAATAGAAAATTAAAACCAATGATGACGGGTGAGGCTGACTCATTTGTAAAAGAGGTTTTGGGGAAAATATTAGCTGGAACAGGAGATGAACTTCCGGTAAGCGCTTTTCCTGTAGATGGTACATTCCCAACCGGAACCACACAATTTGAGAAACGCGGAATAGCCGATTTTATTCCGGTTTGGGATGATGAAAATCTGTGTACCCAGTGTAATAAATGTGTTCTTATTTGCCCGCATGCTGCAATAAGAGCTAAAGTTGTTTCCAATGAAACATTTGTTGGTGCACCTTCATCATTAAGAACTGCAGCAGCAAAAGGAAGGCCTTTCGCCAGTGATAAAGAATCCTATATTTTACAGGTTTCTCCGGAAGATTGTACAGGTTGTGAGCTCTGCGTAGCTGTTTGCCCGGCTGAGAGTAAAGAGATAGAAAATTTTAAGGCTATCAACATGAGGAAAAAACTTGATGTTGATTTGGAAGAAAATGTTAATTGGGACTACTTTGTTAAATTACCTTATTATGATCGTACAGAATTACAAATAACCAATGTAAAAGGGTCTCAGTTTTTAGAACCATTATTTGAGTTTTCAGGAGCTTGTCCTGGTTGTGGAGAAACACCTTATATTAAATTACTTACTCAGTTATATGGGGATAGTATTTTAATTGCAAACGCAACTGGATGCTCGTCTATTTATGGCGGTAATTTACCAACTACACCATACAAAAAGAATGAATTTGGCAGAGGCCCCGCATGGGCGAATTCACTATTTGAAGATAATGCCGAGTTTGGGTTGGGTATGAGATTAGCTTTATCAAAAAAACAAGAAATAGCTGTTAATTTATTAAAGTCTTTAGAATTATTAGTTGGCAGTGAAATAGTAGAAGCAATTTTAAATAATCCTGAAGAAACAGAAACTCAAAAGAGTGAAAAGTTTGCTCAAATAGAAACGCTTACAAATAGGCTGGCAACCATTGATAATAACGATGATGCAGTAAAGCTGGGCCAATTAACAGAATATCTTCGTAAGAAAGCAGTTTGGATACTCGGAGGTGATGGTTGGGCTTATGATATTGGTTATGGGGGTGTTGATCATGTGTTAGCTTCCGGAGAAAATATTAATATTATGGTATTGGATACTGAAGTTTATTCTAATACCGGTGGCCAAACTTCTAAAGCAACTCCCTTAGGTGCAAGTGCAAAATTCTCCGTAACAGGTAAAAGAACGAGCAAAAAAAGTTTAGCATTGCAGGCTATTTCTTATGAAAATGTTTATGTGGCGCAAGTTGCAATTGGAGCTAAAGATTTACAAACCCTTAAAGCTATTGAAGAAGCTGCTGCTTACCCTGGTACATCAATAATTATCGCCTATTCTCATTGTGTGGAACATGGATATGATTTGAAATATGGAGTTTCACAACAAGAAAAAGCCGTAGAAACAGGTTATTGGCCACTTTTTAGATTTAATCCTTCCAAACCAAAAGGGGAAAGATTTAAATTAGATTCTAAACCTGATAGTGTACCACTAAGAGAGTTTATGTATAATGAAACACGTTTTACGAGAGTAGTTAAGGATGATGCTAAATTAGGAGAGGAATTACTTCAACAAGCTCAGGAAGAAGTGGGAGTAAGGTGGGAAAGATTAGAACTTTTAAAAAACTTGTAATTTATTATTATGAAATGAGCCATAAATATGATTAGAAGCCGGTCCTTCAAAAGACCCGTGATTAGGGTGATATGATTATTATGGTGAATTCCGTCTGATTATTTAAAGAGTATAAAAATTATACAGATGAAAGCTAAAGCCAATAAATTATTTGAGGATGCTGTTGTAAAATTAAATGAAGCTAAGGAAGAATTATTACGGCCTGAGGAGGATTTAGTTTCTTATTTAGTCTGCAAAAATGCACAGTTTGCCATTGAAAATTATTTGAAAGGATATCTTATGCAAAATGGCATTGACCCCGGCAGTTATAATACTATTGATAGCCTTTATAAAGAATGTAAAACACTTAATAAAAACTTTGAAAAAATTGACTTGTCTAATTTTGAATGTAAATTATCTCATGAAATAAATTCGGAATATTGCAAT
The DNA here is from genome assembly GCA_036677005.1 of Pedobacter sp. GTDB lineage: Bacteria > Bacteroidota > Bacteroidia > Sphingobacteriales > Sphingobacteriaceae > Daejeonella. The sequence continues at coordinate 18,293 of JAKFBV010000048.1, forward strand.
GAAGCTTCAAAGGTCAGTAGTTGTATTCATATTGCTGTTAATTTAGACACTTTTCTTAGAGGAGAGAACATAATCAATTAATATTGAAAGCCTCCCGAAACAGGTCTCTAAATAAAAGGTGCTCACTCGCCAGGAAAAAGCTCGTGGCGCTTATCCATCTGGAAGAATGACTAAAATTTCTCCCTGTTAATTTAAGTTTAATTGATTCCTTTAATTCCCTGTGGTGCTTTTGGATTAGGAGGATTTGTACCCTGTAATGACAGGATAAAATTTGATACATCCGAAGTTTGTTTTGGTGTCAGGGTCTTCTCCCAGGATATCATTCCTTTTTCGGGTACACCATATTTGATGGTCTTAAAGATGGCATTGATCGTACCGCCGTGTATCCAGTACTCATCGGTCATATTGGGTCCGATAGTTCCTTCACCCTGCGGACCGTGACAGGCAATACAATTTTGCATATACACAGCTTTACCTGCTGCAACTATCCCGGCCCCGGCATCAGCCTTAACGGTATTTTCATCGATCAGGTTTCCTGATTTGGCAAGAAATGCCCTTTTTTCGGCTTCTGCGGTTTTCATTTCTATGGCATATTCTTCATCCTGGAGCGGGCTCCACTTAAAAACATGGTAATTAAGCAGGTAGATCAGGGCGAAAATGATCGTACCGTAAAATAAAATATTAAACCAGGCAGGAGTAGGATTATCGAGTTCGGTAATTCCATCAAATTCATGTTCCAGCATCATGTCCTTCTCTTCTGAGATCGGTCTCAGGCTCAGCAGCTTAGTCCATATACTTGGACCGGTCTTTTCAAGGGCTTCCCATTCATGGAATTCCATCATCCTAACAGGTTCTTCAGGAGCCAGAAGCTGAGGATTTTTAATTTCCTTAGCCATCACCTGTACTGTTTTAAGAAGTACTATGGATACGATGAGTAATAGGAGGGCGATAAGAAAGAATACAATTAGCATTTCCGAATAAATATTACCGGAATTTCCGCTGCCAGGTGCCACTGCAGCCCAAACCGGTGATGCAGCAAACAGTATCGCGAGTGTGTAGATCAAACGTTTCATAATTCTATGCTTTATCATCATTTAATGGAAGCTCGCTCATATAGCCAATGTGTTCTTTACTCATTGTGAAAAGCATCACAGTGACAACAATGAAGAACACTAAAAATATTCCCAGTGATGTGATCAGATAGATGTCGGCGCCGATCGTATTATCTATAAATTGTTTGAACATATCTTTTATTTTTAATTTTTATCCTGTTCTTATTGATTGGAAGGAATTGGTACAGAACCGTTTGCTTTAATGTCTGTTCCCATTCGCTGCAGATACGCGATGATCGCAATGATCTCCTTATCACTTTTAACTTTGACATTGTCTTTTGCCAGATCTGCTGTGATACTTTCCGCCTGTTTCTTAAGGTCGGCATTCGCCTTCTGCTCATACAAGGGCTCATAAGGAACTCCCAGAGTACGCATCGCATTGATCTTGGCAACTGTTGTACTTGTATCCAGCGTCTGATCGATCAGCCATGGATATGGAGGCATAATACTTCCAGGCGACATGGTCGTAGGATCCAGCAGGTGGTTGAACTGCCATGCGTTTGAATACTTTCCGCCTTCGCGCTGCAGATCAGGCCCGGTCCGTTTAGAACCCCATAAATGCGGATGGTCATATACGAATTCACCTGCTTTACTGTATTCACCATAACGCTCGGTCTCTGAGCGGAATGGCCTGATCATCTGGGAATGGCAGTTTACACAGCCTTCACGGATATAAATATCACGTCCCTGCAATTCAAGAGGTGTATATGGTTTAACGCTGGCGATCGTAGGAATGTTAGAGGATATCATAAAGGTTGGCATCATTTCTATCATACCGCCGATAAGGATCACAATCAGTGAAAGAACCAGGAAATACATCGGTTTGCGTTCCAGTGAACGGTGCCATGTTTTGTCTGAGCCTTCTGCCGAATAGGCCGGAGACAGCGCCATTGCCTCGGCTGGTTCATCGGCCAGCAGTTTTCCTGTTCCAATGGTTTTGATCAGGTTATAGGTCATCACAATTACCCCTGTAAGATACAGTAAGCCTCCTATCGCCCTGAACATATGCATTGGCAAAAGTTGCAGGGTAGTTTCCAGAAAGTTAGGATACTTCAACATTCCTTCCGGAGTGAATTCTTTCCACATTAATCCCTGGGTAAATCCTGACAGGTACATGGGAATAGCATAAAAAAGGATCCCTAAAGTGCCTATCCAGAAGTGGAATGCAACCAGTTTTTTGGAGAAGATCTCCGTACGGTAAATCCGAGGAATAAGCCAGTATAATATAGCAAAGGTTAAGAAACCATTCCAGCCTAATGCGCCGACGTGTACGTGTGCAACTATCCAGTCGGTATAATGCGCTATGGCATTGATCTGTTTCAGGGCAAGCATAGGACCTTCAAATGTGGCCATACCATAAGCGGTAATACCTACAACCATGAATTTCAGAATGGTATCCTCACGCACTTTATCCCAGGCTCCCCTTAAAGTCAGGAGGCCATTGATCATACCGCCCCAGCTTGGCGCGATCAGCATGATCGAGAACACCACACCCAGTGATTGCGCCCATCCCGGGAGGGAAGTATATAATAAGTGGTGCGGACCGGCCCATATATAAATAAAGATGAGTGACCAGAAGTGCAGGATACTTAATTTATAGGAATAAACCGGGCGCTGAGCCATTTTAGGAAGGAAATAATACATCATTCCCAGGTATGGCGTGGTAAGGAAGAATGCCACCGCATTATGACCGTACCACCATTGAACCAGTGCATCCTGAACGCCGGCATATAAATAATAACTTTTGAAGGCGGAAATTGGTAACTGAAATGAATTGACAATGTGCAGTACAGCAACGGTAACGAACGTAGCGATATAAAACCAGATGGCAACGTACATATGGCGCTCACGTCGCTTGATGATCGTACCGAACATATTGATACCGAACACCACCCAGATGAGGGTTATTGCAATATCGATCGGCCATTCGAGTTCCGCATATTCATGTGATGAAGTCAAACCCAGGGGCAGTGTAATGGCGGCAGCGACAATAATAAGCTGCCATCCCCAGAAGTGAATGCTGCTAAGCATATCACTGAACATACGCGCCTTTAACAGCCGCTGCAGGGAGTAGTAAACTCCCATAAATATCCCGTTACCCACAAATGCGAAAATCACGGCATTGGTATGCAGCGGGCGGATACGTCCAAAGGTGGTGTACTGTGTTCCAAGGTTCAACTCCGGTTGAAAGAGCTGCATCGCTATCAACAGGCCAACTGTCATTCCGATCAGTCCCCAAACAACGGTGGCAACCGCGAAATTCCTTACAATTTTGTTGTCATAGTTGAATTTTTCAAGCATAAGTACGTTTTTATTTATGGTGTAAAACTAATTGAGCTCCGTTGACAATGATATGACATATCTTATTCAAAAATCTGATCTTCGTCACTTTTCATCTCCTTCAGGAATATCGTCATCAAATAATATCCTGACTCCGGGGGTATAAGTATCGTCGTTCTGCCCGTTTTTCATCGCCCAGAAAAATGCCAGAAGAAAGATCAATGCCAATAACACACTGCAGCCGATCAGGAAATATAGGATATTCATATCAGTTTATTCTTACGTGCAAACAAATGGGTTGCGATACTGGTGAAAGAAATAATGGTCACTGTACTTAAAGGCATTAAGATAGCAGCATAAAGCGGAGAAAGCAAACCCTGCACTGCAAAAAACAATCCCAGTATATTATAAACCAGGGAAATACCGAAACTGATGTGGATAACCTTTACGGCATCCTTTGCCTGCTGAATAAAGCGGGGTAGTTTTTCGAAACCTGCCCCATCCAGTATAGCATCACAACCCGGAGAAAAGTTATTAATATTATCGGTAACTGCTATCCCCAGATCGCTTTGTTTGAGCGCCCCTGCATCATTCAGTCCGTCGCCAAGCATCATCACTTTCTGCCCATTCTGCTGCAGGGCTTTGATATAGTCCAGTTTATCCTGTGGGCTCTGTTTAAAATGCATCCGCTCATTCCAAGGGAATGCCGGCAGCAGAAAATCACGTTCACTGTCCTGGTCCCCCGATAAGAGATGCATATGAAGTGAATCACCCAGTTTCCCGAAAAGTTCCTTCAGGCCGGGCCTCCATCTTTGTCTGAAACTAAAATGTCCGGCATAATGATCGCCGATACGGAGATAAACCGTTCCGGAATCACTTTTCGCTGATTGTATATTTAAAAATGCTGCGCTGCCCATGTGTACCACCTTATTATTGACCATAGCTTCCAGCCCCTTGCCGGGGATCTCCTGATAAGCGCTTATTGGAAAATATTCATTAATATTTACCCATTTGACGATCTCCCTGCTCAGGGGATGCCCTGAATTCCGGGCAAGAGAACTGATCATGCATTTATCTTCATAGGTCAGATCACCTTCAAAACTGATACGGAAGCCTTCGGGGGCCGTAATAGTACCGGTTTTATCAAAAACCAGGGTACTGATCCGTGCAAGCTGTTCAACCACAGCTGTATTTTTGAGGTAAAACTTATTCTTATCAAATATGCTCAGCACAGCCGAGAGGGTAAAAGGCGAACTCAGGGCAAGGGCACAGGGGCAGGCTATAATGAGTACCGCGGTGAATGATTGCCAGGCTTTGGAGCTATCTTCAAACATCCAGAAAGCAGCCGAGCCGAATGCGATCAGCAGGAGAACCACACTGAAATACTTGCTTACAATATCGCTGAAGGTCTCTATCTTTTTCTTTTTACCTTCAAAGGCCTCATTATTCCAGAGACTGGTTAAATAACTCTGGGATACAGGTTTGATTACTTCAAGCTCTATGGCTTCATTGATCTGCCGTCCACCGGCATAAACAAGTTCGCCCAGAACTTTTTGAACAGGGGCAGATTCGCCGGTTACAAAGCTGAAGTCTATCAGCGCGTCACCCTTCATCAAAATGGTATCTGCGGGAATAACCTCGTTATTACGAATGAGGATACGGTCGCCAACTTTCAACTCATCCATCGGAACAGGCTTTTCCATGCCATCGATGATCAGGGTAACCGCAACCGGGAAATAGGATCTGTAATCGCGCTCAAACGAAAGGTGATGGTAGGTGCGCTGCTGTACCCACTTACCGATCAGCAGAAAAAAGACCAGTCCGCATAAGGTATCCACAAAACCGGCGCCTGTACCACTGACTATCTCATAGAACGAGCGGATGAACATGACGGCAATGCCAAGGGCAAGCGGAAAATCGAGGTTCAATACCTTGTTTTTCAGGTTTTTCCATGCAGAAATAAAATAGTCGCGTCCGCTGTAAAAAACCACGGGGAGGGCGAACAGGAGATTGAGCCATCCGAAGAACGATTTGAACTGCTGCTCAAATTCGGCCAGTCCAAAATATTCGGGGAAGCTTAAAAGCATCACATTTCCAAAGCAAAAACCGGCAACCGCGATTTTTTTGATGATCTCCCTGTCCGAAACTTTGTTCTGCTCTTTTACAACATCCTGTAAACTGATTACCGGTTCATAACCGATCGCGCTGAGCATGCTGATGAGTTCGCGAAGGGAGAATTCCTTATGTTTAAACGTAATGTTAACCTGTTTTTTCAGGAAATCGATACGGGAATGAACGATTGAACTATTTATTTTATAAAGATGTTCCAGCAGCCATAAGCAGGAACTGCAATGTATGGCCGGAATGTAAAGGCTAATGATGCTGATGGTATCATCCGAATAATCCAGCAATTGAGCTGCAATTTTTGGTTCATCCAGGTAGGCATAATGTATGCCTGAATCTTTCTGTGTTTTGCCCGGGGTATCGTTATACGTATAATAATTACAAAGCTGATTGGAGGAAAGGATCTGGAAAACACTCTGGCAGCCAATACAACAGAAATTTTTTTCTTCAAATTGGTATTGCTTATCCGGGCAGTCGTTTCCACAGTGATAACACTGGGTTATTAATTCCGGCTCAGCTTGTGTTTCTAAATTATTCATGCGTTCAAAAATGCGGCATGATTAATTCTAATGAAATGACTGAAGTTATGAAATCCTGTGATCCCGGTCATTTAATTTTCTTTTCATTCATTTTGACCTCTGCAATTCCTTCTTTTTATAAATTTAAATAATTCTACCCACATTACCCCTGCAAATGCGGCGATCATGCAATTCAAAAGTTCCGGGATACTTAATGGCACGAACTGGAATATTTTCTGCAGGGGGACCAGGTAGATAGAGAGCAATAAGATCATTAAGGAAACACTCAGAATGATAGGGATCAGAATATTCCTGTATTGGATCGTAGTGAATATAGAATAGTAGAAAGACCTGTTGCTGAGGGTCAGAAAGATATTGCAGAATATGAGCGTGCTGTAAATTATGGTTCGCATTTCTGCTTCCGTGTGGCTGCTGCTCATATAATAATAACCCATGCCCAGGCATGCTGCTGTTATGACAAGACCCTGTATGATACTCAGCGAGAGCTCATTGAACTTAAAAAAGCTGCTGCTAAGTTTCCTTGGCGGCCTGTTCATAGAATTAGCTTCAATGGGTTCATTCTCGAAAATGATGGAACAGGTTGGCCCCATGATCAGTTCGAGGAAAATAACATGAACGGGGGAAAAGATATCGGTGAATTTCCAAAACAGAAGTAAGGGGACCGTTACGATCAGGATGATCGGGATATGAATGGAAATGATGTACTGAATAGCTTTTTTCAGGTTTTCATAGATGCGCCTGCCGATGGCAATAGCTTCGACCATATGTGAGAGATCATCATCAATGAGGATAAGGGATGATGCCTGCCTGGCAACCTCCGATCCTCTTTTACCCATAGCTATTCCGATATGGGATGATTTTAAGGCCAGGCTATCATTGACCCCATCACCGGTCATGGCTACCACATGGCCTTTCTGTTTGAGGATATTGATGATCCTTAATTTAGATTCAGGGAACATGCGCGTGTAGATATTTACATAATCCGCAGCATTGAGCAATTCCTCATCATTCATTTTAAGAAGCTCTTTTCCATCCAGGCTTTTTTCGGCCTCTCTGAACCCGCATTGTTTTGCAATGGCAGAAGTTGTAACAGCATTATCTCCGGTAATGATCTTTACCGATATTCCGGCATCATAGAACTGATCGAGTACCTGTTCGATATTAGGTTTTGGTGGGTCATAGAATGCCAGCAATCCAAGGAAAGTGAAGGAAAATTCCTGCTGTGTTTCCGGGAATTGATCGCCTTTGAATTGAGTACGGGCAACTCCCAGGATCCGGAAGCCCTGTGAAGCCAGTTCCTTTATCTTTGTATTGACCTTTTCTTTTTCAGCATCGCCAAGACCTGATACCTCCATGATCTGTTCAGGCGCGCCTTTCGCTGCAATAATGCGGTTCCCATTCTTTTTCTCAAATATATGAGTCATCATAGGCGGCACCCCGCCGAGCGGATATTCATGGATCATCTTATAATCGGGCCTTTCATCACGTTCTGCCTGTCTTTCGTAGATCTCATGCAGGGCGATCTCCATCGGGTCGAAAGGGACAGGCTCGCTGGCCCACATAGCATATTCTGTCACTTCATTCAGACTAACCTGGTCTTTAATTTCCCAGCTGTTCAGTGTTTCCCGGGTTTTATAAGTATAAATGGCTGCCAGCTCCATCCGGTTTTCGGTAATTGTGCCTGTTTTATCAATACAGATCACTGTAGCCGCACCCAGGGTCTCTACCGTATTGAGGCCCTTTACCAGAATCCCGGTTTTCGATAATTTCCAGGCACCCAGAGCCATAAATGTGGTAAATGCTACCGGAATCTCTTCGGGCAGTATGGACATGGCAAGTGTCAGCGCCCTCAGAAGGCTGTTCAGGAACTCATGAGTTTGATAATAGTTGATGCCAAGGACCAGAAGAAAGCAGACCAGTCCGTTAAGGGTCATCGATTTGACAAAACTCAGAATCTGTTTATAAAGCGGTGGCTTCTCAGTTTTGATGTCTTTAGCCAGAGAGGCAAGTTTAGCGGCCCTGCTATCTGCACCGCTTGCTGTTACCCGGTACACCGCTAATCCTGAAACGGCCAGGGTTCCCTGAAAAACAATATTGTTATCCTTTGCTAAACTTTTACTAACCGAAAAGGACTCGCCGGTGAGCACAGCTTCATTGACCGCGAAATCATTGCAATGTATGATCAGGCCGTCGGCAGCCAGCAGAGAACCTTCTTCTGATATCAGCAGGTCGCCGGGTACAATTTCTTCCGAATTGATCTCGATGACCTCACCGTCGCGGATGGCTCTGGTCTTGGAAGCTGTTAAGACCTCCAGGAGTGATAATGCCTTACGGCTGCGGTATGTTTGAAAAAATGAAATGGCCGAGACCAGAACTACTGCCGAACCCAGAAAAATGGCTTCTGAAAATTCGCCCAGAAAAAGATAGACGGCCGCGGAGGCGATCAGAAGGATAAAGATCGGTTCAAAAACCGTTTCCTTCAGGATGATCCAAAACTCACTTTGCTGTTTCCCGGGGAGTATGTTATGCTTTTGAAGTTCCTTTGCTTCGCTGCTGCTCAGGCCTGAAAAAGGGAAGGGGTTTGTTGCCACAGTTAAATAATTGGATCGCAGAGATTAATTAAAATGTTAAAATAATCAATTTGACAGAAAAAAGGCAACAGGATTGTTTATTCTTCCTGATCAGGCCGCTGAGATCATCCAGCGCAGTCATCCCCGGCTTGCCCCGGGAGAAAATTAATGATCAGGATCATTAGGATGTCTGACGGTTGTCATGCTCTTCAATTCTCAAAATCGTAACTTAGTATGATATAAGGTAAGAAGATATCCAGGTATTTATCGTAAGATAAAAAATCTACCGTGTAAGTTAGAATATTTCTTTTAAATTAATATTCTGACTTTAACAATAGTACATAAACAATATTCCTGTTATGAAAAAGATACTGGTTACTACCGATTTTTCTGCAAACTCAAAGGCTGGTTTACGCTTTGCCATTCAACTGGCCTCACAAGAGGCTTGTGAGCTGACGTTCTTTCATTCCTATCACATCAAGAAACCAACATCATGGGGTGAAACGACATTTAGCACCTATGAAAAAAACGAGGCGACTAAAATCAAGAAGAAACTGGAGAATTTTGTAAATATAGTATATAGGGGTATGGATATTAATCCGGATAATTTTCGTGCTGTGATAAGGAGCTCCTTTATTACTGACAGTAATATTATGAAATATGCTTCCGATAATAAGTTTGATTTTATCTGCATCAGCAGGAGAGGCAGCGGCAAGCAGAAAAAGATATTCGGCACGAACACATCCAACCTGATCCTTCAATCAGAAGTTCCTGTGATCGCAGTGCCCAATACGTACCGGAGGGCAAAGATCAGTTCTGTACTCTATGCCACTGATCTGGCTGATCTGGAGACTGAGATCAGCCGCGTGGTGGATTTCGCCAAACCCCTCGGAGCCGGAATTGAACTGCTTCACCTCAATTATCCTTCTGATGTGATGTACAATGCCAGGATCATTGAGAATACGATCAGTAAGTTTCCGAAATCTCATATCAGGTACCGTATTGAAAACATAAACCTGGTTTATAATCTGGTGTCCAATATCCAGTCGGTGATCAAAAAGATCAGACCTTCCATCCTGGTGATGTTTACAGATCAGGATCAGGGGTTTTTTGAAAAACTATTTCTTTCCAGCAGTACCGCAGAGTTTTCATTGAATACTTCCGTCCCCTTATTGGTTTATAAGAAAAAATAAGCCTGATTCAGTAGGCTTATTTAAAGGCATTCATCTCCTTTATGGGGGGAATTGAATGCCTTTTTCATTCATGTATCCCGGCTTCAGCTCAGGAATTGTACTAAATCGACAATGGGATACCCAATCCTGAAATCTTTTTTATAATTTAATGGAATAATAAGGACATGGCTTCCTGAACCTGTATTTTATAAACATCTATGAAAAAGCCCCTTTATGGTATTGCCTCAATGCTGGGCATATGCCTTTTATTTTTAAGCTTTCGCGGATATTATCCCGGATCGCATCAGAATGACTGGCCTGAATATCTGGGCGGCGGCGACAGGAACCATTATTCAGAACTTTCCAGGATCAATACCGGCAATGTATCTTCACTCGAACCTGCCTGGGAATTCCATACGGGTGATTCGGGACAGGTGCAATGCAACCCGATCATCGTTGCAAACCGTCTGTTTGCTGTTACAGCCTCCAATCATTTATTTGCACTTGATGCCAGAACAGGCAGAGAACTTTGGCGTTTCGCGCCTGAAAGCAAGGGTGCCTCAAATGTTAACCGGGGAGTGGCTTACTGGGAAAAGGGAAAAGACAAAAGAATACTTTTCGCGTACCAAACCTGGTTATATGCGGTGAACGCGATTAGCGGCAAGCCGGTAATCTCTTTCGGAGATGGGGGGCGGGTAAGCCTCAGAAGCGGGCTTGGAGCTGCGTCAGCTGATAAATTTGTGTCTTCTACCACACCCGGGACAATTTTTGGAGATCTCATCATTATGCCGCTGCGTCTTGGCGAAGGTACCGGCTCGGCACCCGGGTATATTCAGGCATTCCATATAAAAACCGGAAAACTGGCCTGGGTGTTCAAAACCATCCCTCATCCGGGTGAACCGGGATATGAAACATGGCCTGCAGATGCCTATAAAAATCCTGCCATTGGTGCCGCTAACAACTGGGCGGGAATGGCAGTGGACCGGAAGCGGGGGATTCTGTATGTTCCTACCGGTTCGGCATCTTTCGATTTTTACGGTGGCAACCGGGAGGGTAAAAACCTATATGCCAATTCTCTGATCGCGCTGAATGCTAAAACAGGGGAGTATATCTGGCACTTCCAGATGGTGCATCATGATATATGGGACAGGGATATTCCGGCTCCTCCTAATCTGATCACTATTAAAAGGGATGGAAAAAGCATAGATGCGGTTGCACAGGTGACCAAATCAGGGCATGTTTTTGTTTTTGACCGTATGAACGGTACCCCGCTTTTTCCTGTTGATGAGATCGCGGTGCCGCAATCCGCACTACCCGGGGAAAAAACCTGGCCTACCCAGCCTGTACCGCGTTTCCCTGAACCCTTTGCCAGACAAACCCTTACTGAAAACGATATTACACACTTTTCTGACAAACGCGATTCTCTTCTTAATATTTATCGAAAGGCAAAGAAGGGGTCATTTGAACCGCTTGATTTTCAGCAGACCATCATCTTCCCCGGACCTGATGGGGCAGCCGAGTGGGGAGGGGCTGCGGTTGATAAAGAAGGTATTTTATATGTTAATTCAAATGAAATGGCCTGGTTATTCAGCCTTAGTCATAAAAATACCTCCAAAGGACCGGAGTTTAGTACCGGGAAATCGCTGTATCTGAACCATTGCCAGTCATGCCATAAGGCCGATTTTTCCGGAAATCCTCAGAGCGGTTATCCGGCACTGGTGGGTATAAGAGAACGATTAGGCCGTATAGCCACGGGCAACCTGATCCGTACTGGTAAAGGAATGATGCCCGGCTTCAGCCAGATCCCCGAGACTGAAAAACAGGCGATCATCTCCTATATCTTCGGCGAAGAGAAAGAAGAAATACTCCCGCAGGCAAGGGATGAGTACCCAGATGTTCCTTACCGCTTTAACGGCTACAATAAATTTCTTGATGAAAAGGGATATCCTGCCATTACTCCGCCCTGGGGCACTCTAACCGCTATCAACCTTAATACCGGTCAGCAGGTATGGCAGATCCCCCTGGGAGAGATCAAAGAATTAAGCCGTAAAGGTATCCCCATAACCGGGACGGAGAATTACGGCGGCCCGCTTGTCACTGCCGGAGGATTAGTATTCATTGCCGCAACAAAAGATAATATGTTCCGTGCCTTCGATAAGAAATCAGGCAAACTGCTCTGGGAACACCCATTGCCGGCATCCGGATTTGCCACTCCCTCAACCTATCTGCTGAATGGAAAACAATATATAGTTATCGCCTGCGGCGGAACCAAACTGGGAATGCCTAAAGGGGATAGTTATGTGGCTTTTGCTTTGGGAAGGACTAAAGACTAAGAATCGCCAGCCAGGTTTTGTATTAGCTGTAGGGCGCTGCCGCTTATCTTTGAAATCGGAAGGATTTTATATGCGCCACACTTTTAAAAAGTATAAGGAAGATACCTGTTAATGCCTGCATCAGAGCAGAAAGTTCTATCTTTAAGTTTAATTTATAATTCCAGATGTTGAATGGGACTACACAACTTGCGGACATTAACTTAGACTATCTTACCGGGCTGGCCATCAGTATTGGAATTGGATTTTTGATCGGGATGGAGCGGCAGTTTTCTAAAGAGATTGAACAAAATGAAGAACAGTTTGCTGGTATAAGAACCTTTACCATGGTATCCATGTTCGGGTTTATTTCCGCGCTTCTCTCTTCATTGATGTCCGGCTGGATCTTTGTTGCAACGCTGATCTGCGTATTTGCCTTTGTGATCGTTTCCTATATCCAAATATCCAAACGGCCCGGCAATAAGGGAGCAACTACCGAATTTGCCGTTCTTCTTACCTTCATGCTGGGGGCTATGGTTTTCATGAAACTGATCCTTTTTGCACTCATTATCATGGTGGTCATGCTTCTGCTTCTGGCATTTAAGCCAACCTTACACCTTTTTGTAGAAAAGTTGAAGCGGGATGAACTGCTTGCTATCATATTATTTGTCGTCATGTCGGCCCTGGTGATCCCTTTCCTGCCGGAGGATAACTTCGGGCCCTATAACCTGTGGAACCTGAAGGAGATCTGGCAGATGGTCGTATTAGTTTCCGGAACAAGTCTGGTTGGCTATATGATCGCTAAGTTTATGGGGGATAGGGGTAATTTACTGGGAGGGATAGTAGGGGGGCTTGTTTCGAGTACGATGATCGCGCTTACTTTCTCGCGCAAAAGCAGGGAATCTAATTCTGCAGCCTCTTCTTTTTATTACGCGATAGGTATTATCAGTGCTTGTACCATTATGTTTCCCCGTGTTCTTTTCGAAGTGTTTATTGTTAACCAGGAACTGGCTAAACAGCTATGGGTTCCCATATCTGTATTGACGGCTTCGGGCTTTGGAGCCGCCTGGCTGATCTTTAAACTGAAAAAAGGAAAGGATGGACCTGAAAAAATTGTTTTAAAGAATCCGCTTGATCTGAGTACGGCCATAAAATTTGCCTTGCTATACGCATCCATTCAATGGCTTGTAGCCTATTTTGGAGAAACTTACGGTGATAAGGGTACTTATTTTGCAGGAGCAATTTCGGGAATTACAGATGTCGATGCCATTACCCTGTCTATGGCTAAAATGGCGGCAGATCCCGGCTTTACACAGCTTTCGATCAATACCATTTTAATTGCCGCCTTATCTAATACGCTCGTAAAATTCATGATCGTTTTGGCACTTGGCAGCCTGGAACTAAAGAAAACGGCATTGATCGGCTTCTCAGCGATTTTTGCAAGCGGACTGCTTTATTTTTTAATTCAATTCTGAGCGCTTCTTCAGACTTTATATACGAATCTGCTTCTTTATTTTATGGTTTCATTGCAAAAAAAGTAAAGAAAAGCTAATTTGCTCTCAGTTAAATTGTTCTATTAAAATTTTATGAAAAAAATCTTTCTGTTTTTTACTGTATTGCTTGTCAATGCCGCTATGGCCAATGCCCAAACCGCAGCCATTCCTCCAATGGTTCTTTCTTCCACAGCCTTTGCTGATGGTTCGACAATCCCTGTTAAATTTAGTCAGGCGGCTCCCGGAGCTGCACCGGGCGAAGGTACTTCACCGGCTTTGAAGTGGTCCAATATACCTGAAGGTACCAAAAGCTTTCTCCTTCATATGCATGATCTTGATTTTGTGAGAAACAAAACTACCGATGATCAGGTTCACTGGCTGGTATGGAATATTCCTGCAAATGCTACCGGACTTCCTGAAGGCATGCAAAGAGGACCAAAATTGCCTGACGGCAGTTATCAGATCAGTGTGACCGGCCCGGTTTACCGTGGCCCCGGCGCTGCTGCAAATGGACCTCTTCACCATTATATGTTCGAGATCCTGGCACTGGATATCACATTGGATTTCCCTGCTGTAAACAATGATCCTTTCGATACAAGAGCGAAAGTGATGCAGACAATTCAGGGACATATCCTTGGAAAAGCCGTAACAGGCGGTCTGTTCAAAAGACCTCAATAATCTTGATTTATATCAAGGCTATTTTTTGTCCTTAATCAATAGCACCGGGCGGTCCCCGGTGCTATCTTTGTTTATAAGGATCATTAAATAAAAACCATGTCAGATTTCAGTGAATTCAACAGATTTACAGGCAACTTAAGAGAAGAGGGATATCTGATGCCTGTACTTTTTGTCGGTCATGGATCCCCGATGAATGGGATTGAGGATAATGAATTTTCGCGAGGATGGAAACAGCTGGCCCTTGAAATTCCACAGCCTAAGGCAGTTCTGGTTATTTCTGCACACTGGTTAAGCAAAGGGACGAAAGTAACCGCAATGGATTTCCCGCCAACGATCCATGATTTCGGCGGATTTCCTCAAGCCTTGTCGGATATTCAATACCCTGCTTCGGGAAGCCTGAAGGTAGCGAATGAGACTATTTCCCTGCTGCATTCAGTACATGCTGAACACGATCATGACTGGGGACTTGATCATGGTGCCTGGACCGTGGTCAGGCATATGTACCCTGAAGCAAATGTTCCGGTGCTGCAATTAAGTATTGATTATTCAAAGGGTCCGCAATACCATTATGATCTGGTCAAAGACCTGTATTCCCTTCGTAAAAAGGGAGTGCTGATCATGGGAAGCGGAAATATGGTGCATAATTTAAGAATGGTGGCCTGGGATCGCCTGAATGAATCGGAATTCGGTTTTGACTGGGCTTATGAACTGAATGATAAGTTTAAGAACCTCATCGCTGGCCGCAATCATCAGGATCTCATAAACTTTAACAGGATCAGTCCGGATATATCATTAGCTATACCAACTTCAGAACATTACCTGCCTTTGATCTATTCTTTAGGCCTTCAGTCTGCTAAAGATGAGGTATCTTTTTTCAATGATAAAGCGGTTGGCGGTTCGCTGACAATGACTTCGGTTAAATTCGGGTAATTCATCCCGCTCTTGCCCGGGGGAGAGGGCACCTGACTGCCGGCAGGCTTGAAGGAAGGAGGGGAATCATTGCAAGATTTTTATGCTATGAAAATTTTTACTCATAGTATTAAACCCGCAAGGGAAGGAATTGCTACCCTGCCAAGGTGAGCTGTCCGCCCAGGGCGGACTGAGGGTTCAAGGCATAGGCAATCATCCCGATGTCTATCGGGATCAGCCCTCAGATTGACAAGCCATCTATAAATGGCATACGCGGCATATGTACACCAGCATTGTTTCAGGAACATGAAACATCCGATTAATCCCTGCTTGTAAATATTTCAATAACAATCAATTTAAGGTCAAATCTCTTAAAATAAAACCTCCCGAATTAGTATTATTGTAATGTAATCCTCAGGCAATAACGGTTGTCATGCTGAAAAAATAATTTTCAGACTAAGGGAAAGACGCTTACAGAGGAACATGCTATCACAGGATCATATGGCTAAGAACAAGTACTTTTTCCCTTTTATCATGGTTACCTCCCTCTTTTTTATGTGGGGCTTTGTTCATAACCTGGATCCGATTCTGATCCCTCATTTAAAGAAATCATTCAGCCTCAATAATCTGCAGTCTTCCCTGGTGGATTCTTCAGTATTTATAGCTTACCTGCTTATGGCTATTCCTGCAGGCATAATGGTGAAAAATTATGGATACAAAACAGGTATTATTTGCGGCTTATTATTATTTGCACTGGGTTCATTTTTGTTTATACCGGCAGCAGATACCGGTCAGTATTTATTCTTTTTAGGCGCTTTATTCATTATTGCCTGTGGCCTGACTATTCTCGAGACCGTAGCAAACCCATATGTTTCCCTTTTAGGTGATCCGGCAACCGCAACAAGTCGTCTTAATTTTGCCCAATCCTTTAACGGACTTGCTGCCACCATGGCACCGATCATTGGAGCAAGAATAATTCTGACAAAGGGTTCATCTGATGAAGAATTAAACGCAATGACGGAAAGTGCCAGGCAGATTGCCCTTGCAGCGGAAGCCGCCAGTGTGAAAACTCCTTATCTTATTTTGGGCAGTATAATCCTAGCGATCGCTGTCATATTTTATTTTATCCGTTTGCCTGAAATTGAACAGAATGAAGAAGAAAGTGAAAGCCGGAATGTATTTCATGCTCTGCGGCACAGGCATTTGAGCTGGGCAGTTGCTGCTCAGTTTTTTTATGTAGGAGCTCAGGTTTGCATATTTAGTTTCTTTATACTTTATGCTGTAGAAGTCGCAGGGATTGACAAAGTAAAGGCAGCCGATTATCTCGGCTGGGGCTGCGGACTTGCCTTTATGGCGGGCAGGTTCATCGGGGTTTTTCTGATGAAATTTATTCGGTCGGAACGCCTTTTGGCTATTTATTCAGTTATATGCATACTGCTTAGCTTCTTAGCTATATTCACACAAGGTTTTACCGCTATTTACGCGGTCATCGGGATCGCATTTTTTATGTCGATCATGTTCCCGACCATTTTTTCTCTTGGTATCAAAGGATTGGGGAGGGATACTGAATATGGCAGTAGTCTGATTGTCATGGCCATTGTTGGCGGAGCTATTCTGCCTCTGCTGTTTGGCTATATTTCAGACCTGAGCGGGAAGGTTCAATATGGTCAGATCGTGAGTTTACTTTGTTTTTGCGTGATCCTTGTTTTCGCTCTTAAAGGATATAAAGTCATAAAACCTCAAACCAAAAAATATGCGTAGATATTGCCTTGCAGTCGATTTGAAGGACGACCCTAAACTCATTGCAGAGTATGAATTGTGGCACAAAAAAGTCTGGCCGGAAATTATTGAGAGTATCCGCTCTGCGGGGATTGAGGATATGAAAATCTACCGGTATTCAAACCGTCTGTTTATGATCATGGAAGTAAATGATGCGTTCAGCTTTGAAAAAAAGGCCGCTGCAGATCTTGCTGATCCCAAAGTCCAGGAATGGGAGGAGTTTATGTGGAACTTTCAGCAGCCTATTCCGGGTACAAAACCTGGCGAAAAATGGGTATTAATGAATAAGATATTTGAATTATAATTAGAGATGAACATAAATTTCGAAGAGGGTATAAAACACCGGTTTCTGCAAATTCATGCACTGGATAATGTTCTGGTTGCCTTGCAGGACCTTGCTAAGGGAGAAGAAATAAAATTCGGGGGACAAACTTTCAGTCTCAGTACCGCCGTTGAATCCAAACATAAGTTTACCATCAATCCGATCAGTAAAGGAGACCGGATCATCATGTACGGGGTGCTGGTCGGGATAGCCAATCAGGATATTGGTCCGGGAGAAGCCATTACGGTTCAGAATGTGGATCATGCATCCAGTGATTATGTGCTTGGCAAGCGCAAGGCTCATTGGGATAAACCCGATGCTTCTGCCTTTGCAGGTAAAACATTTAATGGATTTCACCGTGCGGATGGTTCGGTAGGAACCTGCAATTATTGGCTGGTCATCCCATTGGTTTTTTGTGAAAACCGTAATGTGAATGTACTCAGGGAAGCGCTGGATGAAAAATTGGGCTATAAGAAGGTTAAAAGTTATGAAAATGAGGTTGAAAGCCTGATCTCCATTTACAAAACAGGAAAATCAACGGAGGAAATTCTGAATGCTGACCTGCAGGTCACCCCAAATGAAGCTAAAAGAACCCGCTTATTCCCAAATGTGGACGGGGTAAAATTCATTACCCATGATATGGGATGCGGGGGTATCAAGCTGGATGCTGATAGCTTATGCGGATTGATAGCCGGTTATATTACCCACCCGAATGTTGCCGGAGCCACGATTCTGAGTCTGGGTTGCCAGCATTCGGAGGTCGGTACCTTACAGAATGAGATCAAAAAACGTGATCCTCAATTCAGTAAGCCCCTGACTATTCTGGAACAGCAGGCCCTGGGCACCGAAACCAATCTGATGCAGGAAGCACTGAAACAAACATTTGCTGGTTTAATTGATGCGAACAGGAATGAACGGAAACCTGCACCGATCTCCAAACTATGTATCGGACTGGAATGCGGCGGCTCGGATGGATTCTCGGGTATTTCTGCCAATCCGGCTCTGGGTTATGTTTCAGACATTCTGGTGTCATTGGGCGGATCTGTAGTACTTTCAGAATTTCCGGAGCTTTGCGGCGTGGAACAGGAACTGAGCGACCGCTGTGTGGATGAAGAAACCGCTACCCGGTTCATGCAACTGATGCGTACCTATAATGCCAGGGCAGTGGCTGATGGCTCCGGCTTTTATGCTAACCCCTCACCGGGAAATATCCGTGACGGATTGATCACTGATGCCATGAAATCTGCCGGTGCAGCAAAAAAAGGAGGTTCATCTCCGGTTACCGCTGTTCTGGATTATCCTGAAAAGGTTAAAATCATGGGACTGAACCTCTTGTGCACCCCGGGAAGCGATGTGGAAAGTACCACCGCAGAAGTTGCTGCAGGTGCCAATATCGTGCTTTTTACGACTGGTTTGGGTACGCCTACAGGTAATCCGGTTACACCGGTTATCAAGCTGAGTACCAATACAAAAACATTTCTGAAAATGCCTGATATTATCGATATTAACTGCGGAACGATCATCGACGGTTCGGAGACCATCAAAGAGAACGCTCAGCGCATTCTGGACTATGTGATCAGGGTGGCCAGCGGGGAAGAGCAGCCTAAAGCTATGCAATTGGGTCAGGACGATTTTATCCCATGGAAACGTGGTGTTTCATTATAATTTTATCAAATTTTTAAATATATGTTCAGCTTAAAAGGAAAAACAGCAGTAATTACAGGAGGAGGAAGTGGTATCGGAAAAGGTATCGCCAGGGTGTTTGCAGCACAGGGTGCAGACGTTCATATTGTGGAATTGAATCAGGACGCGGGGCTTGCAGTGAGTAAGGAGATCACAGATAATGGAGGAAAAGCTTCCGCTCATGGATGCGACGTGTCGAAACAGGCCGATGTGGTATCCCTGTTCAACAGTATCGGTAAAATTGATATTCTGGTAAACAATGCAGGTATTGCGCATGTTGGAAGAGCGGATACCACTTCTGAAGCGGATATGGACCGGATTTACAATGTCAATGTGAAAGGTGCTTATAATTGTCTGTTTGCCTCTATTCCTCTAATGAAAGCACAGGGCGGCGGTGTGATATTGAACCTGGCCTCTATCGTAGCCATTGTTGGTGTTGCTGATCGTTTTGCCTATTCAATGAGTAAAGGCGCTGTTTATGCAATGACCCTCTCAGTGGCCAAGGATTACCTGGCAGATAATATACGCTGTAACAGCATTTCTCCTGCAAGGGTTCATACTCCATTTGTGGATGGCTTTATTGCAAAGAATTATCCCGGCAAGGAAGCAGAAATGTTTGAGAAATTGTCAAAATCTCAGCCAATAGGCAGGATGGCCACGCCTGAAGATATTGCAGCCATCGCCTTGTACCTCTGTTCGGATGAAGCCGGCTTTGTAACCGGAAATGATTACCCGATTGATGGCGGATATATTAAGCTGAATAGCTGATAAACTCAAGATCAGGGCAGATCGTTATTGAAAGGATTTGTTCTGCTTTCTAAAATTCAAACAACAGCCTGAGGGCCTTTTTATTTATACGGATAGATCATCTGTTGTACCGGCAGAGGATCATCCAAACAAAATTCGATA
This sequence comes from Pedobacter sp., assembly GCA_036677005.1. Taxonomy (GTDB): domain Bacteria; phylum Bacteroidota; class Bacteroidia; order Sphingobacteriales; family Sphingobacteriaceae; genus Daejeonella. Next base: position 38,172 of record JAKFBV010000048.1, read on the forward strand.
AGCGATGAAATTAATCAGATGGGGGAAACCCGGAAAGGAAAAAACAGGAGTAATTATTAATGATGTAAAATATGATACATCTGCTTTTGGTGAAGATTACAATGAGGCATTTTTTGAGAACGATGGTTTAACCCGTTTAAGGGCATTCTTAAAAGCGAATGAAGGTAAACTGCAGCCACTTGCTGATGCTGAGCGTTTGGGCTCTCCGGTTGCCCGCCCTTCAAAAATACTTTGCATTGGTTTGAACTATGCCAAACATGCCGAGGAATCAGGCATGGCAATTCCTGCAGAGCCGATCCTGTTCATGAAATCAACTACCTCATTGGCAGGACCTTATGATGATATTGTCATCCCTAAGAATTCTGTAAAATCAGACTGGGAAGTGGAACTGGCCTTCGTGATCGGTAAGAAAGCAAGCTATGTTTCTGAAGCAGAAGCCATGGACTATGTAGCCGGATATTGCCTTCACAATGACGTGTCTGAGCGTGAATGGCAATTAGAGCGCGGCGGGACCTGGGATAAAGGAAAGGGCTGTGATACCTTCGCTCCGGTTGGTCCGTTTTTAGCAACCAGTGATGAGATTGCTGATCCGCACAAATTAAGATTATGGTTAAAACTGAACGGTAAGATCATGCAGGACAGCAATACGGATGACCTGATCTTTAATATTCCCTTCCTGGTATCTTATCTGAGTAATTTTATGACCCTTCTTCCGGGAGATATCATTTCAACAGGTACTCCTGCAGGTGTGGGGTTAGGTTTCAAACCGCCGATCTTCCTGAAAGATGGTGATGTAATCGAGTTAGGTATCGACGGACTGGGCGAATCCAGGCAGGTTGCTAAAGCCTATGCTAAAGCTTGATTCACATCTTCACTTTTGGAAATTTAACCCAATAAGAGATAACTGGATCACAGAGGAAATGGAAGTCATTCGTCATGACTTCCTTCCTCCTGATCTGAAACCCGTACTGGATGCCAATAGAATACAGGGCTGTATTGCGGTGCAGGCCGACCAGTCGGAGACCGAAACGGATTTTTTGCTCGGTCTGGCTGATGAACATGATTTCATCAAAGGAGTCGTAGGCTGGGTGGATCTTTGTTCTCCCAACATTCATGAACGGCTCGAACAGTATTCCCAATTTTCAAAACTCAAAGGATTCCGGCACATTCTGGAGGCAGAACCTGTGGAATTCATACTCAAACCCGAATTTCAAAGAGGAATTGCGGCTTTAAAGAGTTACGGATTTACCTACGACATTCTCGTCTATCCGAAGCATCTGGCTGTCATCCCGGACTTGATCCGGGACAAAACCGAACAAGCCTTCGTGATCGATCACCTCGCCAAACCGGATATGAAAAATGGTCTTTTTATTAATTGGGAAGCCGGAATAGAGCAGATCGCTCCATTTGAGAATGTTTACTGCAAACTTTCGGGCATGATTACCGAAGCTGATCTGAAAAACTGGAAAAAGGAGGATATCTTTCCATACATGGATAAAGTTTTCGACTTTTTTGGGGCAGAACGGCTGATGTTTGGAAGCGACTGGCCGGTATGCAAACTGGCAGGGGAGTATGATGTGGTTTGCGGACTGGTGGAGGAATATTTGAGTAAATTGAGCATCAGGGAGCAGGAACTGGTTTGGGGGAAGAATACCGAACAATTCTATAAACTTTAGTACATTCAGCATGTCAATGGTAGCGCAGCGCTTTGTCATTGCGATCAGCCTTGGGCTGAGCGGCAATCCCCTAACGTAATGAGATTGCTTCGCCGTGCCTGTCCGTGCTCCTCTGGTCGGTGTTATCACCGACCATGGGATGGGAGAGTGCTTACGTTACGGTCATAACACCGACCAGAGGGAATTCTGATTAATAAATAGCAAGTACGATGGATTTAAAATTAAAAGATAAAGTAATTCTGGTCAGCGGTGGTGCCAAGGGCATTGGCGAGGCGATTGTCAAAGTTTTGGCTGCCGAAGGCGCCATTCCGGTGATCATTGGCCGGAATGAGACCGATAACCTGAAGGTACTTGCGGAAATTGAATCTGCAGGATCTCAGGCTTTTCAGATCAGAGCCGAGTTAACCAGGCCCGAAGAGTGTGAAAAAGTGATCAAACTTACTTTGGAAAAGTTCGGCAGGATCGATTCCCTGGTGAACAATGCCGGGGTGAACGATAGCGTCGGATTGGAGAACGGTTCTTACGAAGGTTTCGTAGCCAGTCTGCATAAGAATGTGATCCATTATTACTTACTGGCACATCATGCTTTGCCGGCACTCAAAAAATCCAAAGGAGCTGCCATCGTAAATATCAGCTCCAAAACAGCTGAAACCGGTCAGGGCGGCACATCTGCTTATGCTGCAGCAAACGGTGCCCGCAATGCCCTCACCCGCGAATGGGCGATAGAATTATTGCCCTACAGCATTCGGGTCAATTCTGTAATCGTAGCCGAATGCTGGACCCCGCTGTACGAAAGCTGGATCAAAACCCTTCCAAACCCCGAAGAAAAACTGAAAGATATTGTCAGTAAAATTCCCCTTGAAAACCGCATGACCACCGCGAAGGAAATTGCCGATACCGTTGCCTTTTTACTTTCAGAGCGATCTTCACACACCACCGGGCAATTGATCCATGTGGATGGTGGGTATGTGCATTTGGACAGGGCGATTGGGTAGGGCAGAAAGCTTAAAGCTTAAAGCTGAAAGCTGAAAGGGAAAAGATAAAATCCATTTGGACCGTCATTCCGAATGCAATGAGGAATCTGTTCAATATTGAAAGGAGACGTTCTTTCCTGTTCCCTATTCTTAATTAAATTCCACCCCCTTCCCCCGCCAGCGGGGGATATGCACAGCGAACCGAAAAATTTCGTTTCAATTGAACCACAATTCATAGGCATCACGCATGTCCCCCTCTGGAGGGGGGAGGGCAAAAGCCTTTGTGCGTTGGCAGGGGGAGGACTTCTTTGTCAATTCAATTGAAATGATTCTTCGTACACCTCAGCCTGGCATAGAGTCCCCAAAAATTAACAAGTATTGAGAATCAGGTATTATTAGTACTACATTTCAAATGAATTACTAAATTGAACACGCAACACACAACTCAAAACACACAACACATAAAGCCTGCAACATGAAAAACCTCCTGTTAATACTAATTGCTGCATTCCTGTTATCATTTCAAACCAACACCAGCGCAGATCCAGCCATCTATTTGAACGACCTTAAATCACAGCTTAAAATAGAATGGCCTAAAAACAGAACCATTAATTTAGTGTTTCACGGGCATTCAGTTCCTGCAGGATATTTCAAAACCCCGGTTGTGAATACTTTGGAAGCCTATCCATACCAGGTTCTGAGAGAACTGAAAGCAACCTATCCCTTTGCCGTAATTAATATCATCAATACCTCCATTGGTGGTGAAAACTCGGAAAGCGGCGCCAAACGATTCGAAACAGAAGTTTTAAATCATAAGCCTGATGTGCTTTTTATTGACTATGCCTTAAATGACCAGGGTATCGGACTTAAAAGAGCTAAAATGGCCTGGGACAAGATGATCAGCACCGCCGTAAACAAGGGAATTAAAGTTATTCTTCTCAGTCCTTCTCCCGATCAGAGAGTGAATATTCTGGAAGCCAATAATGCACTGGAGCAACATACCGCACAAATAAAAAACCTGTCTGAAAAATATGGTATCGGATTGGTGGACAGCTATGGGCTGTTCCGCCAAAAGGTGGTTTCCGGTGAGAACATCACAAATTATATGTCCCAGGTAAATCATCCGAATGAAAAAGGGCATGCGCTGATTGCAAATGAAATTGTGAAGTACTTTAAATAGCAGGTACCAGTTTGCGGATCATGACTGATCAGCTCCCTGTTTCTGTATGAGTTTACTTATTGTCGCATGGGCCGGTCAATATCTTTATTCCTTGTTCTTTAATCTTTGATCCATCCTTAAACGATTTGAATTGGATAAGTGAAAAAGCTTTGCTTTAAGGATATGAGATAGAATGAATATATTTAAATAAAGGATGATAAAACGACCACAAAACAGCTGGATTTGCTTTGCTTGCGGTGTATTGTCATCAGTATATACACAGTTAGCGGTAATTGTACCTAAACTTCTGACGGACAAGATATACACAGAAATTTAATGAACGACAAGAAAAACATATTTGCAATTATTGGAAGCGCAAGTTCGAATTCTGCAAACCTGAAACTTGTTGAAAAAATTACAAGTTTGACAGAAAGTGAATTTAACTTGACAATTTTCAACGATTTAAAAACTCTTCCTCATTTTGACCCGGAACTTTCAACAGACAATCCACCAAAACTAATTGTAGAATTTAGAAACGCAATCGAAAAATCGGACGGAATAATTATTTGCACACCTGAATATGTTTATAGTATTCCAAGCGGACTGAAAAATGCTATTGAATGGTGTATTTCGACAATGATCTTTTCAGACAAACCATGCGGACTTATAACAGCTTCTGCAAGCGGACAAAAAGGACACGAAGAATTGCAACTTATATTGAAAACTGCAATGGCAAAATTTACAAACGACACAACTTTGTTAATTCAAGGGATAAAAGGAAAATTTGACGAGCAAGGAAATTTAACGGACAATGCAGCACATAAACGGTTAGACGATTTTATAGGTGCTTTTATGAATTTAGTGCTCAAAAAATAGATTAACAAAACGAACAGCTAACAGTGTTTGGCAAAAAAGCGGGATTTGTGCTTCTCTGACAATTTGGTGCTCATAATCCGCTTCTTCGCCAAGCCGAAAACTGTTAGCGGTTTTCATATTGGACGACACCACGAAAGAAAGCAGATTATGAAAAGAACAATAATATATTATGCTTTAGCACTTCTGACTATTGCATCGTGCAATAACGCAAACCAAAAGGAAGAAAATATTAATCGAATGAAGGCAACAACACAGGACTCCTTGATTTTCAAAAATGGGTACTCTGAAGTCAACGGAATTAAAATGTATTATGAGATTTACGGACAAGGTAAACCACTTGTGCTAATTCATGGCGGTGGCTCAACTATTGAGACAACATTTGGGAGAGTAATTCCCCTTTTCTCCAAAAACCGACAACTCATTTGCATTGAGCTTCAAGCCCACGGACGAACAGGTGACCGTAATACTCCAATTTCATTTGAACAGGATGCTGATGATGTTGCAGCTCTTCTTAACAAGCTTAGTATAGACAAGGCAGACATATTCGGTTTTAGTAACGGTGGTAATACGGCATTACAGATTGCTATCAGACACCCGCAACTCTCTAACAAGATTATTGCAGGTTCGGCATTACTGAAAAGGAACGGGACATTTCCTCAGTTTTGGGAGTTTATGAAGAACGGAACAATTGAACAGATGCCCCATCAATATGTATATTCCGGTGAAACGGACCACCCTATTCCGTGGCAAACTGACCACCTAAAAGGCTGGCGAACGGTTGTTTCAAATGCGATAGAATTGTGATCAAAAGTAGTTATTTAATAGCTGTTATA
>JAKFBV010000049.1:0-14792 GCA_036677005.1 Pedobacter sp.
ACATTATGCAAAGTATATGCTTATGTAAAGCATCGTAATTAATAAGCTCATTACCAGAACCCTGTCTAAAATTTACTTTACATAATATTCTTGAATACTATTGCAATTATTCATTTTAAACTAATTGCAATATGAAAGAACAATTCAGGGATTTCAACATCCTGACCACTAAAGTTGCCGGGTATCTTGATTCACAGCTTTACTTTTCACCTCCTGCTATTGAACAATACCGGAAGATCTGGCGGCGGGTCCGCTTCTTTATGGATTCAAAAGGCTATCAGCAGTATAGTTCTGAAGTAGAAAGAGAACTTTTTCAATATCACTTTGATGGCCGCTCTAAAAAAGAACTTCATGCCCGGGAAATACGGCTTTATAATGGCATAAAGATGCTGTCAGATTTCATGAGGCTGGGCAAAGTAAACCTGTTAGTTCGCCCGAAGCTGAAGCAAATCGTCTTTGTCGGCCCGATAGGCGATCATATTAATAGCTATATAGATTACAAAAGAACGGTAAAACGCTTGTCTGTGATCAGTTTGAGCTGTCATAAACGTAACCTTTTAAAGCTTTACAACTACTGTATAAAAGAGACCATCACTTCTGTTTCCGATCTGGATTTACCAGTTCTCCTGCTTTTTATCAATCAATTGGATACCCAATATAAAACCGGTGTTCAGAATACGCTCATGACTATCCGGGGCTTTACAAGGTATCTTTTTGAACAAAAGCTTATTGCAAAGGATTATGCGCTATCCATTCCCAAATACAGAACAGTAAACCAGTCTAAACTTCCATCCACCTATACCAAAGAAGAAGTAGAAAAGCTAATCCTGTCTGCCGAAAGATTTAGTGCAACCGGGAAACGCAATTATGCGATCCTGCTTTTAGCCGCCAGGCTGGGGCTCAGAGCGTCCGATATATGCAGGCTGAAGTTTGAAAATCTTCACTGGCAAACCTCAACGATAAAAATAGACCAATATAAAACAGGAAAGGAATTAGTCCTGCCCATGCTACCCGATGTAGGCAATGCACTGATTGATTATCTCAAATACAGCAGGCCGGTTTCTGATGAACCCTGCATATTCTTAACAGCCAGGTTGCCGTATATGGCTTTTCCAACCAGTAACGTGGTTACTCATGTAGTTCAGAGAGCTTTTATAAAAGCCGGTATTGATATCAGCAGCAGAAGGTTCGGGCCTCATTCCTTACGTCATAGCCTGGGGTTCAGAATGCTGGAGGAAAGCACAATCCTTCCGGTGATCTCAGAAGTTCTTGGGCATCAGAATACTGAATCCACCAGGTATTATCTCCGGATTGATCTCAAGTCAATGAAGCAATGTATGCTGGATGTTCCTGCTGTTGCTGGGGGGTTCTATGGACAGAAAGGAGGAATCTTCTATGCATAAGGGATATCACAGTATATATGGCTTACCTATAAAACAGTTTATAGAGCTGAAAAGGAAACTCGGCTTCAAGTTTGGATCCGGTGCTTTTTATCTGGGTAAGATTGATCTTTTCGCACAAGAAAGAGCAGAGACATCCTTAGGTATAACAAAGGAGTTTGCAGAAAAATGGTGTGAAAAGACGGCTAATGAAACTGATCTTAACAGGTATAACCGAATAGGTTTTCTTGCACAACTTTCGTCCTATCTCCGGGATACAGGCATTGAATCCTATATTCCCCGGCTACCTGCTATTCCTCAAAGTACCTTTATACCCTACATTTATTCCGGAACCGAGATAGTTGCATTGTTCAAGGCCTGTGATGAGCTTAAGTTAAGAGTAGCCAATAGTCATAATTGTCTGTTGTGTATGCCCGCATTATTCCGCCTTTTATACGGTACTGGACTGCGTATCGGTGAGGCTCTGGCATTGAAAAATGACGATGTGAATCTTGGTGATAATCATCTTCTTGTTCGGGATAGCAAAAATGGGAAAGAACGTATAATCCCTATTTCAGACTCCCTGAGCTCTGTCTGTAAAGAATATGTATGGCACCGGGAACGGCTTCCCATGGCTCAGAAAGCATCTGAATACTTCTTCATCCGGGGTGATGGAATGAGATGTGGTCAGGGTGCCAATAAATGGTTTAAAAGGTGTCTCGACAGTGCGGGAATACTTCATGGTGCCACTCAAAGCCCCCGAATTCATGATCTGAGGCACACGTTTGCTGTTACCTCCCTGGCTACTATGGCAGAATCCGGGATTGATTTATACGTTTCACTTCCAATCCTTTCCAATTACCTGGGACATCAGTCTCTTGGTGCAACAAATCAGTATGTCCGTTTAACTGCCAGTATGTATCCTGGCCTGATCAGGGACGTGGATATGATATGCCTGGATGTATTTCCTAAATATAGAAACTATGAAGCCAACTGATTTCTCGAAGTATATATCCGACTTTATTTCCAGGTATCTGCCAAACGAAAAAGGGGCCAGCGCCAATACAATTGCAGCCTACAGGGACACGTTTGTTTTACTCCTGAAATTTATTCAGGAGGTCAGGCATGTGAAAGTTGAAAAACTCACTTTGGGTGGTATTACCAAAGAAACCATCTTAGAATTCCTCGAATGGCTTCAAAAAGAAAGAAAATGCAGCAGCTCCACACGGAACTCCCGTCTTGCAGCAATACACTCTTTCTATTCTTATTTACAACATGAGAGCCTGGATTACTTGCATGAATGCCAGAAAATCCTGTCGGTCAAATTCAAAAAGGTAAAAAAGGAGACTATGAGTTATCTTTCAATTGAGGGACTAAAACTACTCCTGCAGCAACCTGATGTTACAACCCATCGGGGCAGACGGGACCTGGCACTCCTTTCCTTAATGTATGACACTGGTTCCAGGGTGCAGGAAATCATAGATCTTACACCATTATCGTTGAGGCTCAATAAGCCTGCGACAGTTAAGATAACAGGAAAAGGAAATAAAGCACGGTTAGTTCCTATGCTGGATGCTCAAACAGAACATCTTAAAAACTATATGAAGGAAAACAGGCTGGATAAGCCCTTTGCTAATCATTATCCGCTGTTCTGCAACAGCAGAAAAGAAAAGCTTACCCGCGCAGGGTTAAACTACATTCTTGATAAATATGCCAGATCGGCAAGAACGGAGAATCCAATGATAATACCGGATCATATCAGCTGTCACTCATTGAGACATTCAAAGGCTATGCACCTGCTTCAGGCTGGCGTTAACCTGGTATATATCCGGGATATACTGGGTCATGTATCGGTGATAACGACCGAGATATATGCAAGAGCTGACTCTAAACAGAAACGTGAAGCATTGGAGAAAGCATACGTGGAGATAAACCCTAATGAAGAAGCGATGTGGTTGAAAGATGAAAATCTGATCACATGGTTAAAGAAGTTCTGATATTATTATGTAAAGTGATATGCTGGCTTTTCACTGCTGAGATGCAATTACGCATGATTATCACATGTTACTTTACATAAAAATATACTTTGCATAATGGCTTAAGATGATGGAGCTGGCGCAGGCTTTAAGTGCGGTAGAAAATATGAGCTTGGGATCGGCTACCGTACCTGACATTCCACCGGAGGACACTTCGTAAATACCTATTACCTTGTTAGCTCTGTTCAATAATAAAATTTTGAATTGTTCTTGTAGTTCGATCTTATCGAGATCCCAATTATTGAATAAAATACTATAAACTTCCTGGGATGTTGAAACCTGAGGTCTTTCAGAGGCTTTAAATTTTGGTCTGTATGTCACATTGATTTCTGATACCTGATAGAATGACATTTGATTTTGTAGCTTTTCCATAATCTTGAGTTTTAAGTGTTAAAAATTAATTATGGTGCTCCCAGGGGCAAAAGGCTTAAATAGCGCAAAAGGAAACGGAATAAATGAAGGAAATGAGCATGGGGTTGTGTTTATGCCGTAGTCTTTTGCCAGCGTTTTATAGCCTGTGCCTAAATTTGTGCTATAATTGATTGCTTACTGTCTTTTACACTGACCACCTTTAAATTCCTGTATTCCATCATCTTCTTAAATGAGTAGCCCCCGATTTTCCGAATGGAAAATCGGGGGCTACCGGCGAATTTTAAGAAATGCGGGCTTTCGCCCGCACTCCTTTTAATTTTCCATTTTCTCAAATTCAGTACAAAGGCGAAAAGCATTTTGAGATTTGTTAAAGCCAGTACCAAAAAGAATAGATTTTGCTTTAGCTTCCTCATTTTTATAGTCTTTCACATTTTGAAAATATCCAGTGATGGCATTGTATGCCCCGAAAAGTGTTCCTTTGGTGGTTGCGGTCTGTTGCGTTTGGTTACCAAATGCGTATTCGCATACGCTGCCGCATACATTATTAAAGTAGCTGGAATGTTCATCTTCCCTACCATTCAGAACATTTTGTAAAATTTCCTTAGAAGGGGCCATAGCCTGCTGAACCAGTTTCAAAACTTCTTTGTCTGTAATGCGGACTTTTGCCCAACGGTTAAAAATTCCGTTTAGTTCATCCGAAAGGGTATTTGAAATGCCCATTACCTTATGCGCTTCTTTCAATTTATCAGGTGCGCTTTGGGTATGACGAATTTTAATGCAATTGCTCATATTGCCTAAAGCAGCATTCAGCGTATTGTTACAAACAATCCGTACCGGGGTAAACGCTGCCGTAATGCTGCCGTAACCATCATGCGAAGTGGTCAGGAAAAGGTATTTTTCAATCAAATCATCAGAACCCACACGGATATATCCAGGCAGTTTTGCAGTAATAAAAATCTTTTCGCCCTTTCCCAATGCTCCTGCTGTTTCGTAAAGAATGCCTTCTTTACCACCTACAATAGCATCGAAAAAAGAAAATGCATCCCTGTTTTGTATCACCTCATATTCTTTGCCCACCACTCCTAAAACCTGCTCGTTATCGGTGCAGATAGTGGCATGAAAATCGGGAACATCAATTTCCGGAATAACAATATCCGTTTCTTTGTTTGCCCGGTGGCTTTCAGAATCATAAGTAAACAGGGGGCGTTTCTCTACGGTATAATCTAAACCCGCAAATTTAATGGCTTCTGCGCTCGTCGGGTAGCTTTCTACAATCTGCCCTAATCCGTGCCAGGCTTTTTCTTTCACTGAAAAGAAACTATGCTTTCCGGTCTTTTCATTAAAATTTATGTTGTGTGCCATGTCTTTAAAATTGGTAGATGTTTAAAAAATCGTTCAGTTCTGCGGTAAACCTTTCGGGGTTTTCCTTTGCAAGTTGTTCGGTGTAACCCTGCCAGAATAGCTGGTCTGTTACTTCTATAAAAACGTCAATCATTGTAAACCTGTTAAAATGAATAAATAAAATCCCCCCAATTATTCGGGGGGATTAATTAGTTAAGCGTTTGGAAACACGATATTTGCTTCGATTTCAGTTAGTTTTTCCTGACAGGCATCGTAGATAAATTGAGAAACCAATTTGATCAGCCCTGCGGTATTGGTTACAAACTTTCTGTTTTTATCATCAGAGATGATCAACTGGCACCCCTGAAAATGATTGCTTTCCAGTTCGTCGCTATCTTCCATTTGCGCAATTTCAAAGGTTTCAAGCTGTTTGATACGATCAAGCAAGTTGATGCGCTGAAGGCTTTTGCGGTGTAAGCCTTCCACAACTTTTAAAGTGCTTTCCAGATTCAAAGCTGGCTTAAAGGGTTTTACCTCTTCTTTTGCTTGCTCTGCCTGTGGTTTTTCTTGTGGTTTTTCCTGACCGTTTTCGGATTTTACAGATACTTCCCCAGCTTTCGGCTTTTCTTCTAAAAGCTTGATTTCCGTTTTGCCGTTGGCGTGAGCTGCGCCGTTTCCATTAGTGGGATCAACGATTTTCTCATTTTCTTTTTTTGCTTCTGTGCCTTGCACATTCGGGCGGTTTTTTTGAGTGGTACTCATCATACATGGATTAAGTGAATAAATTATTTGCTTATCAAATCCCTTCGGCATACGCCTCATTTGGCTTTTGATAGAGGCAAAACATTTGTGCGGTGGGCTGGAAGACAAGGCTTTGAGGCAAAAAAATACTACCCGAAGGGTGGAGATTTATTTGTCCAAACCCGAAGGGCATGGCCTTTTCTGACGAAGAGGTATAAATTTGCCTCAGCAAAAGCCAAAAGGAATCTTCATCTATAGCGTATTAGAGAAGGTTATCTCTTAGAAGCAATCGTGTCAAACTCGTTTATTATAAGAGTTTTATAGCGGAAAGGGCTGGAATGAAGAGAAGCGGAATGAAGCTTTTTCCGCGATTTCTTACTGGCTTTGCGGCAAACTGCATTTCCGGTAAGTACCGGAATGTGCACCCGGAGGGCGGTTAGCTTTTCGAGGTACGAGAAAGGCTGATCGGTTTGGCGGAAAGACTGTAGCAATAAAAGGGAATTCAAACAAAATAGGAGAAGTTACTTTTGCGATAAACTTTAACAGCTAAACAGTTGAGTATTTTCAACACAATTCCTAATACTAATTAAAATTTCAGCTCCGTTGAACTAACCATAGTATTGCATGTCGGTTCGACTCCGGCGCTGGGTACAAACCCTCTTTACAGTACGTAGAGAGGGGTTTTTGCTTTTGAGCGAATTTGAAAGTACTTCTATAGCTGGGAAACGACGTTTTCGGTTCGACTTCCAGCTAGGTTCAGAGATAGATGGCCGCCGTATTTAGGTCGAACCAATTGTGTTTAAAAGGAGATATTCATTGTTCACAATTTAAACCGTAACAAATAAGTAACTACGTAATTTTAAACCCCGAAAGGGACCTAAAATTTACTTATCTGTTAAGCGAAATCTGCCGTACGCTTCAAACGGAGCAGAAGACTTAGAATCCTTTAGTCGATGTTTCAAGTTGGATTAAGAAACACAAAATAATTCACCTTGAGAGACTTGTCAAGTAACCAGATTTGAGTCTCGCCTTAAACACGTCATCTTGGTGCAGCAATAATTTAAATAGCTCAAAGTTTTGAGGGTAAAATGTTCATCTTTCTGGTCAAAGTTTTACAAAAAACGCGAAGGCTACTGTTAATTCTAGGCCTTGAGAAAATAATTGAAGAATCTGTATTCATATCTACATGTTGAACATTTTCTACGTGCTAAAATTGAAATCATGGGGGTCAATTTTTGCACATTTGGTATCTCTTTGACAGTTATTTGCTACTTTTATTGATAAATGGCAGCAATTTATATTCATTTATCAGATATTCATTTTGGTCAAGAAACCGGAGGCGATGTTTTCGTAAACGATGATGTCAAACAACAGCTGGTATCTGACGTACGGAACTATGTTACAAAGCTTGAAGGAAACAAAGCCGATGGTATCATTATCTCCGGTGATATCGCCTATGGAGGTAAACCGCATGAATACGAGTCAGCAGGCCAGTGGCTAGACCGATTAACTGCCGCAGCTGGTTGTGATATGACCGATGTTCAGGTAGTTCCAGGGAATCATGATATCGATAGAGACAAAATTACTACCGGTACTCAAAAAATAATAGATGACATTATCGAAAATGGTGATAACGCTCTGGATGGTTATTTAGAAAGTGACGAGGACAGAGAAATTCTTTACAATCGCTTTTCAGGATACCGAACTTTTGCAGAAGGTTACAATTGTTCTTTAGATAATGACGGAATTGTAAAGGGACACCGAATGAATGAATTATCACCAGGTAAAAAAATCAAGTTTCATGGTGTAAATACGGCATTAATATGCTCAAAAAGTAAGAAGGAAGAAGGTGGTCTGCTACTGGGCAAGAGGCAAAGAGTTATTGGCATTGAAGAAGATACGGAAATTGTTATTGTGGCGCATCATCCTTTACATTGGTTGCAGGACTCAGACGATGCAAAAAAATATATAGATAATCGAGCTAGGGTTGTTATTTCTGGCCATGAACACATGCCAGCTCATCAGCTGGTGCCTATTAGAGATGGTGTAGATATTTTAATGATCTCTTCAGGAGCGACCGTTCCCCCTAACGCAAATGAAAATTATAATTATTGCTACAACATACTCGTCTTCAGTTATGATATGGAGAATAACCTAATGAATGTAGAAATTCATGGGAGGACTTGGGATGATAATTTAAAAGCGTTTGCTCCGGATTGCGAGCATTTCGATCAAGGAAAGGTTGTTTATAGATTGAAATGTCCAAATTTTGAAGCAGCGGAGGCAAACATTTCAACCGTTGACGCGAGACCACCCATTCAACAAAATGAGTATCAGGAGATATCTCAATATGCAATTAAAGCTGTCCGAGAAATTATGAGTGATGACAAAGAATATGGCTTAGTGTTATTAAAGTTCTTCAGGGACTTGTCTGCTGCTCAGCGATTAAATATTTTGGCTGAATTTAAAGCAATACCGACGGACTGGTCAGATTTCCTTTCACACAGTTTAGAACGAAGGGCACTAGACAGGCTTGTGGAAAACGGACAACTCACAGATTTACATAAGAGAATTAACCAAATACTAAACCCTTTAGGAGATAAAACATGACCGATATTGCAAAACACATTAGAATTTTCAATCCATCACCAGATGACGAGTATGTTAAAAAGCGAACAATTGCTATAAGTGCGATTGAAGCAGTAATTAAAAAGAAGACCGGTTCAAATGAAATGTTTGCTTTGGCAAATAATATTATACAATCAATTAATAACCCTGAATTATTATCATCCGACATCAAGATAGCAAGTGTGCGAGCACTTCAAAAAGCTAGCACTTCTTTTGTCGAAGATGGAGAACAATTACAAATATCGACATGTGTTTTCCTGGCTGCTCAACGATTTTTAGAAAAGTCAAAACCTAACAATGGCGAACTTTCGATGGAGCTTATTTTTTCATTGGCATTGGCAAACGGTCTTTCATTTTCTGGTGCGATAGCTGATAAGGAAAAACTTGAACTATTAAGAAGTGAATTGCAGCAAACAGCACAACAAAAAGTTGGAACACTGGCTGATATTGCACGTCAGAGAAAGCGTGTAAATTCTGAGGCACTTACAGTCACAAAGGAAAACACTTTTGTTGCATTTGCGGGTTTATTGGATTCTAGCTACGGTCTCAAACTGACAAATTTGAACTACAATGCAATACTAGACAGGGAAGAACTCAACATTCTTTGGTGGGCACTTTCGGAATGGAGTTCAATTGCCGACAAACAGTTCAAAGAACTCAATGAAACTCAAGCTACCGTTTTGAGCGCCTTAGAAATTTCCTCTTTACTGCAAAAGTTCCCAGGGAAAGCTCACGTTCAGCTTTCATGTAAATATTCGACAGCAAAAGCTGAATTGACTGGTGATGAAGTTTTTGAACAAATTGAAGGCTTGTCAGCTAAGATTCAGTCATCATTGAATAATGCACAGATGGTTCAAGATTATCCGTCAATTTTTCCCGTTTTAACACTACTCTCGGGTGGCAAGGATAATCCTGGATTGGCTGTGAAACGTTCATTGCTAGAATGGGCTGGTAGGATAATTTGGGAGCGGGCAATGTTGAACATCAATAAAATTTCATAGGATGTCGGCTACAGAAGAACTTATTTGTAATCGTTCGGAATGCACACTCGCACAAACTGGAGAATGTATTTTAGGAAATGACCCTACAACATGTGTTGATCGCTTAAAATCTCTAGAATATTTAGAGGAGCCTTCTGTTCTAGAATTGATAGGGTCGTCTGTTCTTGAATCGCCAACGGAGTTAGAAAGATTTCCTGGTAGTTACACGTTGTCAACAGATTATTGCGAAGAGCTTATGCGAAGTCGATACTGTAAAGTAGTTGGAATTTTGGGTGTTCCTGGTACTGGTAAGACTGCAAGCTTGGTGAGTTTATATCTTTTGTTATCACATTCAAAATTATCTGGATTTGAATTTCGGGACTCAAAATCAATAATGGCGTTTGAAGAAATAAGTAGAGGGGCTAGAAAATGGAGTAAAGGAAATTTGCCCGAACAGCTCACAGTTCATACAGAATTGCAAGACGAACGACAGGCGGGGTTTTTACATTTGCGTTTACATTACACCAACCAGAATGTTGCTACAGATCTACTTTTAACAGATATACCAGGTGAGTGGACAACTTCTCTTATTGACAGTAACAGAATTGACCGTTTAAATTTTTTAAAATCATCTGATCGAATTTGGATAATGCTCAATGGAGAAGAAGTGGCAGATGCTGAGACACGTCAACATACGATTCATAGGTTAAAAATTTTAGTGGATAGAATATCAATTCTATTAGCTCCTTACATTCCAGATTTAACAATTGTAATTACACATTGCGACACGAACGAAGGTGTAAAAAAGCACCTTGCGACTTTTTTATCTAAGTATCCAAGTATCAATATTAAAGTATTTGAAATAGCTTCTTTTTCATCAAATGATGAAATTCCCCCAGGAACGGGACTATCCGAATTAGTCGAAGATTTGCTCGTCATACGAAATGAAAAAAAAACATCACCTTGGTTAGAATCCGAAACTATAGATGGAATGAGACAAATGCTTAAATATAAACACATCTAGTAATGGGAAATAAACCAATCATTTTAGTTGGTGGTCCAGATTCTGGAAAATCAAATTTTCTGGCTAGGTTATGGCTCGCATTCAGAAGCGAGAGATTTGATCTACAACCAACCGCCACGCCTGAAGATATTAAGTATATTGAATCCATCGCGGCCCATCTTCTCAGGGGAAAATTTGTTCCTCGAACAGATAAAGATGATAAAGCAAGAGACTTTTCTGTAGAAGTCATATCTAAGAGCAAAAACATTACTGCCCAAATGGTTGTGCCAGACATGTATGGCGAAATTTGGGAAAAAGCTGTTAGAACGTTAGAAATTCCGGAAAAGTGGTTGAATGCTTTGAGGCAGGCTACAAATGCCATAATTTTTGTTAGAGTGCAGTCTGAAAATAATTTTGAGCCGCTGGATTGGGTAGTAAGTCAAAAGTGGTTGAAAAATGGTTTTGGAGACGAAGCAACTAATGATGAGATACCAACTCAAATTACACTTATCGAGTTGCTTCGATTCATCAATGACAATATTAACAGGACAAGTCAAGCTAAGCCAAAAGTCGCTATCGTTGTAACTGCTTGGGATTTACTTCATGTTGATGAAAGAGCAGAAGGTCCAGAGAAATATTTGAAGAAGCAGTTCCCTATGTTTGCAGGCCGTCTTGCAGATGTTGACAGATTGGATATAAAAGTTTTCGGGTCTAGTATCGTAGGTGGAGATTTCAAAGTTGAGGATTTCGTAAAGGCATTTCTTGAAAAAGAAATTGATGAAACCGGGTATATTGTTTATCAGGACGGTGAGAAATCGAGTGATGAATGTAAAGATCTCACAGAACCAGTTAATTGGCTTTTGAGCTAAAAATATGGAAGTAAATTCGACACATCCATTTCAGGTTCACAAATACAAGAATGGGCACCAGCTATTAACCAGCAATGTTACGCTTGACAGGAACGATCAAGATACCGTTGACAGGTTATCAGATATTTCTGGTCAAGTTCGGCCTGGTGAATTGTTTGATCCATATTTTACCTGTTACCCACTGCCTTCAAAAAAATATTTCGTAATAGCTCGTACTTGGCAAGATCTACTCGCCCCACGCGCTGGTTGTGTTGTGACAAAAAGTCTTGTTATTCCAATAGAGAAGTGGGTGCGATTCGATAATATATCGATATTATTCCAAGAATTAAAATTTCCACCAATAGCAATAAATAGTAACGTTGAAAGTCGTCAATCACATTTTAACGATAAGACTATTGACGCACCCGTGCAAGAAATAGTCGAGGCGCTATTTTTGGAACAGCGAAAGCCCGTATTGATTTTCGATTGTAAGTCTGCGGATTCAATCATATATAGACTATACACTGCATTCTGGCCTGGGATGAGGGGCAGTTTCGCAGCCTGCACCTTTGCATTATCACCAAGAACGGTTAGCGGCAGGTCGTTTGATTTAATTTTTTCAAAAAACGATTTAAGGTCAAGGTTTGTGGATTGGCCTGGCAGGCGGATTGAAGGGACACCAAATCTTAAGCGTCCTCCCCGTCATCGTTGGACAAGTGAATTAGCTGATCGAATTTTTGAGAGTGAATTTCCATCACTATTTAGTGAGTCTAGCGATATGGTGTTTCATTTTACTGGAATGGATGATGAGAGCAAGATCAGATTGCGGTTACTGTGGGAGGAACTGTTTCAAAAAGCAAGATTAGACGGCTCACCATTTGCTGTATTGGGTTTATTGGACATAATAAATTCTCAAAAAGTTTTTGAAAGTGATCTATATGCCCATGTTCAGCCGCTAATTTATAACGCTATAGATGTTGCTCGGCATAAATTGAACGCTAATGAAGCTTGGAAATTTTACGCGGCAATACTAATAAAGCATAAGAAAAAAATGATGACTCGTGATATGTTATATGCCGTGAGAGAATCGTGTACTCAGTTGTGCTATAAGGAACCATATCAAGGTTTTGAATATTTTAAAGACAATGACAACAGCGGTAAAATACTTCCTGCCATGCTATATGCTTCTTTCGGAGATGGTATTTCGGAAAATGAAGAAGTTTTTAATTATATTATTGATGGGTTCATGCCTAAAACAGGGCTTCTTTTAATTGCAACAAGTAAACTGTTTGCTCAAGCCCTAATGAAATATTATTTGAGTAACAGCTCAAGAATTTACCCTTTTTTGGAGAATGCGCTTTTTTCAGCGGATTTGAAATATAGAAATGGAGCTAAGACTAATCTAGCATATTTCAGCAACCGTGAAGAACATGAGGGCGTTGTTAAAATACTTCTAGAGGGAAATTCAATTCAGCATTTTCAAAAATTAATAAAGATTATTGGTAAAGGTACTGGTTTCAGTATAAGGCAGTTCGATGATTTAATATTGAAAGAAACACGGACTCTGAAACAAGAAGAATTTTTGTTGGAAACCGTAATACATAACAATACTTCAAAAGATGTAAGTTTGCTTATTGTTGATATTTTAATCCATTCACCACAGTTGATTTCAACTTTCTTTGATGATTACAGAATTGAAAAGGCAAGTAAACACTTTATAGCTTTAAATTTATTTTCAAACTTATCTATCGATGTAATATCATCACTTGAGATTGATCTCGAGATAAAACGAGGGGTTGTTGAGCAAATGCTGTCTAATGAAACCTTTACACAAAAGGCGGCCGTCTTGATTTTTGATGTTGGGTTTAAACATAGACAAATCATCAATCTGATGACAAAACTAGGAGAGAACGCAATAAACCTAATTAATGCAAACACTTTTGCAGAGTCAGTTTATAAAAATATCCACAATACTACCAAGCAAGATATTGTCCTTATCTCTGGAATTATAGGTAGGATGAACTATCAAAATACAGAAGTGTTAATCGAAAGCCTGTTTGAAAAAATGGCTATTGATAATCGCCATTTTGTGAAGGTGTTTGTGATTTTAATGAATGCGGGTGAAACGGCAATAGATATATTGGCAAATCATATAGATGTGGTGACCCGGTATTTCTACAAATTGTTAAATGAAAATGTTGACCAATTTATAATAGATTCCTGGCTAAACTTGTTTGACCGTTCAAATCGGTACGATAGAGTACAGGATGCTTCATTGCTAGTTTTGGAGTTCGCATACAAAACAAGTACTCAAGATCCTTCAAAATTGCTCTTGAAGGTGTTCCCAATTATTTACAATTCCTTTCTACTTGGTCGAACACTTGGTCAATACATTTCTTTTATTTTCTTCCCTGATTGGGACAAGTGCAGAACTTTACGAATTGACTTAGTTGAGCGATATAAGCATTCGAGTTGGTCAAGGTTTGGATTATTAGAAGTCGCAACCAAGGCTGGTATTATCAAAGATGTTGTCGGAATACTGAACGATTCAAAAAACGGAAAAAGTATGATTGTAGAAGCTATGGAAGAAGCAGCGTCATTGAAAGTAAAGTCGAATCATCCAGGCTTGTTGGAGATATCAAAATTAGATAAGAAAAAAAAAAATAAAAAAAAGAACAAGTAATCACAATCAGGAGATATTGCTTTTTAGAAATTTTTCTATCACGACACAAGGAATTAGAAACGGTTTTTTGTCTAAATTTATTTCAATCATATTTGCATTAACTGAATAATTTCCCGAGAAGGTGCCTCGAAGTGCATTTATGGAGAAAACGCCACTTTGCAAATTTCCATTTACAAAGCCTCCAATGGCGCTTGCCTCTCGACGACCTAACTCAAAAAGTTCATTAATATTCCCCTTATAATCAATATTTAATTTACAACCCATAGTTGGTTAAGAATAACTTGTAGTGAAGATAGCATTAAAAAGTCTCTAGTAAAGAAGTTTGATACTATTCTTGCGGAGATAGGTCTGATTAACATTTTTGAATGCAATTAATATTCAAAAATTAGATTTACTTCAGCCGGTATCTTAAAAGCCTTTTGGCTTGGTTCTCAGAATAAACATAGAGAATATAAAAGCCATCCTAAAAAACCGTAACAAAACCGTAACGGAGTAAAATTTTGAAGTTTTAAAAATAGTTTGTAAGTTGCTTCTGTAAGTCAGAAAAGCACATTTTGCCTCATAATAGGGCGGTTAGGCTAGAAGACTCATAATCTTTTGCTCAAATTCTATCCTCGTGCAAAGTTAACCCTATCTCATGTCTCTTTTACAATTTCAGTGTAACCGCCCGAGTAACCCCATATTGCAATCTACGATGTAGTTCTCTTTCTTTGGCTTAAAATAGAAAGCGATGAATCAACGAGAACAAATGGAAGTTGAAATACAGAAATGGCGTGAAAGC
>JAKFBV010000050.1:0-1629 GCA_036677005.1 Pedobacter sp.
AATCTAAACACACTCTCATTGGGGCTAGAGCACTGAAGAATTCACTTGGTTTGTAATCACACTCTGCAATAGACCCGTGTAGACAGTCTGATTGTACAGCATTAATTACTGTATTCAACTCATGCTGTGCAGATTTAAGTCGGTCCATGTATTTATTAATATTTTCGTTACTAAGTTTCATTTCACTTCTCCTCAAAATATTTGTTGTATTTAGCAACAGTTGTGATGTATCTGTCAAGCTCACTTGCATTTATACATTTAGCTACAGAACTAGTATACGTGTACCAACATTCTTTAAGATACTGCCGATCTTTAACTTTCAGAAATCTCATAGAGAATTTACTAGCCTTAGCTTCTTCCTCAAGTCTTACAAACACATCATCTTCATAATTGAATTTCAATCTAGAGCCAAAGGCAGCTTTTGCATATTTGTTATCAAATTTCAAAGACCTTGTAGCCACCTCATGCCCCACTTCATGGTATAACACTTGAAAGAAATTCTTCTGGAACAGGCTTACACAAATAATCCTGTCTTTCCTGCTCATCCAGCCTTCACTACCGAAGAAAATCAGTTTACTTCTGAGGTTATATTTCTTGCATACATACCTAATGGCTAAAATTCTTTTAATCATAATATTCTCCTAAAATGTTTATAGGGAATTTCTTACCCTGAAAAGAAGAATAACACCCTCAGACATGCAATGCAAGCTTTATTTCAGCCAAATCGTTTTAAACACATAAAACTACGCCAACTTTCCTACTTTTCTTCGCATTCCAACGATAGTCTGTACTCTATACACAATCCTACTACAGCTAATGCAGTCCAACAAGGGTTATTCTGTACAAATTGATTCAAATTACTAAATCCTGTGCTGGCAACGAAGTCTTTGATATCAATGCCAAGTTTCTTACACGCTCTACGTACATATTTAGTATCCGAGGCTGGCTTCCACCACATCGGCAGCCTGATTCCGAACAAGCTGCTCTGTTCACGCCAGAATTGTTCGTCTGCATAGGATGTGTTTAAATGTTCCTTTGCATATTCTTGGTCAGCAATCCTTTTAAGGCGTACTTCTTCTCGCTGTTGTTCTGACATAGGTTTAAAATTTAAGTTACTCATCTTCTTCTCTCTTGGGTTTATAAATTAGTCCACACTTTGCACAAATGCAGCACCTGTTAACTTGAGAAAGCTTCCAAACATGATCACACATCTCATTCTCCAATTAAATAACCAATCCACTGTTCATGGAACACTTCTTAACCAAATGCTCATGAATCATAACAATCCGCTCTTCCGTAAGAAGATTCCTTCCTTGTATTTCTCAGCAACCAGCCCCAATACTACTTCAGCAGCCTTATCAGAACATTCATCTAGAACAGATTTCTGCCATTTAGCATAGAATGTACCGGGGCCAACAATTACGTTGATGTGTTCTTTTACAGGACTGATTGTACAGCCTGTCAGAATAGTTGTAAAGACAAGAATACTTAATACGGAAGATTTCATATTATGCTACCTCATTATTTGGTAAGCTCAGCTAATTTATTTTCAATGGATATTACATATTCCATAAATTCCTCCATTGAGCTAGACAATCGAAAATGTTCAGACATTCTGTTCTCCTTATA
>JAKFBV010000051.1:0-2831 GCA_036677005.1 Pedobacter sp.
TATTGCAAAAAAGCTAGAGCTGCCACCCGGGTTTATTTCGAATGGCAAATGGTCCTTTTGCCGGGCTGCCCGTCCCGATGAAAAACAGCACTGGGTAAAATAAACCTTGCCGGAGGAGGTAGCATCTGAATAATTATAATCCTATACTTTTAACCTTCCTTAATATCGAACTGAGGTTAAATTAAAATATAATTATCCTGCTATCCAGCTGAATTTGTATTCCAGAGAAGGATTTTTCATTCTTTCGGCTACTTTTAATAAGCGATCAGGCAAATTCATGACATAATCACGTGCTTTTTCACCCGCTTCATTCAGATCACGCAATTTTTCAATATGCCACTCATCGATCAGTTGTTTCATGATCTGCACGTAATCTACAGCAGTATAAACACCAAGACGCTGAGCTGCATCAGTAAAGTGCCCGAATGTCTGACCCATTTGTAAACCAACTTCACGCAGAAAGTGAGCCGGCATTACAATTTTATTACGCATCATATCTTCAAAAGCGATCATAGCTTCACTTGGGTCAACTTCAAATATGCGTAACATAAAATCCTTGTATGCTTTAGCATGGCGTGCTTCGTCTGAGGCAATTACACCGCACATCTTTGATAAAAGAGTATCCCCATCGGCTTTAGCCAGAGAAGCAACCCTTCTGTGCGAAATATTTGTAGCGAGTTCCTGAAAACTGGTGTAGATAAAATTACGGTAAGGATCATGACCTGTACCGATATCAAATCCATCAGCAATAAGGTATTGCGTTGAAATTTCCATCTGGCGCATATCCACACGACCAGAGAGGTACAGGTATTTATTCAGCAGATCGCCATGACGGTTTTCTTCCGCAGTCCATTGCCTTACCCACTTCATCCAGCCGTTCTGTTCATCCTTTGAAATTCCATCAACCATGCTTAACCAGGATTCATAAGTTGGCAGAGCTTCTTCAGTTATTGTATCTCCGATAAGAACAGCTACCAGATCGTAAGATAGATCTTTGGCATTTTCTTTAAGTTCTTTGATCTCTGAATAGAAGGTATCACGTGTTGAATCAGGCAGAAAATCAGCTGGCTGCCAATTTGTTTCAATCGGTTTGAGGTACTCATGCATTTTTTCAAGCATATACTTTTCAATATGCATTAATACTTCTCTGCGGGATCCTATATTGATATTCATATAAATTACATAATTACCCAAATATATGCAAAAACCTTGAATTTGGCTCCGATAATTTGCAATAAAAGGCTTCTAACCTATTATAATATCCCTTTTAACCATTTTTTGGAATAAAAGTTTTGTCATATTCCTTCCAATTCCTTTCAAATTATTAAGGTGATTATTCGTGGGTTTGACGGAATTATTCTTGTGTAAATAATTAATTTTTTTGAAAAGCAGATTCCTGTATTCATCGGGAAGGATAGACGCGTCCTTCGCAGTAATGTTAACATAGCATTGATCTGGCACCGGGTGATTTTATTAGTGAACGAGATCCGTCCTAGGAAAAATCCTATTTAAATATTGGAGTAGTGCTTTTTCGAAATAATGACAATTTGTATATAAAAAATGAGGTCGCGGCATTCGCCACGATGACAATCAGTATTTAAATTTTGAGGAGATTCCGGTGCGGAGACCGGAATCGGAAGGACCATAAGGCCTACCAGAAATTGCAATTTTCCCTTTTAATAATCAGGTGGTACCGCTAACCCAGATTCCGGCCTCCGAGCCGGAATCTCCTTATCACCCACCAAATACACTGTCATGGCGGGCTTGACCCGCCACCTCTACAGATTCCTGCGTCTTTGCGTCTTTGCAAGTTCAATTAATTATTCTTTAGGAAGTGATAATAAGTTTCTGACGTGACCTCCTTTACTAAATAGGAGATGACATTCTGAGCAATCCGGATTTGCATCCGCTCCAGGCAGACAAACCGGGTATCCGGGCGAAAGCCTTGTCATTCTGGCAATGCCGTATCATTCTCGCCAAAGTCATGTCATCCTGGCGAAATCCAGAAACGTAAAAAACCCTCATCCAATAAAGGACAGGGTCTTACCCGAAGGGCTTCCTTCGGAATAAAATTGGGCACCGACCTACTCTCCCACCTGTTACGGCAGTACCATTGGCTCTGGCGGGCTTAACTTCTCTGTTCGGAATGGGAAGAGGTGGACACCGCCGATATAGGCACCTGAAGATTTTTGTTAGTAATTAGTAGTTAGTACATAGTAGTTAGATAGTCTAACGCATATATACTGACTCTTACAGAGCGGTTAGCCCGTCTTGACGGTGTCTAACTACTAAATACTCTGTACTAAGTACTCACATAATATCTTAACATACCGGAAAAAAGTACTTGAATAAGAAAACAACAATATATTTTACACTACTTGCGTAGTCTATCTGCCTTGTCCCCAATTTAAATTGGGAACGAAGAAAGCTTCGGGTAATTAGTATTACTCGGCTATGATGTCACCACCTTTACACCTGTAACCTATCAACGTAGTAGTCTTCTACGGCCCTCAATGGAAGTCTCATCTTGTGGCTAGTTTCGCACTTAGATGCTTTCAGCGCTTATCTATTCCAAACGTAGCTACTCTGCAGTACAGCTGGCGCCATAACAGATTCACTAGCGGTTTGTCCATCCCGGTCCTCTCGTACTAAGGACAGCCCCACTCAAACTTCCAACGCCCACAACAGATAGGGACCGAACTGTCTCGCGACGTTCTGAACCCAGCTCGCGTGCCACTTTAATCGGCGAACAGCCGAACCCTTGGGACCTTCTCCAGCCCCAGGATGTGACGAGCCGACATCGAGGTGCCAAACCTCCCCGTCGATATGAG
>JAKFBV010000052.1:0-29633 GCA_036677005.1 Pedobacter sp.
GCTTCATCCCCGGCAGCTTGTACGCAGAAAGGTTTCCCAGTCCCCCGGAAAACTCAAGACCGTTTTTTAATATAGCCATTTAGTGTAAGTATTTGGTAATAAACAATATACAAAATATAATTTTAATATAGGTTAAGTATATTTAATAAAATATACCTTATATATACCTCAACTATACCTTGACTATACTTAAACTATACTTTAACTAAGCTCGATAATACCATTTGTCACGTCCTGAAATAGCTATACAGGCGGCTTGCCTGACAATTTCAGTTTGGTTCAACATAAAATTGAACGTTCCGGGTTAATTGATCTTATTAATTGCAATTTGGATTAGGTAATTGGGGATAGAATGAGGATATTTAATAAAGCATGATAAAATAGCCACAAACCAGCTCATTTGGGTGGCTTCAAACATTTCAAGTAAAACTTATCAAGAACAAATATTTTGACATCCCAAACACAGAACAACTTTTGACTTTAATTCAACCGATAGAAAACAAATAATGGGAAGGCTACAATTTCGCTTAATAATAAGATCAATGGTATACTAAAAATCAGATAATGAAGTCAATACAAATTCGAGGAAATTACCATGATTTAAATCCCAAGATAATTCATGTTCTTATCGGTCCAAGTTCTGAATTTCCAATCAAATCCTTGTTCAAGCCCTTCATCACTCCCTTTTCGATACTTTTGATTGCGCTTACCTTATCCTGCTCTTTAAATTCATCTGCATCAGAAATATACATAGGGAAGTCTGAGGCAAATATCAGCCCCACCCTACCCGTGGCTTTAATGGGTCAGTTTAATCTCCGGATTGCACATACGGCAGCTACGCCATTAAGTGCCAATGTAGTGGCCCTGGAATCAAGAGAAGGTACAAAATCTCTTGATGCGGCTGTTTTCGTATCCTGCGACCTGGTTTACATCCCGACACCATTACTTTCAATGATCAGGATGGAAGTTTCAAAACAGCTACCCGGTTTCGATGGCAACAAAATTATTCTGAATGCGACACATACCCATACCGCACCGGTACTGGAAGACAATTTAGATGAATCTTCGTTTTTGTATAAGATTCCGGGAGGAGTAAGTCCGGTTAGCGCTTACAGAGCTTTATTTGTAAAGAATGTGGCCGATGCGATCGTTAAAGCCTGGAATAGCCGTAGCCCGGGTAGTGTAAGCTGGGGACTTAACAGAGCCGCAATCCCTTATAACCGTCGTGCATCATATGCCAATAATACGACCACAATGTATGGTAAAACCAATGTGCCTGAGTTTCGGAACCTGGAGGGTTATGAAGATCATGATATTAATTCCCTTTTCTTCTGGAATAAAGAAGGAAAGCTGATTGCGATGAGCATTGATGTGGCCTGTCCGGCGCAGGAAGTTGAAGGCAGTTCGGAGGTAAATGCAGATTACTGGCATCCGGTTCGAATGGCTCTTAAGGAAAAATTTGGTGATGATTTAACTGTACTTGGTTGGATTGGTGCTGCGGGAGATCAGTCGCCGCATATTATGTACCGCAAGGCAGCTGATGAACGAATGCTTAAACTAAGTAATAAGACCCGCATGGAAGATATCGCAGAACGGGTTGTATCTGCAGTTGAGGAAAGCTATAAAACAGTGAAGGATGATCAGTATCGAAATCTGCAATTAGTTCATAAAGTAGAAAAGATCAGGTTACCGGTGAGGGTAATCACAGAAAAGGAATATCAGGAATCGAAAATTGTCCGGGATGAAGCGGCAGCTCTTATTGCAAAGGATCCCAAAGCTGCAGACCAGCAATATGCAAAAATGACCTGGTTTGGAGATGTTCTAAAACGATTTGAAAAGCAAAAAGCAAATCCTGATTATGAAACAGAAATACATGTTTTACGTCTTGGGGATGCTGTGATCTGCACCAATCAATTCGAATTATTTACAGATTACGGCATACGCATTCAGGCACGCAGCAAGGCTTTACAAACATTTGTTATTCAGCTTGCAGGTCCGGGGACCTATCTGGCGACAGAAAAAGCAATCAGAGGTGGTGGCTACAGTGCCGTTTGTCAGAGTAATATTGTTGGTTCGGAGGGCGGACAAATTCTGGTCGATCGGACGGTAAAGTTAATTGATAAAATGTGGGCTGAAAAAATCAATTGATTTGATGAGAAATTGTCAAAGGGTTTAGGAGATGATATTTAGTTTTTTTAATTAATTTTTAATGGATATTGTCTTCGTCATACTACCACTCTTATTATTGATGTATGCCGCATATAAGGGCTTTAGTGTTATCCTTTTTGCACCATTGACGGCATTGCTGGCAGTACTTTTAATAAATCCAGCCTGGGTTCCTGTTTTTTTCTCAGGCATTTTTATGGAGAAGATGGCAGGGTTTGTTAAACTCTATTTTCCGGTATTTCTATTGGGTGCTATTTTTGGAAAAGTGATTGAACTATCGGGTTTTGCAAAATCCATTGCCCATTTAGTTATCAGAGTTATTGGTGAAAGCAAGTCCATGCTCGCCATAGTATTAGTTGGAGCCTTATTGACTTATGGAGGGGTATCGCTTTTTGTGGTCGCTTTTGCCTTGTATCCATTTGCATCTGAGCTTTTTAAGAAGACTAATATTCCAAAGCGTCTTATTCCAGGCACTATTGCTTTGGGTGCCTTTACGTTCACAATGGACGCATTACCAGGTTCTCCACAGATCCAAAATATCATTCCAACAACATTTTTTAATACAAATACATGGGCTGCTCCCTGGCTGGGATTAATCGGGGGGATCTTTGTACTATCTATTGGAATGCTTTATCTGGAATGGCGCAGAAAAAGTGCAAAATTAGCAGGTGAAAGTTATGGAGATGGACACATCAATGAACCAGAAGAAATATCCAGTGATAAGCTACCAAATGCTTTTACTGCAGTGCTTCCATTAATCCTTGTGGGTATATGCAATAGAATATTCACTGAATTAATAATCAGAAATTACGGTAAAAGTTTTGACTTTTCGGCAATTGGCATTAGCGGTGTATCTTCAATAGAAATACCCAAACTTGCAGCAATCTGGGCTGTGGAAGCTGCCTTATTGATTGGTGTAATTACTGTTCTGATCCTTGCATACAGCAGAATTAAAGTAAATTTTAATGCACGTATTAATCTATCCATCGGAGGAGCTTTACTTGCAACCCTAAATACGGCCTCTGAATATGGTTTTGGTGGTGTAATCGCCGCCTTGCCAGGGTTTAAGGCTTTGAATGATGGTCTGGCTTCCACAATCAGCGATCCACTTGTTAATGAAGCAGTTACGATAACCACTTTAGCGGGGGTAACAGGATCAGCTTCGGGAGGAATGAGTATTGCTTTGGCTTCGATGAGCGAAACATATATTGCTGCAGCTTCTAAATTAGGCATCCCTATGGAAGTACTTCATCGGGTCGCTTCAATGGCCAGTGGTGGAATGGATACGCTCCCACATAATGGTGCCGTAATCACATTACTCGCTATCACGGGGCTAAGCCACCGGCAGTCATACATGGATATTTTTTCAATGACAATTATCAAAACTCTTGCGGTGTTTTTAATTATAGGGGTTTATTACTTAACAGGCATTGTTTAATATTTCCCTACGTATATATTAATTAAAATAGTTTCAATAGATATGTTTCCATTGTTATAATCTGCTGGTATAGGATAGGGTAAATATATTTAAAAACAAGGTAATATGATGACATATTATAAACCCTCCACTAGTTAATTTTGGTTATTCACAGAAATACTCCTATCTGATTCTCACTATCTTATTTGTTCGGAATAATAGTGTATTCGAATGGCTGGAGGAAAGTAGATATATGCTGATTCCCAATTTATAAGTACAACATGAAATTAACACAAATGATCATAGCGATAAAAACTTGTTTTAAAAGAAATTCCGAAATACCTTTAAATGCGGAATAGACTTTACTTACCATAAAGTTTGACATAAATGGAATAACCGTATTCTCTTTTAATTTATAAAGCTGAAGCAATTCCTACAGACAAGCGATAATATTTATCGCAATAACAGAGTAAAAATGAATAAAAAATTACGCAGCCAGCAATGGTTTGGTAAAACTGGTAAAGATGGAATAATCTACAGAGCCTGGATGAAAAATCAGGGCATTCCTGACTATGAGTTCAAAGGTAAACCCATCATCGGAATCTGTAATACCTGGTCGGAGCTTACCCCATGCAATGCGCATTTCAGGGAACTCGCAGAGTCTGTAAAAAGAGGAATCTTTGAAGCCGGTGGTTTTCCGGTAGAATTTCCGGTGATGTCATTGGGCGAAACCCTGATCAAACCAACAGCGATGCTTTACCGCAACCTGGCCAGCATGGATGTTGAGGAATCAATTCGTGCAAACCCTATGGATGGTGTTGTTTTATTGTGCGGATGTGATAAAACTACACCTTCGTTAGTAATGGGTGCCTGCAGCGTTAATATTCCAACGATCGTAGTATCCGGCGGACCGATGCTCACTGGTAAATATAATGGCAGGGATATAGGCACAAGTGATGTCTGGAGATTCACTGATGATGTAAAATCAGGCATCATGTCTGAAGAAGAGCTCAATATTGCCGAGGCAGGTTTATGCCGCAGTCAGGGGCATTGTGCAGTTATGGGCACAGCTTCTACCATGGCCACAATGGTTGAATCTTTGGGACTTACCCTGCCTCAGAATGCGGCTATTCCGGCTGCTGATTCCAGAAGGAAAGTCCTGGCGCAGTTATCAGGCAAAAGAATAGTTGAGATGGTAAGAGAAGACCAAAAATTATCCGATATCCTGACCAGAGAAGCTTTTGAAAATGCGATTAAAGTGAATGCCGCAATCGGTGGATCTACCAATTTCGTGATTCACTTATTAGCGATTGCAGGCAGGATCGGTGTGCCACTTGAGATTAAAGATTTTGATCGTCTGTCAGCCTCAATTCCCCTTCTTGCTAATCTTCAACCTTCAGGAAAATTCTTCATGGAAGACCTGTATTATGCCGGCGGGGTACCTGCCCTGCTAAAGGAACTTGATTCTTTCCTCCATACAGATTGTATTACCGCCAACGGGAAAACAGTCAGGGAAAATTACCAGACTGCAAAATGTTATAACCGGGAGGTCATTGCATCCATCGATAAACCATTTAATAATACAACTGCGTTGGCGGTGCTGTATGGAAATATTTGCGAAAACGGCGCAGTAATCAAACCAACTGCCGCGAGTCCGCATCTTTTCCAGCACAGCGGTAAAGCAGTCGTTTTTGAAAATATCGAGGATTATAAATTAAGGATTGATGACCCGGATTTACCGGTAGATGAAAATAGCGTCCTTGTATTAAAGAATGTAGGCCCGAAAGGTTATCCGGGTATGCCGGAAGTAGGAAATATGACCCTGCCCCTGAAACTTCTTGAAAAAGGAATTAAAGATATTGTCAGGATCTCAGACGGCCGCATGAGCGGAACAGGTTTTGGAACAGTTGTTTTGCACATCTCGCCTGAGGCAACTCTGGGAGGAAATTTCAGTGTGCTTGAAACCGGTGACCTGATCACCCTTGATCTGAATGCCCGTACGCTGAATGTCGACCTCAGTCCGGAAGAACTTCAGCGCAGAAAAGATAATTGGAAGCCCTCCCCTGCGCTCACAGACAGAGGATATACCAGCCTATATATCAACAATGTAGAACAGGCACATTTGGGTGCCGACCTTGGTTTCCTTAAAGGAGGCTCTGGCAGCGAGGTAACGAGAGACTCTCATTAAATAAAAGAATATGTTCATAAAGTCATTCGACAAAAAAGTAGCTATCGTTACCGGTGCGGGTCAGGGAATTGGTTTCGAAATTTGCAGACAATTGGCAAAGGAAGGAGCTGCGGTTATATTAAACGATCTGGATGCAGATCTTTCGGAGAGTGCAGCAAAGAAAATCAGGGAGGAAGATGGTAATTGCATTTCCCTTGCGGGCGATTCGAGTGATCTGGACTTCATTCAAAGCATGGTCGATCTGGCTGTCACACAATTCGGGAAACTGGATATCGTGATTGCTAATGCAGGTATCACTCTATTTGGTGACTTTTTAACTTACAGTCCGGAAGCCTTTAACAGGGTACTTCATGTGAATATGGCGGGTACATTCTTCCTGACACAGGCAGCTGCGAAACAGATGAAGCAACAGGTTGATGGAGGTTCCATCCTGTTCACTTCATCCATCACCGGACGCCAGGCACATAAAGATCTGGCCGCTTATGCGATGACAAAGGCAGCCCTGGATATGCTCGCAAGAAACCTGGTGATCGAACTTTCTGCCTATAAAATCAATGTAAATACAATTGCTCCCGGGGCGACCATAACAGAAAGAACAACGAATGATCCTGATTATGAGACAGTCTGGTCGAAATTAACACCCATGGGCAGACCGGGTACAACCACAGATGTTGCCAATGCTGCCCTGTTCCTGGTATCAGAGAAAGCGAAACAGATCACCGGTCAATGTCTTGTTATTGACGGCGGCTGGTCCTGCATCAGTCCCTCTCCTTTTTGATTTTCAGGAATCCTCATCAAATAATGAAAGCACAGATCCTTTACCCTGCTCAATGCCTGCTGGGCGAAGGACCGCTTTGGCATGCCGAACGAAATTCATGCTTCTGGGTAGATATTGAGCGTGGTATTTTATTTGAATATCAATGGATCAGCAAGGAAACCAGAACCTGGAAATTTGAAGGCAGGCTCACTATGGTTTGCCCCAGCACTGCAAATTGTCTGATTCTGGGTTTAAATGCTGGAATTGTCAGGTTTGATCTGACTACTGAAAAGCTGGAATGGCTCCTGGATATCGAGTCAAATATCAAAGAAAACCGCTGTAATGATGCGAAGTGCGACAGCAAGGGAAGATTATGGATTGGCACGATGGACATGACTTTTAAACCGGGTGCTTCATCATTATACTGCATTGATAAAAATCTCAGTATTCAAAAAAAGCTGAGCAACCTGACAATTTCCAACGGTATGGCATGGACAGCCAATAACGACAGAATGTACTTCATTGATAGTCCAACACAAAGCATACAATCCTATTCCTTTGATCCGGTTAGCGGGGATATCCTGTTTGAGAAAAACGTTGTTCATATTCCAGAAGAAATGGGCACACCCGATGGAATGTGTATCGACCGGGAAGGTATGTTATGGGTAGCACATTGGGGAGGTTTTGGGGTTTACAGGTGGAACCCTACTGATGGTACTTTGTTGGAAAAGATTGAAATACCCGTCCCCCATGTAACTTCATGTGCTTTTGCAGGTAAAAACCTTGATCACATGATCATTACCACCGCCAGAGGTGATTTGAATGATGATGAACTGAAAAAATATCCCGAAAGCGGGAATGTATTCTTTTTAAAGATGAAAGTCAGGGGAACAGAACCCAATGCTTGCATTTTTTGACCGGAACGGGAACTCAAATTGATTTCAAAGATACATCAGCACTATGTTCATCAAGTGACAGAAAAACTCAGAACAAAAATTCTATCTTTGCGGCAAAATGGGAAGAAGTCTGAAGTCTGAAGTCTGAAGTCTGAAGTCTGAAGTCGGATGTCGGATGTCGGATGTCGGATGTCTGAAGTCGGATGTCGGATGTCGGATGTCGGATGTCGGATGTCGGAAGCTTAAGGCCTACAACTTATAACCTACAACTTATAAATACAAATGGCATTACAGTGCGGTATAGTCGGATTACCAAATGTTGGAAAATCTACACTTTTTAATTGTTTATCGAACGCAAAGGCGCAGGCGGCTAATTTTCCATTCTGTACCATCGAACCTAATATCGGTGTCATTACAGTACCTGATCCCCGTTTAACCAAACTTGCTGAGCTTGTAAAGCCGGTTAAGATTCAACCCAATACAATAGAAATCGTGGATATTGCCGGACTCGTAAAAGGAGCCAGCAAAGGTGAGGGACTTGGAAATCAGTTTCTGGGTAATATCCGTGCAACCAATGCGATCATTCATGTTCTGCGTTGCTTTGATGATGATAACGTCATCCATGTGGATGGTTCTGTCGATCCGATCAGGGATAAAGAGATCATTGATACCGAATTGCAGTTAAAAGACCTGGATGCTGTAACAAAGCGGATCCAAAAGGTTGAGAAAATGGCCAAAACCGGGAATGACAAGGATGCTAAAAAGACCTATGAGGTGTGCAATATCGTCAAAACACATCTGGAATCAGGCAAATCAGTCCGTACTGCTCCTATCACTGAAGAAGACAAAGAATTTATCGCCGACCTCTTTTTATTAACAGAAAAGCCGGTAATGTATGTTTGTAATGTTGACGAAAAATCTGTGGTAAGTGGCAATCAATATGTAGATCGGGTTCGTACAGCTGTAAAAGATGAAAATGCAGAGGTTCTGGTAATTTCAGCCCAGATCGAGGCCGAAATAGCGTCCCTCGACAGTTATGAAGAACGGCAAATGTTCCTGGAAGACCTTGGATTGAGTGAATCGGGTGTTACCCAATTGATCCGTGCAGCTTATAAGCTCTTAAAATTAGCTACCTATTTCACTGCCGGTGTACAGGAAGTGAGAGCCTGGACCATTACTCAGGGATTCACTGCTCCGCAGGCCGCCGGTGTGATCCATACAGATTTTGAAAAGGGTTTTATCCGTGCGGAAGTGATCAAATATGAAGATTTTGTCAGTCTTGGTTCTGAAGCTGCCTGTAAAGAAGCGGGAAAGCTGGGCGTTGAAGGCAAAACCTATATCGTGCAGGATGGAGATATTATGCATTTCAGATTTAATGTTTAACCCTTGCCACTGATATTGGAATAACTATATTTGCTCCGATATCAGATCAGGTGCCCATAGTTCAATGGATAGAATTGCAGATTCCGGTTCTGCTGATGGGGGTTCGAATCCCTCTGGGCACACATCATAAACGAAGAAAGCCAATTTAGACATTGGCTTTCTTCGTTTACAAACATTCTGAATTGAAATTATTTCAGGTCCCTGATCTTAATACTCCTGAAAGACACTTCATCACCATGATCCTGCAGCATGATCCTGCCTTTTGGAGCTGTACCAAAGCCCTGAACCGACTTGAATTTACTTTGTGCAATATTCCCCATAAAGTCTGCAGAACCCCGTACATACTCAAGGACTTTAAATCCATTCAGCCAGTGTTCTACCCTGTTATCCGGATAAACCCTGATCATGCCCTGATTCCAGTCACCGACCTTTTTGATCGAGTTAGGAATTTTATTAGCCGGAACAAGATCATAAAGTGAAGCCAATGTCCTGTTTCCCTTTATTCCCATTTTCGCATCCGGATGATTTTCATCATCCAGGATCTGGTATTCAAGTCCCAGAGCTGAACCATCAATGGTATTCACAAAATATTTAAGTCCGCTATTTGCTCCTTTGGTCATTTTAAAATCAAACTTCAGTTCAAAAGCAGAAAACTCCTTTTCAGTAACAATATCACCACTCTTTGCCTTTTCACCCGGAACATCTTTTATCGCACTTAAAACACCATTTTGAATATCCCAGCCATCAGCCGGGAAAGTATTTCCTTTAGCAGAGGTCCATCCTTTGGATGATCTGCCATCCCATAATAAACGGTAACCCTGCCTTTTCTCCAATGCAGAAAGATCATTAGCAAGCAAATTGACCACAAAAATATTATCCGGTGCAGAAGGCTTCAGATTTTCGGTTTGTATCCTGATATTTTTCCAGCGTATCTGGCGTCCTGCAGGTTCAGTGGAAGGAATAGCATGCACCTGCATCGCTATAAATCCCCTGCTTGTCATATCATCGATCAGATGTGAAACCGGTATGCCGTTTACCCAGGTACGTATAGAATTACCGATACATTCAATGCGGTATTTATTCCATTCATTATTCTTAAATGCTGTTTTTGCAGCCTGATGCAGTTCAAGATTATAAAGCCAGCCTCTCCGGCCTTCGTCATATACGCCGCCGCTCCATGCTCTTGCGGAAGGATCAATCTCCATCTGGTATCCATGAACCCTGCCATTCTGATAATCCGGCTTACTCAGACTTCTGAACTGAATACCCGAATTCATTAAAGGATGGACAAACAATTCCACTTCCATGATAAAATCTCCATACTCCTTTTCAGTTGCCAGAAATGAGTTGGGTGTATTGGAAACTGTGGTACCAATGATCTCATCACCTCTGGCCTCATACTTGGCCTTCCCTCCAAGCAATCTCCAGCCGCTAAGATCTTTGCCATCATAAAGGTTCACCCAGCCTGAATTGGATCGCTGTGCGAATAGGTTCACTGAAACAAGCAGGAACAACAATGTAATTAACTTCGAATTCATAGAATTATTTTTACTAAATGTACAAATTCCTGCTAATCAACCTAAGCAAGACATTAATATAACCTGATTTCGATATCAGGTAGGGTAAAAAATACTTTATAATTGGTCAGATAAGGCTCTGGAGACATAACAATTTGATTTTTGAAAGCAACACCTGCGTATTATAGGTTAGTTCAGCCCTTTCCTCCGGAGTTTTCCGGCAGAAAATCGCGATCTATTTTAAATTACCTACAGCCGGAAGCTACCTCCTCCGGCAAGGTTTATTTTACCCGGATCTGTATTTCATAGGGACGGGCAGCCCGGAGCTGCTGGTGGGCGCGCAATGTCATTATTTAAGGATTACGATCCTGACGAAAGTCAGGATCTCCTCCATTATTAAATAAATGCATTGTCATTCTGGCGAAAGCCAGAACCTCCTGCCCCTTAACTTAATGACATTGCGCGTGCGCTAGCAAGGCATGACCAAAGAGGAACAGCCCCTGCTTTCCAATAAAATAGAAAATTGTGCAATCTAAATTAGCCCAGCAAGATTTTATATCGAATTCAAGTTAATATATACCCTCCTCTCCTGGTCAGCTTCCTAATAATTACCTTTATAAATTCTTCCGAAAATATCTTACTTTCAGTCCGAAAAAATACCTCAAATGAAACGACTCTATTTTGCTTTTACACTCTTAATGATGTGCTCCTGCGGTGTTTCCAGAGAGCCGGCCATAACATCCCAAAAATCTTCTTCCAATGAATTAAAGATAATGAGTTATAATATTCATATTGGTAACCCTCCTTCAAAACCGGGGCTGATCGATATGGATGCGATCATCAAAGCGATCAGGACTGAGAATCCCGATCTGGTAGCCTTACAGGAAGTGGATGTGAACACCGCCCGTTCCGGGAAGATCAACCAGGCAGAGATCATCGCCAGAAAACTTGGTATGAATTTCTTTTTTGCCAAAGCAATTGACCATGATGGAGGCGATTATGGGGTATGTATCTTATCCAAATTCCCGGTCAGTGAAACAAAGATCCACCGCCTGACCACT
Source organism: Pedobacter sp. (assembly GCA_036677005.1). Lineage (GTDB taxonomy): Bacteria > Bacteroidota > Bacteroidia > Sphingobacteriales > Sphingobacteriaceae > Daejeonella. The sequence continues at coordinate 11,386 of JAKFBV010000052.1, forward strand.
GTAGCAGGTACAGGAGGTGAACCAAGGGTTCTGGCAACTGCCAGAATACAGTTAACCAAGGGAAAATATATTCGCTTCGGATCAACCCACCTGGATGCACAATCAAAACCAATTAACAGAGATGTACAAATAGAAGAAATCAAGGAGCTTGCCCGGCAGGAAACACTGCCTTTTATTATTGCCGGTGATTTTAATGCAGTGCCTGGATCTTCGGTCATCGATAAGTTATACCAAAGCTTCACAATTAGCTGCCAGCCCTGCGCTCCTACCTTCCCTGTTGTAACACCGGAAAGAACTATTGACTACATTGGCTTCCGGACAGCAGAAAAATTCAGCATGGTATCGCATAAAGTTGTACAGGAGCATTATGCATCCGACCACCTGCCGGTAACTGCCATAATCAAAACTAATTTCTAGTGTTATGTTAACTATGAAATGATAATAATAGTATTGCTCTATAATCATACACATAATCCACTAAAAAATGCCTTCCATTAATTTTCTTCACTTTTTAGCCCAAAAAAAGCTTTCACTGGTCCTTTTAGGCTTAGGTCTGCAATTCAGTGTACATGCTCAAACACCTTTCATGGGACTGGAAAACTTGTTTACCGAACCTAAATCTTATACCCTGTATCATACTTCAAGCCCCCTGAAAATTGACGGAATACTGAATGAAAAATCCTGGCAGGAAACTCCATGGACTGATTATTTCATCGATATAGAGGGTGAACAGAAGCCTGCCCCTGCCTATAAAACCAGGGTGAAGATGATCTGGGATGATAAATTCCTGTACATTGCCGCCCAAATGGAAGAGCCTCATATCTGGGCCAACAAGAGGCCTGAAAAGGATATCATCTTTAAAGACAATGTCTTTAAGATCTTTATTGATCCGGATAACAACATGAATGATGATTTTGAAATACAGATCAACCCTCAGAACAATATGCTCTTCCTGGTTATGAATAAACCCTACCGAGATGGAGGGAAACCGGTAAGCGGATGGGAGCCTACCGGATATCAATCAGGGGTAACAATTAAGGGGACAATGAATAATCCGGCAGATACCGATAAAGAATGGACGGCAGAAATTGCCTTACCACTGGCTGCGTTCAGTTTCAATCCGGGTGATCCAAAGCAAAACTCGCAGTTTCGTATAAACTTCCTGAGAACCGGTTTTGATTTTAAAATAGAGAATGGCGTTTATTCGAAAGCACTGGATGCTGCAGGAAAACCATTCCCTCCGCACTATGCCGTCTGGACTTCGCAGGGAATTATAAATATGCATTATCCGGAGAGATGGGCCTATACCATTTTTTCAGACAAGCTGCCTGCGGCTACTCCGCAGATATTCATTCTCCCCTATGCAGAGAAGCAAAAAAAACTGTTATGGCTTGCCTATTACAGGCAGAAAGAATTCTTTAAAAAGTCAAAACAATATGCCGCAACCTTAAAAGAATTGAATGTGCCAGATAGTGATATTCTCATTGATGGAAAAAGGAACTCCATAAAACTGGAAACTACATCCAAACAATTCCTGGTCAGTATCAGGGAAGAAGGCGGAACTAACAGCATAAGTATCGATCAGGACGGATTGATCGTTTATTAATATTTATACCCAAAAACAATGAAAATGAAATTATTCCTCGCTGCATTAATATTGATCAGCCTATGCTACAAGCCGGTATTTGCACAAAAAACAGAATTACTGATACTGCCAACCATACATGGCGGACACAAAAAAAATGTTAACTATAATTTTGAACATGTCAGGCAAATCATACAGAATTTTAATCCTGATATTATTGCCTTAGAGATTCGCCCGGAGGATATGAACAGGGATACAACTTATCTGAAGGCATTTTTTAATCCGGAAATGATCATGTTCAGGAATGAATTTCCTAAGGCTAAGAAATACGGAATAGATTTTATGGGTTCGGATGTAGAAGGGAAACCACTTCCTTCTGATTTCATGCAGGATACCATCGGAGAGTTTGGAAGATTCAGAGCGATGAATCAAAAACTAATGCGCGACAGTGCCATTGTCAAAGCCCGGAACGCTAAGGGTCTGCCGGCACTTATCAGTAAGCGAGGCTTAATGATGGGTAGTTTAGGAGCAAACCAGCTGATGGATGGAAAATATGATGCCTTAACAGAGGAATTCACCATCGGGCAGACTGAAATCCTCAGAAACACCCCTTATCAGTACTATGATGACTTTCAGGTTTTACGGGATCAGCGAATAGCTGATAATATCAAAGCAATCGTCCTCAAAAATAAAGGCAAACGGATCATTGTGCTGACAGGAGCAAATCACCACAACCGGGCTGTAAAATTACTCGGTAAGGAAAGTTCAGTGCATCTGGTCACTGAGATTAAGGACAATTGAAATAAAATAACGCTCTTCTTTAATTGGTTTTTACTCCAGAAACTTATTAGCCGTATTCAAAAACATTAATAATGGTTAAAAACCTTAATTTTGAATACCGGTACCATGAAAAGATTTATTTCATTCCTTTTTATTTTCCTTCTTTCCCTTTCTGTTAAAGCACAGAAGGTAGGATTGGTTTTCAGCGGAGGCGGCGCAAAAGGATTAGCCCATATCGGGGTTCTGAAAGCGCTGGAGGAAAATAATATCCCGATTGATTACATTGTAGGAACATCTATGGGCGGCATAGTGGGTGGAATGTATGCAGCGGGTTATACACCTTCCGAAATTGAAACTATTGCCCTGAGTGCCGATTTTCAAAACTGGGTCAGCGGGCATTTCAAAAGTGAATACCGCTATTTTTTTAATAAGAAAGCAGAAAACCCCTCCTTTATTACAGCTAAATTACAGGTTGATACAGGCTTCCGGATAAAGTTGCGGTCCAATCTCATCAATGATGTCCCCCTGAATTTTGCTTTACTTGAACTATATGGGCAGGCTTCGGCCATTGCCCGCGACAATTTCAATAATCTTTTTGTCCCCTTCAGATGTATTGTTGCAGATGTCTTATCCCAGGAAATGATACCTGTTGCAAATGGGAATTTAGCTGAAGCTATTCGCGGAACCTTTACAGTTCCACTGGTTTACCGACCAGTGAAAGTAAATGATAAATATGTTTTTGACGGGGGCTTATACAACAACTTCCCGGTTGATGTTATGAAAAAGGATTTCAAGCCGGATTATATTATAGGAACCAATGTTTCCTCAAAAACCTTCAATGATTATCCAAAAGAAGATGATGAGAAATTGATGAACCGCTTTTTAGTTTATATGTTTCTTTCTAAAACAGACTCCACATCCATTGGCAGGAACGGAACTTATATACAGCCTGATCTTTCAGATTACGGCACAACCAACTTTTCTCCCGTTGCGGAATTGATCAGGAAAGGATATGAAGCCACTCTGGCAGATATTCCCGCTATTAAAGAAGCATTAGGAAGGAGTATCAGCAATGAAGAGTTAAAAAAGAGAAGGGATGAATTCAAAAGCAGGGCACCTGCCTTAGAATTTAACAGCATTTTTGCCAGCGGAATTAATCCTAAACAAAAAAAATATGTTGAGAGTGTGGTTCATAATACGATCATTGAAGAAAAGAGCCTTGATCAGGTCAAAAAAGGATATTTTAAGTTAGTTGCTGATGATAATTTTGAAACTGTATATCCCAGGATAAAATATGACGCTGAGAAGGATATCTATAATTTTGAATTGCAGGTTCAGCCGGAAAAAAATTTCAAAATTGATTTTGGCGGAGCCATTTCCACAAGGCCCATCAGTAATGCATACGTAGGTTTACAGTATAATTTTTTGAGGAAAAAATCCTACACATTTTCAGCCAATTTTTATGCCGGCGGATTTTATGAGTCGGCGCAAACCACAGCCAGGATGGATATTCCTTTGAAACTGCCTGTGTATTTTGAAGCAGAGCTCACCTATAATCACTGGAATTATTTTAATAAAAGTCAGATTTTTATAGAAAATATTAAGCCGGAATTCATAGAACAGTCTGACCGGCGTATCGTTCTGAAAATGGGCATTCCGATCGTCAATAGCGGAAAACTTGAAGCCCAGGCAGGTTATATCAGTTTTGACGACAGATACAGTCCTAATCAAAGGTTCAGCTTCGGGGATATTATGGACTTTAACAGTTTTAATGGTTTTTTGACTTCCCTGAGCTATAGTAAGAATTCATTAAACCGCCGTCAGTATGCAAACAGCGGATCAGCATTTCAGGCTGGAATTCAACTCTATTCTGGTACAGAATCATACATGCCGGGAAATATTTTCAGAGATGAGATCAGCTTCAGCCAGATCAAAGCTATAGATGCAGGGAGACATTGGTTTAAAGCCAGGATCAGCAGGGAACAGTATGTTGTCCAATACAAGAAATACTCATTAGGCTATCTGGCAGAAGCTGTTATGAGCAATAAACCTATTTTCAGCACCTATAAGGCCACACTGCTGAGTGCCCCGGCCTTTCATCCGATGCAGGATTCTAAGTCACTCTACCTTGAAAATTTCAGAGCAAACAGCTATGCTGCCCTTGGTTTAAAGAATGTATTCAGTTTATATAAAAATCTGGATTTCAGGATCGAGGCTTATATTTTTCAGCCCGTGAAAGAGTTTCAGTTAAATAAATTACAATCAGTAACTTATGGCGGACTTTTTGCTGACAGACATATAGCTGCCACTGCAGGTCTGGTTTACAATACCCTTGCCGGACCTGTAAGTTTAAGTTTTAATCATTATGGTGATGATCAAAAACGCCTGGGTGTGATGTTTCATGCCGGATTTTTAATTTATAATAAACGATCATTTGAATGAGAGCAATCAGAACCTATTTTATTATACTTTTTTTCGTGCTAAGCGGAGATCTGGTCTTTTCGCAGACGGATACTTCAGGCAGACAACAGATCGCCCTGAACAATTTTGTGGTCAGGGAAAACCTGCTTAAGAACAATAAGTTAGCAATTATAGCTACAGACCCGGAAGAAAAGCCCATTGAAACTTTAAGCGGTACCTTTCAGTTCAGCATCAATGGTTTCCAGCAGGAATTAAAGTTCAATGATGGGGTTGCGGTTGCAGCACAGCCTATAGATAAATCAACATTCCTATATATACGGCATGAGAATGAAACCGGCACTCATGGTAAATTATACTATGTTATTAAGAAGGACAACAACATTAACCCCGTTAAAATAAGCTGGCTCATCCTGGTACTTGTGCCTCTGGGGATCATCATTCTTGCAACCATGTTCCGCAAGTTCATTATTATAGCCTGCATCTTACTGCTCCTCCTGTTTTACTTCAACAGCAGTCAGGGACTGAAATTGCCTACCTTCTTTGATACGGTGGTTGATGGTATAAGAAACCTGGTTTAAGGGAGGACGGTGTACCTTATTCGTTGTACGTTCCGGAAATTGTTAATTCTGAATGAAAAAATTCAAACTCTGACAACTAACAACCGACAACTTACAACTAAAATGGCATTCCTATTCCGAAATTATACTGCACAAAGCGGTAAATATCCGGGAAGTGACTAATCTTATATTCGTTCTTAAAATCATTTTTATTGAACAGATATTTGATCACATACTGATCAGAGCCGCTGAACTGAGGATCTTTCACTTTGATCCCTGCATCAAGCCTGAATACAAAATAGGTCAGGTCAAAGCGTAAACCGGCGCCTATACCAAGTGCCATCTGCCCCAGAAATTTATTGAATTTAAACTCTCCGCCTGGATTTTCAAGTGTTCCTTTTTTTCGCCATACGTTTCCGAAATCGGCAAAAGTTGCACCTTTCACCTTGGCGTTAAGAATATTATCCGCTATCTTAAACCGGTATTCAAGATTCCCCTCCAGTTTATATTCTCCTAACTGATCCAGGTTACGCAGGTTCGTTCTTAGGGTATCAGCCTTGCCCCCGATCCCTAAAACTGCCCTGTTATAATTACCAGGCCCCAGGGTGCGCGCTTGCCAGGCTCTTACTCCGCTCGAGCCTCCTGCAAAAAAATTCTTTTCGAAGGTGAGCTGCTTGCTGTTTCCATATGGGATACCGATACCCGGATTTAAGCGGGCTATAAATTGCTTTTCACCTCCTAATGACCTGTAATACCTCAGATCCAGTTCAGTCTTGGCATATTGCTGATAAGGAAGCTGAAAGATGGTCCTGAGGCCTTCACTGTCCCTTTTAAATTTTACAATTTTATCTAATAATCCCAGCGAGTTACCCGCAACATCCAGGGTTCCTCTGAAAAATAAAAAATTTCCATAGGTATTCAGTCTGATGGTATTGTATGTAAAAGCATACTGACTTCCAAAATTGAAAAATTGGCGGTCATTCGTCCGGATATACAATTCATAACCCTGCTGCTGTAAATTTTCTTTGAAAACCGGATCCAGTTCCCCTTTCCTGAACTCTATATTTATAGGAGTCAATGAATGAAGTTTATATTTTGTTTCAACCCAGTCGTAGGTGATCGAGTTAATAAATACCCGGCTTCTAAAAGCCTGCCGCTGGTCAAATAACTGCAAACTACTCGATATAGTAGTATGCGGAATTCCATTTTTACCCATCTGGGGGATGCTAAATGGAACCAGTAATTTTGGAATGACCAGATTAATTCCAAGCTGCAAATCGCGGCTGAAGATCCTGTCCAGAATATTTCCAGAGGCAGTGGCATCAAACAAAATGCCATATTTGGCTTTTACTTCAAGAAGCTCAGCTCCGCCGAAAAGGTTCCTGTTGGTATAGGTGTTTCCAATATTAAAACCATTACGACCCGAATTGAATGTATATTCACCTTCAATCCTGTTGCTCATTTTTTTCAAGGGGGAGATGTTATAGATCGGGAGCAGCCTGTTGGTGCTGTCACTGGTTTTGGCAAAGTCGATCTTAACGTTTCTAAAGACATTCAGATCATATAAACGGTCATAGGTAAGCTCTTCATTATCAATATTATATATATCTCCCTTATTCAGGTAGATATATTTACTGATTGGCTTAGGATCAAATTTATTGGAATAATCAACAAACCTGTATTGTGAGTCAACATAAACCGTATCCGGTTTCAATCCAACCGCCAGGCTGCTGCTTTTGGCTATGGTCACTAAACTGGTATCAATCGTATAGACCTGGTGGGCAGGCTTGTCATTAGGATTTGCTAAAAACATTCTCAGGTTGGCCTGACTGCTATACAGGTTACTATCCACATCAAACCTTACATATTGCCTGACATAATCATAATAACCATTTTGCTTCATGAGCCTGTAAATCTGCTCACGTTCAAAAGCCAGGGAATCCGAATCGTATCGCTTTCCCTCCTTTAGACGGCTAAACCTTCCACGGCTCGAAAGGTATAATGCAGCAACAGTGGTATCTTTAATTTCAAAACTTATATTTTTGATTTTAAACTCAGGGCCCTGGTCGGCCGTAAAAGTAATTTCGGCCTTTTGCTTTTCAACTTTTATATCGCTTTTAACCTTTGCCTTAAAATAACCCTTCGTGGCAAGGAATTTTTCTATCTGGAGGCGTGAAATTTCAACAAGGGAGCTATCCAGAACATGCGGGGCATCGCCAATAGCTTTCACCCTGTCTGTTCTGTATTTTCCATTTTTTGTATTAAAAGTATTGTATAAAGCCAGCTTCAGGCGGGAATTAGGACGGATATCACTTTGAACAAAGTTAAGGGCACTTTCAAAAAACTGCTTATCCACTCCTTCCAGATTCACTTTCTTAACCAGTGCCTGATCTTCTGGTAAATATCTGGAAGCATTACAGGAAGCAAAAAACAGGATCAAAAGCAGTATACTTGCAAGTGAGGAGCTACGGCATATAAGGTATGATTTCAAAGTCTCAAATAAGTTTTATAAAATCTTTACATCAAAAAAAAATCCGAAAAGAGCATGGCCTTTTCATTGTTGAAGGCCTAAAATCACTTTCAGAATTTATTCATTCTGACTATGTGATAGATTCTATATTTCATATAGAAAATGTGATGCCAAAGTTGGGTAAATTATCACAAAATATAAAGCTATATGAAATAAGCCAGACGGAACTTTCAAAGATAAGCACTTTAAGTACGCCTCAGGCTTTACTTGCAATCATTAAAATACCTGAGTCTGAAGAGTTAACAACAAAATCTTTAAAAGGTTCTTTCAGCCTGGCATTAGATAATATACAGGATCCCGGAAATTTAGGTACCATTATCCGTACAGCAGATTGGTTTGGCTTAAAATATCTTATTTGTTCTACTGATACGGTCGATGTTTATAATCCAAAAGTAGTACAGGCAAGCATGGGTTCCCTGGCAAGAGTGAAAGTAATTTATACTGATCTGGAAGATTTTCTGAAAAATACTGAACTTCCCATCTTTGGGGCTTTATTAGATGGAAGATCTGTTTACAAAACTGATTTCGGAAATGAAGGTATCCTCTTATTGGGCAATGAAGGGAATGGAATAAGCAATGATCTTTTGAAACTGATCACTTTTCCGGTCACGATTCCCCGCTTCGGAAGGGCCGAATCTCTCAATGTTGCCATTTCAGCATCTATATTTTGTTCGGAATTAAGAAGAAATTCATAAAATTTGTTGGGTAGCAATAATAAATTGCTACTTTTGCAGTCCTTAACAATAGGTCGGGTGGCCGAGTGGCTAGGCAGAGGTCTGCAAAACCTTTTACAGCGGTTCGAACCCGCTCCTGACCTCAATTAAAATATTAAAATTAAAATCATGGGTGTTACACGTTTAAAAAGAAAAGACAGAAAAAATAAAACCACTTCACGTTTAGAGGTTCAATTTTTAAAATTAGGCCGGAATATTGAAACCGGAAGCCGTTCAGCAGAATCTGCAAAAAGTCAGATCAGCAAAAACAACGCGGTATTAGCTGGAATTGAAGCTGCAGCTAAGAAATAATAGCCGGATCAATTAAAATATCAATCCTGATCATTCCTGATCAGGATTTTTTTTTGACAGAAAACGCTGACAGGGTTTAATTAAAAACGCTGACAGGGTTTTGAACCCTGTCAGCGTTAAAGAAATCCCTTTAGTATCCTTTTGATCAGGCCCGGACCTTCGTAAATAAACCCGGTGTATATCTGAACAAGTGTAGCACCGGCATTGATTTTTTCGCGGGCATCTTCAGGAGAATGAATTCCCCCTGTTCCTATTATCGTAAAAGCTTTATTTGAATGTTCCGAAAGATACCGGATAACTTCTGTGGAACGGGCAGCCAATGGTTTACCGCTAAGTCCGCCGCTTTCAGTTTTAAGATTTTCATCAGATTTCAGCCCTTCCCTCGAAATAGTTGTATTTGTAGCAATAACACCTGCGATTTTTGTTTCACGCACAATTTCAATAATATCATCTAGTTGCGAGTCGGTCAGATCAGGTGCAATTTTCAGAAGTATAGGCCGGGAAATATCATTCTTCAGGTTGCGTTGCTGCAGGGTGTTCAAAATATACTTTAAAGGTTCCTTTTCCTGCAATTCGCGTAATCCCGGAGTATTAGGAGAGCTCACATTAACTACGAAATAATCAACCACGTCAAATAAGCGGTCAAAACATTTGATATAATCGCTTGCAGCATCTTCGTTCGGGGTTTTCTTGTTCCTGCCAATATTACCTCCAATGATCAATCCCTTTCTGTTTATACGACTCAGACGGTCGGCAACTACATCAACCCCCTGATTGTTAAAGCCCATACGGTTAATTAAGGCTTCATCAGCAGGTAAACGAAACATCCTTGGCTTTTCATTGCCCGGCTGAGGCAGGGGTGTGACAGTACCTATTTCTATAAAACCAAATCCCAGCTCAGCAAGTTCTTCAACCAGGTCTGCATTTTTATCAAAACCTGCAGCTAATCCCAGGGGGTTTTTAAACTTCAAACCAAAAACCTCTCTTTCCAGGCGTTTATCCTCAAATTGATACGTGTTTTTTAAAATGGCCTTCAGTCCCCATACCCGGTTTGCGGAACGCAGCCCGGCGCTTACAAAATGATGAATATTCTCAGGGTCAAATAGAAATAAAAAAGGTTTGAAGAGCTTGTACATAAAGCAAAGTTACAGGTTTGATTTCTATTTTATGCTTAAGCTCAAAATTGGCTTCAGATAATATGCTCATGCCTGATATTCAATACCAGAATAATAATTCAAACGTTATTTGTCTAAAGGCCGGAAATACTTAGGAAGTTTGCTTTTAAGGTATTAATATTTTACATTACGGTTATATTGCATTATTAAGACAGGAAATGGCTTTAACTGAACAGATGGAAAGCCAGGGCACCTGGCTATTTAAGTACCGCGGAGTATTACCACTCATTATTTTTGCCATTGGGGCTTTCCTGTATATCAGGAATGAATCCAGTCCGGAAAGCTGGATTTTGGAAGGAAGAAAACAGGATATCTATTATGAATTTTCCTGCCTGATCATATCCTTATTCGGATTTCTGATCCGGGTATATACAGTCGGTTATAGTCCAAATAATACCTCCGGCAGGAATACAAAAAGACAGGTTGCCGATGAATTGAACACCAAAGGCATTTATTCCATTGTTCGGAATCCGCTCTATGTAGGCAATTTTTTTATGTGGCTGGGAATAGCCATGCTCACCGGAAATTTTTGGTTCATTGTGGCCTTTACCATGTTTTATTTCCTCTATTATGAGCGGATAATTTTTACCGAAGAACAATATCTGAAAAAAAAATTCGGAGATACCTACATTCAATGGGCCAAAAACACACCTGTTATTATTCCTAAGTTCAGCTCCTTCAAAAAACTCCATTATGGATTTAACTGGAAAAAAGTGCTTCGGCAGGAAAAAAACGGCCTGGCTGCCCTCCTTATTATCTTTAGCGTATTCGATATAACTGGAGAACTGGTAAAAGAGCAGCAGAATTATAATGAATTACTTCAAATTACTGGCCTGTTAGGTGTAATAACCTATTGCATTTTGAAATTCATTAAATATAAAACCACGCTGCTGCATGATACACCTCCAATAAGGAAGAAGATAGTTTAAAAGATGTATTTCTGAATTGCCCTTTATTCATAACCTTCGGGTGCATTTTTCCCCAAACGAAATCTTACATTCCCGTTTTCTCCATCAATAGCCCTGATGTTTATGACGATCCCTTTCAATTCACGCTCCCTTTTCAGATCACCTTCAGCCATTAACTCATCCCTTCTGGGATTTCTGAGTGGAATTTTTATGGCAATATTGGTCCCGGTAGTAAAACTGTAAATACCTTCCAGAAATATATTTAAAACACTGGACCGGATTTCCATTGGAGGTATAATAACCTTATTTCCCTGGATATTTAAGGTGTTTTTTAAATTTGTAAAGCGGATTTCGGAGAAATTCCTGTTAGGAAATGCAAATGCCCCCACTTTGGTCATAGGCTCGAAATTGACCAGGGCTCCGTTGCTGATATCAAAATTTACCGATCCTCTGAATGAGCGGGGAACTATTTTGCCATTATCATACATGGATCCCGAGATGGATGTACCCCCAAAAAATGTTCCGCGTAAATTTTTATCCGTGATGGCATTCTGACCAAAATTTTCGAAAGCATAAAAAAGCTTCTCTACATTGACATTATTGATCTTCGTATCCACATTAAAACGATTTAGCTTTCCGGTTTGATCGATATTCCCGGTAATGTTCAGGGTACCTCCGCCTTGCCTCAGGCTGAGGTCTTTGATCTCTATCCCTCTCTGATTTAAGGTAATATTTGATTTCAATTCGGTAGCCAGAAACTTTTTATAGATCAGGCGATCCACAGAAAGGTTCATATTCATGCTGGCCTGTTCAAGCATCTTTTCCAGCTTTCCCGACATCTGCTGTACAGTCTTATCTGATGCTTCGGAAGAGACCGGTCCCGACTTCCTTTTTCCGAGAAAGACCAGGAATTCATTTAAATTGACCTGCGGACTTTTAATCTTCCAGTCGATCAGGATCTTTTGTGGATCAGTATAATACAAATTTGAAAAATTTCTTAAAGCGCCATCCATCGTTAAAGAGGTAGTTCCGCTTTTTACCTTCAAATTCTGCAAATAGAGGTCTTCACCCCTGAAATTCATAAGCACCTGCATATCCCTCAATGCAAGATTCCGCGGTTTATAGGTCGCACTTGCACCAGTGACATGAATTGTTCCATAAATATAGCGCTGTCCTCTGTCAGACTGATTAAAGGGGGCTTTATAGACCAGGTTGAGATTAGCTTCTCCTGAATTAAACAGGAATGTATTTGCACCAAACACCTTGTTGAGCTTACTTAAAGGAAAATCAGCTTTGAATTTGCCTGTGAAAACAGGATCATTCAGGTCCGTTATCCGGATGGAGTCGGCTTTAAAGGGAATATCGTAATACTTACCGGTCATGTTATAAAATGCGATCACAGAATTAGGATCCCTTCTTGGCCCGCCTTTAATCCATTCATTACTATAGGAGCCGGTAAAACTACAATCCGTGATGCTCTCTCCTGCTGTACTTATAGTATTATTTTCTGTTTTCCAGCTTACTTTAATTAAAGGATCACCGGTCTGCCTGAATTTTCCTTTCAAAGAAGCTTCAATATCAAAACGGTCCTTTATATCATAAGGCTTAAGTTTGGAAATGATATGCGATGATAATAAGTCCCTAGCATCTTTAAAAAAAATAGATGGAGCCTTGATCTCAATCTGATAATCTGTATTATCTGTGGCAAAATTGAACTTTCCGGAAACTTTAAGATCATCATCACCTATACTGATCTTCTGGAGGGGGATATTAAGCTGTTCCTTATCGTACTGATAGCTCATATCCATGTCAAGATCAAGGTCCTTATTTTTCATAAAACTGCCTCTTTTAACATTAAAGGCAAAAAAATCGACCCGGGTTTGAAGTTCAACATGCGCCTTCCATCCGATGTTCTTATAATGAATGCTGCCTAAGAAATTCTCAATACTGAATTTAAAGCGCTTGTTTTTAAGCTTATCATCAATGGTTAACCTGACATTACTGAGATAGACCCGGTTTATCTTTTTATTGGTACCCTGGCCCTTTTTATCCTCAGCAGTCCTCTTTTTAAAGATATCTGTATTACGAACCCCATTAGTATCAGTAAATAAATAAATTTCACCATTCTTTATACGGATATCCTTAATGCTGGGCGAGCCGGTCAGGATCGAGAAAGCGTTGATGGCTATATATACATTTTTTGCACGAAGAAGGTCGTGTTTGTGCTTGTACCATAAACTATCCCTCAAGAGTACATTTTCAAGAGCTACAGATATCCCCGGAAATCCGCGGATCAGCGAGGGCTCCATTCGCTGTATGCTGAGCTTACCATTCAGATCTTCATTTAGCTGTGAACTAATTGTTAGAAGCAGCTCTTTTTTATGAGTATAAACATAAGCCGCAACAACGATCCATAGCAGCAGGAAAAGGGCGAGTATGATCCCGCCGATCTTCAGAGATATTTTTAACCAGCGCTGCATTATTTAAAATTCAAATCCATATTTGGGAATTACCCGGTTTTATTAATACTAACATTCAATATAAACAAAACATGAGCCAGTAATATATCCCCCTGAAGCAATTACCAATTTATCTGAGTTCCGGATGGACTGAACACCCTTTTTTAACCAAATGGCCTGACCCTGAACAGAAAATAAAATTTTTAGCATAAAAAAAAGAGACTGTTTTTAATACAGCCTCTTCATTTAAAATTTTAAGGGTTTAATTAATCTTCAAAATCGCAATCTGCAAATGCATTCAGGTTTGCTTTTAACTTAGCGTACAGTTCCATATTTGAGGTACTGGAGATCACAATCACTCCGTTGGTTTTTGCAGCTCCGCTCAAATCAGCGGAAATAACATTCGTCAGAAACTTATTCAGCTGAACATTTATTAAACCTAAGTAATCATTTGTTCCACTGACAATAATATTCTCTGCTTCAACCTCTGCTTCAAAGTCTTCATTAAAGTAAAACTCAACCGGGATTTTAGTACCGCTTCCGTCAGTATATGAACCCTTTAAAGTCAGCGGAATATTAGAAGTGGCCGATTTCTTCAGGACAAGTTTTAATTCCACCTCTTCATAGGTAGCGTCAGGCAGGGTAATACTTCCCAGAACCGGGCTCAGGTTAAACAGATCAACATTAAAAGCTTGTTTAAGTTCATATTCGATCTTAGCACTCTTGCTTTCAGCTTCAAAATCAATTTCACTGACGTTCAGATTTCCGGAAGTCCAGGTTAAACTTGAATTTGAATTAACAGCAACAACTAAACCGCTGCCTGCAACTGCCGGACCGACAGAGGCCGTAAAATTAGCTGGTTTAACTTTATACGAAAGTTTACCATCGCCAGTAGAATTCTCTTTGGAACATGATGACAGGATCAGTCCGGACACCAGTATCAGTGATCCATAATTAAATAAGTGGTTTTTCATTTTATTGTTTTAGTTAAGATGTGTAATAAATCATATTTGCTGACCTATATGAGTACGTTTAACGTTATAAATAACAAAAATGTTGCCAAAGAGGTGAACTTTATCATGCCAGGGAGGTAAATAACTACACAGATCAAAAATAAATGCATAAAATCCGTACTTTTGCGGCAAATGATTGCAATAAATAACCTCACGTTCGAGATCGGTGCAAGGGCATTATACGACGAAGCGAACTGGCACATAAAACCCGGTGAAAAAATAGGATTAATTGGTGCTAATGGTACCGGAAAAACCACGCTGTTAAAAATAATTGTTGGTGATTACGCGCCTACCAGCGGCACGATCTCCATGGCCAAGGACATCAAAATAGGATACCTGAACCAGGACCTGCTTTCCTACCAGAGTGACAAAAGTATTCTGCATGTAGCTATGGAGGCCTTTGAACGACAGAACCAGCTTCATACGGAGATAGAAGCGATTCTTAAGAAATTAGAAACAGAATATACCGACGACCTGATCAATAAACTCAGCGATAAGCAGCATGAATTTGAAGCCCTTGACGGCTACAGTATCGAATACCGGGCACATGAAATAATGGCTGGTCTGGGTTTCAGTGAGACGGATACACATCGTACCCTGTCTGAATTTTCAGGAGGCTGGCGCATGCGGGTAATGCTTGCGCGGATATTACTCCAAAATCCGGATATACTCTTACTGGATGAGCCTACCAACCACCTGGATCTTCCATCCATCAAATGGCTGGAAACCTACCTTCAGGCTTTTGAAGGTGCCATTGTGATTGTCTCTCACGACAGGTATTTCCTGGATCGTGTTGTTAAAAAGATCGTTGAAGCCAGAAAAGGCAAACTGATACCTTATGCGGGGAATTACAGTTTTTATGTCGAGGAAAAAGGGCTGAGGGAAGAGATACAAAGCGGTCAGTTTAAAAATCAGCAGGCAAAGATCAAACAGGAAGAAAGGCTCATTGAGCGTTTCAGAGCCAAAGCAAGTAAGGCAAAAATGGCCCAGTCGCGCATCAAGGCGCTCGAAAAAATGGAGCGGGTTGATGATGTGGATGATGATAATCCTTCGGTTAACTTCAGCTTTAAGTTCAGCAAGCAATCCGGGCGGCATGTGGTACGTATTGAGGACCTCAGCAAATCGTACCCGGGAGTTCCCATTGTAAAAAATACGACAGCCACCATTGAAAAGGGCGATAAAATTGCCCTGATCGGCGCAAACGGACGCGGTAAATCGACCGTATTAAGGATCATTGCCGGTGCAGACAAGAACTATACGGGGATGTGCGAGATCGGGCATAATGTCACCCAGACCTTTTTCGCACAGCATCAGCTGGAAGCGCTCCACCTGGAAAACACGATCATTCAGGAATTACAGGCTTTCGCCCCAAAACATTCAGAAACGGAGCTTCGTTCTATTTTAGGTTGTTTTCTCTTTACCGGTGATGATGTATTCAAAAAGATCAAGGTTTTATCGGGAGGAGAAAAATCACGTGTCGCGCTGGCCAAAGCCCTGACCGCTGATGCAAACTTCCTGATCCTGGATGAGCCTACCAATCACCTGGATATTGCTTCGGTCAATATCCTGATACAGGCTTTAAAACAGTTTGAAGGTACTTTTATAGTCGTATCTCACGATAGATATCTGCTTGATAATGTGGCCAATAAGATCTGGTTCATCGAAGATCAGGAAATAAAAGAATACCCGGGAACGTATGCTGAATATGAAGAATGGAATTCCAAACGGGTTTATGTTCCCAAAGCCGTAGCTCCTGCCCCTAAAAAAGAGGAGAAGAAAGAAGAAAAACCAAAAGTTCAGACCGAGAATAAGCATAATGAACTTAAAAAACTAAACCAGGTGCTGCAAAAACTGGAAGAAGATATCGCCGAGCTGGAAAGCTCTGTGAAAGAAGCGGAGGCAGAACTGGCTAAAGAAGAAATTTACAGTGATCCGGAGAAACTATCCGAAGCAAACAGGCGTTATCAGCAGTTGAGTCCGCGTTTGTTAAAAGCCCAGGCAGAATGGGAGCGCATGGCTGATGAGATCATGGAACTCGAGGGAAAATAATTTCCCCTCTTCCCGGATTGAACGGGGAATATGCTTAACAAGATCATATGAAGAAACTATCAGTTCTGTTTTCCCTTTTACTGCTGTTTTCCCAATGTTTCGCACAAAAGAAAGTGCGTGTGCGGGCTGCTGAAACTCCGCAGAATGCCACCAGGTATGAGAATTATACTTATATACCGGGGATCAAAACCGTTGAATTCTATAACAGGACGAAGGAACAATCCCTTCCGGTTTATACTCTGGGAAGTTCAGAGAACCTGCTTTTGGGCTTCGATGACCTGCGTGCAGGAAGCCGGAATATCACCTACTCCATCGAGCATTGCGATTCGGAATGGAACAGCAGCCGCCTCTCTCCCATTGATTATACTGAAGGCTTCAGCGAAGACAGGATCAATGATTACCGCAATTCATTCAATACCCTGCAGAAATTCACGCATTATGAACTCAGCCTGCCCAATCTGACCATTAAACCCAAACTTTCGGGTAATTATCTGCTGAAGGTCTATGAAGATAATGATCCCCGCAAAATACTGATCACCAGGCGTTTTTACGTGATCGATCCGAAAGTCAGCATTGCTGCAGAAATTACCCGGTCCAATACGGTCACCGATCGCGATCAGATGCAGAAACTGAACTTACTTGTCAACCACGGACAGGTTCTGATCAGCAATCCTTATTTGGATGTGAAGATCCGTGTTCTGCAGAATGGCAGGAATGATAATTCTCAAAGCCTGAACCGCCCTGCCTTCATCAGGCCGAACCAACTGGTTTATAATGATTTCAAAACCCTGGATTTTAAGGGAGGAAATGAGTTCAGGCGATTCGATCTGCGCAGTCTCCGGTTCCGGAGCGAAAGGATCTCCAGGATAGTTCAGGATACTGTTAACACGGTGGTATTACTGACCGATGGTGTAGAAAACAGGCCTGGATATACCTTTAACTATGATGAGAACGGCGCCTTTTTTGTGCGCAATACCGACGGCCGCGATAACCGCACCGATGGAGATTATGCTTCCGTATATGTCTCATTGGCAGCCAAAAAGCCTTCCCTGGATGGTGAAGCCTATGTTGTAGGGCAGTTCAATGATTATAAGCTCAGTGACAAGCTGATCTATGATGAGGTCAATAGCCGTTTCAGGGGACATATTTTTGTAAAACAGGGACTGATCGATTACCATTATATTTGGGTTTCAGATGATGGAAAAACAAGAGATGACCTGATCTTCGACGGTTCACATTTTGAAACCGAAAATGATTACCAGATCTTCTTTTATTACCGCAAACCAGGCTCCCGCTGGGATGAGCTGATCGGGTACAGGCAGATCAATACCGTGAAGCGCTGATACTAATTACGGTCAATCTGATCGAGGTAAGACCTATACATCCGAAGGAGCCGACCTGGACGTCATTCCGAAGGAGGCACGACTGAGGAATCTACCACCCTCAGCATAATCCCCCCAACAAACAAGTACCGATTTTCAACAGATTTCTCCACGCGATAAAATTGTCATAAATGGAAGAGAATGTTCATTACGTGTCGAAATGACGTTAATTGGTCGTCATTCCGAAGAAGGCACGACTGAGGAATCTACTGCCCTCAGCCAAATCCCCTCAATCAACCTTCTGCAAACAAGTACCAATCTTCAACAGATTTCTCCACGCGATAAAATTGTCATAAATGGAAGAGAATGTTCATTGCGTGTTCGAAATGACGTTAATTGGTCGTCATTCCGAAGAAGGCACGAC
>JAKFBV010000053.1:0-4334 GCA_036677005.1 Pedobacter sp.
CGTTAGGGCATGCACATGAATCATCCGAGAAAAGAGGCTCTAGACAATCTTGAACGTCATGGCCTTGTTGCGTATGGCACGCATGTCCATGAGTACTACAAGCACCTCCTTTCGCTTTCATCGGGGGCACTAACACTTCTTGTAGCGCTGAAAAGTAGCTATGTTCCAGAAATACCTCTATACACATGGGCATTGCAACTATGCTGGGCGTCGCTCGCGCTTTGCATCCTATTTTCGTTACTGTTGTTGTGGGGGCGCGCGCAGAGCCCTTTAGATGAAGCCAATAATCTTCGTACTGCACGAGCGTCATCCTCGGATGCTGTTGTAATTGAAAGTCTGCGCGCAAAAAATGGTCCCCTTGGACCAGAGCGCGTCATATTCTCAATAGCACGGCATTTGCAGACAGCCTCATTCCTGATTGCCGTGGTGTCCCTAACATGGTTTGCTATATCAAACGTTTAAGCCCTAACAAACGGTTCAAGGCCGTTCGCTTCGCTCACTCGGGACTGCGTTCCGCAGCCCCTTAACCTGAACGTTAGGCCCACAATGATCCGATCAAAAAAAACCTCAGCCCTAATGATGGCTTCAATAAAATCAACAATCATATTTTCCATCTTAGGTTCGTATATCGGTGCGCAAATATTTGTGGGGCCGAATTTTGGCTTAGGTATATTATTATTTATGGCTTTCGGCCTCCACATAGGAGCCATAACCGGGATAATTTATTCAATTTTAGTTTGGCTTTCCGGGAGCCACCTCCTCATCTTCAAGAGGAGTAATTCTTTACTGATCATGGCAAGTCGAGGCGCATTGCTTGGTGCGCTTGCAAGCACATGGGCATGGACCCCTTCTCTCATCAAACATTCCATCTTCAGGTACAACTGCGACCTTTGCAAAAATAGTGACCTTTTACAGCTAATCTCATCTAGCGAAGTGACAGTTAATCTTATTTTTATAATCCCGGCAGTTATATGCGGAATTGTTTGTTACAAAGCAACGAGTGAGGCTATAACCCCCATTTAGCCTAACTAGCGGTTCAAATCGTTCGCTACGCTCACTGGGACCGGCAAAGCCGGCCCCTTAACCAAACGTTAGCTCCTACCAGTAAGCCCAATACGGCGCATCACCAAATGAATAGAATTTTAGAAATAGGCTTTAGGTATGCGGGAAATTGGACTTTAGTGAGCGACGAATTACAGCTCTATCTTAAAAGCTACACCAACTCAAAGAATGTCTTATACGCATTCATATCAAATGGCGAAATAAAATACATTGGCAAGACCACACAGCCACTCGCCAAGAGACTATATGGATACATGAACCCTGGAAAAACTCAGTCCACAAACATAAAAAACAACAAAAACATTAAAGGCCTACTCAGCAAGCAAGAGCCGGTTGATGTTTTTGTGTTGCCTGATAATGGACTGCTAAATTACGGCGGATTCCCTATCAATCTTGCCGCAGGCCTTGAGGACGGTCTAATAGCAAGCATTGACCCTCCTTGGAACGGAGGGCAAAAAGAATCTGAAGCAGTAAAAACTCAAGAAGCACTATCAAACCCTAGCGATGCCCCGAGCGCTGAATTAAATTACAGCAAAGTCTTCACGCTTGAACTAGGGATAGCATATTACAACCACGGATTTTTTAATGTACCTGTAAAGCTAGAAGGTTTTTTTGCTTCTGATGGCGACGAAATTGAAATTTATACATCAGAGAATGAAAACCCCATTACTGGTTACATCAATCGAACAGCTAACCGATCACGATCACCTAGAATAATGGGTGGGAAAAACCTGAAGCACTGGATAATGTCAAATTTCAAGCAAGGGGAACCCATTGAGATTAAAATTATTTCAAGCAATTCCGTCAGGCTTCAAAGAGTCAAGAGCTAACAATGCGCTCAAACCGCTCACTTCGTTCGCTGGGACGGCGTTCCGCCGCCCCTTAGCTTAATCGTTAGATATATAGCGGGAGCCCTTATGTCGCGACTGGCAGCCACTGAAAGGAGGCACGTTTTCTAGTATTGCCTTGGCAGGAGTTCAATTGTTATCGCTGGGAACAGAAGGTCTTGAAAATTAGAAACTTAAGGCAGTTATTATTTGTTACTTTAACTCTCACTGCAGGTGGTGTAATTGAATACTACGATACAGAAATCGGTATTTGTGTACTTGCATTAACCTTCATGGCTGAAGTATTTTTCACCTCAATTTACGGCGAGACATTCTCTATTGGAATGTGGTTTGAAAGAAAAACATCTCCATATATGTATTATTTTCTGCAAACATTACGTGTTTCTGTATTGGTCGTGGCCGTTACTGCTCTGTCCCTAGGGGTTGTCTAAATCACGAAAAAACCAGCAAGTTATCTAACAACTGGTTCAAATCGTTCGCTGCGCTCACTGGGACGGGCTAAAGCCCGCCCCTTAACCAAACGTTAGCTCTTAGGGAAAACCTCATGCACCAGCAAAGGATCAGCAGCGAGTCAGAGTTAATCAAAGAGCTAGCAGCAGCCTTACAGGCATATATAGATTCTTCTCCTGATCATTTTGCTGCCGAAGAAGCCAAGAACATGATCAAAGAGCTGCAGTACAATCCTGAACTCACCGTCGAGAAAATCTCTCAAGCATTTAACGGCCCAAAAACTGTTATTACCGATTCTTTAGGGTCAACAACCGTTCGCAAAACACAAGAAAACGTTGAACTGGCCAGAAAAACTTTAGGTAATTTCTATGCAATCCGCAGACTGTCAGCTCGTGCAAGGAGCTAACAAGTGGTTCAAACCGTTCGCTTCGCTCACTGGGACGGGCTAAAGCCCGCCCCTTAACCAAACGTTATGCGCTGTCATTGTACGGAGTAATTAATGATACCTGAGTATGGAAATAAGAAATTTCAATGCCCGCATTGCAATACGGTTGCCACTCAAGAGTGGTTTACAGCGAATAACGCAGGCAATATAGCCTCAAATATTATCAGTCATCTGTATTTAAACTACAGATCAAATATTGATAACTACGCCCAAGAGAAGATAGCTCGATTCCTAAAAGAAATTGATAGTGACTTCAGAAATAATCTTTATAAATTCGTACCTAATGGCTTTTCGATAGCCACTTGCGCTTCATGTGGCGATTTCACATTATGGGTTGGCAAGGGTATTGTGTATCCTAAAAAAACAAAACTACCGCCGCCAAATATCGACTTGAATGAGGAAATAAAATCTCTTTATCTTGAAGCATCATCAATTCTTATAGACTCGCCAAAAGGCTCTACGGCTCTTTTGAGGCTGGCTCTACAAAAACTATTAGAGCAGGTTGGCAAGAGCGGTAAAAATATCAACGGCGATATCAAGGAATTAGTCGCTGACGGCATGAGCCCGAAGATACAGCAAGCGTTAGATCTGCTTAGAGTTATAGGCAATAACGCTGTTCATCCCGGACAAATAAATCTAGATGACAATGCTGAGGTCGCTCAAAAGTTATTTGGTATTTTAAATTTCATCGCTGAAGAGCTTATTACCAAACCAAAAGAACTGGAAGACCTTTACGCCAATTTAATACCAGCCGATACTCAAGATCACATTAAGCAACGAGATGGCACATAACAATCGGTTCAAATCGTTCGCTTCGCTCTCTGGGACGGCGTGCCGCCGCCCCTTAACCTAAACGTTAGCAGATAATTATGGCAGTCTTCCTCAGACAAAACTTACTCCCGATAATCGCAGCAATGCTATATCTAACATCATTGCTATTGCCAGCATTGCATACGGAATTTATTTACCACTATGGCGGCGATCCTTTAATCGAGAAAAACAAGCCTATTTATGGCTGGAGTATATTGCTGATAGGTTGGGCTGGAATTCTTGACTGGACAGTTGCCTGGTATGCAAACCCGGCATTTATCGCATCAATTATTTTGTATATAAATAACCACCCCGCGAGTCTCGCATTATCAAAAATAGCTCTAGGGCTTGGAGTGTCTTCATTGCTCTACAGAAATATTTGGAGCGAGGACGGTACACCCGAGCATATAGCCGGTTATGGTCCTGCATTTTACCTGTGGCTGCTATCGTTTACTCTAATGCTGTACGCAACTACAAAGAAATTTAAATGAGCGGAACTGCATCGTTTAAATTTGTACCAATATGTACTGCTAACAAATGGTTCAAATCGTTCGCTCCGCTCACTGGGACGGGCTAAAGCCCGCCCCTTAACCAAACGTTAGACCTACAGCGAAATACTCTGCATGTTCGAGATTTTCTTTTTTACCGGAATAATTTTGCTAATAATCACTCAGCAGAGTTTTGTGTCCAGGCTGAAATTGCACGCACCAGAGCAATGG
>JAKFBV010000054.1:0-6685 GCA_036677005.1 Pedobacter sp.
TCGACTATTAAAAATGCACAAATCTATTAAAAATAGGTTTTTGGGCGTTTAAACACGCTGTCCGCTGTATCTTTTTGGCCTCGAAAAGCCAAAAAGGATGCCGCTGCCATCGTTAACGCAGCCTTGCAATAAATATCCGCCCATACAAGAATGTGGTGGAAAAACAATGATCGAACTCAGTAATGATTAAGAAATTAATACAAAAAATTAAAGAACTCAGTCAGGTCATATCAAATCAACCATAAGCAGCAATACATAAAAATAGAATGAAATTGAATAAAGGTATTTTATATCTAATCGCAGGTTTATTGCTGGCAGGAAACAGCCAGGCGCAGGAAAGATTGAGTTTGGAGCATGCGGTTCAGCTGGCCCTTGATAATAATTATGATATCAAACTCAATAAAAATGAAGTTGAGCAGGCCAAAAATAATGTCAGCAAGGCTAACGCCGGTATGTTGCCGGTTGTAACAGGAAATTTTTCGACCAATAATACAGTTTCCAATACCAAACAAACCTTGTCAAGCGGTCTAACCCAGGAGAGAAACGGTGCGAAAAACTCCAATCTGGCCTATGGGCCTGTTCTCAACTGGCAGGTCTTTAATGGCTTCGAAATGTTTGCCAGATATGATCGATTAAAGGAATTGGAACAGTTAGGTGAAGCAACTTTTAAACTTGCTGTACAAACCACCCTGGCAGATGTGATCAATAATTATTATGATCTTGTCCAACAGCAGCAGCAGATAAAAGCTTTGAGTGAAGCGCTGGATATTTCCAGGCTAAGACTGAAAAATTCAAAGAGCAGGTACCAGATCGGGAAGGCTGCCAAACTTGAAGTACTGGCAGCATCCGTGGATCTGAATACAGACACCACAAACCTACTCCGGCAGATCGATCTGTACCGCAATACAAAAATCCGGCTTAATGAACTGCTTGCCAGAGATATCAGGACTGATTTCACAGTAAGCGATACCATTATCATAAAAAATAATCTGCAATTACCCGAATTACAGAGCTCTGCGGCTCAGTTAAATCCTGCCCTGCAATCTGCTCTGATCAACCGCCGTATTGCTGAACTAAATTTAAAGCAGGTTAAAGCCAATCGATATCCTGATATCTCCATTAATTCGGGATATAATTTCAATAAATCAACTTCCGAACTTGGATTCGCCCGTAACTCTGCAGGAAGGGGCCTGAATTATGGCCTTAGCGCTTCCATAAATATTTTTAATGGCTACCTGCAAAAAAGGAATGAAAAGAATGCTTCCCTGCAGATTGAAAACAGCCAGCTTCAGTACGATAAATTAAATCAGAATATTTCCTCCCGGCTTGCCTCCTTGTACCAGACCTTTCAAACAAATCTTCAGCTTGTTTACCTGGAGCAGGAAAATCTGGAGGTGGCCAAACAAAACATGGATATCACCCTTGAGAAATTCAGACTGGGAAGTGTGGCCCCGCTGGAGTTCAGGGAGGCACAACGGAATTATATTGATGCTAATGCCCGTTTTACAAATTCTCAATTTGAGGCTAAACTGGCAGAAACAGCACTGATGCAGTTGTCGGGCAGCCTGACGCTTCAGTAAAATTTCTATAAAAATTAAGGTATTTGCTTAAATGCAAAGAATTAGTATTTTTGATTGGATGAATACCTTCAAATATAAAAATGTATTGCTTATAGATGATAGCTATATTGATAATCTGATCAATCAGAAAATATTAGATAATAGCAATTATGCCGAATCTATTAGGGTTATTGAATCTCCAAGGGAAGCCTACAAATTTATCCGGGATTCATTATTGGAAGGAAATGATTTGCCTGAAGTTATATTTCTCGATCTAAGAATGCCTGTCATGAATGGCTTTGAGTTCCTTAAAGCATTGTTAGAACTCCCCGACCTTAAGCCTGGCCAGATTAAAATATATGTCCTTACCTCATCCCTGGATCCGAAAGATATCAGGAAGGTCAAGGAAAATCAATTTGTATCGAAGTTTATTGGTAAACCCCTTACCCACCAAATTCTCGAAGAAATTTAAATAATTTTTATGTTATTAGTTGCAGATAGCGGTTCAAGCAAGGCCGATTGGATATTAACGCTAGCAGATAATCAGACCATTCCATTTAGAACAAGTGGAATAAACCCGTTCTTTCTGACAGAAAAGGAAATTATCAAAATATTTCAGAATACTCCTGAGATTCAGCCATATACTGACCAGGTTAAAGAGATCTATTTCTTTGGTGCCGGCTGCTCCAGTCCTGATCGCCGCGAAATCATTTCGAACGCTTTATCCAGGATCTTCAAAAATGCCTTTGTAAGTGTTGATATTGATATAATCGCCTCCATTTATGCAACCACCGGAAATTCCGAAGGAATTTGCTGCATTCTTGGAACAGGATCAAATATTTCTTATTTCGATGGAACCAGGATCCATGAGAGTAAACATGGCCTTGGTTATATTTTGGGTGATGAAGGTTCCGGAACTTTTTTTGGCAGACAACTGATAACCAGTTTCCTGTATGGAACAATGCCACCTGAACTTTCTGAGGCATTTTACCTGAAATATAAAATTGATAAGGAATCCATCATAAAACGTGTTTACCAGGAACCCTCCCCAAATTTCTATCTGGCCTCCTTCGCGCCTTTTATGAGCGAGTATGCCAGCCATCCCTTCATAATAGAGCTAATAAAAAGAGGCTTAAGTGAATTTATTGAAACGAATATCAAATCTTATCCTGAATACAAAAAACAAACCTGCCATTTTGTTGGCTCTATAGCCTATCATTTTTCTGATACATTGAAAGAACTGTGTGAGGAACAGGGAATACGGGTAGGGAAAATTCTAAAGCATCCCATAGAAGAACTTTCCCGTTTCATCTTAAATAACGGGGTAAAAAACCTCTAAAACATTTGTATAAAGGATCATTCGGGTTTAAACGGCGAAAATGCGATCAGTTTATGCCAGTTCAGGGCTATAGCTTATTGAATCCTGATAGGCATCAATTAATTCTTTGACCGAGTGGACCTCAAAATCGACACCCCATGGATTCCAGGATATGAACCTTAATTTGTCATCAGAATTGCTGCCTTTCTTTACATTCTTTGATATTTCTTCATAAATACCGAAATTGCCTAAACTGTAATAGTTGATCTTAACAGCTTTCCCGTTCAGATCATGAGACTTGATCAGTTCAAATCCCATTGTTTTGATCCAGTTTTTAATTGCTTCTATTTTACTTCGTGCCATACTCCAGTATTTTTTTAACGTTCATTATAATATAAACGAAAATTAAGCCAAAAATTATCCTGAAAAAGTGACAATTGTTACATATAGATCTGACATTCATCAATTCCTTGAAAATTATCACGCTGAGCATATATAAGCTAAAAAATTGCATATGAGTGACTTACAGAAACTGACCTGAGTGCTGCTTGAAGGTGTACGAAAATAGGTACAGTATTTTAGAATCTGCCTGGGGAAAACAAATGAACATCTTTAAATCAATGCAACTCTTGTTACACAAAATTGATCTCAGTCTATGTAAATTGCAGAATTCCAAAAAGAAAAATTAATCATGAGATTACTGAAATACTTACAATCAAATATCGGATCAATTATATTCATGGTATTCATGGGTTTTGTTTTCTTCAATGCAGATGCCAAAACACTCCTGATCAAAGGGCTGATGAGTACAGGACTCTACAATGCTGATGCCCCTGAGCCTGCTGACAATCTGCCCCGGTCTTTACCGCCGGGGATGAATTTCCGGTCGGAGGATGGGCAGCTTATCAATTTATCGGAAAACAAAGGAAAAGTTTTCTTTATTAATTTCTGGGCTACATGGTGCCCTCCATGCCGGGCAGAAATGCCCTCCATCAATGCCCTGTATTCAAAGGTGAAAAATAAGGAAAAGGTCATTTTCATTATGGTTGATGTGGATAATAAAATTGCATCCTCGGTTAAATTTATGAAAAACAGATCCTACCAGCTTCAGGTCTATTCAAGCGAATCTGTTATTCCTGAACAGATCTTTAATGGCTCCCTGCCAACAACACTAATTATTGACGCTGAAGGAAATATAGTTTTTCATCATACCGGAATGGCCGACTATGACAATCCGGAAATGATAAATTTTTTAAATACCCTAAGTGGACAATGATGACATGAAACTGTTCGATATTGGGCAAAATTGACTATTTTTGCATCAAAATAAAAATAAACCAGCGTCATGAAAAACATCCTGTATATCATACTATTAATCCTAACTACTACTTCAATCAGTATGGCTCAGACTACTTTTAATCCAAATCAATCGCTGGATAAAAGAAATACATGGACTGAAAAAGACTTAATGGAGCCTTCTGCTCTGGCTGCGATCATTTCAAACCCTAAAGCCAAACAAGCCCAAATATTTAACATTGGAGTTGTTGAAGATATTAAAGGCGCAAAAAAAATGGGCGGAGCAAGTGTAAATGCAAACCTTGAAAAATTCAAAAATGCTTTAAGCAGCCTGCCTAAAAATACTTTAGTGGTTGTTTATTGCGGCTGCTGCCCCTTTGAAAAATGTCCGAATATCCGACCGGCTTTTAACCTGATGAAGAGTATGGGTTTTACCAATGGTAAACTGCTTAACCTGCCCACTAATCTGAAACAAAACTGGATCGATAAAGGCTTTCCGCTCGCACAAAAAAAATCCTGAAGAATGCCTGTCAGAATATAAAATTCGTTAATTTTTAATTTAAAACTTATTGTTATAATTAATTGTCAAAACAAAAATGTCTGCCTGCAAAATACAATACCCTGAAGTTTTATAACTTTGACTTAATATTTTTACGAAATAGGAAATTTTTCGTATCCCAAAATTAAACAAATCATCAAAGACCATACAAGTTCAGAATATTGGTTAATATTTTGCCCCTATTGAGGAAGTTTTTCCCCGCCTTTAAGATAATGATTTCCACACCTCTCTCCCAATGGTATCAAATTCCACCATTATTAACTCTGGCATTAGCATTGTCATATTATTGATAATAATTATATAGCTATAATTACTAGTTAATATCGTATTTAAACATTTCGTCGATTTAGTAAATCCATTCAATTTGAGTTTCATGAAAAAACAAATTTTGCTTGTTGATGATGAGTTAAGTATTTTAAAACTGCTCAATTTTATTCTATCGAAGGACTACGACCTGATTATTAAACAAAATGGGGCTGATGCCATCACCTGGCTGGAGGAGGGAAATAATCCGGCATTGATCATATCAGATCTTGAAATGCCATATATGGATGGTGGATCTTTCATACGAAATTTAAAAATCAGCGGATTTTACAGGGATACCCCGGTAATTCTGCTATCCGGAGCTGAAAACCTTGAAAACCTTGTGGCACAGATGCCATTTAAGGCAGATTGTTTTTTTAAAAAACCATTTAATCCTGCTGAGCTAAAATCATCAATAAAAGCATCACTTTTACAACACGATGTTAGAAGCAATCAAGCATGAAAACTCTTTAACCGGGAGTCTACCTTTAAGCCTAGCTTTTATAGGTACTAAATCCAGTGCCTTTATTCTGGATGAACTTCCGTCTCAGTTTTTTATTCAACAATTACATTCAGTTGAAGAACTGGAAACCTTTCTTGGTAATCAATCAATATTGACTTTGCCTGATGTTATTTTAATTGAGACTGACCCCTGGGGTAAATGTTTTACATTTATTGAGCAGGCAAAAAAAAATCCGCTCTGGCGTGATTTAATCGTGATCCTTGTGGCGACTGAGAACAATAAAGGCTATAAGACAAAGGCATTGCAGTTAAAAGTTCAGGATTATTACATAATACCCTTCCCCGTAGATCATTTAGTAGAAAGGCTTAATTTCTTAGTTGAATTTAAACTTATAAAACCTCAATTGTCGGTATTGGAGAGTGCTAAACTGGTATGCATAAACAGGCCGACTTAGACCTTGAACAGCTTGCGGACATAAATCGATATGTTTCTGATGAAGAAAATGATAAAAGGAAGGCGATTCTTTGCAGCTTAAAGAATGATCCGGCGACTAGCCGATTAGGAAACTTTCTCCGATATACCTGCATCGATCAATTACCCAGATTTTTTAATGTTTTAAAAGGGGATATGTCATTGGTTGGAAACAGACCTCTGGCTTTATTCGAGGCAGAAATGCTTACCTCAAACGAATGGTCACAACATTTTATGAGTCCTGTAGGACTCACAGGGCACTGGCTGATAAAGAGCATTGGGAATGGATATATTTCTGCTCAGGAACAAAAAAAGAATGATAACTATTATGCTGAAAAGTGTTCCTTTTGGCTTGATCTTGAAATTCTAATTAAGACATTATACAGCTTTAGGATGATGAGGTAAGATTTAGACTTTAAGTTTTGTAAGACCCTGATTTCTTATACTGGCTAAGAGGCAATATTGCTAATCTCAAATCTCTTTTTCTCTATAAATATCTTCCTGCCTCAGCTAATTTTAACAATAATGAAACCTGCATGAGCTTACCGCTCACACCACGAAATGAATATAAGCTCATGCAAGCTTCATCGCCATTAAAAAACAATTTATATACTGATGAAACCTGCATGACCGCTTTTTAAGCTTACACAAACCGGAATGAGAATTGTGGGTTCCTTAAAAACGAGGAGTTATGTTATCACAAGGAGTTACATTCG
>JAKFBV010000055.1:0-18048 GCA_036677005.1 Pedobacter sp.
CGATAAACCACCTTGCGGCTTACTAATGTTTCCGGGCGTTACCCCGGCACATAAGGGACTTTAACCCTCTAGCTTTTAGGATTTTATCCTATATTTACCATTCAAGGCACACACAGCATGTTTGCAATAGGCGGGGTTTCGTGCTCCGCAGACAGTTTTGTGATGGCCGAAAGTTTGTGCTCCGCATCAACATTTGTGGTAAAATCCCGCCCATCGCAAATCTGCAAAACGTTAGCGCTCAGGCTAAAAAACGGCACAACGAAAAAGCAGAACATAAGAAATAAAGAACAATGCGAAAATTATCACTTTTCATAGCGACAAGCTTAGACGGATACATTGCCAAACCAAATGACGACCTTAGTTTTCTGAAATTAGTAGAAAAAGTAGGAGAAGACTATGGTTACGCAGAATTTACGGCAAACATTGACACCATAATTCTTGGGAGAAAAACCTATGATTATGTGCTTAAAGAAATCGGTTCTTCTCATTACGACAACGGACAACGAGACGTGTACGTAATAACAAGAACTGAACGACCGAGTGTAGGGAGAACAACTTTTTACACAGGAAAATTGAATGAACTAGTCCAACGACTAAAATCAGAAAGTGGTAAGAATATTTACTGTGACGGTGGTGCAGAAATAATAAATGAACTATTAAGGAATGACGTTATTGACGAATTTATTATTTCTATTATTCCAATTTTGGTCGGTAACGGGACAAGACTTTTCCAAGACGGCAGACCCGAACAACAACTTGAACTTTTGAATACAAAAACATTTGACACAGGACTAATTCAACTACATTATGGACGAAAGAAATAATAATAAAAGATACGACCAGTCGGACAAAAGCCCGAACCGCTAACACGGGTTTTGCGTTAGTAGGCGGACAGTGCAAAATAGAAACATTTCAGCAATTAATAAACGTTGGTACTTACAAAAGGTACTTTCTCAACTTCTATGAGAAACTGCCTGATACTGTTCAAGCTAAAATAGAATGGACTCTAAACCTAATTCGCGTAACCAGACAAGTTCCTGAAAAATATTTCAAACATATAGAAGGAACAAAAGGTCTTTACGAAGTTAGAATAGAAGTAGGCAATAACATCTATCGTATTTTTTCATTTTTTGATAAAGGAAATTTAGTAGTTCTGGGTAATGCATTTCATAAGAAAACTCAAAAAACACCTAAATCAGAAATAGAAAAGGCCCTTAAAATCATGGAGGAATATCAAAATGAAAACTAAAACTAATATTACAACCTTAGACCAAATTCTGGACAAAAAGTATGGCAAAAAGGGAGCTCCCAAAAGGGAAGAATGGGAACAGCAGTTTGAGGCTTTCAGACTTGGTGCCTTGCTGGAAGAAGCCAGAACTAAGCTGGGTATGACCCAGGAAGAACTTGCCGAGAAATGCGGAACTAATAAATCTTATATCTCACGAATTGAAAATGATGCGTCAGACATTCGGCTTTCAACCCTCATGAAAATTATTCAGAAGGGACTAGGTGGACATCTAAAGCTAACCCTTCAGCTCTGAGCGCACTGGCTATAACAGCAATAGCCCTTCACAAGCTTATTTCAGAAGCAGGCCTGCCTGTTTTTAAGTCTGCCAGATTAATTACCCTGTTTTCAAGCAAGATTGGTTCGAATCTTTCGGAATACGACCTGAGTGGCAAAAGGTACAGCTTATAACGATAAAAAGGTGGCCCGTTTCCGAACCACCTTTCCATTTTCAATAAAATTTCTGATTGGCAGCCTTAAAATTTCTGGCAATTAAACCAGGTCGAAACGTCCCAAATTCATCACCTTGGCCCACACCGCAATAAAGTCTTTCAGAAACTTATCCTTACCGTCTTCACAGGCATACACCTCAGCAAGGGCTCTCAGCTCAGAGTTTGAACCAAAGATAAGATCCACTCTCGTGCCGGTCCATTTCAGTTGCCCGGTCTTGCGATCACGGCCTTCAAACACATGCTGATCATCAGAGCCCGCCTTCCAGGTGGTACCAAAATCAAGCAGATTCACAAAGAAGTCATTGCTCAGTACCCCCGGGCGATTAGTGAATACGCCATGCGGAGTCTGATCAAAGTTGGTATTCAGGACACGCATTCCGCCTACAAGCGCAGTCATTTCCGGAGCTGTCAGAGTCAGCAATTGCGCTTTGTCAACCAGCATTGCCTCAGCTGATGAATTATGATGAGCCTGCTGGTAGTTACGGAAGCCATCTGCTTTAGGCTCTAAAGCAGCAAATGAGGCGACATCTGTTTGCTGTTGTGATGCATCAGCTCTTCCGGGGCTAAATGGAACTGACATTTCAAGTCCCTGGTATTTAAGGGTTTGCTCAATAGCTGCACATCCTCCTAAAACGATCAGGTCGGCAACTGAAACCATCTTAGCGCTGGCCTGAGCGCTGTTGAAATCCTTTTGAATCGCTTCAAGTTTCTGCAGAACCGCAGCCAGTTGAACGGGATTGTTAACTTCCCAGGTATTCTGCGGTGCCAGACGAATTCGTCCCCCGTTTGTACCACCGCGTTTATCAGAATCACGATAGCTTGATGCAGATGCCCAGGCAGCAGATACCAGTTGAGAAACAGACAGCCCCGAGTCTAAGATCATGTCTTTTAGTCTGGAAATATCCTGATCGTTAATCAATTCATGAGTAACAGCAGGGATAGGATCCTGCCAGAGCAGTTCCTGCGAAGGCACTTCCGGACCCAGGTAACGCTCTATTGGTCCCATATCACGATGTGTCAGCTTGAACCAGGCTTTGGCGAAAGCATCTGCAAACTGATCAGGATGCTCATGGAAGCGTCTTGAAATTGGCTCATAATTAGGGTCCATCCTCAAGGCGAGATCTGTGGTCAGCATGAATGGTGCATGCTTAATAGCTGGATCATGTGCATCGGGCACTGTACCCGCACCTGCACCATCCTTTGGTTTCCACTGACTGGCACCGGCAGGGCTCTTTGACAGTTCCCATTCGAAGCCGAAAAGGTTATCAAAAAAATTGTTGCTCCACCTGGTTGGTGTGGTGCTCCAGGCCCCTTCTAAGCCACTGGTGATCGTTTGGCCTGCATTACCCGTACCAAAGCTGTTTTTCCAGCCCAGGCCCTGCTCTTCAATGCCTGCACCTGCGGGTTCTTTTCCAATGTACTGGCTCGGATCCGCTGCACCGTGGGTTTTACCAAATGTATGACCGCCTGCAATTAATGCCACTGTCTCTTCATCGTTCATGGCCATGCGGGCGAAAGTCTCACGAATGTCATGGGCAGATGCGACCGGATCCGGTTTGCCATTCGGCCCTTCCGGATTCACGTAGATCAGACCCATTTGAACAGCCCCAAGAGGATTCTCGAGTTCCCGGTCACCGCTGTAACGCTTGTCGCCCAACCACTCACTTTCAGCACCCCAATAGACGTCCTGCTCAGGCTCCCAAATATCCTCTCGTCCGCCACCAAAACCAAAGGTCTCGAAGCCCATAGACTCCAGGGCGCAATTGCCGGCAAGGATCATCAGATCTGCCCATGATATTTTTCTTCCGTATTTTTGTTTAACCGGCCATAGCAATAAACGGGCCTTATCAAGGTTCGCATTATCCGGCCAGCTGTTGAGGGGCGCAAAGCGTTGAGAACCTGATCCGCTCCCGCCACGGCCATCGCTGATGCGGTAAGTACCTGCACTGTGCCATGCCATCCTGATGAAGAAAGGACCGTAATGACCGTAATCGGCTGGCCACCAGTCCTGTGAATCAGTCATCAAAGCGAAGAGATCTTTCTTTACGGCTTTCAGATCAAGTTTCCTGAACTCCTCTGCGTAATTAAAATCTTCACCCATCGGATTGGACAGGGAAGAATGCTGACGAAGGATGTTCAAATTTAACTGATTTGGCCACCAGTCACGATTTGTCATGCCACCGCCTGCACTGTGTTTTAATGCCCCGCTGGAAAATGGACACTTGCCTGCACTTTCACTGTTCATATCACCGACTTTGGCATCGTGAGACGTATTATGATCTTCCATGTTTAATAAAATTTTAATGTTTAATGCATCTAATTTACGACAAACTTTGGCTTAGTTTTATTCGAAGAATCGATAATGACATAGATAAAATCTATAATGCTAAACAGGCTCTATGCGATTCTCTGAGGTTGGTGACAACACCAACCTCAGGCAAATCCGGAGAGACGCCGGGTTAAACTCAGGACAGGTGCTTCCCTAATAATTCAGCTTTTTATTTATCTTAGTATTCATTGATACCCATGGAAAAGATCCGGCTCAGACATATTGACCCCGCAAAGAAAACGGTAACAATTGATAAAGGCAGGTACCAAACTCTGCAAAATGCTGTTTGCATCAGCTTAGAAGGGAAAGAAATGCCATTCAAGTCCTTACTTGCGGCTACCAGGGCTTATCTGCTAAAGAATAATATAAAATTTGAAGGTTCAGTGTCCTGGTACCTGGCTTGGGTATGCATCCATATGGAGGCTATCGGGGAGATCAAAGTTGACAGGTCAAAATCGCCTCATAAAATAGGTCTGGTCTGTAAAAACTAAGGGAATGAAAATATTGGTCCGCCACCTGAATCCGGGCAGGATCCGGAAATTTTGTTTTTGAAACAGACAGGTTAGCTTGATTTTAAAACATCTCAAAACGATCACAATGGACAAAACATACCACTACCTGGGGTACTTTCTGCTTCTCTTAATTCCCTTAATATTCGCGGGGTTTTACAATACCTATATTGTACAATTTCCAAACTTCGGAAAAAATATAGATGTATATAGTCATATCCATGCCTTCGTCGCTTCTGTTTGGGTAGCCACCCTGATTGTGCAGCCCTTTTTAATCGCTAATAAAAAAATAGCACTCCACCGTATCATTGGTAAACTATCCTACCTTGTTTTTCCATTGCTGATCCTGTCCTTTATACCGCGGGTAATGAAGACTATGAACTCGGAAGACACCCGCTATTTATTCTTCCCCTTAGCCGATGGCTTTTTACTGCTTATCTTTTATGTTATGGCTATTTATTACAAAAGAACAACCTTTAAACATATGCGGTATATGATTTCTGCGGCACTGGTTTTACTAGGCCCAACAGTTGGTCGTATCGGGCCAACCCTATTAGGCTGGTCAGAGCTCTTAACCCAGAATGTGGAGTATGTACTTATTTATTCGATATTGATCAGTCTGATCGTATATGATCTGAATAATAAAAGAAAATTTCAGCCTTATCTCATTGCGCTTGGAGGCTTTTTTATTCATCAAATGGTTTATTATTGGGTATTCATATAAATTAAATGAAAACAGCATCCATAATCCTGATCCTCATTACGGCATTCTCTGGTGTTCAGTCAGCTAAAGCACAAACAGCTGATCATACCAAACCATTTATTCTTGGCCAGATCATTGAAATGAAGTCCGAAGAGTTAGCCGAAAATCGAACCCTCAATATTTACCTGCCAGCAGGTTACAGCCTTGAAGACAGCACCCGATACCCGGTGATCTATTTACTGGATGGTTCGGCAGATGAGGATTTTATACATGTGGCCGGACTGGTACAGTTCAATAACTTTTCCTGGATCAACCGTGTCCCCAAATCGATTGTTGTAGGTATTGCCAATATTGACCGGAGAAGGGATTTTACTTACCCTACCCGTATTGAAGCTGATAAAAAACGGTTCCCCAGCGCCGGGCATTCGGAAAAGTTCATCGCCTTTATTGAAAAGGAATTGCAGCCCTTCATCGAAAAAAAATACAAGACCGATCAGTCAAAAATGATCATCGGGCAATCCCTTGGCGGCTTGCTTGCAACCGAGATCCTGCTCAAAAAGCCTGCGCTGTTTAATAAATATATACTAATCAGTCCCTCCCTGTGGTGGGATAACGGCTCCCTGCTCAATCAATCCTCTGATCTGCTGACAGCCAATTTCTCTCAGAATACAGGCATTTATCTTGGGGTTGGAAAAGAAGGACTGGCCCCAAGTACCAGCCCCCATGTAATGGAGGTGGATGCTAATTTACTTGCTGAGAAATTAGGGAAAGGCAAAAGCAAAACTGTACAGGTACATTTCGACTATTTACCGCAGGAAGACCATGCAACGATCACTCACCAGGCGATCTTTAATGCTTTTCGAATCCTTTACCCACTGAAAAGCAAAGAATAAGGCCAATAATTTTGAAATAATTTGCCGGATAAATCCGCTTTTGGCTTTATAATATTCTTCAAATTTTTGAGAAACGTATATAATCCGGAATAAACTCCGAAAAAAATAGCCAGATAAAAATTATAAATTACATGATGAAGAAGCTTTTACTATTTATCTTAATCACCTTAAGCCTAGAGGCATTCGCTCAGAAGAAGCATACTCAGGAAGAAAAAGAAATTCTCCTGAAGGTGCAGCAATTTTTTGATGCACTGGAAAAACAGGATACGGTACTGTTCAAATCTATTTTACTGATGGATGGACAAACCTGGGCGATCTCCGAAAAAGAAAATATAGTAAAATATTCTATGCGCCAGTTTCGTGATATCATGAAAACATTTATAAATCCGGCAAGGATTATACAGGAAAGAATGCTTTCTTCAGAAATAAAAATTCATGATCGGATAGCCATGGCCTGGGTACCTTATACTTTAGATATCAGTGGTAAATTCTCTCATTGCGGAATAGATATTTTCACCATGCTAAAAACAAGTGAAGGGTGGAAAATAGCAAGTGCTGCCTATACGGTGGAACCGGATGGCTGTGAGGCTCTGAAAAAGTAATATCCCGGGAAACAGATCAAGGAAGAAAGCAATAATTCTAAATCACTCCATCCAATATGGGAATAACAGGGTTTTATCGAAGTAGAATATGTATTTAATTTTTATGAAGATTAAGCAATCAGGAACAGAATTTGATTAATAGAACCAGGCGGCTGATTCAAAAAAGGGAGAAGAGCAATAGAAAGCGATACCCGGACTCGGGTTTTTCAATCAATCAAATTTTAAAACGTAATTATCATGAATACAAGGAATGATAAGAATGATGCAAAAGACTTCCCGATAGTATGTGTGGGCGGCTCTGCTGGCGGCCTCGATTCCTATATCCGTTTACTCCAAAATATGCCGGCCGATATGGGTGTTGCTGTCGTCATCGTTAATCACTTACGAACTGTTCCTACCAAGCTCCACCAGATCCTCCCGCGCTATACTGCAATGCCTGTTGAACTGATCACAGAAAAACTCGACATTCAGCCCAATCATGTGTTTATAATTCCGAGACAGCGCGATTTGCACGTTCTTAATGATGAGTTCCGCTTAAAGCCTATATCAAAGCCTTTGGGATGGTCAGATGTCATAACCATTTTCCTGCGCTCCATTACACAACACTGGGACGGCAAACTAATTGCTGTTATTGTTTCTGGCTTTGACGGCGATGGGTCAGCAGCGCTATGCGGCATAAAAGAAGCCGGGGGCATTACCATTGCGCAGAAACCGGAAACAGCCATACAGCCGGGTATGCCCAGCAGCGCAATTGAAAGCGGCTGTATAGACTTTATTCTTTCACCGGAGGATATCGCCAAAAAAATTATGGCTATCGCGCATTTGCACAAAAAAGATCATAAACCCTGAGACAGTACACTCAAAATACTCATCCGATGACTCAAAGTCATCGGATGAGTAATCAGTTAAGCTTCGAAGAATACCGTTAACTAAAAGAAGCCCTACATTCAACCAAAGGCTGAGCATGGAATAATAAATTTATTCATGCAATTCATTGAAGGGGAGGCCTATCATATTTACAATCGCGGAAATAATCAGCAGACTATTTTCTTTAATGACGAAAACTATCGTTTCTTCCTTGGAAAGATCAGGAAGCTGCTTTGCCCATATTGTGATATTATCGCTTATTGCCTGATGCCTAATCATTTTCATTTAATTATTTATGTGAAGATTTTGGATGAAGAGGCTGATCCGATGACTCAAAGTCATCGGATCAGTAAAGCTATTGCAGTACTTCTTCGATCATATACCCGGGCTATACAGAAACAAGAACGTTTTACCGGATCATTATTTCAACAAAAAACCAAGGCTAGAAAACTTTATGATGAAACACTGAACTACACGATAAGTGCATTATTGATCTGTATACATTATGTTCATCAGAATCCGGTGAGAGCAAAACTTGTAATATCTATGGAAGATTGGGAGTTTTCATCTTATAGGGACTATGCAAACCTCCGGACAGGAAGCCTGTGTAATAAAATGCTTGGATATGCTCTCAGTGATCTAAGGGAAGTTGATTTCATACAGGAGAGCCTGCAAATGTTAAGATACTCATCCGATGACTTTGCAGGATACTCATCCGATGACTCAAAGTCATCGGATGAGTAAAAAAAACTATGAATTGATCGCCTTCACCCCGGGAAGTTCTTTACCCTCCATATATTCGAGTAAAGCGCCGCCTCCTGTTGAAACATAACTTACCTGCTCTTCAAATCCGAATTTAGCAACTGCCGCGGCCGAATCCCCTCCGCCTATCAGCGAGAAAGCGCCCTTTTTGGTAGCTGCCACCACCGCTTCGGCTACGGCCTTTGTACCCGCCTCAAATTTATCCATCTCAAAAACACCCATCGGGCCGTTCCATAAAATGGTTTTAGAATCCTTGATCACAGCACTGAAATTTTTAACCGACAGGGGTCCGATATCCAGTCCCATCCAGCCATCCGGAATGTCATCATTAGCGGCATCCGCCGTATTGGCATCGGCCGCAAAGGCATCAGCTATGATGGAATCGACAGGCAGCAGGAGATTTACCTTCTTCTTTTTTGCTTTGGCAATCAGTTCATTGGCGAGTTCCAGTTTATCATCCTCAACCAGTGATTTACCGATCTTTCCACCCTGGGCTTTGGCAAAAGTATAGGCCATTCCTCCCCCAATGATCAGGTTGTCAACCTTATTTAACAATTGTTCGATCAGGAGGATCTTATCCGAAACCTTGGCTCCGCCCATAATGGCTGTGAAAGGCCTTTCTGCATGGTTCAATATCTTCTCTGCATTGGCCAGCTCCCCTGCCATCAGGTAGCCGAAGTATTTCGCAGCCGGAAAGAATTTTGCAATGACCGCCGTTGAAGCATGCGCCCGGTGCGCCGTTCCGAAAGCATCGTTCACATATACATCCCCAAGTTCAGCCAGTTTTTTGGCAAATGCCTCATCCCCTTTTTCTTCCTCTTTGTAAAATCGCAGGTTTTCGAGTAATAATACCTCACCTGACTTTAATTCCTTTGCCTTCGAAACAGCATCCTTTCCTATGCAATCATCGGCAAACTGAATATCCCTGTTCAGTAGCAGGGCAAGATGCCTGACCAGATGCCTCAGGGAATACTTATCTGCAGGCCCATCCTTTGGCCTGCCCAGATGCGACATCAAAATGACCGAACCGCCATCATTTAATATCTTTTCAATGGTCGGAACAGCCCCAACCATGCGGTTATCATCCGTAATATTGAACTTATCATCAAGCGGAACATTAAAATCAACGCGCAGGAGTGCTTTCTTACCAGAAAAATTTAAAAAATCTATCGTATTCATATGATCATGTATTAGGCTTATTGATATTTTATTATTGGATCTTCAGGTACATTACCCTGTGGGGACCAACACCTTCTATTTCGAATTCAGCAGAAATGAACTCAAATCCTATACCCAGGTAAAATCTGCAGGCTTTCTTTCTGGCATTACACCAGAGGTAGTTTGCTTTCTGTCCCCTGAGATAAACGATCGCAAAGTTCAGCAATTGATTACCAATCCCTTTTCCCTGCTGATCTGCTAAAGTTGCCATGCCTCTTAACTGATAGCCGGTTCCGCTGAAGCCTTCCCTGCCTTGCTTATGGAAGCTTGCCGTGCAGAGCAGCATTTCATCCTTAAAATAGCCCAGATGAAAAGAAGTTTTATCATCATCACCTTCAAAGCGGCATAATTCAGGATCTGCTCCCTGCCTTAAGACCAGGCTGCGCAGGGGGAGTGTTTCTTGAGTGGTGATAAATCTGATCATGATATGCCAGGCAGGATATTCTCAGGAATCATTCCTGAGATGAGCAATTTTTTCTGCCAGATCTGCCAGGCGATTCGAATATCCCGACTCATTATCATACCAGCCAACCACTTTGACCAGTTCCCCAACCACAGAGGTCAGCTCCGAATCAAAGATACAGGAATGCGGGTTATCCAAAATATCCACCGACACAATCGGGTCGGAAGTATATTCCAGAATTCCTTTCAGATAGCCCGCTGAAGCCGACCGGAAGGCCTCATTAATGGCATCGGTATCTGCCCGCTTTTTCAGGATACAGGTAAAATCTGTCAGTGAGCCGTTCAGTACGGGTACACGGATCCCGGCACCACCCAGTTTACCTTCCAGATGAGGAAATATAGTGGTTATTGCCTTTGCGGCACCTGTTGTTGTTGGAATAATAGAAGCGGATGCAGCTCTGGCCCTTCTGAGATCTTTATGAGGGGCATCGTGCAGGTTCTGATCGCCGGTCATAGAATGTACGGTTGTGATATAACCATCCACAATTCCCCAGTTATCATCGAGAACCTTAACCATTGCCGCTACATTATTGGTTGTGCAGGAGGCGTTTGAGAGGATCGGAGCCCGAAGATCGACCAGGTGATCATTTACTCCAAGTACAACGGTCGCTATCTCTTTATCAGGCGATGGGGCAGAAATTATGACCTGTTTTGCTCCGGCCTTAAGATGGAGACCTGCACCCTCCGCTGTTGTAAATTTCCCGGAAGCCTCGATAACCACATCAATCCCAAGCTCTTTCCAGGGAAGTCTTGAAGGATCTTTTTCAGCAAATACACGGATCGCCTGACCATTCACAAGCATATGGCCATTTTCGGCGCTTACTGTTCCGTTAAATCCTCTGTGAACGGAATCATACTTAAACAGGTGAGCAAGGGTTTTTGTATCAGACAGGTCGTTAATCGCAAGGATATTCAGTCCTGCTTTCTGAAGCAGGGCCCTCATGGTGATCCTTCCGATACGGCCGAAACCGTTAATAGCTATATTCATATTTGAAGACGATAATAGCCCAAAGTTATTCAATTGAATGAAAAAGAAGCCGGAAAAACCAGGCTATAATGAATAAATTTCCGGTTCAGGATGATTTGTTAGTTTAGCTGCCCTGCTCAGGAATAATTTTCAGGGTCATTTTCTTCAAAAAAGCAGCAATCCATTAAAATGGAGACCATTCAGTGATCCCCATTTAAACCGGACGAAACATTCAGCCTGCAGAATTGTTTATCCGGTATGAATGGAAAATCTGATAAACCCGAACAGCTGGAGCCTAAGGACTCGGAACAAAAAAAAGTCAGGCATCCTGAGGATGACAACGAAGCGGTCGTAAAACCGGAGGATCAAATTTACAGGAAAGAAGATGCTGATTTTGGCAATGCCGCAAAAAAGCGTGAAGAAGGGGAACAGCCGGTGCATCCTGTAGCCCGGGAACCAAAGAAATGACCTTTCTCAATCCCCGGGTTTTGATAACCGGCGCTAAATATTTTTCTTTTTTTTTCGCTGTGCCCGTA
Organism: Pedobacter sp.; assembly: GCA_036677005.1. Lineage (GTDB taxonomy): Bacteria > Bacteroidota > Bacteroidia > Sphingobacteriales > Sphingobacteriaceae > Daejeonella. The sequence continues at coordinate 11,586 of JAKFBV010000055.1, forward strand.
AAAAACTAAGTAAAACCTTTTCATCATGACTGAGGCCTTTTTCCGAGATCAGTCCGGGGGATCTGTTTAGTTTTCTTAGATAGGGATTTAATGTCCCGCTTTCATACTCTTCAAGAATTGCAGGAAAAACATAGGATTTCCTGCAGACATCACGGGTGTTACCCAATTTTTGGGCTACCCGGTCTAATACCGAAACTATATTTTTTTTCTCTGAAGTTAAATTGTTTAAACTTTCGGTTTCTGCCAGGTATTTCATGAAGAGCAAAGTACCGGCCCAGGTACGAAAATCCTTGGCAGTAAAATCAGCCTTACAGATCTCACGTATATAGTTGTTGACTTTGCCGGAATCAATCGAACGCCTTTCGCCCCCGGGCGTATAATATTGGAATAATTCCTGTCCGGGAATATCCCTGCATTTCTTTACCAGTTTAGCCAGACTCCTGTCAGAGAAATTGATTTCATGATAAACTCCTTTTTTTCCTCTAAAGGATAAGTGAATCTTACTGCCATCAATCTGAACATGCTTATTTTTCAGTGTGGTCAGTCCGTAAGATCCGTAGAGGTTTTTATACGACTCGCTTCCTATCCTTATCAGGGTTTTTTGCATCATATTAACGGATATTGCCAGCACTTTCCGTTCATCCAGTTCTTTTCGGCGGAGATCTTTTCGTATATTTTTTCTGATATCGGGGAGTTTGTTTCCAAATTCAAGTAAACGGAAGTATTTATTTTCATTCCGGTGTTTTGCCCAGTCGGGATGATAAAGGTATTGCTTTCTTCCGGCAAGATCGGTCCCTGTTGCCTGCAAATGAGCATTAGGCTTTCCGGCAATCCACACATTGGTCCATGCAGGCGGGATCACAAGTATCCTCAACCTGCTGAGCAGCTTCGCATCCTGAACAGCCTCGCCCTTACTATTCAGAAAAATAAAATTCTTTCCTGCCGTTTTTCGTGTTATCCCCGGATGTGAATCATTTGAATAAATTAAACCTGTTTCATACAGGGTATCTTGTTCGAAAGCCATGAAACAAAAAGGTATAAAAGATAAAAATGTTTGAAAAAATATTTTTTTGAGGAAAAATATCCGGGCGATGAAAGCCGCTTCAGCTGGCTGGTATGGATAAAAAAATTGAAGATCAGGAAGTTAAGGGCCTGCTGTGTTCATTGATCGCATTCCAGAGCATGTCCTTTAATTCAGCAAGCCCTTTTTGGGCGACTGAAGAAATAAACAGGGATGGTATGGCTGGTAATTCTTTCTTCATTTCGGCCACCAGTTCATCATCCAGCATATCCGATTTACTGACCGCAAGAATACGGGGTTTATGCATCAGTTCGGGGTTGTATTCTTCGAGTTCTTTCAGCAGAATTTCATACTCGTCGCTGATGCTGCGGGCTGTATCAGCAGGAACCATGAACAGGAGTACAGAGTTACGCTCAATATGTCTTAAGAAACGTATCCCCAGTCCCTTGCCTTTAGATGCCCCTTCGATTATACCCGGAATATCGGCCATAACGAAGGAACGGTTATCCCGGTAGGAAACTATACCCAGGTTTGGTACCAGGGTAGTAAAGGCATAATCAGCGATCTCAGGTTTGGCTGCCGAAAGCACAGAAAGCAGGGTTGATTTACCGGCATTCGGAAAGCCTACCAGGCCCACGTCAGCAAGTATCTTCAACTCCAGAACCATCCATTCTTCTTTTCCGGCTTCACCGGGCTGAGAAAATCTGGGCGTTTGCTTGGTAGATGTTTTAAAATGCCAGTTTCCAAGTCCCCCGCGACCTCCCGGAGTTAAAATTTTCGTTTCCCCATCCCTGGTGATCTCAAATAAAATTTCGCCGCTTTCCGCATCCCTTGCGATAGTACCTAAAGGCACTTCGAGGATCTCATCCTGACCAGTTCTGCCTGATTTCTGGCCGCTTGAACCGGGAAATCCATTTTCAGCAATAATATGTTTACGGTATTTAAGATGCAGAAGCGTCCAGAGCTGGCTGCTTCCTTTCAATATGATATGCCCTCCGCGGCCTCCATCGCCCCCATCGGGTCCGCCCTTGGATGTTAATATATCACGATGCAAATGGGAGGAACCTGCTCCGCCATGGCCTGAGCGGCAGCATATTTTAACATAATCAACAAAATTTGAGCTCTGTGACATAATTTTAATTTACAGAGAGCAAAATCCGGGCAGGAATTTTATTGATCTCAGAAAGATAAAATTGCTGAATTACTTTTTCTGGTGAAAGGTATCAACAACTTTGCAGATAGATCCGAATATTTCATCAACTGTGCCTATTCCGTTAATGCTGGTAAATTTATTCTGGTCTTTATAATAATTGGAAACCGGAGCTGTTTTTGAATTATATTCTGCGATCCGGTTACGGATGATCCCGGGATTTGCATCATCAGGACGTCCGGAGAGTTTTCCCCTGTTCAGCAAGCGTTTCTCCAGTTCTTCCTTGTTAACTTCCAGGGCAACCATTCCTGATATAGCACAGGATTTGGTCTTTAATAATTGATCGAGTGCTTCGGCTTGAGCAACAGTCCGGGGAAATCCGTCAAAAATAAATCCATTAGCCTCTTTATTTGAATCAAGCTTATTGCTGATCATACCGATCACAACTTCATCGGGAACCAATACTCCGAGATCCATTAATTTCTTAGCCTCAAGACCCAATGCTGTACCATGGGAAATTTCAGATCTCAGAATATCCCCTGTTGATAAATGAATAAGATTATACTTTTCAATCAACTTTTCTGATTGTGTTCCTTTACCAGCTCCCGGAGGGCCAAACAGTACTAAGTTCAGCATTTGAATTATCTCTTTTTATTCCTGTTGGGTCAACACTAACAGCATTGATGACAGGGAGGTTTAGTATAAATTTTAAAAGCCTTTCCGTTAGAAGGTCGAAAAGGCTTTTAAACTTGTGCACCTGAAGGGAGTCGAACCCCTAACCTCCTGATCCGTAGTCAGGTGCTCTATCCAATTAAGCTACAGGTGCCTTTTTAACGGACTGCAAAAATATGCTTTCTTTTTAAACTAACATAGTTTTTTTTAAAAATTGTCCCAATCTGTTAAAATAAGCAGGCAAGCTTACAGGCTCAAGCTTACAGGCTGCAGTTTAGTTAAAAGGATATGATCTGCTTTAAGGCTTGCGTTCTTTAAGCTGAATATCCAGAAATGCAAGTCCCTCTTCAAAAGAGCGGGGATTATAATGGAGTTCTCTTGTTGCCTTGTCGAGAATAAATCCCGTTTTCCGGGGGCGCTTTGCAGTCTGGTTTAAGCTATCGGCAGAGATCGGCCGGATCAGTGACTTATCCAGATTCCAGTAATCAGCCACGCGTTCAACCAGTTCAATAATACTCATCAGATCCTTTCCTGAAGCATTAAAGACCCCCCGGGCATTTTTCTTTGAGGCAAGAAGACAGCATTCAGCCAGGTCTTCAGCCAGGGTAGGCATACGCCACTGATCATTGACCACATTGATTGGATCACCCTTCTCAAGCGCTCCTTTTGCCCACAGAACAATATTACTGCGGCTCATATCATTGACTATACCATAAACGATGATGGTCCTTAAAATGACCCAGGGGCAGGAAGAGTTTTGAATTAGTTTCTCAGCCTCCAGTTTGGTCTGTCCATAATAACTCAGCGGATTAGGCTCATCTTCCTCAGAATAGGGACCCTTTTCGCCATCAAATATAAAATCAGTGGATATATGAATCAGTTGAATATTCCTGCTTTCACAAATTTCAATAAGATATTTTACAGCTTCAACATTAAGAGCATAGCAACCCTCGCGGTCAATCTCACATGCATCCACATTAGTCATAGCTGCGGTATTGATAATAGTATCAGGCCGATGCTTGTCAACAATCTGTTTTAAACGATGGGGATCAAGGATGTCCAGTTCTTCATAGACATACCCGCTGCTTATGTTATGCCTGTTGGGCCCTTTGGAGCTGGCAATTAATTCAATATCAGGATCAGAAAGGGAAAGATCCGTTATTTTCTGACCGAGAAGACCGTTACTGCCAGTGACCAAAATTCTTTTCATTATTCAAATAAACCAGAATTAAAGCTAAATGAACAATAAAATTAAAAATATCATAGAAATGGGAGCATTTTAGCCAAAGCCAGAATGCTCCCGATCATAGATCTTTTCAGAAAGATCAGGCATTACTTTTATTGCTTCTGGTAATCGCAATAATTATTACAATAAACACTGCAACTCCAACTGCCCAAACCCAGAGTTGTCCGTACCAGGTACTATCTCCTCCGGCGTTAATATCTACTTCAACTTTTTCGGGTACGCTTTGCGCAAAAGTTTTAATGGAAGCAGAAATACCGCTAAAAATTACAGCCAGAACCAGCAGGGATTTCATGGCCGGGTTTAATGCTTGTGAACTCAGATGCTTTTTCATAATTAAATTTTAGATTAATTGTTTCATAACCATTATTACAAACAAGAGTCCCTTTAGTTTGATTTCTATTTTTTTATGTCATACTCCGATCAGGCAGGCCTTGCCAATAAAGAAAACCTCACATCCGGGCAGCTACCGGAATAATACCTTCATCTGTAACAGGCTGTTAAAAAAATCAAATAAGAATGATTGAAAAACCCATTCCGCATAGGGGAATAAAATATATCCGGAATAATTAAGAAAAATCTTTTATTAAGTATTTGATTTACGGGGATAAAGAGTATTTTTGCAGACCGAAAAATGCCCTTCAAAACGGGCTTAAATTGTTGATTTAATAAAGTTTTACAAAATTTATATGCCAAACTCCGGAAAAATTGCACAGATCATCGGACCTGTAGTAGATGTTAGCTTCTCAGACAATGCCCACTTGCCCAAAATTTATGATGCTCTTGAGATCGTAAAAGATAACGGACAAAAGATCATACTTGAAGTTCAGCAACATCTTGGAGAGGACCGTGTCCGCGCTATCGCGATGGACTCGACAGACGGGCTTGTTCGCGGCATGAAGGTCGTTGATACCGGGTCTGCTATAAAAATGCCGATTGGTGATAAGATCAAAGGTCGTTTATTCAATGTAGTCGGACAGGCTATTGATGGAATTGACACCATGGATAATGCTGATGGTTATCCAATTCACAATACCCCTCCGAAATTTGAGGAACTGAGTACTGAAACTGAAATTCTCTTCACCGGGATCAAAGTGATCGACCTGCTTGAGCCTTACGCAAAAGGTGGAAAGATCGGATTATTCGGTGGAGCCGGTGTAGGCAAGACCGTATTGATCATGGAACTGGTAAACAATATTGCCAAAGCCTATGCAGGCTTATCCGTTTTTGCAGGTGTTGGAGAGCGTACCCGTGAGGGAAATGACCTTTTACGTGAGTTTATCGAATCAGGAGTGATTAACTATGGTGATGCTTTTAAGCATTCCATGGAAGAAGGAGGCTGGGATCTGGCATCCGTTGATAAAGAGGCATTAAAAGATTCTAAAGCTACATTGGTGTTCGGACAAATGAACGAGCCTCCTGGTGCACGTGCACGTGTTGCCCTTTCGGGATTAACAGTTGCTGAATATTTCCGCGACGGTGAAGGTGAAGGTCAGGGTAAAGATATTCTGTTCTTCGTAGATAATATCTTCCGTTTCACTCAGGCAGGTTCTGAGGTATCCGCACTGCTTGGCCGTATGCCATCCGCGGTAGGTTATCAGCCGACACTGGCAACGGAAATGGGATTGATGCAGGAAAGGATCACTTCGACAAAACGTGGTTCGATTACATCTGTTCAGGCCGTTTACGTTCCTGCAGATGACCTGACCGACCCTGCACCGGCAACCACATTTGCCCATCTGGATGCGACAACCGTATTATCACGTAAGATCGCCGAACTTGGAATTTACCCTGCTGTGGATCCACTGGATTCAACTTCACGTATCCTGAATGCCGCTACTCTTGGGGATGAGCACTATGGTACAGCACAACGCGTGAAAGAGATCTTACAACGTTATAAAGAATTACAGGATATCATCGCAATCCTGGGTATGGACGAACTATCTGAAGAAGATAAACTGGTAGTAGGCCGTGCACGTCGTGTACAGCGTTTCTTATCACAGCCTTTCTTCGTAGCTGAGCAGTTCACCGGATTAAAAGGCGTATTGGTTGATATAAAAGATACCATCAAAGGATTCAATATGATCATGGACGGAGAAGTGGATGAATACCCTGAAGCTGCGTTCAACCTGGTAGGCACCATTGAAGATGCTATTGAAAAAGGTAAAAAATTATTGGCTGAGTCAAACGCTTAAATTAGTATAGAGATAGAAGTATCGTGCATTGCGACTCAATACTCAATACTCAATACTCAACAAATGAAATTGGCATGAGCGATAAAGGCACACAAACAGCGATGTATAAAATCACTAACTTTAAAGTACCTAAAGCTCGATTGGTTACTGAAGGCATAGACCTCGCAAATGAAATTGAGTTC
>JAKFBV010000056.1:0-4110 GCA_036677005.1 Pedobacter sp.
AGTAGTCAGAAAAAAAATATTACGTGCATTCGCTTGATTGCACGTAACAGAATTAAGTTGGGATTTGAATGAAAAAATCCCCCTAACCCTCCGCCGCGGCGGAGGGAGTCACATTTCCGTATCCCGATAGCGGGATTAAAACCGATTTGCTTCTATCCATCGTGCAGATATCCGGATACGCATATGTGTGCCTTGAAGCGGAGGAATAAGTCCTACGCATGCTGTTGAGAAGATGAAGGAAGGTCCTTCGTGGAAGCTGTCAGCCAGATTTCACAAACCACTTTATGGTGCGTTTTACCGAAAGGGATTCGTATTGAGCGATAAAGAAAAGGCGGAAGTTATCCGTCAGGTGGGTAACGGGGAGCTGAACGAAAGTGAACCTCCATATTAAAACATCGATATATCCATAGACCATACTGAAACTGAGGGGGTTTATGTGTCCTCAGGAACAAAGTCCGGCAGAAGTAAGCTGTTACCGGTCGGACAGTATGCGGTGTAAAGGAGGCAGGAACCTGTTACAGGCTTTTCAACGGAACAAGGGAACTCTTTCAGCAGTGTTAAGGGAAAGTACAAGCGGAGAACCTGTAAGGCGAATACCGAAATGCTGAAAGGGGGCGGATTCCACCGTAGTAGTGTTGATATCCTGTGAAAGCAGGATGGAGCGAAGGGTGGAACCAAAGTCGGTTTACATACTAACAACAACTTGTAAAAGGGGATGATTGATTAGTATGAAACAAAGGAACATCCTGTAAACAGGGTAATGGTACTGGTTCACTGGCAATTGGTACCGCCAACCCTTGGTAAGAACAGGAGACCTGACTTTGGAAGCGTCCGCTACTCCACAGGCGCACAGGCGCGGCGGAGAGGCTATCACGCACGGTGCTGTGAGAGGTTTGGGGTGAAATTCCCTTTACATACTCGACAAATCAAAAACTGAAAGATTCTAATAATCGAGATTTTAAAATTCCCCATCCAACCTGACAGACCCTTTGAGAAAGTTTAATTAGAATTTTAATTAAACTTTCCTTAGTTTAATAACTTTCTAAAACATTCAACCCATTTATGAAACCTCTATTTTTGATTTTACTTTTTTTTTCTGTTCGGCTTGTCTTTTCCCAGACCATTACCGGTGTCGTAAAAGAAAAGAAAACCGGTCTTCCTTTGCCATTTGCCAATGTCTTCGTAAACAATACGACCCAGGGAATAGCCACCGACAGCGAAGGGAAGTTTAGCCTTTCCGGTGATTTCCCTGCAGAGATCGAATTGGTTGCTTCTTTTGTGGGCTATGTGACTGAAGTAAAGACCATATCCTTTGTTGGGAATAAGGGGATCGAAGTACTTTTTGAATTGGCCTTTAACGAGTCCAACCTTTCTGAAATCGAACTTCAGGGTAAGCGTGATAAATCATGGGAGAGGAACCTAAAAAAGTTCAAAGAGGTGTTTCTAGCTGTGCCCGACGATCCTTATAAATCTCAGATAGAAATTCTAAACCCTTGGGTTATAGATTTTGAAAATGTTAAAGTTAAAAAAGGTCTAAATTATCTTCGAGCATCAGCCCAAGAACCACTGGAAATAATCAATAAAGCTCTTGGGTATGAAATTGAATATTACCTTCAGGACTTCCAAATGATGCGTAGTGGTTCGAGATTCATCGGTCAAGTATTCTACAAACCGCTGAATAATTCAGATAATGAATGGAAATGGGAAAATGCCAGACAAGATAATTTCTATGGCTCTCTAAGGCACCTAAACCAATCTATACTTCTCAATCAACTTGACTCGGCCTATTTTGCTTTGTTTAAAGTTGTTTCAGGAGGGTTGGACAGGAGAATTACTGACAACTTTATTGATGAGTTAAATGAAACGATAATTCCCGTAAAGGAAAATTCCATTCTGAGAAGGCCTTTAGGAGATGGGAACTTTCGAGTATTCCTTCCGAATAAGATGGAAATTCATCACTTGAATAGAAATTGGGCAAATGATTACTATAAGAATATTTATCATCCGATAAGTTGGGTGAAGGCTCCGGATGGTTATTATGATATTGATCGAAAAGGAAATCTTTTAAATCCTAATCAGCTTGTACTTTTTGGGTTTTTTGGCAGAAAAGGAGTTGCTCGTACACTTCCCCTTGACTTTGATCCACAGTCTGATTTTGTATCTGTGGTGCCGGTTGGTGACATGCTTATTAGTCAACCGCAACACAAAGTAAACCGACTTCGGGAAAAGGTTTGGCTCACGCTGAGTAAATCCTATTTCTATCCAGGAGAAACGGCTTGGATTGGAGGTAGAATGCTTTACCAAGATCCATTTTTAGCAGATTCCCTGAGCCGAGTTCTTTATGTGGATATCCTCAAAGAGAATTCAGAGATTGTTCAATCTGCTAAATTCGCCATCCAAAAAGGTAAAATATCTGGAGGCTTTGTCTTGCCTTCGGATATGAAGCCAGGAGATTATGCCCTTAGGGCTTACACCCATTGGAACCGGAATTTCCCGGAAGGTGATCAGTTTGTTGCTCCTTTTATCGTAATGGAACAAGGATTCCGGCCAAAAGTGCAATCAGAAGAGTTAGAATTTCCCTCAAAGACAATCAAATTAGAAGCCGGTTATGGTATTATTGATTCGTTGAATTATCGGGTCCTGGATTTAAAGTTAGAGTTTCTAGACGAATTTGAAAACCCTATTGACACTGAGTTTGTACTCTCTATTACAGATCCTGATCAAGCCGTACCAATAAATCAGGAATTTAAATTTTATCAAGCTAAGGATTGGTTTGACCAAGAATTACCCAAGGCTTTCCAAAGCGACCTGAATTATCATGTGGAGTACGGAATATCGATTCAGGGAAAGTTTACTCCGGACAATAAGCGACAATCTGTGATCACTCCAATCACTATAGTTCAAGGAGATTTGGAAGACTTCGGTCAAGTGCTACCTGATTCCTTAGGGAATTTTTGGGCGACAGGTTTGTCTTTCTCAGACACCACTCAACTAGCAATAGCAGCAGTGAATAATAACCTACGTCCTTTTGGAGAAGTGCAACTTATCCCTATCGAGAAGCCAAAATTCCTTTCTAGTTTTCCAAAACTGAAATATCAAAAAATTCCTGAGCCCTCTGATGAATACTATTTGGATCTTTCTGGAGATTTTATTCTTATGCAAGAATTTATCAAAGAAGATTCAAGGACTATAGAATCCATGTCGGATCGAAATTACGGCTATGGAATGCCTGATCGAGAAGTTAATGAAGAACAATTAGCAACAATGAGTTCTGATGCGATCAATCAAATGCTAGATATAAGAGGTGATCGAATAGGGAGATACAATACTGGGCAAGCTACAGGACCTCCTTTATTGATTGTTGACGGAGCACAACTTCCTTTTGAGGTTTTGGAAACTTATTTTCTCTCTGAGTTGAAGTCTATAAAGGTATATACATTTAATGCGCCGATATTCGGAATGGCAGGCTATGCAGGAGTAATATTAGTAGACACAAAACAGGGTTCTAGAACTACCTCCAAGGATGACAAGAAATTCAATTCAGATGGCTTTCAGATTTTCTCTGTTCCTGGTTTTACCGACTACCAGGAATTCCCGATAAATCCTCCTTCAGATCAATTCTTGAAGAAAAAGCCCACTATCTATTGGGAACCGGATGGTCAAACTAAGGATGGGATTTATCAAACCAAAGTCAAAGTGCCTTATGGTGTGAAATTGATCCGTATAAAAGTAGAAGGAAGAACACTGGATGGGGACGTGATTTATCATTCCTCGATTTTAGATTTAGAAAACCCGATATTGAAATAACCAAAAACCGTTTGAACCTATGAGGGGAATTATCCTTCTTTTTATTTTCATTTTTAGTTTATCTGCCCAATCGCAGACTATCACCGGAACTGTTTTGGAAAAAGGCACCGGACTACCTCTTCCTTTTGCAAATGTTTTTATCAACAATACCACCTTGGGTGCTGCGACAGATGTAGATGGAAAATTTGTTATTCAAGGCAATGTCCCGGACCAATTTGAATTGATCGCCTCATTTGTGGGCTATAGTACAGTTTCCCATACCATCGAAAGGAAAGGTCGCCAAGCCATATTTCAGAAGTTTGA
>JAKFBV010000057.1:0-6039 GCA_036677005.1 Pedobacter sp.
AGACAGATGAAAGCAAAACTCGGATCATTCCTGAAGATGCTTGCATAAATAGTTATGTGTTATGAGTTGTGTGTGCTAAACTCATAACACCTAACCCATAACCCATAACACCTAACACCTAACTCAAACCCTGCATCGTCAGTTCCTCATACGCCGCCGTCAAACTCCTTTGAATCCCCTGCCCCCTGAAATCTTCGTAGAGTAACAATTTAGGATTTTGCTTAGCAATTGCTGACTGCCACCTTAATAATGAAAACTAACAGGATTATAGAACAAACCTTTAATACTTTAAAATCAGGATTACAGTCAATCTCAGTTTCGATTCTTATTATCCGTTAAAGGAAACTCAATTAACTTTTATTACACCCTTCATTATGCGCCAGTGTCCCGGAAACGTACATATAAACGGATATTCGCCAGGCTTGTCCGGGGCTTTAAAATCAAGTTTAAAGGTACCTCCCGTGGCAACCAGGGGGGTGGAATAGAGTACCTCCGGAATTGCAGGAACAAAATTCTTTGCATAGCCATCTTTCAGACTTGCCATCGCATCGGCAGCTTTTCCAACGATCTCGGTGGAACCGGGTTTTACAATTACGACATTATGGGGCATCTCATCAGGATTGTTAAAAACAAGGGATACTAAACTGCCGGCAGAAATGTTAATTACAAGCTTATCATAAGCCATTTTACTGCTTACTGTTGATAAATGGATAACATTTCTTCCTTTTTCGGAATTTTTCACTGGCTCTACCTCAACAGACGCTGTGTTAAGGCGTTGTTTAAAATCTACCACCGCCTTAACATCGGCTAATTCATCATAGTCCTTCGCTGATAAAGGTTTTCTGGTATATTTTGCCGCATCAGGATCCTTTTTAAAGTAGCCGGGCATTGCCAAAACTTTCTCTGAAGAAAGTGGCTGAAGTAACAAACTAGCTTTTTTGGGATCATTTGAAAGAAAATTTTTATCCTTCCTGAACTTGCTCATCCAAATTGCTTGCAAATGTTTGAAGCTTTCTTTTAAAGCATATTCGATATAATCATCTGTGGGCAATTCTGAAGCAGCAAGCAATGCCATTAGCGTAGCTTCATTTTTGAAATGACTCAATGATACAATTGCTTCCAGTCGTACCCGGGGAGAAGGATCTTTTGAGATGGCTATAAGCCTTGCTTGCGAATTATTCAACTTTTCTCTCCAGTAAAAAAGAACTCGCGTGGCAGCGGCTCTGATGTTAGCATCCCTGCCTTTTAGTAATTTATTTAACAGGGCTTCGTTTGTTTGATTTAATTGCTGATATACCCATAGGGCCTCCATCAGGTACTGCTCGTGGTTTTTATCGGCAGAATTTAGCTTTTCAAGCCATTGAGGCAAAGCAGTTAATATTTCCTTTTGGGGAAACTCAGTCAATTGAATTCTTGCCCGATATCTTGCCCGGTCTTCGTAAACTTTTAATTGATCCAGTAATTGATCAATTTTAAGCCGGCTCATGTCAATTGGCTCCAAAGTCCTTTTACCCGTATAGGTAATCCGCCAGATTCTGCCATGAGTTTGATCACGATTGGGATCACGCAGCGCTCTTTCCCCGTGATTGATCACAATATTGAACCAATCCACCAAATACAGGGCCCCGTCAGGACCAAACTGGAGATCCACTGGTCTGAATTGTGGATCTTTGGATTGTAACAGGGGCTCCAGTTCACGACCAACAAGTCCACTACCTTCTTCAGTTAATGAATGCTGGGTAATTCCCTGAAATCCGATAAAAGTATTAAAAAGAATATTTCCCTGGCAATTGTCAGGAAAATGCCTGCTGGAGATAATTTCCATGCCGCAAGTTTTGGGCTTGATCTTCAGAGTAAGCATATCCTTCATCTCGACATGCTTTACCGGATAATCGGTAGCGACAGTGAGCGGTGGGGCAAAATAATTCATACCGGTTGATACGTCACCAATCAGATGTGTTCCATTCCGGGTAAAGACATTCCCCCAGGGATTAGCATAAGGATATGAAATATAAGGTTCCAGTTTCATTGTCAGTGGTTCATATCGCCAGGTTTCTCCATAGGCCGATCGCTGTGGTCCATAGGGGGTTTCAACCTGGGTATGAAGAAAGGTACCCATGTGCATATACAATGCACCATCCTGACCCCATGTGAGGGCATTGATCGAATGATGTGAGTCTTCTGTTCCGAAACCATGCAGAATGATCTCTTTCAAATCTGCTTTTCCGTCACCATCCGTATCTTTTAAGAACATTAAGTTTGGTGGCTGCGATACGTAAACTCCTCCATTGCCTAATTCAAAACCCAGTGGAAGATACAGGCTGTCGGCAAAAACAGTATGTTTATCTGCCTTTCCGTCCTTGTTTGTGTCTTCAAGGATAATAATTTTGTCATTAGGCGGACTTCCGGGATAATACTGGGGATATGAAGGAAGAGTAGATACCCATAAACGCCCCTGGGGATCGAAAGTAATCTTAACAGGCTTTTCTATTGGAAAATCCTTTTCAGAAGCGAAAAGCTCAATTTTATAACCTTCCTTCACGATAAATTGTTCATCCAATGGGGCAGGTAATACATCCCCGGAGTTTTTAGGCTTGATCTGCTGAGAGTTACTGATTAATCGCTGTACTTTTTGGGGGTCGATCCCGGAACTACTCCTACTACCCGCCCAGATTATACTGTCAAGCCCCAGTATCATCTCATCCAGCTTCTTAAACTCTGAGGGATAATATACAGGGCCTCCGGCCGGTTGCACCCAGGGTTCTTTCCTGCTTCCATTGATATATTCAGCATTTACAGCTCTAAACTTGTAAAAGAATTGCTGATTTTTATGATCAATTGTCTTCTTTAATTCATTAAAATCAGGTTCATCCTTCCATTTTGAAACTTTAAAATTCAATGCCCCGGCGATAATTTCACTTACTGCCTTATATCCATTATCATTAAGATGTATGCCGTTGATCGTTAGTGAATCGGCAGCACTTTCTAAATCTCGTGTAGGCTTATAAAGATCAATGAATGGTATATCCAGTTGTTTTGCAACCTCCGCCATTCCTTCAGTATATAACTTTAAATTGGCATTATGGTTTGCAGGATCAGGTAAATTGCCCCCCAGCTTTTCATGTGCTATCGGAGAAATAAGAATGATTTTTGGGGATGATAATGAATTATATTTTTGTTGTTTCAGATGCAGAAGGAATCCGGATAGACGATGTTTAAAATGCATCAGACTATCGGGTCCTTTAAAGGCTTCATTCAAACCGAAACAAGCTAAAATGATATCTGCTTTTTGTTGCGTCAGATGTTCATCCAGCGTACCAAAATTGTATGGCCTGGGCTGCAGGCCCACTTCATCAGCACTCCATCCTAAATTTCTTACAGTAATGGCCAAGTCAGGGAAGCTCTTATACAAAAGCGGTTCGAAATAGTTAAAATACTGCAGGCGCTCGGCGAAGGTATTCCCCAGAATTATGACTTTCTGGCCTTTTTCAGGCTTAAATTCTATACCTGAATCTTTGTTGAATGCTGCAACAAAAATGGTGGCAACTAAGGGTAAAATTACGAGAAGTAAGATTTTAAAATGGCGTTTCATAATTTGTAAGGTTATATAATATTTCCAGAACTGTTTCTCATGCTAAATTCTTTTCCAATTCCATTCATTGTCGCTAGTTGATCACCTGATTATACAGGTTTTCAGATCATATCCAATCCTATCAAAATGATGGACTAAACAGGATGAGCTATTGAATCAAACCCCTGTCCTTCATCCAATTAACGGTTCTTCCAAACCATTCATCGAAAGCAGGCTTTTTTAAAAACCCATGCTCCCCCTGTGAATAAATATGCAACTCTGCGGAAACTTTATTCTTCTTCAAAGCATGATAAAAACTAAAACTATTTTCAGGAGAAACAACTGTATCATCTCCTGCATGGACCAGAAAAGTTGGTGGCGTCGATTGATTTACATACAGTTCATTTGAGAAAAATTTGATCCTTTCTAATGAAGGAGATTCTCCAAGAAGATTTTTACGACTTCCGATATGACCAATGCTGTCTGAAAAGCTGATCACAGGATTGACGAGTATCATGAAGTCGGGCCGAAGATTTATATTTTCAGAATTTTCAATTAAGCCGGCATCAAAATGAGTTCCGGCTGTTGAAGCCAGGTGCCCCCCGGCAGAGAATCCCATAATCCCTATCTTGTTTATATCAATATTCCATTTACCGGCATTCCGACGTACCGTTTTTAAGGCTTGCAATGCATCCTGTAAGGGCCCTATTGATTTGTCTTTCATTATTTTATCATCCGGAAGACGATATTTAAGAACAAAAGCAGTGACACCGAGTTTTGTAAAGGCTCTGGCCACATCACTCCCCTCCCGTTTCGTGAGGAGTGCTCCGTAACCTCCACCAGGGCATATTAAAACAGCTGCTCCGTTTGCAAGAGCCTGAGGAGGCAAAAAAACAGTAATAGTTGGTATGGACACCTTAGTTGTCAGTGTATCAACTACCTTATTAAACGTTTGAAGCTCTTCATTTGCACCCGTTTTTGAATTGGGTATCTGGCTATCATACAATCTGACTACCTGTTGCGCAGTGGAAATCTTCACTAAGAAGATTAAAATGAGGAGAACTTTACTTTTGATCATAAACTGATAATTTAAATCTATATATAAATGATAATATATTTAAAATAGTTCATACCACACCAGAATTTGCAATTGTACTTACTCGTGAATCAATAATTGAGCTTTCGTTTATGCTCGTATACTCTTCTGCGGATATTGTTTGTAAAACCGATGTACAAAACGTTATGATAGGTATTTGTAAGCATGTAAACAAAATATTTCCTCATCTCCCAAAATTGCAATTCCCGAAATACATAAAGACAAAAATTGAGTGAAAGGGCTACATAATTTATCGTACGGTTCCGTATTTCGATTCCAGCGGAGGCTGGAATCTCCTCACCCCCCAATAACTTTTGTCCTTCCCGCGAAGGCGGGAACCTCCTGTAACCCATCTTAAATATAAATCGACGAAACTCCTATTCATAAAGATCATTTACATCCGCTTTTGACAATTCAATCAGAAAATGGGACACTTTTAAAGTTACGGCCTTAAAGTATTTTTCCCCTTTCTCCTTCGTTGAAAACTTTGGATTTCCTGTTCCTGTGTCTTCAGAAATTTGCGACCATTTTCTCTCAGCCCATGCCCAACCTTCTGAAAACTCCTTAATTTTATGCTTTTTTTCATTCCCATCTCCGGCCTCCTCTAAAGGAAGCATTAAATTCGGAGCCAGGTGTAAAATCAGGCTTGTTTCCATTTCGTCTGCATGGTCTCCATCATGTTCAAAGAATTCCATTTTGTCTACAGATTGAAACCAATTGCAGGTGCTAAGAAACATCTTTGGGTATTTTAAACCCAGCTCTCTGATCATTGTTCTAAAGTCATTCCCACCATGACTATTCAAAATCAAAAGCTTAAAAATATTCGCTCTTTGAAGCACTTCAATGATGTCACATAAAATTAAAAACTGTGTACTTGGATTAAGGTTTATATCTAGTTTTATGTCCACCTGCCCTGTATTCACTCCAAATGGGATGGTGGGTAAAACAATTATCTTCGCTCCATTTTCCCAGGCAAGCTTTGCAGATTCAGCAGCGATATGGTCAGCTTCAATCACATCCGTTGAATAAGGTAAATGATAATTATGCGCTTCAATCGCAGCCCAGGGAAGGATTGCTAGGTCATAATCTGAATCTTTTACAGATTTCCAGTTTGTTTCTGCTAAAATATAGGGTCTGATCATTTTGTTTGAATTTGTGAAAAAAGAGAGTGTATGATGTTTGGTTGAGTTTGAGTTAAAAGAGCTGTTAGGATTAGCTTTGCTTGTATTATGGTCGGACAGTTCTAAAAAGTATCCGCCCGAGCAACTACATCTTTTGAGTTTCGATTAATTTCTTATAATTCTGGGGGTACAGGTCGCGAATGTTTTTGTGATTAATGCTCATGACATTCTGCAGGGCATATTTCAGCCAC
>JAKFBV010000058.1:0-64669 GCA_036677005.1 Pedobacter sp.
TCAAAGATATATAAATGAACAAGGTCATGAAAAGACTGATTATAAGAAGTTTCATAGGACACAATTACGGTTATTCGAATAACGCGATACCTCGAAGCTCTGCTTCGGGGTCATTCATTAAATCCCCTGATCATTCCATTAGCCCTGATCATTTCAGAAATATATTTTATCCGGCTCGGACTAGGTTTTAAGGAAACAAAATCGATCTGAGTTTTAGGTAATTTGTTCCTGATTAATCCAAAAAGCTCCATAAAACGTTCATATACAATTTCTGCGGTAACTCCTGCTGAAGTGAAATCATTTTCACCACAATAGATAAGAACCTGCCGGGGCTGATAGGGGAAAATAATATCAGATGCATATTGAATCACATGAGGCAGACTTGATCCGCCAAAGCCCCGGTTAATTATAATATGTTCCGGGAAATATTCCTGAACATTTGTCCATCCCCTGAATGAAGAACTACCTACAAACAAAATTGCGCCTTTAACCGGAGGATTTATGCTATCCTGTTTTTTAAATGCTTGTATCTCCTGGTAAAAAGGAGCGGCTTGCTGTGCATAACTGTTCTGATTACAGAACTGTAATAAAAGAAGTATTATGAGTCTGCTAAATTGTTTCATGGAGCAAATATAGACTTAGTTGTTTGTGAATCCTTTTGAAATTCAGTATATTGCTATATAAAACAGGTTTATTTATATACGGATGAATCGAGCTTTTCTATTTTTTATTTTTACTTTACTGCTGCCTTTTATAGGAAGATCTCAAACAGTTGTGAGTATGGAAATAGATGGGAGCATCAACCCTCTTATTTCGGCTTTTGTTCATAAAGGAATTGAAAAAGCAAAGACCGATAAAGCAGATTGTCTGATTATTCATTTAAACACACCTGGAGGCTTACTGAAGTCTACGCGGGTAATTGTCAGCGATATTTTGAGTTCTTCCATTCCCGTGGTGGTATATGTTTCCCCGGAAGGAGCACATGCCGGTTCTGCGGGGGTGTTTATAACTCTCGCTGCTCATGTGGCTGCCATGGCGCCGGGAACTAATATTGGCGCTGCCCATCCGGTAAATTTAAATGGACAGACCGATACGGTAATGAACGAAAAGGCAACCAATGATGCCGCAGCCTTTATCAGGAGTATTGCCGAAAAACGTAATCGGAACCTGAAATGGGCAGAGGAAGCCGTAAGAAACAGTATTTCTATAACCGGAAAAGAGGCTGTGGAGAAAAATGTTGTTGACCTGATTGCCCTCTCCGGGCAGGATCTGTTGGAAAAACTGGATGGAAGAACCATCACTTTAAATTCAGGTAATAAGATACTGCATACAAGGAATGCCCGTATAATAAAACTTGAAATGACCGCTTCAGAGAAGGTATTGAATCTGATCAGCGATCCGAGTGTGGCTTATATTTTGATGCTGATTGGCATCTACGGGATTATGTTCGAGCTATATAATCCCGGAGCAATTTTTCCCGGCGTGGTGGGTGTGATCAGCCTGATCCTTGCCTTTTATTCCCTCCATACTTTGCCGGTTAATTATGCCGGTCTGGCGCTTATTGTATTTGCTATGATCCTCTTTCTGCTCGAAATAAAGATAGTGAGTCATGGCCTGCTGGGAATAGGAGGTGCAATTTCCATGGTTTTGGGTTCATTAATGTTATTTAAAGAAAGTTCATCACTTGAATTTATCCGCATTTCAGGAATTGTAATTATTATCTCCACCATATTTAGTATCTTGTTTTTCCTGATCATCATTACATTGGGTTTAAGAGCCCAACGCACAAAACCTGTTACGGGTGTGGAGGGAATTATTGGCGAAACCGGCGAATCACTAAGCTTACTGGATCCTTGGGGAAGTGTACTGGTTCATGGCGAGATCTGGAATGCGGAATCAAGAGACGGGAATATAAATAAAGGAGAGAAGATCAAAGTTGTAAGTATTCGTGATCTGAAATTGTATGTAGAACGGATTACAGGTTCGCATTTCGAATAATTATCACCCAACAGGATAAAATATTATGTATTGAATTATTTATATTAAAAACTCAGACATGGAACAGTTTCCGGTTACTCTTATCATTTTAGCAATATTTGCTATTATATTTTTATCAAGTGCAATAAAAATTTTGAAAGAATATGAGCGCGGGGTAGTTTTCAGGTTAGGACGGGTCCTGGAAGGAGGAGCTAAAGGGCCGGGAATTATCCTTCTGATCCCGTTTATTGATAGAATGGTCAAAGTTAGCCTGCGTACTGTTGTTATGGACGTTCCACCGCAGGATGTCATTACCCGTGATAATGTGTCAATAAAGGTTAATGCCGTAATTTATTTCAGGGTAATCCAGCCGCAAAAGGCTATTATTGAAGTTGAGAATTTCCTTATGGCTACGTCTCAGTTTTCTCAAACAACTTTAAGGAGTGTCTTAGGACAATCGGAACTTGATGATTTGCTCTCTCAACGTGAAAAGATCAACCATAAATTACAGCAGATCATTGACACCAATACCGAGCCATGGGGAATAAAAGTTTCTACTGTGGAAGTGAAACAGATTGATCTGCCTCAGGAAATGCAGCGTGCCATGGCCAAACAGGCAGAAGCAGAGCGTGAAAGAAGATCGAAAGTTATTTCGGCCGAAGGAGAGTTTCAGGCTTCACAGCGTTTAGCCGATGCAGCTAAAATATTGGCAGAGCAACCCAGTGCACTTACTTTGCGTTATTTGCAAACCTTAAGGGAAATTGCGACAGAAAATAATTCGACCACTATTTTCCCGGTCCCCATAGATCTGCTGAAACCTTTTATGCAGAGTTTGAAAGATACGCAGTAGCATCTCTCTGTCCGTAGATTTCCGAAGGGCTCTGCGGATTAATAAAAGAATAAGGGTATGCATCGGGAGAAGAAACCGGACCAGAAAGGGAGGCTGGGCGATAGCTCAAAGTCCTATTTTAGGAACTACCATTACTTTGAAACGACTGGCTAAGAAAGGGTACGAATCATTGCTCGAACACTACCAAAAAGTAGCTCCACAATTTAATCCCGCAGGTGCGGGACTGTATACAGCCTGTCCCGAATTTATTTCGGGAAGAACCGCCTGGTTTACCCTGACAAAGTAAGGGTACAGTGGTGCGAGAGGCGCACCGTGGGCTTTATGGCTCACGGCCGTCTACTCAAGAACTTTTGTTTTTCCCGAACCTGCGCCAGCAATAACTCTGACAAATCCTTCAGTTTCTGTTACTGCTCGAAGTTGTTGTTCATTAAGCTTCTCTTTTATCTTTTCGATACTACTCATTTTGTACGTTTAAGTATTGGTCTGTTCGTAGTTGGTCTTTTAGCCTTGGCCATACTTGTATATACTGATGACAAAACCACCACAATCCACCCAGATCCGGTTGTATTGCTGCAGTTTTTGTTGCCACTTATTTAAATATGCAGATTGTAATTTAGATATTCAAATCGTCAAAAGGGCTTTTAATATTTTGCAGGCTTTTTGTGCTTACATGGGTATAGATCTCGGTGATTTTGCTGCTCTTATGACTTAATATTTCCTTGATGTACCTCAGATCAGTCCCATTCTCCAGCAAATGCGTAGCGTAACTATGCCCCTGAATGGAGTTAGAAACTCCTTCTTATTATTCAATCCGTAGAGTAGCTTCTCTAAAACTGTACAACAGCTAATTACTTTATTAATCCGTAGTCACCCGGGCTTAACCCGCACCCGAAAGACTACGGACAGTGGGAGCATAAAGCTATTGGCTGAAAAGTAAATACTTCGGCCAGGTATATTACCTACCTTTCCGTAGAGACAATGCGCTAAACTACGGACAGAAGATTATTCTTTTCAATTGACCCCTAAGCACCGGATAGAAATCGAAATCACCCGGGCGAGCGGAAAGACGATTTCGTCAGTCACCATAGTAAGTCTGCTTCATTAGGGCGACTGACGAATTTTAATAGCATTTCGGAAAGGTAAATTCGTAAGTCTTATCCAATGCAAAAACTGTACAACAGCTAATTACTGTTGTTCTTATAAATCAATTTTGGTAATCGATGGAAACTTTACGGACAGTAGGTGAAGCTTATCTGCCTTAAAATGAATTCCAAAGATTGTGTTACAAACTATATTTCCCTGTTGATATCCCAGGCCTCCAGGTAATCAGCCACCTTTCTCACAAATGAACCTCCTAATGCCCCATCCACAACCCGGTGATCATAGGATAAGGAGAGGAACATCATATGCCTGATGGCGATCACATCCCCAAACTCTGTCTCTATTACGGCAGGCTTCTTTTTTATAGCTCCAACTGCCATAACGGCAACCTGGGGCTGATTAATTATTGGTGTGCCCATGACGTTTCCAAAGGTTCCTACATTAGTTAATGTAAAGGTTCCGCCCTGGGTCTCATCAGGTTTAAGTTTTGACTGACGGGCCCTGCTGGCCAGGTCATTCACAGCCTTGGTTAAACCAAAAAGGTTCAACTGATCTGCATTTTTTATTACCGGAACAATTAAATTTCCGCTTGGCAGGGCCGCAGCCATACCAATATTGATATCACGTTTTTTAATGATCTGTGTGCCGGTTACCGAAATATTGATCATCGGCAGGTCTTTTATAGCTTTGGCAACCGCTTCAATAAAGATCGGTGTAAAAGTGATTTTTTCTCCTTCTCTTTTCTCAAAACTACTTTTCACCTTTTCCCTCCATGTTACCAGGTTGGTAACATCGGCTTCCACAAATGAAGTAACATGCGCTGAGGTATGCTTGCTCATCACCATATGCTCTGCAATGAGCTTGCGCATACGGTCCATTTCGATGATCTCGTCTCCTCCTGATACCGAGACTACAGCTGCGACAGTCCGGGAAACAGTGGAAGGAACAGGTTCTGCACCGTGCGCTGGTTCGGCGGCCTGCTGTACCATGTTTTTTGCGGCAGACGCCGAACCTGCATTTTTATGTACTTTAATAAAGTCAACAATATCCTGCTTGGTCACACGGCCTTCGGCTCCTGTACCCTGAATGGTATTCAGTTCTGCCAGGCTGATGCCCTCTTCGGCAGCTATACTTTTAACGAGCGGAGAATAAAAACGGGAGGAATTACTGAAATCCGTGGGTTTTTCCTGAACTGCACTTTCAATATCAGGTATTCCATGACTTTGAACATGTTCTTCAACCCCGATGGGCTGTTCATATACTTTTTCTGCTTTCGGCTCAGGAATTTCTTCGGCCTGAGCATTTGCGTCTGTTTCGATTGTGGCAATTACGGCTCCTACCTGAACGAGATCATCCTCATTAAAAAAAGTTTTTACCAGCTTGCCGCTTACTGGTGAAGGTACTTCCGAATCAACTTTATCAGTAGCTATTTCAAGCACTGATTCATCGATTTCTATCATATCACCGGGCTGCTTTACCCATTTTATAATAGTAGCTTCGGCAACACTTTCACCCATTTTTGGAAGCAGTAATTCGTATAAGGCCATAATAGAATTGATTTTAGAATTGGTTATCTCAGGGCAAAATTAAACTTTTTCACTTAAGCCTGTTCTTCTTTGAGTAATTTATAAAGTAAAGAAAGGGCACTGATGGCAGATCGTTCAATATTCTGTGCCCTTCTGCTGCCAAAAGTGAATTTTTTTGTCAGGGTTTTCGTCTTACCAGATGCCGCAATCCAAACTGTTCCCACAGGCTTTTCAGCTGATCCCCCTTCAGGACCAGCGATGCCGCTCACTGAAATTGAATAATCAGAATGATAATTGTTAATGGCACCTGTGGCCATTTCGCTTACGG
This sequence comes from Pedobacter sp., assembly GCA_036677005.1. GTDB lineage: Bacteria > Bacteroidota > Bacteroidia > Sphingobacteriales > Sphingobacteriaceae > Daejeonella. The sequence goes on from JAKFBV010000058.1 coordinate 5,783, forward strand.
TTTCTTCACTTACTGCACCGAATTGCTTCAGTGTTTCTTCAGAAACTCCCAGCATGCTTGTTTTTAAGGCATTGGAATAGCTTACAGCCCCGCCAATAAACACTTTACTGCTGCCGGCTTGCTGCGTTAATAAATGAGCGATCAATCCTCCGGTACAGCTTTCAGCAGTAGACAAGGTCAGGCCTTTCTGCTCCATAAAGTCAAGGATCACTTTCTCCAGCACTGTATCACTTTCTGCGATCACAAACTCAGCGATGAGTTTTACAATCTTTCCTGAATAGGCGGCTATTTCAGTTTTTAAAGCTTCAGCCTCCGTTCCGCTGCCGCTTAAGCGGAGCCGAACCATACCCAGTTTTGGCAGATAAGCCAGTTTTATGTGAGGGGGAAGTGAACTTTCGATCGCAGAGATCTTTTCAGCAAGGATGGATTCTCCAATTCCAGCAGTCAGTATGGTATGATGAACAATGGTTGGCAATTTGAAAGCAGCCATGATCTTCGGGATGACAAGCTCCTCCATCATATACATCATCTCAAATGGAACCCCGGGCATAGATACATAGATCTTACCCTCATGCTCCACCCACATTCCGGGTGCTGTGCCATTCAGGTTGAGCAGTGTGGTACAATTTTCCAGGACTTCTGCCTGCTTTTCATTAGTCACAAGTAAAGGCCTTTTATAACTTGAAAAAATGCGTTTCACATTTTCAAGGGCATTTTCATCGATACGTAAACCAACCTGGAAATACTCAGCAAGTGTTTTCTTAGTGATATCATCTTTTGTTGGACCTAATCCTCCTGTAATCAGGATCAGATCAGCACGCTGCGCAGCCTGTTTCAGGGAATCCAGAATATGCTGACGATCATCAGACACAGAACTGATCTGCTTGATCCTGATCCCTGCAAGATTAAGCTTTTGGGCCATCCAGGCTGAATTAGTGTCAACGATCTGACCGATAAGAATTTCATCACCAATTGTTATAATTTCAGCTACCATATCAGAAGTTATTGTATGAATCACGTCGCTTGCTAAGCTTAAGGTCCTGAAGAATTGAGGCTTTAACTCTCAGATCGACACTGTAAAACCTGTAATTACCAATCGGCGACCATCTGAATGATAGATCCCAGCAATGCAGGTCGCGGTAAATTGAAAATTGGGTTAAACTAAGCTTATTTGCCTGAAAATCATAGCCTGAGGTGTATTGAACCTTCCATTTTGGGGTTACATTAAAATCACCATAAAAATTAAGCGTATTTGAAATGCTTGACTGCAGGCCGTTCTTTGAATAATTAAAGCTGTAGGCGGCACTGATATTCCAGGGGATATTGAAATCAACAAATGCGTTTGGATCACGACTGATCGCATTTAATTCATCCTGCTGCTGACTGGATAGATTCTGTTTTACCCCGTCCAGCTTATTCAGGTTTTCATTTCTCTTTTTAGCGGATTTCGAATTCAGGCTGAAATCGGTCGATAATCCGAAATTGGTCAATCTGGCCAGTTTCCCGGATTCTATGGTGTATTTATCTAACCTGTTACCGCTTGCGTCAATTTTATATGGATCTAAAGTTCCATAAAAATTAATACCGATTTTTTGTTTAAAAAAGGCTGTCCGGCCCGAAAATCCTATGGCAGAGAGCTTGAAATTCTCTGCTGCAAAATTGTAGTTGCCCGAAAAGGAAAGGCTTTGCAGAATGGGAATATTAACAGAACTCTTCGTCGAATCAGCTGTTGACCTTACTTTAGCTTCGACATTATTATCTATGCTAAACCCTATTCCTGCCATCCTGCCGGGTGAAGGCGCGCCAAAAACCGGATTTTCATAGATAGAATAGCGGCTACTTATTCTGGCTGTATCGCCCTGTAAATCACGATAATAGCCAAATTTGTTTGTCCCGAAATCAGGACGGTAATTAAAATTTGCAGAAGGGGTCATAACATGCCTTAAAGCCATTAGTTTTCCTTTCTTGAAATTGAATTTACCATATAATTTGGTTGAAAGGCCAGAATTCATGCTGTATTCATATACTCTGCTAAAACCCTGAATTGTATCTGTGGCCAGGGCAAATCCGGAGGCGACAGGATCCAGCCTTCTGCGGATGGTTTGCATATACCATTTCTCACTGTACTGAAGTCCTGAATTAAACTGGAAATATTTTAAGATATTCAGGGAGAGGCTTACCGGAATATCATGCTGAATACCATTTCTGAAATCATTCAAAGATCCCTTTTTAAATAATTTATCCTCGGTAGTATTAATGGAGTTGCTTCCCTGCATGCTGTAACCAAAACTGAGCTTCTGATACCATTTCTGTTCTCCTGCCCTGTCTTTGCTATCAAAGGGGTTTAAAGTGGTCATGTTCAGACTAAAACGCGGCAGATCGAGGAATACGGTTTTTTGTACAATGTCCTGTGAATGACTAAGACTGGATGTAAAATTGAAAAGCCCGTTCGCGAAAATTTTTCCATAGCTGATACTGGATGAGAGAGTATTCCGGGCAATTTCGGTTGGATTATACGTTCCGGCTGCCCCGGTATTTTGGAAATATGATCCGGTTCCGGCATTGACCGAGGCGCTGAAGGTAGTCCCCGGGTTAGCCAGCGGACTTTGAGAATGGCTCCAGGTGAGGTTAAAGTCTTTATTGGGTTTTTTATAGGAAGGGGTACCTTCCACCCCATTCCGGGTTGAGGCAAACCTGAAATTCAGTCCCCCATCATACTTATAATTTTTCCGGTATCGTGCTGCCGTACCTAACTCATAGGAGCCTTTAGAATATAATGTCCCGCGGGTTGAGAGATCCCAGTAATCATTCAATCCCAGGTAATAACCCAGGTCGCGCATAAAGAAACCCCTGGTGTCTTCCCCGAATGTCGGGAAAAGTAAGCCCCCGGAACGCTTGTTCGGTTTTGGGAAAAACCCAAATGGAATTCCAACAGGAAGAGGAACATCTTCAATTACCAGGTAGGCAGGCCCGGTGATGATCTGTTTATCTGTTGCTATACCCCTTGAAATATGAATACCGAAATGAGGATGAGGCAAATTACAGGTGCTGTAAATCCCTCTTTTAAAGAATCCTTCGTCATATTGGTTCTTTTTAAATTGCTGTGCCTGAAGATAGCCTCCTTCCACATCAGAGAAAATACCATAGGATTTCCCTTTTTTCGTCTTATAATTAAAAAATAGAGAATCTGTAGTTAAGGGTGGCTCTGAGCCCTGTTTTATCAGGGGTTTGCCAGTATAGCGCTTGTTAGCCGGATTGGTAACTCCTCGGGCAAATACTGTATTGTTTTTTTGGTCAAGCCTGATATAGTCAGCATCGAGTTCAAAATCTTCATACTTCACATGGGCCTTTCCATACAAATATGCTATATTGTTAATATTGTCAACACGAACTGAGTCCACAGCGGAATAAGTTACTTTTGAATTCAGTCCCCCTGCCGGAGCTGATTTTCTTGTTACACTGTCTCTTTTTGTACTGTCTGGGCGCAATGTTGTATCGCGTATCACGTTATTTGGGCGCGGAGCCGTCTGTTGAGCGTAAACTGCCCCATTTAAGGTTATAGCAAACAGGACAACTGCAAAAAAATATTTAAAAATGAGTCTAATAAATTTCAAATTCGATGATGAATACTATTTTTGCAATGATAGATAATAATATGTGCTCAAAATTAATGAAAAATATACCATTGATCAGATACATTTACGTATTCCTGACTGTCTTACTTTTTATCCCTTTTCTTTCTTCAGGCAATACGACGAGCGACACCCCCTACCGGATCAGAACCATTGTGATCGATGCAGGACACGGAGGTGCTGACGGAGCTACCAGAGGCATCTTCTCCAGAGAGAAGGATGTTGCCTTACAGGTAGCATTACGTTTGGGGAAATCCATTGAAGAAAATATTAAGGATGTGAAAGTTGTTTATACACGAACCACGGATGTTTTTATTCCGCTATATGAACGTGTTGGGATAGCAAACCGTATAAAAGCTGATCTTTTCATATCCATTCATTGCAATTCGATGCCTATAAAGCGGGTTATAAGCGGCTACCGTAAGGACAGCAGAGGGCGGAGAGTACCCATCTATAAAACGGTTCAAAGTACTTCAACCAAAGGCACTGAGACATTTGTATCTGGTTTTGGACGGCTGGATGAACAGGATGTGGTGATGCGTGAGAACGAATCTATTCTTTTGGAGAAAGATTATAAAGAAAATTATGAAGGGTATGATCCAAAGGATCCAGAAAGTATAATTCTACTATCTTTGATGAAGAATGCATTCAGGGAGCAAAGCATTAAACTGGCATCCTTTATGCAGGATGAATATACCCAGAGCGGAAGAATTGACAGGGGTGTAAAGGAACAGAGTCTGGCCGTTTTGGCCAGGGCCGGCATGCCAGCGGTTTTAACAGAAATAGGTTTTGTTTCTAATCCGGAAGAAGAAGAATACATTAATTCGGAAACAGGACAAAACGAAATCGTTGGAAATTTGTTAAAAGCAATTCAGACCTATAAAAAACAGGCTGAACTGGAATGACTATGCAATGCATTTAAGTGTATAGGATAACAGATATAGTATCACTAACAAACCGGGCTGAAGAAAGGCCTGTTAAATCATTTAAAAAGAATAAATGAAAATAACAAACGAAACCAAGGTAGGTGTATTAGCCGCTGTTGCCATTGCTATATTGATTATAGGGTACAGTTTTTTAAAAGGCAATGACGTATTTTCTACAGAGAATGAATTTTACGCCAAATACGACCGGGTTGACGGATTAGCTACTTCTAAACCCGTATTGGTTAATGGGTACCAGATCGGACGGGTTTCTAAACTCACCCTCCTTCCCAGCGGACAGATTCTGGCTCAGTTTAAGATCGATCCGGAATATGCAATTCCCAAAAACACCATAGCCCGTTTGGAAAGCACCGACCTGCTTGGCGGTAAGGCTATTGTATTTGAGCTTGGAACCGGAAGTGATTTTGCCCGGGATGGAGATACCCTGAATGCAAATATTCAAAAAGACCTGATGGATCAGGTGGAGCCGGTGCAAAAGAAAGCCGAACAAATCATTGCCCGGATGGATTCGGTACTTACTTCAGTTAACAGCACTTTAAACCCTGAATTTCAACGGAATTTCGACCGTAGTTTTGCAAGTATTGCCAGAACACTGGAAACTTTGGAAAAAACTACAAAGACCGTTGACGGACTGGTAAGTACCCAGACTTCAAAAATTTCGGGCATAATGAGTAACCTGGAATCGATTTCATCAAATTTCAAGAACAATAATTCCAAAATCACAGCCATTGCGAGCAATTTAGAAAAGGTGTCTGATGAGGTAGCCAAAGCCAATTTTGCCCAAACAATTACTGAAGCCAATAAAGCTGTGGCTGATCTTCAGACTATTGTGAGTAAAGTTAATTCAGGAACTGGGACACTCAGCCAGTTAATCAATGATGAGCGCATGTATAACAATCTGAACAATGCTGCAGAGAACCTGGATAAACTGATGATCGATCTGAAGGCGAACCCAAAACGTTATGTGAGTTTTTCTGTGTTTGGCGGAAAAAAGGATTAAAAAGCCCTTTGATATAAAAATTAGAGAGTCCTGTTTTCGGGGCTCTTTTATTTTTGCATCCTGTCAGCATTTTGTCTGTCAGAGGTCAGATCTCGAAAGTTTTTCCTTCTATGGCCAGGGAGGTTGAAGGGAATATGCTCCTTGCTTCTTCCAGTAAGGGTTCAAGTTCACGGTAACGTGCAGAAAAATGTCCGATCAGCAATCTCTTTACCTTTGCTTTCAGGGCAACTTCACCTGCCTGCAGCGCAGTGGTATGAAAGGTCTCTTCCGCCCTGCCAAGCATATCATTCATGAAGGTAGCTTCATGATAAAGTGTGTCGGCATTCTCCAGGCTTTTCAGGTATTTCCAGCTGCAGATCGTATCTGAGCAATAAGCATATACTTTAGGCTGATCGGCCTTGGTCGTTAATTCTTCAGCAGAATGAAATCTGCCCTTTTTATCAGTAAAACCCTGTCCTTTTTTTATCAGCGGGATCATTTCTTCAGGGATAGCCAGTTCATCGATCTTCTCTTTGATTATTTTTCTAAGCCTTTGCTTTTCGGTAAATTTAAATCCGGTGCAGGGTATCCGGTGGTCAAGCGGGAAGGTTTCTACCTGGACATCATAACTTTCAAAGATCTTTTCGGGGTTATTTGGGTTGGTTGACCTGAAATTCAAAGGGTACCTGAGTATGGTTTGAGAATACCTGAATTGCAGATCAATAATTTCCTTTAATTCGGCAGGGGCGAAAATTTCCATAGGCTTTGTCCGACCGTTTAAATGCAGTGAAGACAATAATCCTACCAGTCCGAGGTAATGGTCGCCATGTAGGTGACTGATAAAGATCTGGTCAATTCTATTGGCCTTAATGCCAAAATGCAGCAATTGATTTTGAGTTGCTTCGCCGCAATCGATCAGTATGAACTTCTCATTGACATTCAGAAGCTGAGCAGAGGGATTTCGATTAAATATAGGGGTTGAGGAGCTGCTACCTAAAATTGTAACTTCAAATTTCATGTGCAGTTTTTGAGCATACTTATTTAAATTCTCTTTTTAATTCTTTTTCGATCTCCTCCATAAAAATAAGGTCGATGGCCTCGTCAACCGTTCCAACGATGTTCAGAATATTTTCAAGCTGTGAAATGGATATCAGCCTGGCAATATTATCATTAATACCCGTCAGAATGAAGGAACCATCCGCATTCTTACAAATACGGTGGCCTACTAAAAGGCTGCTGAGGCCCGAAGAATCAGAATATTTTACATTTGAAAGATCAAGAACAATATTTCGCTGGCCTTCAGAATTACTGAGAATTAATTCAGATTTAAGTTGCGGGGAGATCAAACTGTTCAGTTTATTTTCATTTAGCTTGATCAGCACATACTTCTCGTGTTTATCGACTGTGAATTTCATGGTTTCTAAAGTTAAATAAACAATTCTGATTTACAATAAAATAATTAACCCAGTCGTTTCAGAGCGTCAATGATATTATTTTCGACTCTTTTCAGAGCATTTGAATGATCGTTTTTGATGAATTTATCTCCTGTAATATGTTCATATAATTCGATATATCTCTCTGAGATCGATTGGACGAACTCCGGGCTCATTTCGGGAATTGATTGATCTTCCTTTCCCTGAAATCCATTATCTATCAGCCATTTACGTACAAATTCCTTTGAAAGCTGTCTTTGCTGTTCATTTCTTTCCTGACGTTCCTCATAGCCTTCGCTATAAAAATACCTGGAAGAATCAGGGGTATGAATCTCATCGATCAGGTGGATTCTTCCATCTGATTTTCCAAACTCATATTTCGTATCAACCAGGATTAAACCATGATCGGATACCATTTCAGTTCCGCGCTGAAACAAGGCTCTGGTGTATTTTTCAAGTAATAAATAATCTGCTTCAGAAACAATTTTCCTGCTTATGATCTCTTCCCTGGAAATATCCTCATCATGCCCTATTGCAGCTTTGGTTGTAGGCGTAATGATTGGTTCGGGTAATTTATCATTCTCCCTGAGACCATCCGGAAGTTCAACTCCGCATACCGAACGTTTCCCTGCCTGGTATTCCCTCCAGGCATGCCCTGCAAGATATCCCCTGATCACCATTTCAACCTTAAAAGGCTGACAAATTTTACCAATTGTAACATTTGGATCAGGTATATCGAGTACCCAGTTGGGAACGATATCGAGTGTAGCCTGCAAAAACTTAGCGGCGAGCTGATTTAATACCTGCCCTTTATATGGGATGGGCTCGGGCAATACGACATCAAATGCAGAAATCCGGTCGGTTACTACCATGACAAGAAATTTATCTCCTATGGTATAAACATCGCGAACCTTGCCTTTATAGAAATTGCTTTGTCCCGGCAATATAAAGTGTGTTTCTTTGATCGCAGTCATTTTAATTAATTTTTTGATTTCAGATGTAATTCAGTAAAATAGCTTATTCAGGAATATTAATTACTGGATATCGCCGTAAGCTCTCAGTATATTCCTGACAAGTTTATGTCTTACTACATCATCACCATTGAGGTAGATAATGTCTATACCTTTAATCTCACCTAAGATACGAAGCGCAGTATTCAATCCCGATTGCTGTTTTCTGGGAAGGTCGATCTGTGTGACATCACCTGTAACAATGAACTTGGCTGTGGGGCCCATACGGGTGAGGAACATTTTCAACTGCAGATCTGTAGCATTTTGAGCTTCGTCCAGGATAACAAAGCAATTATCTAAGGTACGTCCACGCATAAAAGCCAATGGAGCGATCTCAATGGTCCTGTTTTCAAGAAATACCTTTAGTTTCTCAGCCGGGATCATATCATCCAGCGCATCGTATAAAGGTCTTAAATATGGATCGATCTTTTCTTTAAGATCACCCGGTAAAAATCCCAGATTTTCTCCGGCTTCAACTGCAGGCCTGGTTAATATAATACGCCGTATCTCTTTGTTTTTCAATGCTCTAACAGCCAAGGCTACAGCGGTATATGTTTTACCTGTACCTGCAGGACCAATGGCGAAAATGATATCATTTTTAATTATGCTATCCACCATCTTGCGCTGGTTGGCAGTCCGCGCTTTAACTACAATTCCATTAGGGCCGAAAACTATGGGTTCTCCTCCTCCACCTTTCGATGAAGTACCTTCTAATTCCTGAGCTACCGGAATACTCGCCCCTAAGATCTGCTCCAGATCATTATTATTCAGGGTATGGAATTTATCAACATGGTTTAAGATATCCTGAAATTTCTGATTGAAATGAGTCATCTCCATTTCATCGCCCAGCACTTTTACGTCATGGCCTCTGGCCACAATCTTTATTTTCGGAAAATGCTTTTTTATTACCTCAAAATATTCATTATTCGCTCCCCACATAACTACAGGGTCCACATTTTCGATAGTTAGATTAAGTTCGTTCAAGTTGTGCTTATTTTTAGTGCAGCGGTGTTTATTTGAGATTAAAGTTGAATATTTGTAGCGTCAATATCTATCGCAAGAATAACAATAAATATTCACATTTTAAATGGCAATAATTACTTTAACTACCGATTTGGGGTATAAAGATTTTTATCAGGCTGCTCTGAAAGGAAGCATCCTGAGCCAGCTTGCGACTGCTAATATCGTTGATATCAGCCATGATATTTCTGCATTCAATATACCACAGGCAGCTTTCATTCTAAAGAATGCATTTCATTATTTTCCCAAAGGTACGGTACACCTGATCGGGATCGATTCAGTATTTAATGAAAAAGCGCGGTATCTTGCATTAAAATACCGTGAGCATTACTTTGTAGGCTCCGACAATGGTATTTTTTCCCTCCTGTTCGATGAAGAGCCTTCAGAGATCGTTGAATTAAATATCATTCAGGACCTGAAATACCTGCATTTTCCCTTATCGGATATTTTTCCCAAGGCTGCCAGTCATTTGGCAAAGGGCGGCAAACTGACTGATATCGGTTTACCCGTATCAGGTGTTGAGGAAAAAATGACCCTTCAGCCGGTCATAGAACGTGATATTATCCGCGGAAGCGTTATTTACATCGACTCTTTTCAGAATATTATTACCAATATCACCAAGGAACTATTTACACGAGTACAACTTAACCGCGATTTTACCCTTTTCTTTAAAAGGAATGAATCCATCTCCCAATTAAGCTGGCATTACAATGAGGTTCCTGAAGGCGAAAAACTATGCCTGTTCGGCATTAGTAATCATCTGGAGATTGCAATTAATAAAGGGAATGCCAGCGGATTACTTGGCCTGCACCTTGGTGATATCGTTAGAATTGAATTTAGCCCATGATCACCAGAATTGTAAAGATGACCTTTATACCTGAAAATATAACTGGTTTTAAGGAGGTATTTTACGAATCGCAAAAACTTATCCGGGCATTTGAGGGTTGTATCAGTGTCGAATTAATGGTGGATCTGGACAATGAAAATACCTTTTTTACTTTAAGTTACTGGCGCAGCGAGGAAGACCTGGAGGCCTACAGGCAATCGTATCTGTTCAGGAACACCTGGGCAAAAGTAAAACCAATGTTCTCCGAAAAGGCTCAGGCCTGGAGTTTGACGGAGGATCAGGGGAAGCGGTAAGTTGTAAGTAATAAGTTATAGGTAATAAGATTTAAATTACAGGTTTTAAGTTTCAGGTGTTGCCCCTTTCGATCTCTGAGTTCTCACATTGGTTTAAGGGAATGACCTTTAGACATAGTAAATAATCTGAATAATATAATCTTAATCAAATCAGAATGGTATGAAAATGATCCTGCTATGCCTTTGCTTTGTTTTTGTGCAGTACAATAATTTGTTTGCACAAAGCGATACCTCAGCCTACGAAGTACAGAGAAATAAGATCAACCAGCTTCTCGGGGAACGAAGCGGCAGGTTCGGGCAATACGAAAGCAGCCTCGGAAAACGTACCGGAATATTCGGCCTGAAAACCAAGAAGGATATGCAATTCTCTAATGATATCCTTCGTCAGATCGTTCTGACCGATAATGATATCTTCTCTGAACTGAAGATCCTGCTGGATTATAAAGACCTGGAAAAAAAACAGGTCGAGACAAGGGCTGTAACAGTTGAAAGCCGTATTGACAGGTTTCAGGCAACAATTACCCGGCTCCAACAGGAAAATGAAAAACTAAGGGCCGAATCAGAAAAAAAGGAAGTTTCAAAAGAAAGGATATCGGTTTTTCAGGTAATTCTATTTATTGCCTTGCTGATTTCACTGTTTTACATCTACAGGTTAAAAAAATTACCTAAGACTGATAAGCAAAGCTTAAAGAATGCCTAAAATAAAACTAATTTTGAGCCCGCCATATCATTGGCGCCAAAAATACCTTTCAAAAACATGGCACGTGCTCGATTAAACAGTGGTAACTCTCAGTCTGAAGAACTTCCAAAGGCAAAAATCAATAAAGAAAGTATAAAGCAGGTAATGAGATTATTAAGATATCTCAAGCCTTACCGTACAAAATTTTATATGGGCTTAACTTGTCTGCTCTTATCCAGTGTGAGTTCATTTTTATTTCCTTTATTATTGGGTCGTTTAATCGGCTCGGGAGTGCAGCCCCAGCCAGGCGGCAATACGATTCCGAAAGATATCCTGGACTTCTTCCCTACTGATATCAATACCGTTGCTCTTACCCTGCTTGGAGTGCTGTTTATTCAGGCTATTTTTTCCTTCTTCAGAATTAAATGGTTTGTGGAAGTTGCTGAAAAGGGACTGGCTGACATACGTAGCGATACCTATCATAAACTGATCACCCTGCCAATGAATTTCTTTTCCCAAAGGCGTGTAGGCGAACTGAACAGCCGACTTTCATCTGATCTTTCTCAAATTCAGGATGCCATAACAACCACCCTGGCAGAAATGATCAGGCAGGTTATTATACTTATCGGAGGAATAGTATTTCTGGTACTGGTTTCAGGTAAATTAACCCTGATGCTTCTGGCCGTTTTACCAATTCTGGTCGTTGTAGCTGTAATATTCGGGCGTTTTATCAGGAAGCTGTCCAGGCAGGCCCAGGATAAACTGGCCGAATCGAATACTATTGTTGAAGAGACCTTACAAGGGATCTCCAATGTAAAAGCGTTTGTTAATGAAGCGTTTGAAGTTGACCGTTACAATAAGAGCATTCGTCAGGTCGTAAAGATCGCAATGCACGGAGCCAAATTCAGGGGGGTATTTGCTTCCTTCATAATTTTCTGTCTGTTTGGAACAATAGTCTCGGTGGTTTGGTATGGTTCGTACCTGGTACAGTCGGGTGAGATCTCTACGGCAAGTTTATTTACCTTCATGCTTCTATCCACCTTTGTAGGTGCGGCTATGGGCAGTTTTCCTGAACTGTACGCTTCCATGCAAAAAGCTTTCGGAGCCAGCGAAAGGGTACTTGAAATATTAGCCGAAGAAAATGAACCCATTTCCATGGATGAACGAAGAAATGTCATTAATCACCTGATTGAGGGAAACCTGGAGTTCAGAGATGTTGTTTTCGCCTATCCTTCACGGAAGGAGGTCACTGTATTGAATGGCGTTTCATTTGAAGCTAAAAAGGGAGAAAAAGTGGCCATTATCGGTCCCAGTGGTGCGGGAAAATCTACTATCGCAGGCCTGATCCTTCGTTTCTATGAAACACAGGCTGGTGAATTATTATTTGACGGAATACCCTCCACCGATTTTTCACTGACAGATATCCGAAATCAGGTTGCGATCGTTCCTCAGGATGTTTTATTATTTGGCGGCTCAATCCGCGAAAACATAGCTTACGGCCGATTAAATGCCAGTGAAGAAGATATACTTATGGCCGCAAAACGTGCCAATGCCCATGAATTTATCGCGGGCTTTCCCGAAGCCTATGATACACTTGTTGGTGAAAGAGGTGTTAAACTTTCGGGGGGCCAGCGTCAGCGGATAGCTATTGCCAGGGCATTATTAAAGGATCCTGCCCTGCTGATCCTTGATGAAGCAACTTCATCACTGGATTCAGAATCAGAGCGGTTAGTACAGGAAGCACTTGAAGAATTAATGAAAAACCGGACTTCGATCATTATTGCTCACCGTCTCTCAACCATCCGCGAAGCAGACAAGATCATTGTTCTGGAGAAAGGTAAAGTGATAGAAAGCGGTAAACATTCCGAATTAATGAAAAATGAAGAAGGGCTTTACCGTTATTTGAGTCAATTGCAGTTAGAAGCTTAAATCAGTTATGCGTTACGGGTTATGAGTTGTGTGTCTGGATGCATAAAAGAATCTAAGCAGTAATATTAATGAATTTAAACTAACATAATAGCTGTGTATCATGCGGAGTATGCGCCCAGACTCGTAACTCGAAACACATAACCCGTAACACGTCACATTATTTATGAAATTAACTATTTGGGGCGCTGCCAGGCAAGTAACAGGCAGTATGCATTTATTAGAAACCGATAATTACAGCATACTTGTTGATTGTGGTTTAGATTATGAGCGTGATACCTGGCTGGAAGAAAATGAGCAATTCCCATTTTTGCCATCGGATATTGATCTGGTGATCCTGACACACGCTCACATAGACCATTCCGGGAACTTACCCACCCTGGTGCGGTTTGGTTTTGGAGGACAGATATTATGCACTGCTCCTACTGCCGACCTTACTGAACTGCTTCTTCTCGATTCTGTTAACATTTTTCTCAACAGACAGCGTAAGGGCCGAAAAGGGAAACGAGGGTTTTCTCCGGGACCTAAACCATTGTATCTTCAGAAACATGTGATGGAAACGGTTGACCGCTTCGTGACCATAGGCTTTAATAAACCCTTCCTTATTAACGGTGAGATCAGCCTTACATTTATTCCTGTTGGCCACCTTTTAGGCGCCGCCGCTGCCGTATTGACCATTGAAGAGCATGGTATAAAGAAAACGATTGCTTTTAGCGGTGATATAGGGAGGAAAACCTATCCGGTATTGAAGGATCCCGAACCACTTCCTGAGGTCGATTACCTGGTCTGCGAATCTACTTATGGCGGCCGCTTTCATCAGGCAACTCAGAGTATTGAAGAGGTCTTAACGGATACTGTGAACGAGGCTTGTGTAAAATCACCCGGCCGGCTCATCATTCCTGCATTCAGCGTCGGAAGAACCCAGGCTCTGGTCTATTCTCTGAACAGGATATTCAGCAAAGGCCTGCTTCCCCGGATCAAAGTGTTTGTTGACAGCCCGATGGCAACCTATGCCACCGATATCTTCAGAAAGCATCACGAAATACTCAATCAGGAGGCTCAGGAGTTTTATAAAAGCCTTGGTGATGAGTTTGAGTTCGAAAATCTGGATTATATACAGGATATGAACGCCAGTAAGGCCATTTCCAATTATTACGAGCCTTGTATCATTATTTCCTCAGCAGGAATGCTGGAAGGCGGCCGGATTCAGGACCACTTATATTATAATATTTCAAATTATTACTGTACCATCCTTTTCATTGGATATTGTGCCAAAGGCACACTTGGCCATCGTCTGCTTCGCGGCGATCCTATCATTAACCTGAGGCACCGCGAACTATCAGTTTATGCCACCATTAAACAAACTGACCTCTTCAGCGGCCATGGTGACCATACTGATCTTGTGAATTTTGTAAAACAGCAGGATAAGCAAAAACTTAAAAAGGTATTCCTTGTCCATGGTGAAATGAGGGCAATGGAGGATCTGAAAGGAGCTCTAGCTGAAGAGAATTATCAGGTTGAAATTGCAGAAAAGGGTAAAACTTATTTTCTTGGTTCTCATCATTGAGGAATACAGATATGCTAATGGTATTTATTGTGTTTCTTCAATTTCACTTGTCTTTTGCACAATCTCGTAAATTATTTCATCAAAGGCTACTGTTGTTTTTTTGAGATTCTCAATTACTACGGTATTTATAGGGTCATTTGGATTGTCATAATTAAACAGGCTAATCAAACCAAGAATACTGGAAATAGGTCCTCTCACCTGATGTGATTGTAAGAAAGCTATTTCGTAAAGTTTTTTGTTTTGTATTTTTAGCTTTTCAGTCATTTCTTTTTGAAAAGTGATATCCCGGCAAATGGTAGAAAGAAACATCAACTCACCGTTGGCATTTTTATGTGCAATTATAACCTGTGATATAGGAATCTCTTCTCCTTCTTTTGTGATGAAGGCTGTTTCACCTATCCATTTACCCGCTTTCAATGCAATTGCAAGACCTTCATTAAGAATGATTTCATTAGCCCAGGCGGGGGAATAATCTGTTATTTTTGTTTGCGACAGATCTTCCTTCAAGCCATATCCCATCCTTTTACGACCTGCTGTATTAAAATAAACAATTCGCTGGTTCGCATCGGCTATACCTACAAAATCTGAAGTGGCTTCGAGGATGCTGGAAAGCCTAAATCGTTCTTCTTCTGCATTTTTTCTTTCTGTAATGTTATCTACTGTAAGGCATACGCCGGCTATATTCCTTTCCCGATTTAACACTGGATTTCCTTTAACGCTGTACCAAATTAATTGTCCATCTGTTTGAGGATAGCTTGTTTCATTGCTGCTTGTTTCTCCTTTCAGAATCATACTGAAAAGGATTTTAAATTCCTGCTGTCTTTCGGGCATTAACATAGCGATGAGGTTAACGTTTTCCTGCAAGTCAAATCCGAATAATTCTTTTGAGAAATAATTCATCTGATTATTGAATGATATGACATTTAAATTTTTATCAAGTAATAAAAATCCGGAGGAAGTATTTTCAAAAACAGTGCGAAGGTTAGTCTCAGAATGTTTCAAATCTTGTTCTACCTGCCTTATTTCCTTTTCATTTTCTCTTTTATCAAATGCACTTTTAATAGCTTGCGGCAGCCTTTGTAAATTTGTTTTTAGCAAATAATCATCTATCCCTTTTTTTATCATTTCCACAGCATATTCTTCAGATACGCTTCCGGTAACAAGGATAAAAGGAATTTCAAACTTCATTTCTTTATAAATATCGAAAGCCATTACCGAATCAAACTGCGGGAGGGCATGGTCGCACAGAATCACATCGGGCTTAAAATCGGTGAGACCGCGAATGAAACTTTCTTTATCATCAGCAAAAAAATACTGGAAGTTTAAGTTTTCTTTTAGCAGTACTCTTTTAACCACATCAGCATCGCTGTGTGAGTCCTCAAGATGAAGTATTCGGTATTCTCTCATTTGTTTATAGATTACAGTGATTGAGAATAATTACAGTGATTATCGAAGGATTTTATTTAGGTGGTTGATTGATCACCAGCCAGAATAATCCCAAATCGGAAATGGCTTTGGAAAACGAGTTGATCTCTACGGGCTTCACCACATAAGCATTTACGCCTAAATTGTAGCAGGTTTGAATGTCGGGATCCTCTTTAGAAGAAGTAAGCATAACTACGGGAATTTTTTTTGTGCGTTTATCCCCTTTTATTTTCAACAGCACTTCAATTCCATCCATTCGGGGCATTTTCAAATCGAGCAGGATAACTTTGGGTAAGTTGCTGATATTTCTATTTGCATACTCACCCGTTCCGAAAATGAACTCAATCGCTTCGAAACCATCTTCGAGATGAACAATTTTGTTTGCAATGTTGCTCTTTCGTAATGCACGGATGGTCATTTCTGCATCGCTCAGGTTGTCTTCAATCAGAAGAATTTCTATTTCAGTATTTTCCATTTTGTTTATTTTTTTATTTTAGTTAATTGGTAATACGAAATTAAATGTTGCACCTTTTTCGAATTCTGCCTCTGCCCAAACTTTTCCTCCATGCTTGCTGATAATACGATGAACAATGGCAAGCCCTACTCCGGTGCCTTCAAAGTCCTTCGATTTGTGCAATCGCTGAAAAATGCCAAATAATTTGTGCGCAAAGCGCATATCAAAACCCACACCATTATCTTTTACCGAAAAAATGATCTCACCATTCTTCTCTTCCGATGATATTTCCACAACAGGATATTTTTTCTTTGATGAGTATTTAACTGCATTTGAAATAAGGTTAAACATTACCTGATGAAGCAATGTGTAATCAGCATTCACTTCATGGAGTTTACCAACCTTTATTTTTGTGTTATGTGTCATTGATTTATTTAGCTCATTCAGTACATCTTCCACCATCTTAATCATATCAATTTTTATTTTTTGTATCTCTTTGCGCCCAAGCCGTGAAAATGCAAGCAGGTCATCAATGAGTATACCCATTCTTGTTGAATTATCAGTAATCGTTTCTATTATGCGTTTACCTTCTTCATCCAGTTTAGTCCCATAATCTTCTTTAAGCATTTCTGCATAACCGTTCATAGCACGAAGTGGAGCCCGCAAATCGTGAGAAACAGAATAGCTGAATGCTTCAAGTTCTTTGTTTACTGCTTGCAATTGATCCACGGCGTCTTTTCGCAGGGTTATTTCTGAACGAATGGCCATATATTGATAGGGTATGCCACCGTCATTCAGAAAAGGGACAATGGTGGTATCCAACCAATAAAAGGTTCCATCTTTGGCTATATTTTTTACTTCTCCCCTCCATATTTTGCCGCTGGAAATGGTTACCCACAAGTCTTGCATAAATTCTTTAGTATGATAACCGGAATTGATCATACGGTGGTCTTGTCCAATTAACTCCTCCCTGGTATATTTTGAAATAGTACAGAAATTATTGTTAACCTCCTTTATTATCCCTTTTTGATCAGTAATAGCAACTATCGATGACTCATACAATGCGTATTTATAATCGGCAAGCTGTTTTACTTTTCGCTCCAATTCTTCATTCAACTCGAACAAGGCGATCTCCTGTTGATGTTTGTCAATAAAAAATTTAACCTTATTAATTAATATTTCGGGCTGAAAAGGTTTGGTAATAAAGCTGAATGCCCCTTTTTCATATCCTTTAAAAACATTGAGATTATCTGTATAAACGGCAGAAATAAATATAAAAGGCAAATGCTTTGTTTTTTCTTCTTCACGTAAGATACCGGCAAGTTCGTAACCATCCATTTCCGGCATTTGAATATCTAATAATGCCAAAACAAAATCATGGTGTAAGCTAGCCTTGAGCGCATCATTACCACTTGCTGCTTCTACAAGTTCAATGTCCAGGTCTTTAAGAACTGTTCTTAAAGCAAGCAAATTTTCGGGTTTGTCATCTACGATTAGTATTTTAGGTTTTGCGTTCATTATTTATCAATTAATTGTCAATTGTCAATTTCATTTGCTTAACCATACCCGCATCAATGATAGTAATCGTTCCACATCAACAGGTTTTGAGATGTAATCATTGGCGCCGGCATCAATGCATTTTTGTTTATCATCTTTCATGGCTTTTGCTGTGAGCGCAATTACCGGCAAGTTTTTAAACTTTCCCTGAGATCGTATTCGTTTCATCGCTTCATAACCATCCATTTCCGGCATCATAATATCCATCAATACCAGATCAATGTCAGCATGTTTATCCAACATTTCCAACGCGTTTTTTCCGTTTTCCGCTTTTATTATTTCCATTCCGCGTTCTTTTAATATTTTTGATAATGCGAATACATTTCGCATATCATCATCTGCCAATAATATTTTTTTGGAATAAAAAACAGCTTCTTTATCGTACAAATTATTGATGATCACTTGTTTTGATTCCGGTAAATTACTGATTGTCCTGTGAAGGAAAAGGGCGGTTTCATCCAACAATCGCTCTTCCGATTTTACGCCTTTTATAATAATGCTCTCCGCATATTTCTGAAGCTCATTATTTTCTTCTTTTGTCAGTTCCTTACCGGTGTAAATAATAATAGGCGGAATGTTATGGCCATTGATATTCTCAAGTTTATGGATAAGTTCAAATCCGCTCATGTCGGGTAAACCAAGATCCAGTACAATACAATCGAAATGATTTTTCTGGTACATTGACAGGGCTTCTTTGCCGGTTCCTGCTTCAAAACATTTCACATCTCCATTCCCAATGAGTTTACGCATGGTTTTTCTCGAATTTTCATCGTCTTCTATGATGAGGAGATTTTTCATTTTTCTGCTGATAAAACTTTCAATTCTGTTAAATGCTTCTTCCAGATCTTTTTTATCTACAGGTTTCATCAGATACTCAATGGCCCCTTCTTTGATACTGTCCAATGAACGTTCATTAACAGAAATAATATGTACCGGTATATGCCTTACGGCCGGGTTTGCTTTTAATTCATGCAATACTTTATGTCCATTGATGCCCGGCAGGTCCATATCGAGAATGATCGCTTTCGGTTTATATTTTACAGCGAGCACCAGGCCATCTTCCCCGCTTGCTGCCGTCAGAGCTTTGAATCCTTTTTTGTTGGCTTGATTTAAAAGTATAGAAGCAAATTTCAGATCGTCTTCAATGATGAGCACTACTTTATCATCCTTTGTTATTGTATCTTTGTCATCCTCTATGGCAGGATAATTCAGATATTTGGTATCATTTTCATCCCGAGAGCTATCGTTATGAGGTTTATAGAAAACAGGTTCTTTTAATGTGCCCGTTCTGACAGGTTCATGTTCGTGATGTATTTCCAGAGGAATAATGACTGAAAAGGTAGATCCTTCGTTTAATTTACTGCTCAACTTAATTTCAGCACCTAATAATTTTGCAAGTTCCCGCGAGATAGAAAGCCCTAACCCTGTACCGCCATACTTTCTGGAAGTGCCGCCATCCGCTTGCTGAAAAGCTTCAAATATGGCCATTTGTTTTTCTTCCTGTATGCCAATACCTGTATCGGTAACAGAAATGATTAATGAACTTGCAGTATATCGGTTAATACTGATGCTTACACTTCCTTTTTCAGTAAATTTTATGGCGTTGGATAAAAGGTTTTTTAATATCTGATTCAAACGTTGTGGATCGGTACGGATGGATTCGGGCAATTCTTTATCCAATGTGCAAGTGAGTTTCAATCCTTTTTGTTCAGCATGGTGTTTAAAATCACGAAGTAGTTCATCTGTAAAATTCCTCAATGATACTCTTTCAATATTTACCGACATTTTTCCTGCTTCAATCTTGGACAGGTCAAGAACTTCATTAATTAATATTAAAAGGTCATGCCCGCTTTTATAAATTATTCTGGCACTTTCAACCTGGTCATTATCCAGATTTTTATTCCTGTTTTCGGATAAATCTTTTGACAAGATGAGCAAGCTATTAAGAGGTGTCCTTAATTCATGCGACATGTTCGAAAGGAATTCAGATTTATACTTGCTGCTTATTTCTAATTGTTTTGTTTTTTGTTCAATATCATATTTTGCGGATTCAACTTCCTGGTTTTTTATTTCCAATGACTGGGTTTGTTCTTCCAGTTCTTCATTGGTCATTTGCAATTCTTCCTGTTGCTGTTTCAGGTTTTGTGTCTGCTCTTCCAGTTCTTCATTGGTTTGTTTCAGCTCTTCCTGCTGCATCTGAAGTTCTTCACTCTGAACCTTTGTTTCTTCAAGCAATTCCTGTATTTGTTTTCTTGCAATAGCCGAATTAACGCTTATAGCAATACTTTCCATAGAAGCATTGATAAATTCTTTTTCCGTTTCGCTGAAATCAGTTAACCTGCCTATTTCTATTACGCCCAATGTTTTGCCTTCAAACAAAAAAGGGGTAATGAGCAAATGTTTAGGCTTGGCATTCAGTACAGACGAGGTGATGCGCAGTTGTTCGTCTGTAATATCTGTTAAAGAAATTTGTTTTTGTTCTCGTGCCGCCTGCCCGATTTGCCCTTCATTCAGCGCAAATTTTTCTTTAATGCCTTTAGGTGATGAAAAGGCATATTGTCCGCTAAGCATCAGTGCATTTTCTTTATCGTTAAAAAGATAGACCGCTCCAATATTTGCTTTTAGATAAGTGCATAAAAAACGGATGGTATTGCTTGCCAGTTCTTCTATGCTTTGGTCGCCAATTAATTTTTCGTTGAGTTGATTTTGACCTGCAGTCAACCAATTGTGTTTCTCATTTGCCGCGGTTGTTTCACGCAATGAGCGTGTCATCTTCTTTAAAGCATTGCCCAGAGTATCCTTATAGGAACGGGGTGTAAGGTCAACTGCATAATCTCCGGAAGCTACATTATTGGCATTTTCAGTTACTTCGCGAAAACTTTCATTTATATTGATCAGTGAATTAAAAATTGGTTTTAATTCATCTTTAGTTTTATCTTCCAATTTTTCACTTGCAAACTCACGACTGGCAATTTTTTCGGCTTCTTTTGCAATGAAGGAAATTCTTTTAGTGATTCCCTGAATAATCCAGTAAGAGATAACAATGGATATGATAAGGCCCGCAATAATTAAAGCACTAATCAGGCTAAGAGAATATTCATAGCTCTCCACACTTTTTATTTTATCATCTGCCATACTTTTTTCATTTCTGTCTATGATTCTTTCCATTATGTTGATCACATCTTCCCTGGTTTTGGAGCCCTTTATACCTGATATTTCAAATGCCTTGTTATTTTCGTTTTTCATTGCCAGCAGAACGATTTCATCCAAAGAGATTTTATATTCACTCCAAACAGTTTTGAACTCACTTAGATCTTTTGTGCCTCTTTCATCTACTAATTCCTGCAATTGGGGTATTTTTTTATCGATTGCAGACAATGCTTCATCCATTTTACTCCGGTAGAATACCTTTTCAGATATGTCTTTTTCAAGTATCATATTCTTCTCTTGTCTTCCAACATTAAGCACATCTATGAGTATTTCCTGAGAAAGACTGACCTTTTTTGAGGAGACATCTACGATGTTTCCTAACCTGTCATTTGTTTCAGATAATTTACTGGTCATAAAAATTGCCATAAAGAGGAGCAGCACTAAAATGATAATGTAACCTCCGAGTAATTTACTCCTGATCGTTAAGTTCATAAGGATTATTTCTTTTTGTTGTAAGTCCGATTCTATTAAATATAAATAAAATTAACCAACATTGTTATTAAGGCCAGTAAAAGGTTTAAAGCTAATATATTGTAATGCCACCTAAAACAGCCATGAGATGGCAAGCCCTAACTTTTGATGCACTTGGGGTATCTATTTTTGCAATAGCTAATTAAAGATAATCGGTCATCCGGCCATAAAAACTCTCTTTAAATTCAGGTCATTTTTGAGGCCAGAGTGAGTAATCCTCATGGGGGATTCAGTACGCCTGTGGCTAGTAAATGGGTAATAGCTCAGGAGAGTTATAAATAAAATGTTTAGCTTATAATTAATTTGTGCAATTCATGCAAGAAATTCTAACTTTATAAGAAAGGCAATAATTAAACTTCTTATAATGAATGATTCGGTCAGTATGAATAATGCAATACGAATTCTTCATCTGGAAGATTTGCATACAGATGCAGAGTTAATTGATCGGGTACTTAAAAAACAAAGTCTTAATTTTTTAAAACTTGTTGTTGACAATAAGGAAGATTTTATAAAGAATTTAAAAGATTTTTCTCCCGATATTATACTTTCAGACCATTCTCTGCCTTCCTTCAATTCAATCGAGGCGCTAAAGATTCTACGCGAAACAGGGAGTACCATTCCTTTCATATTGGTTACCGGAGCGATGTCTGAAGAGTTTGCAGTAGAGGTAATGAAGCTGGGCATAAGTGATTATTTGTTGAAAAGTCATTTGCAACGTCTGCCGGATGCTATACTTAAAGCTATCGAAAAATGGGAATTGCAGCGCGCAAAAGAAAAAGCGGATCAGGATATTATGCAAATGAACAGGGAATTAAGAAATCTCTCTGCTCATTTACAAAATATTCGGGAAGAAGAACGGGCATTGATTTCACGTGAATTACATGATGAGTTAGGGCAGCAGCTAATGAGAATAAAAATGGACTTTATTTGGCTGAGTTCAAAAATTACGGATACTTGCATTGAAGTAAGAGAAAAAATTTCAGCCTCTATTGAGCTTGTAGATGAAACGGTAGGAACAATCAGACGAATAAATACCAAACTACGTCCCAGGATTATTGATGATCTGGGTTTGTTTGCTGCACTCGAATGGCAGGCAAATGAATTTACCAAACGAACGGAAATCCCCTGTAACCTGAAGGTTGACATGACCGAACCCCAGTTTTCAAAATTTTTGTCCATTCATATTTTCAGAATATACCAGGAAGCGCTTACCAATGTAGGCAAACATGCCCAGGCCAAAGAAGTGAATACAGAGCTTAAATTCATCAATGGAAATATGATTATGTCTATTCGGGATGACGGAAATGGGATCAATGAAGAAAAAATGAAAAATGAAAGATCATTCGGCCTGTTGGGAATGAAGGAGCGGGCAGCCATGATGGATGGGGTAATAGGAATCCGATCCTCAGCCGGGAAAGGAACCACAATTGAATTAACCATACCTATTATAAGTTAAATAAGTTCAAAAAATGAATCTAAGAGTTCTTATAATTGACGATCACGCAGTGGTAAGAAAAGGATTGGCGCAAATCATTAAAGATGAGTTTATTGATGCTGAAATTATGGAAGCGGATTCAGCAGAAGAAGCTTTGAAAATTATACGACATGGAAAATTTGAGCTGGTAATCAGTGATATTTCTATGCCGGGACGCTCAGGGATTGATTTACTAAAACAGCTCCAGGAGGAATTTCCATCATTGCCGGTTCTAATTTTAAGTATGCACCAGGAAAGTCAATATGCAATCAGGACGCTTAAAGCAGGTGCATCAGGTTACCTTACCAAAGACACTGTTTCGTTTGAGTTGATAAATGCGATTAAAAAAGTTTTGAGCGGAAGGAAATATATTTCAATTGCTGTTGCTGAATTACTGTCCGAAAATATTTTAGGAAAAAACGCCGAATTCCCTCACGAATTACTTTCGGACAGAGAGTTTGAAGTACTCAAACTAATCGGTGCCGGTAAAAGCGTTTCTAATATTGGGGATGAACTATCACTAAGCGTTAACACCATAAGCACTTACCGCTTGCGAATAATGGATAAAATGAAATTGAATACCAATGCGGATATCATTCGCTATGTTATTGAAAACAACCTGATTTAAGGAGCGATGTAATCACAGATTAATGAAAAGTCAAACGATTCCTAATTTTATTATAGTTGATGATGATAATTTTAATAATTTTATCTGCCAAAATACTATTCTTAGTGTTTTCCCTCAAGCAGAAATACTAATATTTACTGATCCTGAAGCGGCACTTATTTATTTAGAATCAACTTACCCGCAGTCGGCTCCTGCAAACACTGTTCTCTTTCTTGATATAAATATGTCAAACATTTCCGGCTGGGAATTCCTCAAAGTCTTTGAACAATTTGACATCTCTGTAAAAAAGTTTCTTAAGGTTTATATGCTTTCCTCATCTATCGATCCTCGTGATAAAGTGCTTGCTACCAGCAATAAAAATGTCTGGAATTATATTTCAAAACCGCTCACAAAACAAGTGGTTAAAGATACTGTAACTAAAGTTAGGGAAGAAGAAATGACTTCTGTTTCCCGGGAAATACAGGATAAATTAGGGCAACAACTGATGAGGATAAAAATGGATATTATTTGGTTGAGTTCAAAAATTAAATATCCCAGTGATGAAATTAAGGAAAAAATTACTGCATCTATCGCCCTCATAGATGAAACAGTAGAAACCACAAGGAGAATAGATGCTGAACTGCGCCCCAGAATTTTAGATGATCTGGGTTTGTTTGCTGCACTCGAATGGCAGGTTGCTGAATTTACAAATCATACAGGAATTCCCTGTGAATTAAAAATTGGGTTCAGCGGCGAGCCTGAGTTTTCAAAATTTTTATCGGGTCATATTTTCAGAATATTTCAGGAAGCCCTTAACAATGTAGCCAGGCATGCCCAGGCTAAAGAAGTAAATACCGAACTTAATTATCTGAATGGGAATATGATTTTGTCTATTGAGGATAACGGAAGAGGATTTAATACAAAAACAACAAAAAATAAAAAATCATTTGGCTTATTGAGAATGAAGGAACATGCATGTATGATAAATGGGGCAATTAAAATCAGGTCAAATCCAGGTGAAGGAACTAAGATTGAATTGATTGTGCCTGTTATCATTTAATTTTAGTTCCATTCTTTGTATTACACGATTAATATATAAATAACTATATAGTAGAAAAGGTGTAGAAACGATCATTGCATAGCGATTTAATGCTCGTCACCGTTTCTACTACACAAATATGATATAATCAACTATATACTATGAAAGCTGCTGTAGCGATACTTGTACTGTGATTTAATTATGTAAACTTTAAAATCTAAGACAATGACACACGCTACAAAATCTTTAGTCCTAACCTTATTGATCTTAGGATTTGCAGGCACTTCATCTGCACAGGTATTTGCTTTTGCCGACGGGAACAGTACTAATCCATTTAGACGTACCAACTCAAATCCTGGCGTTGAAATTCAGAATAATACAGTTTCTGCAAACAGTGAACTTGTAATGGCTTACAGGCATTCAGAACAATTTGTATTTGACAATCTCTCATCACTGAAAAAAAAATATACTATTTCTGACATATATTACAACCTGGATGAGGCAACCATCCGACCTGATGCCCTGCTGGTTCTTGATAATCTGGTCGACCTGCTGATGGAGGAGCCGGAAATAAGGATAGCTGTAACCGCACACTGTGATAGTCGTATGTTACAATATAACGAGAAACTGGCATTACGCCGGGCAGAGGCAGCTCAGGCCTACCTGGTAAGCAAAGGGATTTCCCCAAGCCGTATAGTGTTGGAAAAACATGGCAGGCCTTCAGTAAAGAATCCCTGCACGGATAATCCTAACTGTACATTGGCAGAACAACAACTTAATCGTCGCACAGAATTCAATATTATTTTCAACGACATCAACCTGGCTCATTTAAGTTCATTTAATGACTGATGAGTAAAATTCACTTGAAGCAAGAACATTTGACTTTGTTTGTCCCAAAATAATCAACACTATAGTGATTTTATCACATATTTCCTAGTTTGAAAATATCAGATAACAGTTTGGCTTATCCAGGTAATGTTCTCCCCGGCTTCACTTTATGTAGTATTATCAATTAATTTTTCGGGAATTAATTTGAACTTACTTTTTGTTTGTCAATTTTATTAACAGCTCCGGTATATCCTCCAGAGATAAAATATAATCCGGTTTAATAACAGCAATAGCTGATGCAGGCATATAAGCGGATTCAGCCATTTCCGGATTTTGGATAATGACTAAACCACCGTATTCCTTTATTCGTTTTACACCTTTTGTTCCATCATTATTAGAGCCTGTAAGCACCACTCCGATCAATTTGTTTTTATATGCATCTGCAGCCGATTCAAACAGTACATCAATGGATGGCCTTGCAAAATTTACGCGCTCATCTATTGTAAGTGAAAATGTTTTATCTCTCTCGATCAGCAAATGATAATTTGGCGGGGCGACATACACTATTCCAGGTTCAATTTTTTCTTTTTCATCTGCTTCTTTTATATAGAGATTGCTTTTCTCATTTAAAAACTTTATCCATAGGTTATCAGAACGCGGGCCGATGTGCTGTACTATTACAATTGGTAAACTGAATCCTGCAGGCAATAAAGAAAACAATATTTTCATTGCATTCATCCCACCTGAAGAAAGCCCTATTACAATTGCTTCGTAATTCATTAATTAATATTTCTTTTTAAATATTCGTTGTTTATTATCCAATTCGATATATTTATCATAGACATCTGTAAATCGTAAACTTTCTTTAGATCCCAAACATAAAATGCCGCCATTGATCAGGCTATTATAGAAAAGGGTTTGTACTTTATTTTGCAAATCCCTATCAAAATAGATAAGTACATTTCTGCATAATATCAAGTGTACTTCTGCAAATACACTATCCGTAACCAAATTATGATTTGCCCAAACAATGTTTTTTTTCAGGGATTTATTCATAATCACGTTATCATAATTGGATGTATAATAATTCGAAAAAGATTCTTTTCCTCCAGACAATTGATAATTGGTGGTGTATCCTTTAATCATTTCATTTGAAAAAATTCCTTCTTTCGCTTTGTTCAATGCTAATTGATTAAAATCTGTGGCATATATCGTTGTTCTGTCATACAAACCTTCCTCCTGCATAATAATGGACATGGAATATGCTTCTGCGCCTGTGGCACAGCCGGCATGCCATATTTTAATAAAAGGATAAGTTTTTAAAATGGGGATAACATTTTCCCGCAATGATTTATAAAAGCCGGGGTCACGAAACATTTCAGTTACTGTTATTGATAGGTCCTGTATAAGTTTGGAAGCAAATATTTCATCATTCAGTATCTTAGATTTCATCTGAGAAATATCTTCTAATCCCGACATCGCCATCCTGTTCCTGATCCTGCGCATGATGTGGGCTTCGGAATACTGCCTGAAATCATAACCGTATTTCTGATAAACAGCTTCCAGTAATGATGAAGTTTCCAGTTCCAATGTTTCTCTACCTTTCATTTTGAAAAATAAAAATTCCTAATTTATTTGATGAATAAGGAGGCCTACCTGAAATTTGGGTTCAAACCAGGTAGATTTTGGCGGCATCACCTCCCCTTCATCGGCCACACGGATGAGCTGTTCAATCGTAGTCGGATATACCGTAAAAGCAAGAGCGTAATCCCCCTGATCTACTTTACTAATTAGTTCATTCAGCGGCTGCAAACCACCTGTATAACTTATCCGGGGATCGGTCCGGGGATCATTGATGTTTAAAACAGAGGATAATATATGATCCTGCAGAATAGTTACATCAAGTTCTGCAAGTGGATTTTCCCCCCGGCAGATATCAGGACGAGCCAGAAGCAGGTACCAGCCGCCATCCAGATACATGCCAAATTCATGCAATTTAGACGGAATAACCGGCCCTGCTGACTCTTTTATGCTGAAGTTAGGATCAAGAGCCATTAAGAGATCATCAGCGGATAAACCATTCAGGTCTTTAACAAGACGGTTAAAACCATAAATTCTTAACTGATCAGTGGACATATAAACTGATGTAAAGAAATTATATTCTTCATTCCCCTTATGCTTCAGATTTAATTTGCGACGCTGTATGCCCAGCAATGAGGCTGCGGCGGCCCGATGGTGCCCGTCAGCGATATAAGATGCAGGAATCGTCGAAAATGCACTGACAAGGGTATTTAATGTAGGTTCAGTCTCAATTTTCCATAGTTTATGAGTCGAACCCTCCTTTTTAAAGTTAAGTTCGGGACTGGTACAGGTGGTTTCGGCAATGATTTGTTCAATTTCCGGATTGGCAGAATAAGTGATCAAAACCGGATTGGCATCTATTCCGGTTTGCTGAAGGTAATTAATCAGCGAAGTTTCACGGTCAGCCCTGGTCAGCTCGTGTTTTTTGACCACGTTACTCAAATAATCATCTATGGAGGTAATGGTCCAGATCCCGGTTTGCACCAGACCGGCACGGCTGATCTGATAAACATACACTGCAGGCATGGGATCTTTCACAAGAACCCCTGTTTCCAGAAAATCCTCGAAGTTCTCGTTGATCTTTTTATAAGCCAGTTCGTTCTTTGAACCCATTAAAAAAGGATTATCCAGCTTTGGTACAAGCATATTCACATAAGAATATACATTTTCCTGCCGGATAATTTTCGCCTCGGTAAGACTTAAATTCTCCAGATTGATTACAACCTGACCCGCATAAGCCTGGCCGGGATGTATCCCATTGAAAGGTTTGATCTTCGGCATTTAATTAGACTCTTTGAAATGGGTCAAACCCGGCCTGAAAAAGGGCACCTATAGTTTGACCGAATTGAAAAAATTAATAATCAGATTAGCTAGTTCTGATCCGATGCGCTCCTGTGCTTCATTTGTGGAAGCTCCAATATGAGGTGTTAAAGAGATTGCAGGATGGGTTAAAATATCCTGCCGCGGTGTTGGTTCATTATCAAAAACGTCCAGGCCAGCGAATGCAACTTTTCCTGAATTCAGAGCTTCAATAAGTGCATTTTCATCAATTGTGCCTCCGCGCGAGCAGTTTACAACACCAACACCATCCCTCATCATTGCGAATTCCTCCTTACCAAGAACCGCTTTCTCGGCAAAAGGAACATGAAGACTAATAAAATCTGACTCTTTGATCAATTTCTCAAAACTCACAACCTGCACCGGGCAATTCACACGAATACCTCCGGCAAGGATCAGCTCTATCTCTGAAGGTATTTCAAAAAGATCATACGCCAGAACTTCCATTCCCAAACCTAATGCGACCTTTGCGGTTTCACGGCCGATCCTTCCAAAACCAATAATTCCTATTTTCTTACCGCGAAGTTCAATTCCTTTAGCATAGGCCTTTTTAAGGTCATTGAACCTGGTATTGCCTTCAACAGGCATTTTCCGGTTAGCATCCTGTAAAAAGCGGACACCGGTAAATAAATGTGCGAAAACCAGTTCGCCAACAGAAAGTGATGAAGCTGCAGGGGTATTGACAACAGCTACACCCTTTTCTCTGGCATAATCCACATCAATATTATCCATACCTACGCCGCCACGACCGATCAATCTGATATTAGGACAGGCATCAATAAGATCTCGTCTTACCTTTGTGGCGCTGCGTACCGTAATGGCGTCATAATTTTTTAACCCTTCTGAAAGCAAGGCCTGTGGGATATGGGTGGTGTCAACCTGAAAACCTGCTTTTTCTAATAATTCTTTACCTATCGGATCAATGCCATCATTGGCGAGTATTCGGAACATAAAATTTTGATTTTGTTGATGTTTTAAACTTAAATATTAAAAAATTAACGGAAATTAAGATAATCTGCCCATCAGAATAAAAAAAATTCTACAATGCCTGATGCTTTAATTCGAAATCCTGCATCGCATCGATCAGTACATGCACACTGGTAATCGGCAGGCCATTATACAGGGATGCACGGAAGCCCCCTACGCTCCGGTGGCCTTTTAGGCCAATTATATCACGGTCTTCGGTAAATTTCAGAAAGGGCTTTTCAAGTTCCGGATTTTCCATAACGAAACAAACATTCATACGGGAGCGGTCTTCCTTGTTGCAGGTTCCCTTGAATAGCGGATTGCGGTCGATCTCTTTATAAAGTGCCTCAGATTTAGCTATGTTTTCCTTTTCGATATCAGCAACTCCTCCTTTTGATTTTAACCAGCGCAGATTTAACATGGATACATAAATAGCAAATACCGGCGGGGTATTGTACATAGAACCGCCATCTATCTGAACCTGATAATCGAGCATGGATGGAATTTTCCGATCTGTTTTACCTAATATTTTATCGTTCACTATGACAACCGTAACCCCTGCAGGTCCCATATTTTTTTGAGCACCGGCATAGATCAGGTCAAAATCAGAAACCTTGATTACCCGGCTTAAAATGTCAGATGACATATCACAAACTAAAGGAACAGGTGATTTTGGCACCTGGTGCATCTCCGTTCCGTATATCGTATTATTAGAGGTATAATGAAAATACGCAGAATCTTTGGGGATCTCAAAATCCTTTGGAATAAAGGTATAGTTATGGTCTTTTGATGAGGCTACAACATTGACATTCCCAAATAATTTGGCTTCCTTTAAGGCTTTGGATGCCCAAACACCAGTATCAAGATAGGCCGCAGTCTGCCCTTCGGCAAGTAAATTCATAGGAACCATTGAAAATTGTAAACTGGCTCCCCCCTGCAATAAAACAATCGAGTAGCCATCAGGTACATTTAAAAGTTCTTTAATTAAACGAACCGTTTCATCAACCACAGCTTCAAACTCGGGGGTACGATGGGAGATCTCCAATATTGATAAACCGGTTCCATTGAATTCAAGAACTGCCTGAGCGGCCTGTTTAAAAACTTCCTGGGGTAAAATACAGGGGCCTGCGCCGAAATTATGTATCATAATATATAAATTTATTGCCAAAAATAGCAGAATAATTCGACACCTTAGTGGTTTTTGAAGCCTTATTGAAAAATGATCCTAATTAATTACCTGCCTTTCAATTTTGCAATAACCCGGAAATTGAACTTTCTGTAGGTAAGATAGTTTGGTACGGCATACTGGTTTTTATTTTTGCCTGTCAGCCATAAATAGGAGACTGTATTTTTAAAGTTCAGCAGGTTGAAAAGTTCGGCGTGAAGACTTAAGGACTGAAAATATTTTTTGATTAATATGGAGTTATTTTTGCCTTCAGGGTCAGCCAGGTCTTTAGAAAATCCTATATCAACGCGCTTATATGCAGGTATTTTGAAAACATCAGTATGGCGCTCAGGTCCCGGGGGACCAATGGGTAAGGATGATGCATAAATTAAGTTGAGGTGGACTTTATAGGTTGGATTTTGAATGAGTCTGTCCTGAAACATCATGCCTATGTTAAACAATTGATCTGATGGCCTTTTTAAAAAACCTGGCCTGACAATGACCTGATTGCCGGAAGCATCCCTGCTGAAATAAAAATCATCTTTAATGTCCTCTTCTGTCTTCATAATAGAGAGCCTGAAGGTCGATTCGAGATCTTTCGCAAAATTACCGCTCAGGCTGAAATCTGCCCCGGCTGCATAACCTTTCGAATGCTTATCTGACAGGTATCTGATCTTTAGATCCTGTATCTTATAGGGAGTGATCCGGCTTAGAATCTTATAATAAAATTCAGAGCTGAATTTAAGCCTGGTTCCAAGGCCATTGAACTTATAATCAGTTCCCGTAAGTAATTGATAGGATCTTTGGGCACGGGTATCTGCATTCAGACTGCCGTTATAATTCCTGATCTCCCGATAAAAAGGTGCCTGTGCATATGCCCCTGCCGAAAACCGGAACAAAAAATCATTACTGCTGCCCGGAAAATACATTAATGAAATCCGTGGACTAATCAGATTTTCCCTGGTATAGGAATTATAATTAGCCCTGATTCCGGCAGCCATTGTTAAACCTGGCCCCAGATTGAATGTATTTTGAAGAAAACCACTTATACGACCTATTCTGACTGTATTTTGCTGATCTATCAGACCCGAATACAGCCAGTTTCCTGCCGGATAGATGGAGTATCCGGCAGAATCCACAGCCGAAAATTCATCAATTCTGTCTTTTATCCGGTCGGCCTGAAAGCGGATACCAGTCTCTAAAAATGAACTTCTAACCTGCTTGTATATTCGAAATTCAGTATTATAAACAAGAGATCTTAATTGATTGTCAGCAAATGTCTGGTTGGCCCCCCTTCCAAGCAGGGAACCGGAATTCCCAGGATCCAGTCCGCCCTCTTTCTCAATAAATGAATACCAGCCCAACAGGTCAGTATTCTCCCTTTCATTAATGCCTGCAACTGAATTGATCCATTTAAAATTTAAGGTATTTGAAGCTTTGTATCCCATGGTTAAGGCAGCGGTGAGGGCCTCATAATCACTGCTTTCCTCCCCCCTATAGTTCACTAAAAGTCGTAAAACCTCATCCGAAGTGCCAAATTCTGTTATTCGCTTATCTGGCCTGATATTAAACTTCCCGGTGTTATAGTTTCCGAAAAGCGAAAAACTAAACTTTGAATTCAGATCATGCCTGAACAGGAACTGATAATCAGAAAAGCCGGAATTGTAATTGCCTTCCATGTTCTGTCTGCCCAGTAAACTTTGATTTTTTTTATTTCTTATCCCGGCAAGCAAATAACTCTTTTTAAAAGGGAGTTTTAGGGCAACTGAACTTGCAAGAAATCCGGCCTGTGCCTCAAGTGAAATGGAATCGGGTCTGTTATATCGTACATCCAGAACCGATGATAACCTGTCGCCGTAACGGGCCTCAAAGCCACCTGTGGAAAAACGGGTGCTTCCGGCCAGGTCAGGATTTATAAAGCCCAGTCCCTCCTGCTGTCCGTTGCGTATCAGCATGGGCCTGAATATTTCAATATCATTCAGGTAAATCAGGTTCTCATCAAAATTACCCCCCCGGACAGAATATTGTGAACTTAATTCATTATTCCCCAATACACCGGGCATATTCTTCATCAAACTTTCGAAACTTCCGGATGTCTGCGGGAAGACACCGAAGGTTGCCGTTTCTATGATCTTCGAATTACTTCCATTAAACCTTTCAATAATATGAACTTCATCAAGTTCCTGTATATCAGGTATTAATATTATATTTTGAATATTTTCTATCCCGGCGATCAAACCGATATCAAGCGTTAGATTATTATACCCGAGCCGGCTTATTATCAGGGTGGCATAGGGTGGCACTTTGTTGAGGAAGTAAAGCCCTTCCCGGTTAGTCTGAGTGATCAGCCTGGTGTTTTTTACCTGAACGGTCACACCACTCAATAATTCACCTTCCCAGGAACTGATTGTACCTTTGATACTGGTCTGTTCCTGCCCGGAAGAAATTTTGCTGAGGATAAAAAATATAAGCAGAAAATAAATGCGAAATGATCTGGCATAAAGCCTGAAATTGAACCTTAAAGAGAAGGTCTCAGTTAAAGGTTGATTTTTCGAATTCACATCAAGATCGGGCTCATGCACTTAATATCCTCGGGTTCAGTTTTTTAAGGTCTGCTATTTCAAGTTCAGGATTTGTAGCAGAGAACACGGCATTCCCGGCAACCAATATATCCGCTCCGGCCTGAATAAGCTTCAGGGCATTTTGATTGGATACCCCCCCATCCACTTCAATAAGCATCTCATTATTCCGGCCTGAGGCCATGGTTCTGAGGGTACGGATCTTTTTGTATGTATTTTCTATAAATTTCTGTCCTCCGAAGCCCGGGTTGACAGACATCAGACAAACCAGATCGATATCTTCAATAATATCTTCCAGCAGATTAACAGGAGTATGCGGGTTGATGGCTACTCCAGCTCTGCATCCGAGGTCTTTAATGGCATGCAGAGTTCTGTGCAGATGTGGACAGGCTTCATAATGAACCGTAATATTATCTGCACCCGCCAATTTAAAATCTTCCAGGTATCTGTCGGGATTTACGATCATCAGATGTACATCCAAAGGCTTTTTAGCATACTTCTGAATGGCCTTCAGCACCGGAAATCCGAATGATAAATTCGGTACAAAAACTCCATCCATGATGTCAATATGAAACCAGTCGGCTTCACTGCGATTGATCATTTCAATATCATCCTGCAAATTGGCAAAATCAGCCGATAACACGGAAGGGGCAATAAGATGTTTCATGGTGTAAAATTACAATTTTGATTGTAATATATTCGGTTTTAAGTGGAACGGAAAAGTTCATTCCTGAGACTGCTCATCTTCAAGAATTTTTCTGATCTTCTCCAGTTCGATCAGATCCAGTTGATCTTTAGGCCGATTGGCAGCTTTTTTGGTAAGGATCAGGGCATTAAGATGCAGAAAAGGAATATCCAGGTCATAAATAGTTGCAATTGATGCTGATTCCAAAAATGTATCGAAATCCGAATTTTCAAGGCCTTTTACAGAAGTCATTATATCCAGTCTCAAACCATTGTCAAGATGGAAATAAGTCCAGCCAGGAACAAATTGGAGATTTTTTAATGTTTTGAAATCTCCCATACCATACTCTCTGAACACTTTTCTTAACACCTCTTTATTCGATACGGAATCTTCAATCCAAATATCAATATCTTCGGTTGTACGCTGGTAGCCATGAAGGTTAGTCGCAACACCGCCAATCATGATATACTTAAGATGAAATTGATCTGCTATTTTCCAGAAACGAAGCAATTCTTCGTCGAACACATCCATAATGAATAATTATTCTGATGCAGGTAGAGTTTTATGTTTAATTACGGCTTGCCGAAACATTAAATTCATTTTCATGAGCTTTGACATCACGTGAAAGCGTTCTGTATATGAACGCTTCAGAGCTGCTTTAAGCAAGTCTATTTCAGCTTTTTCATAATCAGAGGCTGGCTCTTGAAGAATATTTTTCTGTTCCTTTTTCAAGTTGATACTAAATAGAACATGCAATTTACTATTAAAATGATATAAAAACAAAAACCTGACTGAAGTAAATTCAGGCAGGTTCCTATAACAAAAAAATAGTTTTTATTAAACCTCAGTCGGCTTGGTGTCTTCCGGTCTTGGAGGGCGTGGTAATAAAGCTTTGCGTGAAAGTTTTAGTTTACCCTGCTTATCCACTTCAAGAAGTTTTACCTGGATAGTATCACCCACGTTCAATACCCCATCCATTGTCTCATATCGTTTCCAGTCGATTTCTGAAATATGCAGTAATCCATCTTTTCCGGGCATGATCTCAACGAAAGCGCCGAATGGCATGATGGTTTTCACCTTACCTTCGTAGATCTCACCAACTTCAGGTTTTGAAGCAATGGCCTTAATTCGATTAACCGCCTTATCGATTGCTTCCTTATTATCAGCAAAGATCTGAATGATACCTAAGTTATCTTTCTCTTCGATGGCAATGGTAGCACCGGTTTCGCGCTGCATTTCCTGTATGATCTTTCCACCGGGTCCGATTACCGCACCGATAAATTCTTTATCAATTTTCAGGGTAACGATACGCGGCGCATGTGGCTTATAATCTTCACGTGGCTGAGCAATGGTTTTCTTCATCTCATTTAAGATATGAAGACGTGCTTCATTAGCCTGTTTCAAGGCTGCAGTTAACACTTCCCATTTCAATCCGTTGATCTTCAGGTCCATCTGGCAGGCTACAATACCTTTTTCAGTTCCGGTTACCTTAAAGTCCATGTCTCCCAAATGA
Organism: Pedobacter sp.; assembly: GCA_036677005.1. Taxonomy (GTDB): domain Bacteria; phylum Bacteroidota; class Bacteroidia; order Sphingobacteriales; family Sphingobacteriaceae; genus Daejeonella. The sequence goes on from JAKFBV010000058.1 coordinate 41,005, forward strand.
TCTTCATCACCAAGAATATCACTTAGTATCGCATACTTACCGGTTTTTTCGTCAGAAATCAATCCCATCGCAATTCCTGAAACAGGTGCTTTGATCTTAATACCCGAATCCATTAAGGCAAGGGTTCCGGCACAAACAGTGGCCATTGATGACGAACCGTTTGATTCTAAAATATCAGAAACTATACGGATAGTGTATGGGTTTTCATCTCCCGGTAAAACCTTTCTCAATGAACGCATAGCTAGGTTTCCGTGTCCAATTTCACGACGGCCTGTACCGCGGTTCGGACGGGCTTCACCTGTTGAGAATGGCGGAAAATTATAGTGTAATAAGAATTTCTGATAACCGTGGAAAAAAGCACCATCAATTAGCTGCTCATCAGATTTTGCTCCCAGGGTAACTGTTGTTAAGGATTGAGTTTCACCACGGGTAAAAATAGCCGAACCATGGGCAGTCGGTAAATAACCAACTTCCGACCAGATCGGGCGTACAGTACGTGAATCACGGCCATCCAGACGAATTCCTTCATCCAATACCAGGTTACGGATCGCATCGTACTGAACATCGTGGAAATATTTTTTAGCAAGTGATTGTGTTAATTCATCAACACCTTCGCCTAAAGCCGCAATAAAGTCGGTGATCACTTCTGCAAATTTATCACTGCGCTCATGCTTAGCTGATTTTGATCTGGCAATGGCATAAACCTTATCATAAGTTGCAGCGAACACTTTTTCCCTTAGGTCAGAATCATGTGTTTCATGACTGTAAATACGCTTTTCTGTTTTACCAACCAGTATAGCAAGTTCTTTTTGAGCCTGAACCTGAATAATGATCGCCTTATGTGCAAATTCAATGGCTTCAACCATTTCCTCTTCAGAGATTTCATCACCCTCACCTTCTACCATGACAATATCATGTTCAGTACCGGCAACCAGAAGATCCATCGTAGCCCTTTCCAGGTCACTCAGGTATGGATTGATAATTAATTTTCCATCAATTTTTGCGACACGAACTTCAGAGATCGGTCCGTTAAAGGGAATATCTGAAACTGCTATAGCAGCTGAGGCTGCCAGGCCTGCAAGGCAATCAGGCATTATATTTTTGTCGGCAGATATCAATGATATCATCACCTGCACATCAGCATGATAATCTTCAGGAAACATCGGGCGTAATGCACGATCTACCAAACGTGATATCAATACCTCATAATCAGAAAGCCTTGCTTCACGGCGTAAAAAACCACCCGGGATTCGGCCTGTTGCCGCATATTTTTCCTGATAATCAACTGATAATGGTAAAAAATCAGTTCCTGGTTTTGCACCGATACTGGAGACTACCGTAGCCAGAAGCATGGTATCACCCATCCGTACTACAACCGATCCGTCGGCCTGTTTTGCCAGTTTGCCGGTTTCAATTTCGATCATACGGCCATCGCCCAGATCAAACGTTTTCTTAATTGCGTTATAACTCATTTGTTTTAGTTGCGATGTACTTTTCCTCTTTAGAGTACATCTTCTTTTATATTGATTTTATTTTTTGACAAAGTAAAAAAGCCATCCCACGTTTAGAGGATGGCTTTGCAAGTTTTGCTAAGATTATTTTATAATATCTCTTAACTCTAATGCTTTGATAATTGCGCGATACCTGTTGATATCTTTTTTGTAAAGATAGGCCAACAAGGCGCGGCGTTTACCTACAAGTTTCTGAAGAGATAGTTGTGTAGAAAAATCCTTCTTGTTTTGTTTCAAATGCCCGGTTAAATGAGCAATACGAGCGGTAAATAATGCTACCTGTCCTTCTGCAGAACCGGTGTCTGTTGCACCTTTTCCGTGCTTGGCAAAAATTTCTGCCTTGTACTCTGTACTTAAATACATTACCTGAATAATATTAAAGCGGTTAATAAATAAACAATTGGCTGCAAAGATACATGATTTGAAAGTTATTTGCAAATTTGTCAATGAGCGAATAAGTAAATTGAGGAGCAATAACTATTTTGATTAGCCGAACTCCGGTCCTAAAATAGCATATTGTCTATCCGGCAGGTGTAGCATCTAATTTTATGGTTTCTTCCCCACACAAAATCTGCAAAGCTTCCTGCATCAATTGAATACCGATTCCCAGCCTCCTGTAGGCCGGATCAACCAATACCATTCCAATCCAACTGATTTTTTTTTGGTAACGAATGGTAGTAACCGTCCCTATTACTTTGCTCTCGCTGGTAGCAACAATGCACTGGTTTGGGCTGAGATGAAGAAATATTTCCCAATCTGTTGCAAGCTGGTTCCATCCGGCCATACGACAGAGTGAGAGCCCGTCTGCAATATCATGGACTTTCATTATGAAGCATTTGATTCGAAAAACCAATGCTTTAATTTTGATATAAATTACCTGAGGAATATACGATTTTTCCTCCCACAAGAGTTAATTCGGATTGAATATTTTTTATTTGATCTACCGCACAGGTTAGTAAATCATCAGTAAGAACAGACAGATCTGCGAGTTTGCCTTTTTCTATTGACCCTTTGAGGGATTCTTCAAAAGATGCATAAGCATTATTAATTGTGTACATTTTCAGTGCCTGCTTCCTTGAAACAGCTTCAGAAGGTGTTATTATGGTACCTCGTTCCGTAGTCCGGCTAACCATGGCCCACATTGCCAGAAAAGGATTATATGGATTGATGGAAACATTGGCATTCCATTTTACCATATGATCTGATCCTCCGTTAACCATTACTCCGGCATCAACCAGTGAATGATAGGGATGGAAGTTTTGAATTCTTTTTTCTCCGAGTATATATTTCATAGCATCAGCATCTTTATAAAACCAGGCCGCTTGCATGTCAGCATACACCCCAAGTTTACTCATCCGCCCTATTGCTTCTGGCGTGAAAAAATTACCATGGATTATAGAAAAACGCCTTTCCTTTATTGGTTTTATCCGGTTCACTTCTTCAAAAACATCTAATAGAAGGTTTACTCCTCCTCCACCTGTACAATGAGCGGTAAATTTCCAGTTCAGCTCATTAGCAGCTTTAACCAGGTTAAATACTTCTTCACGGGAATAATTTAACAGGCCCCGATAGGCTGTATCCGCAATTCCAAAAATTTCAGTGGCCCTGCTGCCCCAGGGTTCCGTCAGATAAGCTGTGCCGGTTAAAATACCGCCGTCAAGACCAATCTTCAAGGCACCGATCCTGACCATTTCATTGCCATAACCTGTTATATATTTAAATGTCTTTAAGGTATCAATAAGCTTTTCTGCTGTAATACCGCGCTGAAAGTTGAAATATATATTTTGGAAAACACGGGTGCTGAGTTTGTTTTTTTTATTTAATTCCCGGTACATGGCAAATGATCCATAATCACCGCTCCCGGAACCAATACTTGTTATGCCAAATTGATTATACCGCTTCAGCATGGCCTGAAGAGCATCCTGTTTTTCCTGAAAGGATAAGTTTTTTTTTGGTGGAAGCTTTAATAATTTGAAGGCAGAGGATCTTAAAAACCCATTTAACAGTCCTGTTTTCGAATCCCGGCCCAATCCGGGATCATTGGTTTCTTGTGTGATCCCGGACACTTTCATCGAAGCGGAATTTATCATGCCCCCGTATGATCCGTTTAATAATACAGGGTCGTCCGGCGCCACACTATCCAGTTCTGCAAGCGTGGGTTGCCTTAGCTCTTTTAAGCGGGTGAAGAAGAGCCTGGGAAATATAATCCATTCATGCTGCTTTTTATTTACAGTCTGACTTTTTATCCAATTCAGAAGCTCTTTAATAGTATGGACATCGGGTATCTCTTCTTCAAGTTCACTTAGGGAGGCCGATTCCGGATGAGCATGAGCATCCGTTAAACCGGGAATCACAGTTCGTCCTTTTAAATCAATAATTTTTGTTAATTTGTTTGCAAACTTTCTGATTTCCGTATTGGATCCGACAGCAAGGATTTTATCTTTCTTTATTGCCACAGCTTCAGCGATACTGAAGTTTTGATTTACTGTAATTATCTTCCCATTTATAAGGATTAGGTCTGCAACTGCTGAGGGGCCCCGAGCAAATAAGGTTAATGTTAAAATGAATTGAAAGACCAGAAATATTATAAATTTTATTTTCATTATTTTTAATGCCGGGCAAACGTGATAAAATATCTGGCAAATAAAGTTAAGATAGTTTCTCCGGAAATTGCTTCTATATTATTTAAACCATTCATCTGATTTCATGCATTTTAATAAATCAATCCAGCTAAGGTGTTTACTCTTTTACTTCTGCTTTACTGTAATGGCAAATACTGAACTATATGCCCAGCAATTGACAGCTATAAAATCAGATGAGGGTATTGAAATACTGGAAAACGATAAAAAGGTTTTGTTTTTTCAGGTGCGGCCCAAAAGCGTTAATGGTAAATACGAACGGGCGGGTTTTGTCCACCCTCTGTATAGCCTGAATGAAAAAATTTTAACAGATGATATGCCGGCTGATCATCCTTTCCATCGCGGTATTTTTTGGGCCTGGCATCAAATTGTATTGAACGGAAAAAATATTGCGGATGGATGGGTCTCTGAAAATATCTCATGGAAGCCCACAAAGGTGAAAGTAAAAAAAAGGAAAGAAAGTATTATTCTTCAATCCCAGATGCTATGGAACGTCCTATTGGAGCATAATAAGCAAACTGCCATCGTTAGGGAAAAAACCAGGATCACGGCTTATAAATCAAATTCACTGTACCGTATATTGGATTTTGATATTCATTTGTATCCACTGACAGACGGGCTTAAAATTGGAGGGTCGGATGATGCCAAAGGTTACGGAGGTTTTAGTTTACGGTTAAAACTTCCCGGGGATCTTTCATTTGTTTCAGAAAATAAAATAGTGATACCGCAGGAAACCGCGGTTCTTGCCGGGCCCTGGATGCATTTTACCGGTTCATTTGAAGGGGTGTCCATGCCTAAATCAGGGCTTCTTGTTTTTGGTTACCCATCTGGTTCCGGAAATCAGTATCCATGGATCTTACGTAAAGTGACAAGCATGCAAAATATCCCCTTTCCCGGCAGAGCGCCCATAGAATTACCTGTCAGGGGGCTAAGGCTTACCTATCGCGTGATTGTTCATAATGGAGAGATGAATAATGAGGATATCGAAAAATTATATCAACAGTATATTCATAAACCTTAGTTCAAATGCAAAAAACATGATCTAAAATCCGGGAAGCTTCATTTTAACAAGCTCATTCCTCTTCAATATAGTTAATATCTTTTTTAAAGGTTTCTTCCAGGAAAATAAGCGCCACTATCGCAATAGCGAAAGTAAGTAAGCCAATCAACAAAGCACCATAAATAATTCCCACATAATTTTTGGCCATTACAAACAGCATTGTTAATGGAATTACAGCCCCCCTCACAAAATTGGGGACTGTTGTGGCCACAGTAGCCCGGAGGTCTGAACCAAACAGTTCGGCCGCGACCGTAATGAAAAGCGTCCAATAACCGCTGCAGAATCCAAGGCCCGCACACAGCAGGTAAAATAGCGTTGTACTATGAAGCGGAACCAGTAAGTAAACTCCCACCAGCGAAAGGGACGTTAAAATAAATATGAGAATTACTTTTTTCCTGCTTTTTAAGTATTGACTGAGAAAACCACTTGTCAGGTTGCCCAAAACCTGGGCGGCAAAAGCAAACATAACCGCCTTACCTGCATCAACAGGTTTATCAAGTCCCATAGCCTGCCCAAATTCAGGGGAGAAGGTGAGCAGAATTCCAACAACAAACCAAATCGGCGTTCCGATTAGGATGCTGTTCACATATTTTAATACACGTTTTTTATTGCTGAATAATTTGAATACATCACCCCGCTTAATATTTTCATCCTTCAACTTCAGGAATATGCCCGATTCAAATACCCTGACCCGCATAGCCATAAGAATTAATCCTAAACCACCGCCAATAAAATAAGAGGCCCGCCAATCAAAAAGATGAGAAACAAGGTATGCAAGCAAAGCACCCAGAACACCCATAGTAGCTACCAGGGTTGTTCCATAGCCGCGTTTTTCTTTGGGTAAAATTTCTGTAACCAATGTAATGCCTGCCCCAAGTTCACCGGCAAGTCCGAATCCTGCAATAAATCTAAGTATAGCATATTGATTGATGTCGGTCACAAATCCATTTCCAATGTTTGCAAGGGAATAAATTAAAATAGATCCAAATAATACAGACAGTCTTCCTTTCTTATCCCCCATTATACCCCAGAAAATGCCGCCTATAAGCATTCCGGCCATTTGCAAATTCAGCAGCATAATGCCATCTTCAAGCAAACTATCGCCGGAAAGATGCAAAGATTTCAGGCTCGGAACTCTGACAATGCTAAAAAGAAACAAGTCGTACATATCGACCATGTATCCGAGAGCCGCAACCAAAACAGGTAAGCTAAATAGTTGTTGTGAAAATCTTTTTTGGGATAGATCTGTCATTTGAACCGGGGATAAATCTTTTTTTGTATTATTTTTAAATTATAACCGGGGAATAGTCAAGCCCCCATCTACCATAATCACCTGGCCTGTGGAATACATAAAATCACCCCTGGCAAGTGATGCCACAACTTTTCCAATGTCCTCTGGTTCTCCCCATCGCTTTTGTAAACATAGTCCTTCTTCGATTAATTTATCATACTTGTCTTTAACAGCCGATGTCATGTCTGTTTCTATAATCCCGGGCCTTACCTCAAAAACAGGAATATTGTATTCCGCAAGCCTTACAGCAAATAATTGAGTAGCCATGCTAATCCCTGCTTTCGAAATGCAATATTCTCCCCTGTTCAGGGATGCTACCGTTGCGGATATGGAAGAAATATTTATTATGCATCCATTAAACCCTCCATCAATTTTCTTTTGCTCAATCAACCATTTTGCGGTTTTTTGAGTCAGGAAATAGGGGCCTTTTAAATTAGTAGAGATCACATCATCAAAACTTTCTTCTGTGGCTTCCAGGATGTCTTTTCGTTCTTTTGGTGCTATCCCGGCATTATTCACAAGCACATGAAGCCTGCCATAATGTTCCTCTACCCGGCGAAGGATATTTTCCCTTTCAATTGCAGAAGAAATATTTCCGCGGCAATAGATAACCTCATTACCCAACTCCTTCAGTTTATTTATTGCATCTGCTGCTTCGGTTTCAGAGCGTATGCCGTTAACGGCCAGGTCGAAGCCATTTAATGCAAGTTGTTTGGCAATACCAAAACCGATGCCCCTGCTGCCTCCTGTTATTAATGCTACTCTTTTCATTTCATTGTCCGGTTATACAGTCCAGTCATTTAGATTTCCGGAATGTTTACCCAACACTTTTTGCTCCAGCTTTCCAATCCTTTTTCTGCCAGTTGCACACCTTTAACACCTTCCAGCATATCCCATGGAAAAGGATCGCCTTTCACAACGTGTTTTAGAAAGAGTTCCCATTGTACTTTGAATGCGTTTTCATAATTCTCCTGTTCAGGTATCTTTGACCAACCTTCAAAAAAATTGATGGGCTGTATAATATCCGGATTCCAAACCGGTTTAGGTGTGTTGCCGTAATGTTGAATATAACATTCACGCAATCCTGCTACTGCAGACCCTTTGGTTCCATCAACCTGCAGTGTTAACAAATCATCCCGTCTCACTCTCACTGTCCAGGAAGAATTAAACTGAGCAATGATCCCATCTTCCAGTTCGAATGTTGCGTATGCCGCATCGTCTGCTGTGCATGTATAAGACTTGCCTTTTTCATCAATTCTTTCGGAGATATGTGTCGCACCAAGGCAGGATACAGCTCTTACTTTACCGAAAACATTGTCAAGCAGGTATCTCCAGTGACATAGCATATCCACAATAATACCTCCATCGTCTTCTTTACGGTAGTTCCAGGACGGTCGTTGAGCAGGAATAGAATCACCTTCAAAAACCCAATAGCCAAATTCGCCGCGTACAGAAAGGATCTTACCGAAGAAACCCTGTTGAATTAGACGCTTTATTTTTAAAATCCCGGGAAGCCATAGTTTATCCTGGACAACGCCGGTTTTCACTCCAGCGTTTTTACAAAGCTGGTACAGCTCCATAGCCTCTTTCGTGTCTGTTGCTATGGGTTTTTCACAGTAGATATGCTTACCCTCTTTTACCGCTTTCCGGATTCCTTCTGCCCGCTTCCCTGTAATTTGCGCATCGAAGTAAATAACATTATACGGATCGGCCAGAACCTGATCCAAATCGGTGCTCATTTTTTTTACACCAGACATGGTGCAGAGTTCTTTTAATTTATTTTCATTCCGGCCAACCAGTACAGGATCAGGCATAATGGTTTCTCCTGAACTTAGTCTGACACCACCTTGTTTAATTATTTCTGTAATTGACCGCATTAAGTGCTGATTAGTTCCCATGCGTCCGGTAACGCCGTTCATGATGATGCCTATTTTATGCTCTGCCATATTCCTTGTTAAAATTTTAAGAATTTTCTTTGTATGCCTTAATGATCTTTTGGAGAAACTCAGACTGGTTTTCATTCCAATAACTTGTCGAAAAAATTTCAACCTCATTAAAACCTTTGAAACCGGCAGCCTCCACCCATGATCTTATTTTTTTTACCGGTATGCAACCCTCCCCCATCAGTCCGCGATCTAAGAGCATATCCGTGGTGGGAATTTTCCAGTCACAGATATGAAATGCCATTAAGTGACCGTTCTCTCCGCAGCGCTTTATTTCGCTCTCAAGAAATGGATTCCACCAGAGATGATAAACATCAACTGCAACACCTATCCAGGGTGAATTCAATTCTTCAGCCATATCATTGGCTTGTGCAAGGGTATTTATCGCTGAACGTGTATCAGCATACATAGGATGCAATGGCTCTATTGCCAGCTTTATTCCTGCCGCTGCAGCCTGCGGAATGATTTCAGCGATGCCATCCCGGATCTGATTTCTCGATTCTTCCAGCGGTTGAGAGGGATCAGCCCCGCAAACAAGCACCACCATGGAAGTTCCCAGTTCGGCAGCTTCATCAATTGCTTTCCGGTTATCATCAATTGCCAATTGCCTTTTTTTAAGATCTTTAGACGGAAAAAATCCACCTCTGCAAAGTGAAACAATAGTTAAATCATGATCGAGAAGCATCTGGCCTGTTTTCCTGATATTTCTACCGTCAAGTGCATCACGCCATACCGTAATTCCTTTTATACCGGCTGCAGAATAATTCTTTGCAGCCTTTTCTATATTCCATGGCTTGGTGCTTATTGTGTGAATACACAATTTAGAAAGATCCAAATTTTCAATAAATGACATTAAATGTTGAAAAAGGTATAATATGTTTCATTATTGATTAGCCGCTGAACATAAAGAGCCAATTCACGAGCATGATAATCACCCCACATGCTGGATTCACCGTTTGGAATTTTACTTCCCGCTGGTATATGGTCCCATCTGTTGGGACGATGGTAAACGGAATGCAATAACAATCCCTGATGTTTCGGATCAGTGCTCAGGTAGGGCTCATCAAAAATGGTATTTAGTACAGTAAGCCCTGCCTGCCAATAGTGATCTCCGGCTTCGGTTTCACCTGTTTGCCGAAGATACCTGCCGAATCGCAGTAATCCTTGAGCTGCAATAGCCGCCGCCGAACTGTCAACGGGCTCAAAATCATTAAAGGGATCAGCGGGCCTGTTTAAATAATCACCTAATTTATACAAGCCGGGAGCTCCGGTATCCCAGTATGGCACACCGTCCATAGGACAATTGTCAATATAGAAATCACAGGTTGCCCGGGCTGCCTTAATCATGAAGGGTAAAATATTTTCCTTTACATTCACACCCGCTATTCCTGCATCTTTAACTGAATCAAACCATTCTATTTCTTCTGCAAATCCGCACATAGCCCATGCAAGGCCTCTTGTCCATGTACTGAAACCAGAGTATCCCTGCTGTGAATTGGGACAACGAAAATTTCCGTCTTTTACATTGAATACACTTTCATGTGCCGTCCTTCCCCAAACATCATACTCATCACGGCCTTCTCCATAAAATATTGAATAATTAGCAGTCGCCTTCATGTGTTCAACAGCCCGCTCTAATAAACTGATCTGCTGGTCGCCTTCAATTTGCAGAACGTGCCCTAAAGAATGACTAATAATAAGAGAACGGCAGGAACGTATTGTATCTACAAAAAGCGAATGAGCCCCATTAAATGAATGAATAAAACCACCATTTTTAATTACTGTCCAACGGCTGGCCTGGACCGCGCCTGATATTTTTAATGCCAGCGAATAATAATCTCTTTCCCATTCATTGAAAGCTATTTTATTTTCTTTCATTAAACGCAGCAGGTTGCCATAAGTGCTCAGGTTGTTAAAACCATGATCATGCACTCCAATATGACTGATATGGGGCGCCATCACCTCAACGGTTTTCTTACGGCCTGATTCCAGGACTGATCGTTCTGCAGTAGCATCGTATTGCAGTATCATTGAACCATATAAAAAACCCTGAGTCCATTCTGTCCATCCTCTTGTGCTGTACTTACCTTCGATTGTAAAAACAGGAGAACCTTTTGAAACATCATAATTGTTTTCAATCAGATTGATTTTTTCCGCAGAGAGCTGCCAGAATCTGTTGAGTTTAGCACTTAGATCAGTTGGCTTTAAGGTTGTATTTATAATCATTATTTTTATTGAAATGAATAATGGTTTTCAATAGTTGATTTTATAAAACAGGTAAACCTGATTTTAAAAAGATGTAAATTTCTTCAATAAGATAAATATATAACAAATTGTTGCATGGTATTGCTCATTTTCTAATTTCTTAATCCCAATTTTTACCCCGAATTTCGCAGTAATGGATATCCCTCAGCAGTACAGCAGTTTTATCAGTGAGTTTAAGGTCAGGCCTGATGATATTGACATGTTTAATCATGTTCATAACAGCACTTATTTTGATTATGTGCTTGCTGCCAGGTATGAGCAAATGGAAATTTTCTATAAAATGCCGATGGAAGATTTCCTCAAAATGGGCTTAGGCTGGGTTGTCAGATCGGCCTTTGTGGATTACAAAAGGCCACTCGGGCTCGGTGACAGCTTCACTGTACAAACCGGTATTGAAACCATCAATTCTAAAGGCTGCCGGGTGAAATTCGAGATCAGGATCAGCAAAACCGGGAAACTTGCCTGCGATGGCTGGTTTGATTATGTAATGATCGATATCAGCAATGGAAAAAGTGTCAGGGTATCAAATGAAATGATCAGCCGCTATTCGATCTGATCCGTTTAAAACTTTGTTTCCAGTGCCATTTCAATAAGTTCACCGTAAAATTCACTTATATTTAAACCAGCCGCACGAACTTGCTGCGGGATAAAACTTTGTGCCGTTTGCCCCGGAATGGTATTGATCTCAATAAAATAAAAGTTCGAACTCTCCTTCTGAAGAAAGTAATCAATACGTACCATCCCCTTGCAATTCAGTTTGAGGTAGATATCAGAGACGATCTGTTCAACCCTTGATTTCTCCTCATCGCTCATCCTTCCCGGGGTGATCTCTTCGGTTGCTCCTGGAGTATATTTTGCTTCAAAATCAAAAAAATCATTCGCGGGAATGACCTCTGTGGCCGGTAAAACCTTTATTCCCTGTTTACCCTTATATACACCAATAGAAAATTCACGGCCCTCAACAAACTCCTCAACGAGTACCTGAGTATCTTCTTTAAATCCCTTTTCAAGCGCCGCTGGTAATTCAGCCTCCGTTTTAACCTTACTCATGCCAATGCTGCTGCCCCCGTTATTCGGTTTGATGAATAGCGGAAGTTTCAGTGAACCCGGCAGATCCCGGCTTGCGGAATCTGAGTTTTCAAATAACTGGATGGAACGGGCAATATGCAGCCCTGTGATCCCGCTCACAATGGCTTTTGAATAGCCTTTATTCATAGTGAGTGATGAAGTAAGTGCATCGCAGCTAGTATAGGGAATATCCAGCATATCAAAATAGCCCTGAAGCTTACCATCCTCTCCGGGAGATCCATGGATCATGATAAAGGCGGCGTCAAAGCTTATCCTGCGTCCGGCTGGCATGATCGTAAAGTCATTCCGGTCAACAGGATGCTTTACAGAAGCAGCATCAACATAATACCATCCCTGCTTCAGGACAACGATCTTATAAACTTCATATTTATTGGGATCTAACTGACTCGCTACAAAATCGGCGCTTTTAAAAGATACAACCGATTCTCCTGTAAATCCACCTGTTACCAGTGCTATTGTCTTCTTCATGGCCCCAAAGATAATTTTTAAAACAAATGAACGATAAGCTCTGCTAATATTTATCTTAGATATTGCTTAATTTTGAATTAGTTTTGGACCATTAAACAGAATGTACCTGCCTGAAATCATCTGTTCAGCAATGAATGTAATTCTGATCCGTAATAATCTAAAGTATTTAATCGTTCAAATAAAAGATTTTTAATAATGAACAAATTTATTGATTACCTGCGTACCAAAACCTTTCGTAAAAATCTCATTATCGCAATAGGATCCATTTTCGCCTTTTTATTATTCATTTTCTACAGCCTGGGCTTTTATACCCATCATGGTGAGGGAATGCCTGTACCAAAACTAAAGGGACTATCGATTGAGAAAGCCATAGAAATTCTGGAATCTCAGGATCTGAGGTATCAGATCAATGATTCTATCTACCTGATCGATAAGGAACCCGGCCTGGTTGTAGAACAGGATCCGGATCCCAATACCAATGTTAAGGCCAACAGAACAATTTATCTGATCATCACAAGGGATGCACCGAATATTAAGTTCCCTGATATTGCGGGAAAAACATTTCTGGAAGTTCGTTCCATTCTCAATAATTATCAATTAAAAGTTGGTGATACCAGTTATCTGTCAGATGTTGCCAGGGATGTAATTTTGAAGTCTTCTTTTGGCGGTAACCCGATCATCAAGGGGCAGCAATTACCAAAAGGCTCCCGAATTGACCTGGTTTTAGGTGATGGAATGGGTGCCAGTGAAGTGGATATACCCAATCTGCTCGGGCTAAACCTGAACGAGGCCAGGATGTCATTATTGGGTTCATCATTAATGTTAGGCCTGGTTAGTTATGAAGGAACCGCCGACACGATCAATGCAAAGGTTATAAAACAATTTCCGGCAATCAGCGATACCCTGAGTAAGGTAAGTATCGGCACACCAATTGATGTTGTTTTAGGTGGCGGAAATTAAAACGACAGATATAAGTGCTGCCGAATTTAAAAGGCGCAGTCAGGAACCTTTCCCATTCTATATTATTGATGTTAGGGAAGAGCTTGAATATCAAACATTTAATCTTGGAGGAGAGAATATACCCTTAGGTTCATTATTAAGGAATCCCGAGGAGCTGGACTATATGAAAGACTTCGAGATCATTGTAATTTGTCAGCGGGGTCTGCGCAGTGAGACTGCCAGGCGTATTTTATTAAAACAAGGATATACCAATGTCCGGAATCTGGCCGGAGGCTTGCTGGCCTTGAGAAAACTGGATTTTAAAGAATAAAATTTGTAACAAAAGGATGGCAACAAAAAAATCAAACAGATTAAGTTTTAAAGTGAAATTACTTATCGCACTGGGTATTTTCCTTATTATCATACTGGCCGGTACAGGTATCAATTATTACCTTAAATATTTTACAAAGAATGTAACAGGAACAAAGGACTACCTGTATATCAAAACCGGTTCTGATTTTGAGGATGTTTATACCACGATAAAAAAAGAACAGATCGTTAAGGATACCCTTTCCTTTTTCAATGCAGCCCAGAATATGGACTATACCGGCAAAATTAAAGCAGGCAAATACCGTCTGACCAAAGGGATGAGTAACCGGGCTTTTATTAATATGTTAAAAGCCGGAAATCAGGAAGCTGTGAAGATCTCATTTCAAAATGTGAGACTGAAACATACTCTTGCAGGAATGGTCTCCAAAAAAATCGAAAGTGATTCGGCATCAATATCTGCTTTACTTGATTCGGCCGCATTTGTAGAGAAATATGGATTCAACACAGAGAATGTCTATACCATGTTCATCCCGAATTCCTATGAAATCTACTGGAACTCATCGGCCGAGAAGTTCTTCCTGCGAATGTATGATGAATACCAGAAATTCTGGAATGCCGAACGGAAAGCGAAGGCCGCAGCGATAGAACTTACACCGGTCCAGGTCAGCATTATGGCTTCAATTGTTGACGGAGAAGCTCTGAATGATAAGGAAATGCCTCGAATCGCCGGATTATATATGAACAGGCTTCAAAAAGGTATGCGACTGGAAGCTGATCCCACAGTCATTTTTGCGAATAATGACTTTACCATCAGGCGGGTATTGAATAAACACCTGCGCTTAGAGTCTCCTTACAATACGTATATCCATACCGGGCTGCCTCCGGGACCGATCTCCATGCCAAGTATCCATGCGATTGATGCTGTGCTGAATTATGAGAAACATGACTATATATATATGTGCGCCAAAGAGGATTTTTCGGGATATCATAACTATGCTTCTACCCTATCCCAGCACCTGATCAATGCCAGAAAGTTTCAGCAGGCCCTGAATGAACGTAACATAAAAAAATAATGTTCAGCCATTCAACGAAAATACGCGTGCGTTATGCCGATACCGACCAGATGGGCTATATGTATTATGGAAATTATGCCGAGTTCTATGAAGTTGGCCGTGTTGAAATGCTCAGAAGCCTGGGGATGACCTATAAATCGATGGAGGAGTCGGGAATCATCATGCCTGTAACAGAATTAAAATGCAAGTATATCAAACCTGCATTATATGATGAGGAAATCACTGTCCATGTTTTTATTGATAAGATGCCTGCTCTTCGAATTCATTTCAGATATGAGCTGTATAATGAAAAAGAGGAGTTAATAAATATTGGGGAAACGACACTGGTTTTTATTGATAAAGATATGAACAAGCCCTGTTTGCCGCCAGCTGATTTTCTCGGCAAACTGAGTTTTTATTTTGACTAAGTTTATACATGATCTGGCTTCATAAATTACTTTTAAGATTCAAGCCTTACTTTTTGTTCATTGAATGGACAAAGGTCATGATATTGCCCGGATTTAGTCCGCTCCCAATTTATACAGTGGCTTCTTTCTTTTTCCAGGAGATCGGAAAAGATGAGCTGATCAATAAAGCATCATCCCTGGCCTATAATTTTATGCTGGCCATATTCCCGGCTATTTTATTCCTTTTTACCTTAATTCCTTACATACCTATCGAGCACTTTCAGGATCAGCTAATGAGCCTGATTGCGCTGGTATTACCCATTGAGGCCTATATCGCTGTCAAATCTACCCTGGTTGACATAGTAAGTAATCAGAATTCAAAGTTGTTGTCATTTGGATTTGCTTTTGCCTTGATATTTGCCACCAACGGTGTGCATACGCTGATGCAGGCTTTCAACAAATCCTCCCTGATCATTGAGACCAGGCCCTGGTTCAAACAGAGGCTTGTGGCTCTTTATCTGACTTTGCTGATCTCTTTCGCCCTGATCTTTGGATTGGTCATTATGACGATAGGGGAATATATTTTTGGGGTATTAAAATCGGAATTACGCTTTAGGGATTCTTTCTGGATATATATACTGAATATGGCCAGATGGTTTATTCTGATCATATTATATTTTGTTACTATAGCCATTATGTACCGCTACGGACCCGCTAATGCCAAAAAATGGAAATTTTTCAGTGCCGGTTCCTGGATGGCAACCATTTTAGCCGTTATAACATTCTGGGGCTTCTCCTATTACATCAATAATTTCAGTAACTATAATAAACTTTACGGTTCCATTGGTACTCTGATCGTACTGATGATCTGGCTTTACCTCAATTCGCTGATCATCCTGGTTGGTTTCGAACTAAATGCCAGTATCGACCTTTCAAAACGAAGTATCAAAATAGTAAAGCCAAGCTTCAACAGCTTTAAAAACGAACCGGTAGAAGAAAAACTGGAACGGAAAATCTGAGAATACCAATTCCATGAATCTTTTCTCATTCAGTTTCTGGGACTTAGGTTTAATATTTCAAAAAAGCGATTTTTTGTTTGCAGATTAAGCACGGTTTTGTACTTTTGCGCCGGAGAGCTGGCAGAGTGGTCGATTGCGGCAGTCTTGAAAACTGTTGAACTGTTAAAGGTTCCTGGGGTTCGAATCCCTAGCTCTCCGCCATCGCCCGCCGAAGCGGGCTACGGCGGACGAAGTCCGCTGGAGCCTTGCGAAGGAGGGCATCGCCTCAAAACCCGAGGCTTTAATATATTTGCCCGCTATCGTTTTAACCTTAGTGGGCTTTTTATTTGAAAACGATTTTATTTAAGCCTGAGTACAGGTCAAATGTGACAGCATTTTGGCTGGAAGCCTCCCTCCATCAGGGTTCTGCCCAGCAAATCCCAAAAAATAGCAATTAAAACAATCCCCTTACCCTCAAGAAGGGCTCAGCGACATATGCTAAGCACCATCACATAAATCAGTTTAAACCTCTTAAAGCTTTTTGGTAAATCTCAAATAGCTTATCTTTATTCTGATTAACAGATTGATATGTCTTATGCAAAAACTTCGATTGCCGTTGGCATAGTGCTGGCAGCATCTGTTACAGTGCTCCGGGCACAGAATGTAACTGTGAAAATCACTGAATGGGATGTCCCAACTGCATCCTCACATCCTCATGATGCTGAAGCTGCCCGCGATGGCTCCTTATGGTGGACAGGCCAGCGTAGCAATACACTTGGCCGGCTTGATCTGAAAAGCGGTAAAATGAAGGAATGGACGATGAAAACTCCAGAATCCGGTCCCCATGGCCTTGCCGAAGACAATAAGGGAAATATCTGGTACACAGGCAATCTAAAAAGCCACCTCGGAAAACTTAATCCGGCAACGGGTGAAATTACGGAGTATCCTACTCCGGGCGCAAACGATCCTCATTCGCTGATCATTGATCCGAAAGGCATTATCTGGTTCACGGTACAGGGCGGAAATAAGCTTGGCAGACTTGATCCAATAAGCGGTAAAGTGATTGTTAAAGAATCAAAAACGCCGGCTTCAAGTCCCTATGGAATTGTTCTTGATTCGAAGGGAGAACCCTGGTTCTGTATGTTTAACAGCAATAAAATCGGACACATTAATCCCGCAACATTTGAAATCAGTGAGTATAATTTACCTAATACCGGTGCCCGACCCCGGCGGCTCATTATTGATGCACATGACCGTGTGTATTACACTGACTATGCACGCGGATATCTCGGACGCCTTGATCCAAAAACCGGGAAAGTGGATGAATGGCCTTCACCCGCCGGCCGGGGATCAAGTCCTTATGGCATCACTGCTGACGGGCAAGGTAATATCTGGTACAGTGAATCAGGTGTGACGCCAAATACTATGGTTAGGTTCAACCCAAAGGACATGTCATTTAAGACTTGGCCAATCCCATCGGGAGGGGGTGTTTTGAGGCATTTCGTACTGTCGAAGGATGGAAAAAAGATATATTTCGCAAGTAGCGGAAAGAATAAAGTCGGAATTGTTGAAATTCTTCCAGGCGATGAGCGGAAATAAGAATAAGCCCCTTTACAGGTACCGCTTACCATTTACTAATTAAAACCTGTTTGGGAATATATGTTCTCCGGTTCTGCGGGGATCCATATTTTTCTTCCTCTATCAGGCTATCTTCCACTAAATTGCAGGATTGATCATATTTCTTTGATGTTTTCAATTAAAATATAAACTCAAGGAAAAATTTATATTTTTAGATTAATTGTTAATTAAATAATTCATGAAGCTTCAAAACCTGTTTAATATACTCCTGATCTTAACCTTGCTGTCATTTATAGCCTTTATCCTGCTCTATCAGCTGGGATATACCAATGAAGCTCATATCCTGGTCTTTGTCTTCTTTGCTTTTTTGCTTGCGGGAATAAATGGCTCAGCATTCTTAAAGGGCTTTTCATTCACTTTATGGGTGATTGCTGCGGCAACGATCAGCATGATCTACCCTTCTTATATTACTGAGGTCGGAGGCTATAAAACCGAGAACCTCATTGTGCCGCTTATCCAGCTGATCATGTTCGGAATGGGTACAGCAATGGGATTAAAAGATTTTGTGGGGGTTATAAAAATGCCGAAAGGGGTTATCATCGGACTGGTATTGCAATTTACCATTATGCCTCTGATTGCCCTTAGTTTAACAATACTGATGAATTTCCCTCCTGAAATTGCAGCAGGTGTTATTCTCATCGGATGCGTTCCATGCGGCGTATCTTCCAATATACTGAATTTTCTGTCCAAAGGAAATCTGGCCCTGTCCATTACCCTGACATCTTTTGCAACACTATTATCGCCTTTTGTCACCCCCTTTTTAATGCAGCAGCTCGCCGGTCAGTTTATTCCGATCGATCTGCCGGCCATGATCCTGGCCATCAGTAAAATGATCTTCCTGCCCCTGATTGCAGGAATAGTCTTTCACCGGATTTTTGGAAAACGAAGCGCCTGGTTAAATGCAGCAATGCCTTTAATTGCGATGGCTGCCAATGTGATCATCATTGCCGTCATTGTGGCCGCAGGAAGAGATAGCTTATTAACTATCGGTCTGCTCCTGTTTCTGGCAGCTGTAACTCACAATGCAGCAGGTTATCTCTTAGGCTATTGGGGAGGCCGTCTTTTCAAAATGAACAAACGCGACAGCCGGACAATTGCCATTGAGGTCGGGCTGCAGAATGGAGGTATGGCTGCAGGAATTGCCTTTGAACTGGGCCGTGCAGCCACCATGGGACTTTATCCTGCAATTTTTGGGACATGGATGGATATTTCAGGCTCCTTCCTTGCCAACTGGTGGAGGAAAACTCCTGTGGACGATCTGAAACCTGAAGATATAATTGCTGAAGAAAAATTAGAAACAGCTTAATCAGAAATGGAAAATCAGCTATTCAGCAGAATCAAAAACCTCATAAAAACAATGAAAATATTTCTGATCATTGTTTTTATGAGGTTAAAAGTCTCTTATTTCTTTTCAGACCGCTCTATTCCAAATAAGCCTTTACGGATATGATAATACTTGAACCAGGTTGGGTTGATAGCGGTAGCACCGGGACTATCCACTGAAATTAAAAGGGACGCAAAAGGCTCATAGGCTGCTCTTGGTGCAATGGCCCCTTTCACTACCAGGATCTTCTGACGCTCTACATAAACGCCATTAGAGATAAAAATATGGGCGCTGTTCGGACTTGCAGGCTGGGTAGTTAAAAGTAACAGGTTCGGCTCATCCAATGTGGATCCTTCCACCTGAATAACAGCCGTATGACCCATGTTCCAGTATCTTCCTCCACCGTGACGTATCTCGGTTTCCAGGTAACGTCCCACATTCAATGAACGAACCTCTCCTTTAATGCGCAGCGGTTTTCCATGAAGATCATCTGTTTTGCCGCCTACTGCAAAATCAAATGAGTGTCCTACTCCTGCTTTTTCGGCAATTTTATAAGCCTCAGGATCCGATATCACCATTGCCCATCCCTGAGCATTCTGTTTAAGCAGTTCCTCCAGCATGAATGAACTGTCTCCGGTTGAACCGCCGCCAATATTATCACCCATATCGATCAGTACGACCGGACGGCCAGGATGCGCCATCGCCATCTTAACTGCTTCTGCCGGCTTGGGATTATTGATCCTGGTTTCTTCACGGGTAGCATACAGCATGTCGGAAAGTCTCTTGGCTTCCTTATCTGCCAGAGCCTTATTATTATCCGTTACCACGACAACAGATGGACCCATAGATGGAACATCCCCGTACTGGTATCCTCCCGAAACACTGACTGCAAGAATTCCAGGCAGTTTTTCCAGGTTTTTACTTTCTGTAGTTATAGGCAGTAATGGTTTTGCATAGGTATTTTGAAAGGCAATATTATAAACCATAGGCGGTTTTACAATACTTTGAACAGGTTTTACCTTTCCGCTGATCATTTTGGCCATAATATCTGCAGCCTGAATACCCCGATCATAGGTATCCAGGTGCGGATTCTCTTTAAATGTGATGAGGACATTACATAATTCAACCAATTTCGGGGTGATATTCGCATGAAAATCATGTGTAACAATAATCGGCATTGCTGCGCCAAAGGCTTCCCGAACTCTTCTGACAATTTCTTCATCACCGCTGGGATAACTCTCAACGATCATAGCTCCGTGCAGGTTCAATAAAATACCCTGAAGTTTTGGCCCGGCTTTAAGTCCGCCGATGATCTCTTTCATCATCGCATTAAATGCTTCATCAGTAACCGGCCCTTTGGGCTGGGCAGATGTAATTAAGGTTGGATACAGATCCAGGCCGAAGCGTTTGGCCCCTTCTATATAACCGGCACTGGTCGTTTTTGCAGTAGAACCTGCAAAAAATCGTTTTGATCTTTCCTGCTGGCTTTCGCCCGGAATCACACCAAAGTCTTTCAATGTTGTTTTATGAACATTAAAAGTATTGGATTCGTGTGCGATCCCCGCTACACCAATAATGGGTTTAACTTGAGAAAAAACCGGAAAAGAAGACAGTAATACTGCCGGAATTAATAAGAAAAGAGTTCTTAAGAGTTCGCTGATCATTGCTTTATGTTTAAAATTAGCTTATTCTCATAAAACTACATAAAAATCCGAATTTGTTGGCTGCACATGGAAATTGTTATCGTGACAATTAAAAGAAGCTAATTTCTTCAGATGAAACCTGTCTGAGGAGGTCAGAACCAGTCTTTTTAGGACCCATGAAAACCTTCTGGCAAAGGGAAGAAGACGGGTAAATAAAAAATCCGGAATAACACAAAAATCGTGTCAGGTCCGGATCTGTACGCCCATCAGGATTCGAACCTGAGACCTACGGTTTAGAAAACCGTTGCTCTATCCAGCTGAGCTATGGGCGCATTCTGCGACAAAAGTATAAAAACATCCTAAAAACTCAAATTAAAGCGAGCATTTTATAAATAATAATTTGGAGCTGATTTAATGCGGAACTCCAATCCCTGTCCTATTCAAAAAGCCCCTGCCTGCCGCAGGAATAATGTATCCCAATAATTTACTAAATTTGACCTAAATCAAAGAACATTGGCAAGACTTAAAAAGAAGTTACACCTTATTTTATACCGCAAATACAGCACGAACCTGAAGTTTGTAATGATGGCTTTGTGTGTATTCTTTGTCACTCTCTTCCTGCCTAAACAGGCCAGATTCAGGTTTGAATATGAAAAGGGTAAAACCTGGATGCAGAAAGACCTGTATTCGCCATATAGTTTTGCAATTAAAAAGACGAATGCCGAAATTGAAAAAGACAGAGCTGATATTCTGAAATCTGTTCTGCCCCTGTACCAGAATAATCCTGAGCTGGTTCAGAATGCCATTGAAGCGCTGAATTCAGAATTTGATATCATATGGGAACGTTCAGGCATTTCGAATGTTAAGAAAGAAACCTACCTGCTCCAGGCTAATGATCTGCTTAAAGAGATTTATGCACGCGGACTGCTCAATCCGGTAAAGAAATATCAGCGTGACGGGGAACATTATAATTTCAGTCTTTTAAGTAATAATATATCGAAGCAGTTAAATACTGTGGATGCATTTAACCTGGCAACTGCCCAGGAATATGCAAAAAGCCAGCTTGCAAGGAACAAGAATATTGAAAAGCCTGAATGGATACTAAAACTGGTTTTCAATCATCTGAAGCCTAATTTTGTATATGATGAGCAGCTGACCGATAAACTTGAGGAAAGTGCCCTGAACAGCATTTCGACAACGAGAGGCATGGTGCAAAAAGGAGAGCTGGTGGTAGCCAAAGGTACCATGGTGAGTGCCGAGATCTATCAGAAGCTAGAATCACTCCGGGGGGCTTATGAAGAGGATGCCAGGGTGGTAGGAAATAAAAATCTCGTGCTGTTCGGGCAGTTTTTACTGTCGGGACTTATCATATCCTTACTGATGGTATTTTTATACCTCTTCAGAAAGGATATATATGATGATAACCGGCAATTATCATTGATCCTGCTTGTCATCACGGGGATGCTTGTTGGATTATCGTGGGCAATACGCATTAAAATACCCAGTGTCTATTATCTCCCCTTCTGTATTGTTCCCATTATAATCAGAATATTATTTGATACCCGTTTGGCGCTCAATATCCACCTTCTTGTCGTGCTTATTGCTGGCTTTTTTGTACCGAACAGTTTTGAATTTGCTTTCCTGCAGATCTCGGCGGGTATGGTGGCAATCTATAGTATTAAAAACCTGATCAAGAGAGAGCAATTTCTTATTTCAGCCTTACTCATTCTGCTGAACTATTTCATCGCGTTTCTGGGGATATCCCTGATCAGGGATGGATCTCTGATGGTTATTGAATGGGCTAATTTTCTGCCTTTTGTTTTCAGCGTATTACTATCGCTTCTCGCCTACCCTTTAATTTATGCCTTTGAGAGAATGTTCGGAATTACTTCGGATGTTACCCTGATGGAACTTACCAATACCAATTCGAAATTATTACGTGACCTGGCCTTTAAAGCACCGGGAACATTCCAGCACTCCCTGCAGGTAGCCAATCTGGCGGAAGCCGCTATATTTAAGATCGGCGGGAATGCCCTGCTGGTACGTGCAGGTGCCTTATATCATGATATCGGAAAGACCGTCAACCCTCAATACTTTATAGAAAATCAGAACCGGGGAAGCAATCCTCATGATACCATTTCCTACGAACAGAGTGCCCAGATCATCATACAGCACGTGAATAAAGGAGTGGAAATAGCCCGGAAGAACCAGATCCCGGAAATGCTGGTTGATTTTATACGCACCCACCATGGAAATACCCGGGTAGATTATTTTTACCAGTCATTTTTAAAGAATTTTCCTGAAAAATTCGTTGACGAGAACATTTTCCGCTATCCCGGTCCGATCCCTTTTTCAAAAGAAACCGCGGTTTTAATGCTTGCCGATTCGGTGGAAGCTGCCTCAAGAAGTTTAAAGGAACCGGATGCATTGAGTATCAGTAATCTGGTTGAAAGGATCATTGATTATAAACTCGATCAGGAACAGTTAACGAACAGTAACATTACTTTAAAGGATTTAGAAACCATAAAACTCATCTTTAAAAGCATGCTCATGGGCATTTATCATGTACGGATCGATTATGTGATAGATAAACAATAACTGCATCAGCTTGCTGTTCAAAGCTTTATGAAAGTACTGATCTGAAATCGAAGGGCCCGAAAAATAATTAACACATTCATTGAAAATATTTTTTGCCAGCCTGTGTGAATTACTATATTTGCATCCCCGAATGAGGGTTTTTTATTTTATACGGAGAGATGCCTGAGTGGCCGAAAGGAACAGTTTGCTAAACTGTCGTACTGGCAACGGTACCGAGGGTTCGAATCCCTCTCTCTCCGCCATCGCCCGCCGAAGCGGGCTAAGGCGGACGAAGTCCGCTGCAGCTTGCGAAGGAGGGCATCGCCCCTAACCCAGGGCAATCCAAATACGCCCATCATAGCATCTCTATGGTGGGTTTTTTTATTGAATAAGATTATTTAAAGTCCTGGATTTAATTATTTAATAACAGTAGATATTTATTGCTTCATCATCGCTTAATTTAAATATACAACTTAAGCTGACTCGGCCGC
>JAKFBV010000059.1:0-108854 GCA_036677005.1 Pedobacter sp.
AACCAATAACACCTTCAGGAAGCACCCGTTACCTGGACTCGCTGCCAAAAGCAACCATTGAGTAGCCACTCGAAACAGTATAAAAAATAAACCGTCCCATAATTGCTTATGAGACGGCCTCTTCTTTTGGCCCTCAAACCTGAGCCGCGTATCAGCGGCGAAAGCATGAATACCTTTAAAAAACAATAAAAACTGGTGAATAACAAATTTGCCTTCCCGGCAATAAAGGGAGGCTAGGTAGAAGGGGGGTTTACATTTCGTGTATTATATAAAACATTCCATTGCAGCACCAGAATTAAGCTTTTTCACTATTTCTAAATTTAACCGGATAACAGAGATTTACTAATTTGCTAATTAAAGCAGTAAACTGTCAATCCTGTGGGCATGCACAATATTATCGCATGGCGACCAGGTGAAGATCGTAAAATTACCATCTTGGGATGCCACCAAAGCAATAGCATCCCGCTGATCATGTACAAATTGTGCTGCTGACATATGCCGTGTACCCCCACTGCTTGCGGGATTGATGATCCGGCCCTCCCCTCCGATCACCGGTTCGGTTACCAGAACACGTTCCACCCTCGGACTGCCATCTATACGCCCTATCTTGGCCCCAAATGCCAGAACTTCATGTTTATCACTGATAATAGTCGCGCCGTCAATGGCTGTTAGTCCGGCAATACTATCAATTTCCCGGCTGAGCTCCCCCAGCCATACACTGGAATTTCGCTTACTCTGATCAGCCCTCACCAGATCAGTGAGCCCGGTAAAGGCCGGAGAAACAGAATATTTTATAGGCCTCAATATGGATTCCCGCCAGGCATCTGTACCCGAAGGAATAACCAGTAAGGTGCCTCCATGCTTATGGGCCCGCATGGAAGTAGCGAGCTGAATGAGTACATTCACGGAATTATCCTCAGAAGCCGAAGCAAAGCCAAGCAGGGAAGTTAAGAGAAGGGGGCAATCGGGAAGATTCCTGCTGCCCTCATCCACCACCTTGATCTGGTCGCCGGTTATAACAACAATGTTGGTGAATTTCCCGAAACCGCTCAGCCGCCGGTGTTTGATCACCAGCAGGCCCGGTTCAGACACATCGAGCACGAAACAGCAGTTTGGAATCTGATGAGCAGTTCCCCATATATATAAACCATCTTCATTATACCAGACACCTAAATGAATTCCAGGTCGCTCCACTCCGGGGCCAAGTTTGGTAAGTACGCCTGCATTAAAGGAGAGTTTATGTTCAAACTGAAGCGGGAAACCCGCCTGTTCGGGTGAAAGGAATGCGATCGATATTTTGGGTGAATTTCCCTCTTCCCTTCTCAGGCTGGCCCAGAAAGCGGTATCCAGCATGACCTCAATCTGCTGGGCCGAAGGGGCGGAGGCCAGGTCCTGTTCGCCCCTTTGCATGGCATCTTCCAGGTGACCGGCGAAATGTTTTTCTGCAATTAAGGCAACCGAAGCGGCTGCTTTGTAGGTTGAATCGCTAAGCATAGTTCATCATAAATAAAAGGCTGTTCGATCTGTTTTATTATGATCTAATATACACCGGATTTTTTTGGAGACATAATTCTGAAATGATTTCATAGGAATGAACTCTCGCCCTATGGTCATAGATATGCGAAGTTATCATGATCTCATTAAGCCCTGTTTCAGCCGCAAAATCCAATAGTTTGGACCTGACATTTGCTCCCGAACCAATGAATGTATAATTCAGCATCTGCATCACGGCATAGCGCTCAGACTCGTTCCAGACAGAGTTCATCGAATCAACCGGTGGCTGCAGGGTTGTTCGCGTTCCTTTTATGACATTCAGAAAAGCGGTAAATAATGAAGTGGACAGATATTCTGCTTCCTCATCCGTATCTGCAGCAACTACATTCACACCTGCCATGGCATAGGGTTGCTCTAATGAAGCTGAAGGCCGGAAGCTTTCCCGGTAAATCTTCAAAGCAGCATGTAAAAGACTGGGTGCAAAATGACTTGCAAATGCGAATGGCAAACCCAGTATTCCGGCCAGCTGCGCGCTGTAGGTACTCGAACCCAGAAGCCAGACCGGAATATCCAGACCTTCGCCAGGCACAGCTCTAACGGCCGATCCGGCATTTTCTGGCGACAAAAAGGCTCTCAGTTCCATCAGATTTTTAGGAAAATCCTCGCCGGTACCTTCCAGGTTACGCCTCAGTGCCATGGCCGTTAATTGATCGGTACCGGGCGCACGTCCCAGTCCCAGGTCAATCCTTCCGGGATATAAGGATTCAAGGGTTCCGAATTGTTCGGCAATAACCAGGGGGGCATGATTTGGCAGCATAATTCCTCCCGATCCCACACGTATTGTTGAAGTACCTCCGGCTATATAAGCTATTAAGACTGATGTAGCCGAACTGGCAATACCCGCCATATTATGGTGTTCAGCCATCCAGTAACGCTTAAATCCGAAGTTCTCTGCCTGCTGTGCAAGATCCAGGCTGTTCTTAAAGGATTCGGCTGCAGTTTTACCTGATAATACCGGAACAAGATCAAGAACAGAAAGTGGTATAGATAAGGACGATTCTCCTCCAGGTATATTTCCCATAAATTTTTTGTAAGATATTTCCGGAATTCTAATTCGGGAGATCTCATGCAAAATTAAACTTTAGGAACTCAACAAAAAGATGATGGTATAATCTGAGTGTCAAAATTAGCTCCTTAAAAAGAATTCATAAAACTAATACCAGCTGCTGGCTGAACTCTTTTTACTTTCCTCGAGGTCAGGAGTTTTAGGGACTTTACTCTTTAAGCCTGGCAAGGGATCTCTTAAACCAATTTCTGAAGGCCTGTCGGCCTGGGTCTCAGTTTTAAAGATGAGTTCATTTTCAGGTTCATTCTGTTCAGAAAGCCAAAAGGGTATCTCTTCTATTTCCAGTTGTTTTTTCGCAGGAAGCCTGTTTTCGACCTTTTCGATCAGGTCGTGGTCATCAATTTCCCCTTCAATCCGGATTGAACCATTAATTATAGAACCAGGCTCGATCGATATGGATTTTGCGCGGATATTACCAGTAATTATTGCCGAACTTTTTATATCTGCATATTCAGTGGAGAGAATATCGCCTGATACCTTTCCATTTACAGTACAGACCCTTGAAGTGATATTACCGGAGATCTCGGCAGTCTGGGCAACAATAACTTCCTTTAATGAAAATATATTACCCATCAGCCTTTCATCAAGCATCACAGAACTTGAAGAAATAAAATTATCATCAACCCGGATTATTGTGGTATGAAAATCTGCTATGATCTCTTTTTGGCGGCCTTTTTTATCAAAATATCTCTTAAGAGAATTAAAGACCCTGCCGATCATTCTGTTAATGTTGTTACTACAGTTGCTGCATTACCAATATCCAAACCCACTGAGGATTGCTTTTTACCGCCTGAAACCCTTAGCGAATTTAAAGCATAACCCTTACTGGCCAGGCTGGCCGGATCGGTAACAAACTCCAACTGTGCAATCTCTCCAAATTCACTTTTGAAACAATCTACCAGATCCTGGTAGAACATGCCCCCGCCGCACAGGTAAACCTTATTGGTTTTCATCAAATTTGCATCGGTAATCACATTTCTCAAATTCGGAGAAATTACTTCATTGTAATAGGATTTCAGAACATTTCTTCTGATCTCTCTCAGATCCACGTTCTTCCTGTTCAGTATAATATAGCCTTTCTGGAATGCTTCATCCATCAGGTGGGCGTTTCTAAAACCGAGATAATGACTCTTTTCGAGTTCACTCATCAGCATATTAACCGCATATTTTAATCCATGAGTACTAACCATGGTCTGTTCAACAATACCCGAATCCATACTCAAAACAGATTCAAATGTTCCGAATCCGCAGCTCAAAACAAAGAAATTACCTTCCGCCTGCTGCTCACCCTTTCTCAGTGCAATGGTACATCCTACAATTTCAGGAATTACCTCGACATTCTGTACATCAAGGATCACAGATTTTTTGCTGCTGCCGCTGAATGTGGAAGCATCATATTCTATTATATGGGTTTTTTTCAGAAATTCTGTCGCCATATCCTTGTAAATCCTGTAGGTAGAATAAGGAAATCCTGTAGTGATCGTTAAAGGTTGCTCAACGGAGTCGGAAACAAGAAGCAATGCCGCCTTGACAAGCAATTGATAATCCAGGTCAGTTGGTGCCGAATTTATGAATTTATGTGGCAGCTGTCCTTCATTCAAAGCTAAATTCCCGCAGATATACCACTGGTTATCATGGAAAATCTTCAACCCGTTTAAAAGGTCCTTTGATGTATTGCTAAGATTTGCGTTACTATTCTCTATCAAGCTGGAAAACGACTGAATTGCAAACATTCTTTAGATTTATTAGTGTTAATTTATACGTTAATTTATATTCTATAACTTTAATAATTTCATAAATAACTAGAGGAATTTAACCAAATATTAATAATTCAAAAATCATCCGATAATTATACTTAACCAAATGAGTTCTAATTTATGATATTTTTATTGATTTGGGATAAACATACAATTAAAATGATAAAAAGTTTTAAAAAAACAATAAAATGTGGTAACATAGCTCCCCCATATATTGAAGGTTATTCATCTATAATTTATTAAAAATATTAGTATAAATGATATTTTCAAAATCAGACTTCAGTACTGTTTTAATTATTGGCACCGCTAAGGGCGAAACAAAATCACTTCGGGTTAAAACAAAACATTTAAACAGACTGAAACATTATGCCTTCAGCATAGGCATAACTATTTTTCTGCTTGCCGGGGCGATCATTTTCCTCACCATGGAGATCAGTAAGAATGAGAAGGACAGATTAGCGTATAACAGGGAGATTGCCCATTTAAAAAGCCAGATTCCTGCCCCAAAAGACACGATGGAGGCCCGCAATTATATCCAAAACATTGAAAATAAACTCAAAAAAATAAATCAATATCTGATCAAAAGGGGAATTAAAGGTTTCACCATTGATGATATAGGAGGCAATGATCAGGCTGCAACACAACTTAGTCAGGAAGAAACCTATGCCCTCTATGACGAAAGACTGGAAGATATCCTTTTAGGAGTAGCTTTTACACCAATGGGTTATCCTGCAAACTATGTTGTCAATTCGGCCTTCGGGTATCGTGGGGATCCCGTCAGACGCGGAAGGGTCGAATTCCACCCAGGGATAGATTTTAAAGGAAGCAGGGGCGATGCCGTTAAAAGCACTGCCGATGGCATAGTGATCATAGCCGGCTGGTTTCAGGGATATGGTAAATGCGTCAGGATCAGGCACAAAAATAATCTCGAAACACTTTACGGGCATTTATCCAGGGTCAATGTCAAAGTCGGTCAGATGGTAAACACCGGCCAGATAGTCGGGCAGGTTGGTTCAACCGGGCACTCTACCGGAAATCACCTCCATTACGAAGTTCGTAAGAATGGAAAACCTATCAATCCGCGAAATTTTCTGAGTGTAAATTAAGATCATGGCAAAACAAAAAAACGGACAAACCACTTCAACTCCTACTCTGATCAGTAAAGGGTGCGTTGTTCAGGGGAAAATAGAATCCGATGTTTTTGTGCGCATTGATGGCAATATTATAGGCGATCTTTTTATCGGTGAAGGATTGATCGTGGGTGAAAATGGCCTGATCGAAGGAAATATCAATACCAGGGAAATTGTTGTTTTCGGAACAGTGAACGGCACAGTGAAAGCCGAATCCATCGATATTAAAAGTTCAGGAAGAATTCTGGGTGAACTGCATACTGCTTCCTTACAGGTTGAAAAGGGCGCCGTTTATATCGGGAATGTGATCATGGAAAAAGCAAAGTGAAAAAAGAAACGCCGACCAGTTTATAAAAATCATTAACCTGAATTCAATTATTCTATTTGCTGAAAAACTCAGCTTATTTAAATTGCCGGTCTTCCCCTGCAAGAAGCATTAAAATTTTACACAAAATTTTAGTTTTAAATACGATATTTAAAAGCTCCTCAGGTGCTTTTGAAAAGATTATTCCTGGCTTTATTTATTTACCGAATTAATTCACACTTTTGTCGCATTTATATAACCCGCTTAATTTATTCATCCCGGAAACAATGAGAATTAAAACTCTAATCATTTCTTTACTTGCATTCTCCGCATTATCATTAAATGCCCAGCAATCTAAAACACAAACCCAGATAAAAAGCACAAATATCCCGCGCCCTAAATTAGTGGTGGGTATCATGGTGGATCAGATGCGATGGGACTTTCTATATCGTTTCTATGAGCGTTATGGGAATGGGGGATTTAAACGATTGCTTAATGAAGGTTTCTCCTGTGAAAACGCGTATATAAACTATGTTCCCAGCGTTACAGGAATTGGTCATGCCACAGTTTACACCGGATCCGTTCCTGCCATCCACGGAATAACCGGTAACGACTGGATCATACAGGCTACAGGTAAAACCGTGTATTGTGCCGCCGACTCAACAGTGCAAACGGTAGGTAGCAGCACGATTTCTGCAGGAAAAATGTCGCCCGTAAATCTTTTGAGCACAACCATGACCGATGAACTGAGGCTGGCAACCAATTTCAGATCAAAAGTGATTGCAATTGCATCCAAGGACCGTGGCGCGATCATACCTGGCGGACATACTGCAAACGCCGCATACTGGTATGATGGAAGCAGCGGAAACTGGATCACAAGCACCTATTATATGAATGAGCTGCCTGGCTGGGTTAGCAATTTCAATGCACAGAAATATCCGGAAAAATATCTGAAGCAGGACTGGAACACCCTTTATCCTATAGAAACCTATTTACAAAGCACGAAAGACAATGTTCCTTATGAAGGCAAATTTCCAGGAATGACAACTTCCACCTTTCCGGTTAAGACCTCTGAAATGATAAGCCGCGGACCTGGCATCTTAACCAATACTCCATATGGAAGTTCACTGACATTAGACCTGGCGAAAGCTGCAGTGGAAAATGAAGCATTGGGCGCAGATGCTATTACTGATTTTTTAGCAGTAAGCGTTTCATCACCTGATTATGTAGGACACCAGTTCGGACCAAACTCTATTGAAGTGGAGGATACTTATTTAAGGCTTGACCGCGATCTTGCCGCATTCTTTACCTACCTTGATAATAAGGTCGGCAAAGGGAATTATACGGTATTTCTTACTGCAGACCATGCAGCCCAGCATAACGCTGGCTTTCTTCTCGACAATAAGGTTGCAGCAGGCGTTTTCCCTTCCTCAACAATATTAAATAACCTGAATACTCAGCTTGAATCAGAATTTAAAGTAAAAAACATTGTCAAAAGCTTCAGTAATTATGCGGTAAGTTTAAATTATGCAGATATCGCAGCAAAAAAATTAAGCGAAGATGCAATCAGGAAAAGCACCATAGATTTTTTGAAAAAACAGGAAGGCATCGCCTTTGTTGTAGATATTCCAAATGCTCAGAATGCTGCCATTCCGGCGATATATAAAGAAAAGATCATAAACGGATATCATCCTGAACGCAGTGGAGTAATACAGATAGTATTGGAACCGGCCTGGTATTCAGGTACTTCTATGAGATCAACAGGTGCCACTCATGGAAGCATGAATCCTGCAGACACTCATATTCCTATGGTATTTATGGGATGGGGTATTAAGCAGGGCAAATCAAACAACATCTACAACATGACTGATATTGCTCCTACCATTTCCGGCCTTCTGCGAATACAGGAGCCTAACGGTAATATTGGGAAAGCGGTCAATGAAGCATTGAAATAGGTTGGTCAGACCTTTGAGGTCTGAGGTCTGACATCAGACATCAGACTTCAGGCATCAGACCTCAGACCTCAGGCATCAGACTTCAGACCTCAGGCATCAAACTTCCTTTTAATACCGCTTGCTAAACTTAAACCAAAATTTCTTATATTCGTTTAGAGGTAAACTTAAAATGAGTATCTATAGTTCCCTTAAGGATAGTGAGTTACTGGACCATATCAGGTCGGGTGATGAAAAAGCCTTCGCTGAAATATACGAGCGGTACTGGATGATTATGTTCCGGCATGTCCTTAAAATGCTTGGAGATAAAGATGAAGCTAAAGATCTGCTGCAGGAGCTTTTTACCTGCCTGTGGATCAAGGCTGAGCATATTGAAACCGGTACTAATATATCAGGTTATCTGTATGTTTCCGCCCGGAATAAAGTGATCAACCTGATCAGGCATAACCAGATAAAAAGAGACTACCTTTCCTCCCTGAGTATTTTTGCTGCTGATCCCCGGAATACCACTCTGGAACAATTAACTGCGAAAGATCTATCCAGTGCGGTAGAAAAAGAAATTCAATGTCTCCCCAGTAAAATGCGTGAAATATTTGAGTTAAGCCGTAAAAGGTATCTCACTCATAAAGAAATAGCTCAGGAACTGAATATTTCTGATAAAACGGTTAAAAAGCAGATCAATAACGCACTGAAGATCCTCAAACTAAGGCTGAATATCTTCATTCTGGTGTTCTTGTTTACATCAGTTTCATAAAATAAAAAGGTTCCTGCCCTCTTCGAATATCCTGGGGTAAAATTTATTTTCTCATTACCTACTACCTACCCCCCTTCTCAACTGTTTTACATTAAAGTGACAATTTCTATGACTAAAGCGGAAGCTAAAGAGCTGTTAGATAAATACATAAAGGGTAAATGCACACCGGAAGAGAAGGGATTAGTAGAGCATTGGTATCTTTCAGAATCTTCCAAACAAAGCTTGCCTGATGATCTGGAAGACTTTAGTCCCGAGAAAATGCAGATGTGGGATGAAATAAGTGAAATGAGCGATTTGCAGAACAGAAGGAAAAGATCAGGTATAATACTCTGGGGAACTTCAATTGCAGCTGCGGTATTGCTGATCTTCAGTATAAGCAATAATTTTTTCATAGAAAAGGAAGAAGCGCTTATTTCAAAAAATGAAAATGTTCAGCCTTTCGATAAAGAAGCGGGAAGTAACAAAGCTGTTTTAACTCTGGGTGACGGGTCTAAAATTATACTCGATGATGCCCTTAAAGGCAATATCGCGACGGAAGGTGGAATTAGCATCAGGAAGTCATCCGATGGTTCAATTGTTTATGATATACCTGAACTTGCTGAACGAAACTCAAAATCGGTACCCTATAATACCATTGAAACCCCCAAAGGGGGCAAGTACCAGATCATTTTACCCGACGGCTCCAAAGTCTGGTTGAATGCGGGCTCATTATTACGTTTTCCGGCAATATTCACCGGTACTGAGCGAAATGTTGAACTAAGCGGCGAGGCCTATTTTGAAGTTGCAAAGAACATGGACCTGCCTTTCAATGTCCGGACAAAAAATATGAATATTCATGTCACAGGAACACAATTCAATGTCATGGCCTATAATGATGAAAACTACAGCGCCGCCACATTGGTTGAGGGATCCGTACAGGTGAGTAATCCCGCACAAAAATTATACTTAAAACCTGGTGAACAGGTTTTGGCTAATGAAACGTCCAAACTAAGTAAAAGGCTTGCAGATGTCGAAGAAACCATAGCCTGGAAAAATGGATTATTTCAATTTAATAATTCTGATATACATACTGTAATGAATCAGATCAGCAGGTGGTATGATGTATCCATTGAATACAAGGGCAGAGTACCTGAAAAACATTTCGGAGGTTATATCTCCCGCGATTCGAAATTATCACAGGTCCTGAAGATGCTGGAACTAAGCGGCGTCAGATTTTCAGTTGAAGAAAAAAAGATCATTGTTTTACCTTAAAAAGAATATTAAGCCTATGGACCCATAAATCTACTCCCCAAAAAGGCCCTATAAAAAATCCGGAAACGTTGCAGCGTTCCCGGACATAAAATAAAGGGCTAAAAATACACCGTTAAGTATCATTCTATTCACCCTAAATCATGTAAAGTTATGCAAATTACTATTTTTTGCAACAAAGAACCTTTTGGTAAACTGATCAGGTTCGTTTATTCTCATTTAAAACGAGTAATAAAATTTATTGACCCGGGAAGTTCGCCGGTTTTATTATCAGGAATTGATACCATCATTCAGCATATTGAAGCTGTTGGTGAAGAAATAACAGAAACAATTCAAGCCAGAAGAATAAAGCAAATTATCCTCAAGATGAAAATCACAGTTGCTATCTTATTGGTTGCCTGTTTACAGGTCAGTGCTTCGGGCTATGCTCAAAAGATCACCATTTCAAAGAAAAATGCCCCCGTTGAACAGGTTTTAAAAGAGATCAAAAAGCAAACAGGGTATTTATTTTTCTATAATCAGGAATGGCTCAAACAAGTAAAGTCGGTTGATATTGATGTGAAGCAAGCCTCAATTGATGAGGTACTGGATATCTGTTTCTATAACCAGCCCGTGGATTATTCAATTGTGGATAAAACTATTATCCTATCCAGAAAGGAATTATTTGTTCCCAAAACCGAAAATTTATTTCCGCAGGAGGTACCCCCCCATGAAGTAAAAGGAAAAGTAACAGACAGCAGGGGTGAAACCCTTCCCGGTGTAAGCGTACGAATAAAAGGCACTACTATTGGCACTACCACCGACCTGAATGGTAATTACTCGATCAATGTCCCTGAGAATAACTCAGTCCTGGTATTCACCTATATCGGGTTTGTAACCAGGGAGCTTATAGTAAGTGACCGCGCATCAATTAATGTTAGTCTTGAAGCTGCTAATACAGCATTGAATGAAGTTGTTGTAATCGGATACGGTACTTCGAACTTAGCCAACTTAACAGGTTCTGTATCAACTGTAGATGTTGAAAAAACAATGTCATCCCGTCCTGCAACCAATGTCGCTTCAATGCTTGAAGGTCAGGTTTCAGGGGTATTTATCCATTCGAATTCCGGACAGCCGGGTGCAGAGGGCATGAACGTACTGATCAGAGGGCAGGGAAGTATGGGTGATTCTCAACCGCTTGTAATTGTGGATGGAATGGAATCTTCCATGGACAATATTAACCCATTTGACATCGAAAGTATCAGTGTTTTGAAAGATGCTGCTTCTGCTTCGATCTATGGAACACGGGCTGCAAATGGCGTTATTCTTGTTTCTACAAAACGGGGAAAGGCCGGACCGATCCAGATAAGATACAATACCTACTTTGGAAAACAGGACCCAACAGAAGTACCTGATTTCCTGGGATCTGCAGATTATGCAGAGCTTCATAATGAGGCAAGGGCCAACGCCGGATTATCTCCAACATTTACTGCAGATGCGATTGCGAAATACAGGGCAGGGAATGATCCAAACTATCCAAGCACAGACTGGATGGATGTGATGTATTCAGGTTCTGGTGTTTCACAGTATCATGGTCTGGATTTTTCGGGAGGAACTGAAAATACCAGATATAATATCTCTATGGCTTACAATCAGCAAAAAGGTGTTATCAAGGCCGTGGATGCTGATCAGTTAAATTTCCGCTTCAACGTTGACAATAAGATCAATAAATGGCTTAATATTGGTATAAATACCGCACTGAATCGTGCAGTAAACACCCTTCCCTTAACCGGACCTGAACTCACCCGTGGTGGTGATCTTCAGCAGTTCTACAACTCAGTAACCCATATTCCTCCTACTCAAAAACTAAAATTAGCCGACGGTTCCTGGTCCGGAGAATACCCGCTTGGAAATTTTGCTGCCTGGATTGACAATGGAAACTTAAGATCAATCAAAGGCAATCAGTTGGTAGGTACCATATTTTCGGATGCAAAAATAATTAAAGGCCTTTCCTGGAGAAACAGGGCAAGTGTAGATTACAACTTCAGGGAAACTACAAACCATATCTCTCAATTTACATATGGCGGCGGGCAGGTTTCAGGTCCTTCTTCAAATCAGGAAATTCTGGACAGATTCGGAGTAATTGATATGGAATCCTTATTCACATACGATAACAGGTTTGGCAAACATGGGCTGAAAGGCCTCGCGGGAGCATCAACCAGAACCGAGGATATATATTCTACCATGGCCTATCGCTTAGGCTTTCCTTCAAATGACCTGACTGCTATCAGCGCCGGTAGTACAGCCGGATTGTTAAATTCAGGTACAAACAGAAGAGCAACCCTCGGATCTTACTTTGCCAGAGTAAACTATGACTATGATGGCAAATATATGTTCGAAGCTAATATTCGAAGAGACGGTTCTTCAAAATTTGCCCGGGGAAATCGCTGGGGTTGGTTCCCTTCTTTTTCGGCTGGCTGGGTGATGAGTGACGAGAGTTTCATGAAAGATATAAACTGGCTGAATTTCCTCAAACTTAGAGCTTCCTGGGGTCAGCTGGGTAATCACAGGATCGCCGACTATATGTATCTGCCTTTGATCACTTTAGGTCAGAACTATACTTTTGGAGGTGCCAGTGCTACAGGTGCAGCACAGACGAGTGCTAATAATCCTGATATTACCTGGGAAACAACCACAGAGAAAAATATTGGTGTTGACCTTAAACTGTTACAGAACAGGATCTCAGTTAGTATTGATGCCTATGACAGATATACTGATGATATTCTGACTGTTGTCCCTGTATCAGGAACATTCGGTCTGCCAGCACCAACTGTAAATTACGGTGCTATGAGCAATAAAGGTATCGAAACTGAAATGAGATATTCAAAAATGAAAGGTGAATTCCAGTTTGATGTCTCCCTGAATGGTTCATATAACAAGAATAATGTTGAAAAGTATTTCAGCAGAGACATTTTCGATGTTGCCGGGGAAGGTGGTGCAATTGTAAGAGAGAAAGGTACCCCATGGAATTCCTATATAGGATATGAGTGGATTGGATATTTCCAGAGCGACGCAGAAGCAAAAGCTGGTGCAGTTCATAATCCGAATGTCGGTGCCGGAGACCTCAGATTTAAGGATCAGAATGGAGATGGTAAGATTGATGGAAGTGACCGGGTTATACTCGGAAATCCTGTTCCAAAATTTACTTATGGAATGAACCTGGGTTTCAGATATAAAGGATTTGATTTTTCAACTTTCTTCCACGGTACCGAAGATGTTTCCAGATATCTGAGGGTTCGTGGTTATATGCCATTCATGCGTAACGGTAAAGCATTGAGCATGCACCTTGACCGGATGATCGTACAAAATGGAGTTGTTGTAAAACAAGGATATTTCCCTAAAACACAACTGGAAGGCGGAGCCGGTGGAAAAAATACTGTTGCCAGTGGGTTTTCAATACATGATGCATCGTATCTGAGAATGAAAAATATTCAGCTTGGATATACTTTGCCGGCTTCATTGACAAAAAAGGCATTTATGTCACGTGCCAGAATTTATTTGAGTGGAGAAAACCTTCTGACCTTCACTAAGTTCCCTGATGGATATGATCCGGAGGCAAATAATACTGCATTTCACGGACATATATTTGGAGGGGCCGCAGGCTGGAGCTATCCTCAGGTAAAATTCTACACAGTTGGTCTTAATGTAAACTTCTGATCAATAGAAACACATTATTAAATTGTTTTAATAGAAATATAAGGTTATGAAAAAATTTAAATATATATTTTCAGTAATATTTCTCAGTTTGGGAATGGCTTCCTGTACTGACAAATTTCTGGATGCCGTACCTAATGATCAATTAAGCGGGGCCACTTTCTGGAAAACAGAAAGTGATATCAATATGGCCCTGGCAGGTGCTTATCGTGGCTGGGACAATGGTATGGATGTGGTCATGCGGGATGCGATGACTGACAACGACTATAGTTGGTTGACTGTAACAGGTTACCAGCAGGTTGGAAATGGATCAGTAAATCCACAAAACGTCACCATTGGTAATGGCGGAAGGGTATTCAGCTATGCACAGATCAGAAAATACAATTCCTTCCTTGAAAACATTGAGGGAATGACCATTGACGCAGCATTGAAGGAAAAACTTAAATCAGAAGTCCGGTTTTTAAGAGCTTATGATTATTTCCTGAAAGCCATGTTCTTTGGCGATATGCCTTTGATCACAAAAACAACAGTCTCCACTGAATTACCAGCCCGTACCCCGGTTGCCCAAATCCATACGTTCATTCTGGATGAACTCGACAAGATCAGCAAGATCCTTCCCACCCAGAATAACATTGTGGCAAAAGGGCATATGACAAAAGGGTCTGCACTGGCATTAAAGGCCAGACTGGAACTTTACCTGGGTAAATATGCAGATGCGATGGTATCTTCCAAAGCTGTAATCGATATGGGTGTTTATGAACTGTATCCAAATTACGAGCAGTTATTCTATCGTCAGAATAAAGGGAATAATAAAGAAGCTATCGCAGAGATACAGCATATTCAGAATGATTATGCTACATCAATCCCATGGCAGAGACTTCCTGCCTGGAAGGGTGGATATTCAGAAAACGCCGTTTCCAGAAGTATTGTAGAAGAATATGAGACCAAAAACGGATTGAAAATATCTCAGGATCCGGGTTATGACCCAAATAAGCCATTTGCAAACCGTGACCCAAGACTGGCCATGTCTATTGCTTATCCGGGTTCCAGCTGGTTCGGCAGAATCTATACTGCTTTGGATCCACAAATCGGGGGAAGTTCAAATCCTGATTATTACCTGAATGACGGTTCAAAAGCAGCTCAAATGTCGAAAAAGTACCTGGACGCAGGAATTCAGAATGCTGAACGTCAGAATTTCGATGCACCCATCATGGTCATCAGATTAGCTGAGATGTATTTAACTTATGCTGAAGCAGCTGTGGAAAGCGGCCAGAACCTGGTTCTCGGGCTTGAGTATTTAAACAAAGTAAGGACACGCGCAGGACAAATCAATGCCACTGCATTGACCCGTGAACTGGTTCGCCGCGAAAGAAGAGTTGAACTGGCATTTGAAGGTTTGAGATATTTTGACATCAAACGCTGGGATCTTGGGCCTACAGTAATGAACGGTCCATTTTATGGAAGCCGCC
The DNA here is from genome assembly GCA_036677005.1 of Pedobacter sp. Taxonomy (GTDB): domain Bacteria; phylum Bacteroidota; class Bacteroidia; order Sphingobacteriales; family Sphingobacteriaceae; genus Daejeonella. The sequence goes on from JAKFBV010000059.1 coordinate 14,928, forward strand.
TGGGTACGGTAAATCAAACTACAGGTGATGTTACCTGGGGAACCGGATATATTCTGGTAGAAAACAGAACATTCTATCCGCTAAGAAAATATCTGTTACCAATACCTCAATCAGAAATTGACGTAAACAAGAACATGACACAAAACCCGGGTTATTAAGCCGGTAAAAGAAATGACGGGCCTGAATGAACAGGCTCGTCATTTTCCAACTATTTAAACATCAAATATTTAAATATCAAACCAAAATGGAAAGATCAACCTTTTTAAAATCCTTAGCCGGAGTAGGCGCCACCACTATCGGACTGGGATCTCTGAACTCATTCAAGTCGGACCTTAGTACAATCGATCCGGATATCATGCCTGCTCATATTTCAGGTAACGCACCTGACTTTAACAAGATCAGGGATGATTTCCCCCGTGTTAAGCAGGAAATTTATATGGACAATGCCTCTACCCACCCGATCAATATCTATACGGCTGCAGCATTGCACCGCTATGCCGAGTGGGCAAAAAATGAGGTTGGAGAGCCCTGGTGGCCGCTATACTCTGATACCAGAGAGGAATGTAAAGCCAGCTTTGCAAAACTGATCAATGCAGATCCTAATGAGATTGCCTTCGCCAGAAGTACTGTAGAATCAGAGAACAATATCCTGAACGGAATGAATTTCAAGGGTGGAAACGTAGTAACCACAGATCTTCATTATACTGCAAGTGTTTACAGCTATAAAATGCGTGAACTGCGTGATGGCCTTAACCTGAGGATCGTCAGGCACAATGACTGGCAGTTTGATGTCAGGGATTTCGAAAAAGTGGTCGATAAGAATACTAAACTTATTGCCATCACCCTGGTATCCAATGTCAACGGATTTTTGGTAAAAGATGTCAAGGCGATCAGTGACCTGGCCCACGCCAACGGAGCTATACTCTATGTTGATTTCATTCAGGGAGTTGGTGCAGTTCCGGTAGATGTTAAGGCAATGGGTATCGATATTGCTGCCTGTTCTACCTTTAAGTGGCTTCAGGGCAGTAAGGGATTTGGGTTCATGTATGTTCGCAAAGACCTGCAGGATACGGTATATCGTACATTGCATCATAATGGCGGGGTAACATTTAACTATGCCCCGTGGACCGATAAACCCAATCCAAATCTTCCGGATATTGACTTTAAAGCCAGAACCGGACCAGGTATATATGAAGTCAGTTATCCTTCTTATGAAGGGGTTACCTGTGCCATAGCCTCTCTTAAATATATCCATGAATTAGGGGTTCATAATATTCGTAATCATGTCCGTACCCTGACTGATCGTTTGGCTAAAGAAATGCCAGGAATAGGCTATCAATCTATTACACCTGCGGGAAATGAAAGTCCGATCATGGCATTTATAGCGAAGAATCCGGATGAAACGATGCGCAAAACACGTGCTGCCAAAATTCACGTGGCCATGCGCTTTGGAAATAAATTGCGTATTTCTCCTTCGATCTATAACAATCAGGCAGATATTGACCGTCTGTTGGAAGTTCTTTCATAAATAATACTATTAAAGGAGGATAATATGCAATTATCCTCCTTTAATTCTCCGGAAAATTCATCCGGAAAACTGAATATAATGCGGGATCATATCCCCTCAAGTTCATTTTTTCCCTTTTCAGAATAAGCCATGAAAAATATTGACAGGCGAGAATTTATATCCGGACTGGCCATTGCGGGAGCTGGTTTAGCCTCAATTAATCCAGGTAAGGTATTGGGCATGGATCAGGCACAAAAAATTACCAGAATCGGTATAATCGGTCTTGATACCTCTCAGGTTACCATGATCATCAGTCATATCAACAATATACCCGGTCCGGGTTATGATGTTGTTCAACCTGAATGGGACAGTAATTTTGAAGGATTTAAAGTAACAGCAGCATACCCTTACGGGAGCCGCAAAATCGAATCAAGTATTAAGCAAATTCCAACCTACATTGGAAAAATGAAGGAGAACGGGGTTGAACTCGTTGACTCTGTCCGGGATCTGTTATCTAAGGTAGATGCGGTCATGCTGATGACTTTTGACGGGCATCCGCGCCTTGACCAGGCCCTGCAGGTCATCAAAGCCGGCAAACCACTGTTCATAAATAAGCCCTTTGCCTCCTCATTGAAGGAAGTGATTGCCATCATGGATGCTGCAAAAAAACATAAATGTCCCATATTCTCATCCTCACCCACCCGATATCTTAAAGGTGCCCAGACAGCCCGAAATGGCGGGATCGGCGATGTGATGGGAGCTGATTCCTATAGCGGATGTCCCCTTGAGCCTTCGCACCCTGACTTTTACTGGTACGGGATCCATGGAATTGAAATTCTGTTCACCATAATGGGCAAAGACTGCCAGACCGTACAGCGTAAACACACTCCAAATACAGATCACGTGGTCGGAATCTGGGATAATGACCGGATCGGAACCTACAGGGGAATCCGAAAAGGAAAAGTTACCCACAGCGGAATTGCCTATGGCTTAAATGAGATCCTGCCGGCAGGTTCCTTTAATGATGTGGGGCACCGCCCTCTGGTGATCGATATGCTGAAATTCTTTAAAACCGGTATCAGCCCGGTCAGCATGGAAGAAACCCTGGCTATCCATGTATTTATGGAAGCTGCAGATGAGAGTAAAAGGCAGGGAGGGGCACCTGTAAGCATGCAGTCTGTTTTATCGAAAGCACAATCCTGAATATCTGACTATTGGATGCCTGAAAAAAGAAATTTAAAAACAGTGATCAGTAACTGAACATACCTAATTCCATTATTTATCAAATTATCCGATTAATCCGATGAAACAAAAAATCTTATTCCTAAGCTGTATTATGGTATTCAACTTTGCCATTATATCCTGTAAAAATGATGCAATTGACGTAACTGTTTCAGAGGGCACTAACATGGCTGTTGCCTTGTCACCCGACAATTCAACTCTTGCAATGGCCCTTCAAGGCACGATCTGGATTATCCCGGTTGAAGGGGGAAAAGCAAAAAGTATCACCGATGAAATGGGGGACTGCCAGGAACCGGCATGGTCACCGGATGGGGGAAAAATTGTTTTTCACTCCTACCGGGATGGTACTTATCATATCTGGACGATCAATAAGGATGGTTCAGATTTAACACAATTAACATCAGGAATATCGGATAACAGAGAACCGGATTGGTCACCTGATGGAAAATCGATCATTTTCTCTTCCGACAGAAGTGGAAATTACGATATCTGGCAAATTGATCTTGAGAGTAAAACACTTAAACAACTCACATCCGACAAAGCAAATGATTCAAATCCTGCATTTTCAAATAGCGGAACCAAAATCGCTTTTGTTTCAAATAGAACGGAATCCGGCATTTATATTCTTGAAAACGGAGCAGAAAAACTGGCAGTTCCTGAAGCTATGCGTATTGCAGCACCTTCCTGGAATACTGATGACACTAAGTTAAGCTATGTAGCTTTCACCGGCAAAACAATGCTCTTTGACGATAAAAACACGAGTTATATCTATCTGGCCAACCTGAATGATGGCAGTACTGAACAAATTTCAACCGGTGATGAAGATCTGTTCCCTTTCCGCATAAACTGGACCTCTGACCATAAGCTAATTTATACTGCAGATGGGCATATCAGGAAAAGGATAATCGGGCAATCTTCGATTGAAACTATTCCTTTTGAAGCTACTTTTACGCTCAACCGTAAGCCTTATGAAAAGAAAAAGTATGATTTTGATAATACAGAAGATCATAAAGCCTTAGGAATTGCCGGTCCGGTAGTTTCTGATGATGGAAAGAAAATAGCCTTTGCGGCCAAAGGTGACATCTTTATCCAGGAGATCAATGGCAAACTCACCCAGTTAACCAATGATTCTTATGTTGACCTCGAACCTGACTGGTCACCTGATGGCAATACCCTGGCCTATATTTCTGATCGGGGAGGCATCATGAACGTTTGGTTAAATGATCTGAAAACCAATCAAAGCCGCCTGCTTTCCGCTCAGATCAAGGAGGATACATCCTACCCTACCTGGTCACCAGATGGTAAACAAATTGCATATTATACCCAGAACTATATGAAGAAATGGGGCTATGGCATCCTGCATATTGCCGATGTGGCCAGCGGAGATGTTAAGGTTGCGAATAAATCGGTTTGGGTACCAAGCAAACCTTCCTGGTCACCAGATGGCAAGACAGTGGCCATGATGGCCTTAAAAGCTTATTCCACCCGTTTCCGGGAAGGTGTTAATAACTTCATGCTCGTATCACTTGAAAAAGATACGGCAATTATGGTTTCCCCTGATTCCGCCAAACCACTTGGAATGCGTGTCCAGAATGGCCCGGCCTGGTCGCCGGATGGAAAAACCATTGCCTATACCAAAGATGGTACACTGTGGACAGTTCCGGTAAACATAAACGGTGAAATAGCAGGTAAAGAGAAAAAACTGACTGATGAACTTGCTGATAACCTGAGCTGGACCGGAGATTCTAAAACTATAGTATATATAGCCACTGATAAATTAAAACAGATCGATGTAAATACTGGTATAGTAAAGGAAATAGCTATTGACCTTAAATGGAAAACCGAGTTTCCTTCTGAAGAATATATTATTCATGCAGGCAAAGTATTTAACGGTAAAGACAGTACTTACCAGGAAAACATGGATATCTACATAAAAGGGCACCGAATCAGGGATATCAAGCCGCATAAGTATCACCAACCGGGCATTAAAATTGTGGATGCCTCAGGTAAGGTTGTAATGCCGGGTCTGTTTGAAATGCACACCCACCAAAGCTCAAATGTTGGTGAAAAACTCGGTAAAATCTGGCTGTCTTATGGAATCACTTCTGTCAGGGAGCCCGGAGCCGATCCATATGACGCACTTGAGCGCAAAGAAGCCTGGGAAAGCGGCGTTCGTCCCGGTCCAAGATTATTCTTTACCGGAGGATTAACGGATGGTACGCGTATAGCTTACGGATTGGAAAATAGTGTAACCGATGCCAGGCATATTAGAATGGAACTTGAAAGGGCTAAAAAACTGGGCTATAGTCTGATCAAGACCTATGTCAGGATGCCGGATTCTATTCAAAAGGTACTTACTGAAGGCGCCCATAAAATCGGCATTCCAACCTCTTCTCATGAACTTTATCCTGCTACAAAATACAATGTCGATGCTATTGAACATCTTTCAGGTACCAGCCGCAGAGGCTATTCTATGCTGCTTGATGCCAATTTCAGAAGCTACCAGGATGTTGTGCAGCTGGTGGCTAAATCAGGCATCAATATCACCCCAACGGCCTGCTTAAGAACAGGGTATTTCAGGCTGGCTAAACAGTACGATGAATTATTAAATGATGATCGGAACAGGAAATTCCTTACCCCTGAATTTCTGCAAAATCTATATGTACAAACCAACCGGTTTGACTCCCTCAGGACACCAAAAGCCGATGCCAACTATAAAGCCCTGCTAAAAACAATCAAAGCGATCTCTGATGCCGGCGGGAGTATTACCGCAGGAACTGATGCGCCATTTGCCCCATTCGGCAGCAGTCTTCACTCTGAACTTTGGGTATATGTTGATGCAGGACTCACTCCTTTCCAGGCTTTGCAGTCGGCAACCATACAGGCAGCAAAAGTAGTTGGGGTTGACAAGGATCTGGGTAGTATCGAAGCAGGGAAACTGGCCGATCTCATTATTGTGGATGGGGATCCGCTAAAAAGAATTCAGGATGCCATGAAGGTCAGAACTGCGATCAAAAACGGTAAACTCCACACTATTGAAAACTTGCTGAAGTAATATGCATTAACAATCAAATCCTTGAATGAAGTTTAAATAATAACCGGTTAAAATATTTTTTCTATGAAATTATTCAAAGTACAAATCTTAGCAGCATTCGTACTGCTTTCTACATCAATTCAGGCACAGAATCTAAGCATAAGCCGCCAGGAAATGATTGAATTAACTCCAAAATGGATGGGAGAACGGTTTCCGGACGGGAGGCCGAAAGTGTCCGATGACCTGCTCAAACGAATGAAAAGAGTTCCTCTGGAACAGGCCTGGGGAGTGCTTAAAGCTGCAGGTTATTTACATCAATATGAGGGTAACTGGAAGAATATTCATTCCGGTGAAGTATTGGTTGGACGGGCACTCACCGCACAATATATGCCGATCAGGCCTGAAGTAAGAGAGCAACTCGAAAAAGAGGGCAAAGCTGAGGGCCGGGTTGGTGACATGGTTTCCTGGCCTATTGATATGTTGAGCAAAGGCGATGTTTATGTGGCCGATTCTTATGGAAAAGTAGTTGACGGTCCGATAATCGGAAGCAACCTTGGGACTGCAATCCTGGCTAAATCAGGCAACGGAGTGGTTTTTAATGGTACAGTAAGAGATCTGAGGGATCTTGAAGCAATGCCCGGCTTTACTTCATTTATCAGGGGAGATCATCCATCCCATCAGACAGAAATGATGCTCAAAGGCCTGAATGTAGCCATCAGAATCGGTCCGGCAACCGTTTTGCCGGGAGATATTGTTTTGGGATATCTTGATGGGGTTGCTTTTATTCCCCCTCACCTGGCCGAAAAAGTTGTGAAAGTTGGAGAATTGGTTCTGGTAAGGGACGAATTCGGGCAGATCAGATTAAAAGAAGGTAAATATACCTCCGGACAGATCGACAATCGATGGACAGCGGAAATAGAGGCAGATTTTGCAAAATGGATAAGCGCGAACCAGGGTAAGTTGCCCTATTCACAAGCAGAAATGCAGGAATTGCTGAAGGAGAGAACCTGGTAGATGCCTGCTATCTGATTTTATTTAAAATTCCAGGATTGTAAAAAAAAATATAAAAAAATATGAGTTTCTGAAGCCTGTAAACGATTTTTTTTCCTGACCGTACAAAATTGCCCCATTTTACTAAAATCGTCTAGGTTTATGTTTTTACTTTATTACTATATTAGACTTTCACTATATTCGTCTACCTATAGTAAAAATGTCCTATTATCAAACACTATCTGATCGGGAACTGACAACTCTTTTGAATGAAGGGGATGAAAAAGCTTTTACCGAAATATACGAGCGTTACCACAGCCTGCTATATATATATGCACATAAAAAACTGCATAGCAAACAAGAGGCCCAGGATATTATCCATGAGGTTTTAACTGCACTTTGGACAAAACGATTCGATTTTTCAATGCAAATTTCTCTCCCATCCTATCTTTTTACATCTGTCCGTAACAAAGCCCTGGATCTTTTTTCCCATAAAAAAGTTGAAGCGAGGTACTTCGCTTCATTGCAGAATTTTATAGATGATGCCGGAATTCATACAGACTTTCTGATTCGTGAGAATGATTTAAAAAACCTGATCGAAAAAGAAATTCAGGCACTTCCGCCCAGAATGAGGGAAGTGTTCAGTCTAAGCAGAAAAAACAGGCTTACCCATAAAGAAATAGCCCGTCTTATGGACATATCCGAACAAACTGTATCCACTCAAATTAAGAGAGCATTACGAATTCTTCGTGTGCGTTTAGGGCTAATAATTTACCTGATCATGTTGCTTTCAGCTAAATTTTAGGATTGTCTTAAATCTGTTTAGATTTTACCCTGAACAATTTTAATATTTAATTTCATTTCCTGTACCTACCACATAGTGCCTTTGCCGACTTAGGAGTATAAAGAAATAAAGTCTTTAAATGCTCATGAATAAAGCAAAAGAATTGCTTGAAAAATATAAGACGGGAAATTGTACCCCGGAGGAAATCCTGCTTTTACAAAAATGGTTTCATCACCTGCACGAAGACGAGCTGTCTGAGCTTACCGAAGCAGACCTGAGAAAAGCGCAGAATGAATTACGGCGGAAAATGACTAGTCTGACCAGAAAATCAAGTGTAGCTATTCTTTGGCCCCGAATTATAATTGCAGCAGCTATTCTTATAGTAATATCGATCGGAACATTTTTTTACCGGAATTATATAGATGAGTCAAATACGAAACACGCAATTTCCGCGGTAAAAAATGATATATCCCCTGGTGGTAATATAGCTTTCCTAACATTAGCCGACGGTCGCAAGATAAGTTTAACTGATGCTAAGAATGGTCAGCTTGCAGAGCAATCCGGGATAAAGATCAATAAAACTGCTGATGGTCAATTGGAATACACGATATCAACTGCAGATAATTCTTCACAATCAATTTCATACAATACTATTGAAACACCTGCCGGCGGACAATATCAGATAAACCTGCCAGACGGGAGTAAAGTTTGGTTAAATTCTGCTTCATCCCTGCGTTACCCGGTTAGATTTATCGGTAAGGAACGCAGAGTAGAAATAAGTGGTGAAGCCTATTTTGAGGTTGCCCACAATAGCAGAATGCCCTTTAAGGTCGCAAATGCCAGCCAAACAGTTGAAGTTTTAGGTACTCATTTTAATATAATGGCCTATCCTGATGAAACAAGTACGAAAACTACTTTACTTCAAGGCTCCGTAAAAATCATCAAAGAAAATAAAAGTATAATTATTTCGCCGGGACAACAGACAAGAGTAAAGGATGGAAATATAGACGTAGTAAATGTTGACGTCAATGAAGCTACAGCCTGGAAAGATGGTTATTTCATGTTCAAAAGCGAGGATATTCAAAGCATAATGCGCCAGATATCCCGCTGGTACAATCTGGAGGTTACTTATCAGGGCAATTTCCCTGAGAAAGTTTTTGGAGGAAAAATATCCCGTTCCAGAAATGTATCCGAAGTCCTTGAAATTCTGGAATCAACTGGTTCAATACATTTTAAAATTATCCCGGGGGATTCCTTTGGGAGAGAAAGGAGGATAATAGTTATGCCCTGATCCATACTAAAAAAAGGGGTAATTGAAAAAACCGGAGCGCTACGAACGCACCGGTTCAGATCTGTCAGTAAGACAGGTTCAGGCCTACCCGCTTATAAATAACGTGATATCGACAAACTAATAAACCTAAACGATACAAATGTATGAAAATTCCTACTCATAGGATGTGCAGTGTGCAATATTCCACCGCCTTTAAACTACTTCTGATTATGAAACTTTCTTTTGTTTTAATGGTCACTACCATACTTCAGGCCAGTGCTGCAGGGTATGCTCAGAAAATCACCTTATCTCAAAAAAATGCAACTCTTGAACAGATATTCTGGTCAATAAGCAGCCAAAGTAAGTATGAATTTGTATATGATGCAGCAATGCTAAGAGAAGCAAAACCTGTGGATGTAAAATTCAAAAATTCTACGGTTGAAAGTGTACTTAACCGTTGTTTCACTGATCAGCCTTTGACTTATACAATTAATGACAATATTGTAATTGTTAAAAGGAAAACTCTTCTCTTTCAATCACCAAAACTTTCTGATTTAACTCCGGTCATCGAGGTGGCTCCGCCAATAATTATCAAAGGCCAGGTAAGCGATTCAAAAGGAGAATCACTTCCGGGGGTAAGTGTGCGTGTGAAAGGTTCTCCAATGGGAACAGCAACAGATCTTCAGGGAAATTATACCTTAAGTGTTAATGATAATGACATTTTGGTTTTCAGTTATGTAGGATACATCGCTCAGGAGGTTGCTGTTAATGGCAGAAGTACATTAAATGTTACCCTTCAGATAGATCTTCAGGTTTTAGGAGAAATTGTAGTAACTGCACTCGGTATTGAACGGGAAGCCAAATCATTGACCTATGCTGTTCAAAATATTAAAGGTGACAAGTTAAATGAAGCAAAAGAAACAAATTTAATCAATTCACTTCAGGGTAAAGTTGCAGGTGTTACAATAACCAAAGATGCGACCGGCCCGGGTGGGGATTCCAAGGTCTTGATACGGGGAAATCGTTCTATAACCAATAGTAATCAACCTTTATTTGTTATTGATGGGGTTCCCTTAAGCGGGAACGTTGGCATGCTGAATTCGGATGAAGTTGAAAGTATGACCATCCTGAAAGGTGCATCTGCTGCTGCTTTATATGGCAGTCAGGGGCAAAACGGAGCTATTATTATAACTACTAAGAGAGGAAAGGCTAATCAAACAGTTGTAAACTTCATTAGTGGCCTTGGCCTGGATCAGGCGGCAGTACTGCCCGAATTACAATATGAATATGGACAGGGGGATGCCGGTATCTATGGAGCAAATTCTGAACGCAGCTGGGGCCCAAAAGCTACAGGGCAAATGGTTACCCTCTGGAATGGAAAAAGTGTTCCTTTACAGGGACAGCCAGATAATTTAAAGAATTTTTTCAGAACCGCCCAAACCTTTAATAATACCCTGAGTATTAGCGGAGGTGGTGAAAAAATGCGAACTTATTTTTCATATGGAAACACCATGGCTCAGGGGATATTAACAAATAATGACCTGACCAGACATAATGTCGATCTTAAGACTGATAATAATATTTCATCAAAGCTCTCTGTGTCAACCAAGATGAGTTATATATATGAAGATGTCGATAATCGGGTGGTTCCGGGTGGAAGCGGAAATTATGTACTCCCTTCAATATTTAGTGCTCCTACCTCAATTCCACTTGATGAAATGAAAAACTTTTCCTACCTGGACAATACCCTGACTGAAAAACAGAGTTATTGGTTACCAGGATCATCTGTACTTTTAAATCCATATTGGGCATTAAACAGGATCAATTACTATCAAAAACGGGATCGTATCCTTGGCCTGGTTTCTGCCAAGTATGAGTTTACCAAATCACTAAACTTTCAGGTCCGTGGCAGTATAGATAAAACGATCCAGAACAATAACCGCAAGGTCTATGCTGATTCATATTTCAGCCAGGTTGGATCCAATTATGATTATGGTGTAAATAGAAATCAAGGGATAAACGTAGATGCCTTATTATCTTTTCAGCGTGATCTTGGAAAGAAATTCGATATCACAGGAAATATTGGTGGTTCATTGCAGGAAAGCAAGTACGAGAGTATTTCAGGCAGTGCCAATGGATTAAATAAACCCAATTTCTTCTATATGAGCAATGCTAAGTCTCCATTTTTCACAACTGCTGATGGCAGAGCTCCGCGTGTCCAGTCTTTATACGGAACAGCGACATTAGCCTATAACAAATACCTTTATTTAGATATCACCGCAAGGAATGACTGGTCCTCAGCTCTTCCTAAGGAAAGTCAATCTTACTTTTATCCATCAGTAGGCCTGTCTGCTATAATTTCTGATATGGTTAAATTACCTTCCTGGATTACCTATGGAAAAGCCAGCCTGACTATGGCCAATTCAGGTTACGGAGGTACGCAATATTTAGACCGTAATTATTATTCAGTAGGTATTGGGGGGGCAATCATTACCCCAAATATTCAATCTTTAGGTAGCTATAAACCGGAGCTGACTACTTCCTATGAGGCTGGATTGGATTGGCGTTTTTTCAATAACCGATTTGGCATAAATGCTACTTATTATAATACTCAAACTAAAAATCAACTGCTGTTAATCGGGCTTCCTGCAGCATCCTTATTTGACCGCAAATATATTAATGCCGGATTAATCCAAAATCATGGCATTGAACTTGTCGCGAATTTTACACCGGTAACAGGTAAAAATTTCAGATGGGATGCAGGAGTTAATTACTCCAAAAACATCAACAAGGTAAAACAACTTACTGAAACTATTAAGTCAATCGTAATTGGGGAGGGAGATAATGTTTATTTGATTAAAGTTGACGAAGGCAGCAGTTATGGTGACATGTATGTAAGGGGCTGGAAGGAAGATGCACAAGGCAGGAAATTAGTAGAAAACGATGGCACTCCAATTTTGACAGATGGTCTTGATCAATTCGTTGGCAATTATAACCCCGACTATATGCTTGGTTTCTCAAATGAGTTTTCTTTTAAGAATATTTCAATGAGTTTTTTAATCGATCATAGGCAAGGGGGTACCATAATTGGAGGAACTCAGGCAATTATTGATGCTTACGGACATTCCAAAGCATCTCTTTTAGGCCGCGAAGGTGGTATTGTTTTAGACGGATACAGACCTGACGGTCAGAAAAACACTCAGGCAGTATCTTCTCAAAAATATTTCGGTCTGATCGGTGGCAGATATCCTTCCGCAGGTTTTTATAGTTATTCCTCCACAAATACACGATTAAGAGAATTCACACTCGGGTATCAATTTTCGGATAAGTTATTAGGTAAAACCGCTTTCATAAAAAGCGCGAAATTATCACTTGTAGGAAGAAACTTATTCTTTTTCAAAAAAGATGCCCCAATTGACCCTGAGGTTACCAGAGGAATAAATGGTGGTGGATTGGAATATACCGCTTTACCTTCTACGCGTAATTTTGGGCTCAATCTGAAGGTGTCATTTTGACAATGAGATTCTCCTATTGATAAATTTTATTAATATAAAAACTGCACAAAATGAAATATCAAATATTATCACCCATAAAATTATTCTTCTGTTTTGTTATAGCCTCCACAACGCTATTGTCAGGCTGTACAAAAAATTATTCCGAGCTTAATACTGACCCCACCAGGTTAACTGCCTTAAATTCAGGTGACGTTAAGGGCCTGTTTACCAATGCCGAATACATGGCTATGTACTCCGGAAGATCATCTGCTGAATACCAGTATGCTCAGGGATTTTTTGCTGATTTATTTGCACAATACTCAGCTATTACTGCAACATTCGATCCAACCGATCGGTATAATATATCTCAGGACTGGATCCAGGAGCAATGGATAGCGACTTATACTAAATCTTTGCCTCCATTGATGGCCATTTTAAAGGAAACAAAAACTCCTGAAACCAGAGCTTTAAATTCCATTGCCAGAATTTGGAAAGTGTTTATCATGCATCGGGCAACAGATTATTACGGACCTGTGCCTTATTCTAAGATCGGATCAGATAGCACTGTAATTTCGTATGATTCTCAAAAAAGCATTTATATGGATCTTTTTAAAGAATTAAAAGAAGCGACTGATGTACTAAAAACTAATCTTGGACAACCTTCATATGGCGATAAAGATGTCATATTTAACGGGAACAATGCCAAGTGGCTGAAGTTTGCAAATACACTTCGTTTAAGATTAGCATTACGCATATCAGATGTTGAACCTGCAATGGCGAAGCTGGAGGCCGAGGCCGCAGTAGCGGGAGGCACAATGACCGAGCTGAGTGACGATGCTTATCTGAAAGTTTCGGGTGTAAACTATAACGGATATAACAGACAGTCCGGATGGAATGAGTTCAGAATGAGTGCTACTATGGAAAGTGTTTTGGGAGGCTATGATGATCCAAGGCTTAGCAAATATTGGGCTCCGGCCGTAAATACCGGTAAATATGCCGGGGTAAGAAATGGAATGAATGTGGCAGAAATTGTTGCACCAGCTAATGACCCGGATAATACCTCAGGTCCTAGTGCTGCTCTCCTTCCAGGAAGCATGTTTAAAACACCATCAACAGTAATGTACACTGCTGAAGCCTATTTCCTTCGGGCAGAAGGTGCTCTGAATGGATGGAATATGGGTGGAACTGCTGAATCATTCTATGAGAAAGGGATCGAAATGTCGCTTCGGACATGGGGTATTTCTGATGATGCCCTGATAAATGATTATATTAAAAGGACAAACCTGCCCAAAGCTCCGGGCGGATATTTCAACACTCCTGCCTTAACAGATATCCCTGTTAAGTTTGCCTCTGTTCCCGAAAAACAACGTGAACAGATACAAACTCAGAAATGGATCGCTTTGTTTCCTGAGGGACATGAAGCATGGGCCTCTATCAGGCGTTCGGGTTATCCCAAATTATACCCATTGATACATTCGGATAATCCGGATGTCCCTGCAACTATGGTTATTCGGCGCATACCTTTTTTAAGTTACGACAGGGACAGAAATGGAGCTGCTGTAAAAGCTGCAGAAGCTTTATTAGGAGGGCCGGATAATGCCAGTACCAGGCTTTGGTGGGATATAAAATAAAATGCCGGTGATGCATTCTTCTTTTTAAATCTATTTTTAATTTTAAGAAAATTGCATTAGTTAATTTGTTCTTAATATTCCATCCCAGGTATTTCTCTGCAAATACCTGGGATGGAATATTCCTATCTATTGATTCTGATATTAATAAAATCTTATTTAATATAAAAAATGAAACTGTTCAGATCTACTTTCGCGACTAAATTATCCCCCGCTGTTTATTTAAGCAGTGTTTTTATTGCTCTGATTATTGTAATCCTGTATGGTTGTAAGATAATGGACAAGTTGCCTCAGGCCGATCCGGATAACGGAGGTTTATTTTTGCCTGACAATTTCGAAGCAATAACTGTGGTTGATAGTATTGGCAGAGCCAGGCATCTGGCAGTAAATAATAATGGAGATATCTACGTTAAATTAACCTTTAACCCCAAAATGAACCGGTCCGGAGGAACAGTCGGATTACGTGATACCAACAAAGACGGAAAAGCTGATTCGATCATATATTTTGGGGACTATAAAGATGTAGGCGGGTCTGCAGTTGGTGTAACCATTCATAATGGTTACTTATATACAAGTACCGTAAATCAGGTTTTACGAAACAAACTGACTCCCGGTGAATTGGTACCAACGAGTACGACAGAAATTGTTCTTACTGATCTGGATAAAAATGTGGCGAAGAACTGGCATACTACAAAGCCCTTAGCATTTGACAACAAAGGGTATATGTATGTTCCATTCGGAGCCCCCTCTGATGCAGGTCAGGATATTACTAAATACGGACCCATCGGCATACCCGGCGGGCGGGGATTAGATCCATCTCCGGAACTTGTAAATCATGCCGGTATATGGCGTTTTGATGCAAATAAAATAAACCAGACACAAAAAGACGGTTATAAATACGCTACAGGTATCAGAAGTGTCGTTGGCATGACCTGGAGCCCGCTGGACAATAATCTGTATGCCGTTATGAATGGAATTGATAATTTTCATACCATATATCCTAACCTTTACACAGCATGGCAAGGTGCTGTTCTTCCCTCAGAACCCCTATTAAAAGTAACCGAAGGGTCTGATTTTGGCTGGCCATATGCTTATTATGATCACTTGTTAAAAAAGAATGTTTTACAGCCAGGTTATGGTGGTGATAGTAAAATAATTGGAAGGGCAGCTGAATTTGATGTCCCTGTGATCGGGTTCCCTGGTCACTGGGCACCAATGGACATATTGTTTTACCAGGGAAATCAGTTTCCTGAAAGATATAAGCAAGGAGCTTTCGTTGCTCTTCATGGTTCAACTGATCGTTCACCTTATCCTCAGGCAGGTTACATTGTCTGTTTTGTTCCATTTGAGAATGGAAAAGCCAAGGGCGAAATTGAGGTTTTTGCAGATGGCTTTACGGGAGTAGATACGGTTGTGAATACCAGCGATGCTGTTTACAGACCGATGGGATTATCTACAGGCCCTGATGGATCTTTATATATTTCCGAATCAAATAAAGGAAAAATATGGAGGATCATGTATAAAGGAGATAAGAAGAAATTTGGTGAAGCCCAATTAGCGCAAATGGAAAAACGTAAGTCCAGATCTTATATTAAAGAACCTGATGTGATCAAGGATAATCTTCACAGGGGTGATATGCTTGCAGGCAGTATCTTATATAATACCTATTGTGCAAGTTGTCATCAGCAAAATGGCAAAGGAGACAATAACCGCTTCCCTCCCCTGGCCGGCTCAGAATGGGTAACCG
The DNA here is from genome assembly GCA_036677005.1 of Pedobacter sp. Taxonomy (GTDB): domain Bacteria; phylum Bacteroidota; class Bacteroidia; order Sphingobacteriales; family Sphingobacteriaceae; genus Daejeonella. The sequence continues at coordinate 30,624 of JAKFBV010000059.1, forward strand.
GAGATAAGCAAAAACTGCTTGGAGTAATATTGAATGGATTGCAGGGAGAGATCAAAGTTAACGGGCAATCATGGGATGGTTTAATGCCTGGTCATTCAGGATATTTGGACGATCACGCCATTGCATCAATTGCCACCTATATCCGTCAGAATTTTGGAAATAAGGCCAGTGCCATAACCAGCATGGAAGTTAGCGCAGTTAGAAATGCCCCCAAATGACCGAAACACTAAAGGTTGAAATTGCTTTAATAATCTATTCAGAAATACCAGTAATAATTAAAACGAATTGATTTTTATTCAGAATAAATTTTCTGAAAAAATTTAAAAGATGATCCCTTATAAAGCTGTAACAGCTATTTTTATTATCTTAAATCTGGCTTTTACCACAGTCGCTCAGGAAAAAAACCCGGATCCGGGAACATCAGCACCTGTTTACAATATTGTAAGACTGAAGCAAGCAATTAAAATAGACGGGAATTGGGATAAACATCAATGGAAGAAAATTAAACCAATAGAGATTAATAATTACATCCGGAAAGACCCTGAATTTCGTCCCCTGGTACATGCAAAAATGATGTATGATTCAGAAAATGTTTATGTGATTTTTCGTGTCCTGGATCGATATGTCCGGAGTATCACCACCGAAATCAACGGGCCCGTTTGGAAAGATTCTGCTGTAGAATTCTTCTTTTCCCCTAATACCGCCTTTCCTTTAAATTTTTTTAATCTGGAAGTTAATTGTGGAGGTACACCCCTGCTCGAATACAATCCAAATCCTCGTATTGGCCCGAAGCCTAATGCAGAAGATATAAAAATGATAGAAATCGGGCATTCCTTACCACAGGTAGTTGATCCGGAAATTACCGGACCGCTAACCTGGACAATTGAATATAGAATTCCGCTGAATATGCTTGAAAATTATTCAAAAATCAGCCGTCCTGAGAAAGGTGTGATCTGGAAGGCGAATTTTTACAAAATTGCTGAAATAACCTCTAATCCACATTATGCAAGCTGGTCGCCCATTAATCATCCGAAACCCCAGTTTCATTTGCCTCAATATTTTGGAACATTAAAATTTCAATAAAGTTAAATATTTTAAGAATGAGGAAAATATACTAAATCAATAGCAGTTAATCGTTTTGTAATTGAAAGGCATATTCTGAATACATGAGAACTACAATTTTATTCACCTTCTTTATAACCCTTAATTTTTTGTCAAATGCACAATCAATTAAAGGAAAAACCTATAATCTTGTGGTAGGCACCTATACCAATAAAGAAAAAACGAATGGCATTCACGTTTATAGTTTTGACACCAAAACAGGTCAGTCAGGCTTCCGTTCAAAAATAGTTGGCATAAAAAATCCATCCTACCTGGCTATCAGTAAGGATAGAAAAAATTTATATTCAGTCAGCGAAGTTGGCATGGGAAATGGCACCATTCAGGCATTTTCTTTTAATGCAAAATCAGGTGAACTTCAATTCCTGAACAGTGTTAGTTCCGGAGGTAGTGGACCATGTTATGTATCGGTTGATGATAAGAAAAGGTTTGTATTTGCAGGCAATTATGATTCCGGAAGTTTAGCAGCTATACGTGTTGAAAGCAATGGCTCTTTAAACCCTGACATACAAACTATACAACATGAGGTAAATAGTAAAAATATTCCATCACAGGATAGGCCGCATGTTCATGGGGTAGTTTTAACTCCGGACGACCGCTATTTGCTTGTACCCGACCTGGGTACTGACAGGGTAAATATTTACAGCCTGAATCCCCGTTCATCTCAGGTATTATTACCTGCAAAAATCCCTTATGTCAGTGTAAATAACGGAGGAGGGCCCAGACACTTAACCTTTCACCCAAACAGAAAGTTTGCCTATCTTATTTTGGAGATGGGAGCTGGAATTGTAGGGTTTGATTATAAAGATGGGAAGCTGGAAACTAAACAGACCATAAGCATGCTTTCACCCGAATTTAAAGGAAATGTGGAGGCTGCTGATATCCATGTCTCACCCGACGGAAAATTCTTATATGCATCAAACCGGGCAGATGCGAATGATATCGTTATATATTCCATAGCTAAAAATGGAATTTTGACATATGCAGGTCGTCAATCTTCATTGATTAAAACACCCCGGAATTTCGCTATAGATCCCAGCGGAAATTTTTTACTCGTCGCCAATCTGGGTAGCAATGATATAATTATATTTAAACGGGATAAGAAATCAGGTTTAATTACTCCAACAGGACAGAGGATACTCGTTGACAATCCTTCGTGTTTAAAATTTGTTGCAATGGATTGAAATATCTTTCCAATGATTGATGCAAAACTGAGAATAATACCGCTGAGGTTTATCCGGGATACAGACACTGATTGCTGGGAGCATAATACAGATAAAAAGTATTTCCATAATCTTCTTCGTTTATACAAGCAGATATCAATTATTCAGGATCGGATGACTGCCTGATTCGGGAACATAATACACCGGAGAAAGCCGGGGGAATGCTGCTTAAATTACAGATCAACAGCGAATTTATTAGAATAATTATTAAATTGAAGGCACAATTTTAAATGGAATGAAACCATCATGATTTTGCCAAAACCCGCAGGGGTATGATTATCAAATCATGATCGCCTTGCCTGCCGGCAGGGAGGTGAAAAATAAGGAAGCCTGCAATTTCAGGCGGGAATACATCCTATAACCTTATCAGGAATTACAATGAACAGAAAAAAGTTTTTGACATCAGCTTCAGTATTGGCAATAGCTTCCCTTCCGGGGAGTTCTTTACTATCTGAAACCCTTAGAAATCCTTCAAAACAGCTGCCTATTATTGATACGCATCAGCATCTTGCCGATCTGATTCGGTTTGGAAAAGGTTGGACATCCCCACCGGTTCCGGGTAATTATGATATGAAGGCCTATATGGAAGCCGTTCGCAATGTCAACATGGTGAAAGCGGTATATATGGAAGTTGCAGTACCTGTTGCAAAACGACATGAAGAAGCCTTGTATGCGATTGAGATGTGTAAGGACAAGTCCAATCCTACAGTAGCTGCTGTTATCAGTGGAGACCTGATGAGTCCGGATTTTGAAACCTATATCACCCAGTTCAAAGGCTCTGAATATATTAAAGGCATCAGGTATGGTTTCAGATCAGTTGCAGAGATGAAAGATCCACAATTGATCAGAAACGCAGAAGTTCTGGGCAAACTGAATATGAGTTTGGATTTTACTATTTCACCAGCCTGGCTGCCCTCAGTTGCCGGGCTAATCAAAACATGTCCCGGCACAAGGTTCCTGGTAAACCATTGCGGGAATGCTGATCCAAGAGCTTTTCTGGATCCTTCCATAACAAGCGGCAAAGCAAATCATGATGCGAATGAATGGATCGCCGCCATGAAAACTGTGGCAGAAAACAAAAATGTAGTTTGTAAAATTTCGGGCATTATCTCCATTAGCTCAGGATATCCTAAATCTGCCGAAACTCTTGCCCCGGGCATAAACTATTGCCTTGATATTTTTGGACCGAAACGTGTGATGTTCGCCAGCGACTGGCCATGGTGCTTAAAAGGCAGCGAACTTGAAAACTGGGTAAATATTCTGAAAGAGATCGTAAAAAACAGGCCCTATAAGGAACAAAAGAAATTATTTCATGATAATGCAATTAAATTCTATCATATCTAAAAAGCCTCCCTAATTTCTTCTCTATGCTGTTTTCACCCTCCCGAACACAAAATACCAAAAGCTTAACTGTCTGTTTTTTATTGCTTATCAGTATTTTCATATCATGTAAAAATAATCTCAACAATAAAGAATGGGATGTTTATGCCGGCGGGAAAGAACGGTTGGGCTATTCTCCGCTCGAACAGATCGACACCTCGAATATTAAGGACCTGAAGGTAGCCTGGGTTTATCATACCAAAGACGCTGATCAATCAGGGCAGATACAAACCAATCCATTGATCGTGGATGGCGTTTTATACGGCACCTCCCCTCAATTGAAACTCTTTGCAGCCGATGCTGCAACAGGGGAAGAAAAATGGGTGTTTGATCCGGCTCCAACCATGTTAACAGACAATGCAGGAAGGCAGAGTTTTGGTCTCAATGTATGCCGCGGGATTGTTTTACATAAAGTTAAAAATAAGGAACATCTCCTCTTTTATACCGCCGGATCATCTCTTTATTGCATCAACAGTGCTACGGGCAAACCGGTCAGTACTTTCGGCAAAGAAGGCCGCATCTCCCTATATGATAATCTGGAACTGAACAGGGATATCAGTAATCTTCGGGTGACTTCTACTTCAGCCGGCATCATATATAATGAGCTGATCATTATGGGAAGCAGTTTATCGGAAGAAGAGGAAGCAGCTCCCGGCCATATCAGAGCTTATGATATCCATACCGGGAAAATGAAATGGCTGTTCAGGACGATACCGGCACCCGGAGAAACAGGTTTTGACTCCTGGGAGGATCCTGAAGCCCATAAATATGTCGGCAGCGCCAATGCCTGGGGCGGATTTAGCCTGGATGAGAAAAGAGGAATCGTTTATACTGCTACCGGAACTTCAAACCCTGATTTTTACGGAGGTAAACGGAAAGGAAATAACCTGTTCTCAAATAGTATCCTGGCACTGGATGCTGCAACCGGTAAATATATCTGGCATTTTCAGGCTGTACGCCACGACTTATGGGACTGGGATTTCCCTTCTGCCCCCTCACTGCTAACTATTAAGAAAGATGGTAAAAAAATCGATGCGCTGGTACAGACAAGTAAACAGGGATTCATTTACCTGCTTGACCGGACCAATGGAAAACCCGTTTATCCGATCATTGAGACCCCGGTGCCGACAGATACCGATCTGGAGGGAGAACAGCCTTCTCCTACCCAACCGATCCCGACGGTAATCCCCGCATTTGCAAGGCAGAGTTTTACAGAAGCCGACCTGAATAAAAATATTCCGGACTCTTCTTATCAGGATCTGAAAAAACGATTTGATGCTTTAAAAAAAGGCAGGATGTTCACTCCGCCAAGTATTGAAGGCACACTGGTTCTTCCGGGACTTACCGGAGGCGGTGAATGGGGCGGGCCTTCGGTTGATCCCAAAAGCGGCATTCTTTATATCAACGCAAATGAATTGCCATGGATAATAAGCATGCAGGATACCCGTTTGGAAAAACCAATAAAATCAGACCAAACGAATTTAGAAGCCGGTAAAACATTATATACCAAAAATTGTCAGGGCTGCCATGGTTCCGACCTGAAGGGTTCAGGAAACTTCCCCCCCTTGCTCCACCTGAATAAACGTTTTAAAGAAGTAGATTTCAAGAACCTGATCACTTCGGGAAGAAGGATGATGCCTGCCTTCAAGAATCTGGGAGAAAGTGATAAAACAGCCATTGCTTCCTACCTTTTGAATTTGGAATCCAAACAGAAGGAGACTTATGTTCCCGTGGTAAAACCAAGGCATCCATTTTACAATACTCCATACCGCCTGGCAGGGATCAAGCAGTTCCTGACGAAAGAAGGCTATCCCGGCATCGCGCCGCCATGGGGCACCCTGAATGCCATTGACCTCAATACAGGAAAGCTCGTTTGGAAAAAAACGCTGGGAGATCATCCTGACATGAAGGCCAAGGGTATCCATTCAGGAACCGAAAACTGGGGCGGTTCGGTTGTAACTGCCGGGGGGCTGGTATTTATTGCGGCAACAAGCGATGAGATGTTCAGGGCATACAATAAAACGACAGGCGAACTCCTGTTTGAAACAAAACTTCCCGCAGGAGGCTATGCTACACCGGCGGTCTATAGTATCAAAGGGAAGCAGTATGTTGTGATCGCCTGCGGTGGCGGAAAAATGAGAACCAAATCAGCGGATACGTACGTGGCTTTTTCACTCCCTGACAATAAGTAATTGGACAGCCAGGATTTTTCCCTGAAGAACAACTATCAGGGATCATAAATAAATGACTATGTCAGTTTTTTTTTTAACGATGATTAATATATTGAATGAACGTAAAATTAGTTGGTTATATCAGTATCGCTGCTTTTATTATTGTGGGATGTGGTACCCGGAAAAGGTTGAGCAGTGCTTTTATTAAGCAGGATAACGGCTTATACAGTATTCGTTTGGAAAATCAGGTAATGGAAATTAACCCGGCCAAAGGGGGAAGAATAAGTTCTCTTAAACTCGAAGGGAACGATTTTTTCACAGACAGTACGGTCAATAATTTCAACTGGGGATCAACTTTCTGGTTTAGCCCTCAAAGTGAATGGAAATGGCCGCCTTCTTCGGAAATCGATAATCAGCCATATCTTGCCAGGATAGAGAACAAAGAATTGATCATGGTCAGCCCAAAAGATTCAAAAACCGGCCTTGTGGTAACAAAAGCCATTTCTGTTAACAAAAAAACGGGCTCATTCCTGTTAAAATATTCAATTACCAATAAATCTTCTAAAGCCCAAAAAGTTGCACCCTGGGAGGTCACACGTATTCATACAAATGGGCTTGCCTTCTTCCCCTTTGGTGAAGGAGAACGCCGGGGAGGATTAATACCCTTTACTACTGAAAAAGACGGCATTAGCTGGTTTCAATACCAGGCAGATCAATTACCGCTAAAAGGAGACCGGCAGCTCTATTCAGATGGTGCAGAAGGATGGCTGGCAGCGCTGAACGGGGAGCTAATCATGATCAAAAAATTCCCCGATATCCCATTTGAAAAAAATGCTCCAAATGAAGGTGAGGTGGAATGGTACGCGAGTCCTGTTGTTCCGGGCAAGAGTTATGTAGAGATTGAGCATCAGGGCGCTTATGAAGAACTTCAGCCCGGAGACACATCAATCTGGCAAGTAGAATGGTTCCTTAGAAAACTCCCCCGAACTATAAAACCAATGGCAGGAAATCGGGATCTTCTGAACTATGTAAGAAAAATTGCGCTAGGAGAAAAAGCCAATTCTATAAATTTTAAAAGCATTTTAAATTAATATTATATGACTCATTTTAATAACCTTAGTTTCAAAGGAACAGTTCTTTTCCTCTCCCTCTTTGGAATACTGGTTTACACGGGCTGCAAAGTTTATCCGGGACTAAGTAAAAAAGTGAATCTGGAACGCACATGGAGTGTGTATAAAGCCGATGCATCAAGTACCAGTCATTCTGTTCTGGATCAGATCAACACCGGGAATATTCTTCAGCTTGAGGTAGCCTGGACCCATAAATTCAATGATGCCCCTTCAGGATCAAGGGGTGCCAGCAGCGAAAGCAATCCGATAATTATTGACGGAGTTATGTTTACCATGTCTGCCAGACATCGGGTTTATGCCCTGAATGCGGTAACAGGGGAAGAGATATGGGCTTTTGACCCCTTTAACGGAGCAGCCGGCGGGGGTGTAGGAAGAGGCGTGACCTATTGGGAAGAAGGAGATGACAAACGTATTCTTTTCACCGGAGGTGATAATTTATATGCATTGAATGCCGGTACGGGAATTCCGGTCAGCACTTTTGGAACAAATGGCAGGGTCAGTATGAATACCGGCATGCGGGGTGACCCGGAAAAGATCTCGGTAATTCCAACCAGCCCGGGAATTGTCTTTCAGGAACTGCTGATCATAGGAAATGAAGTCTCCGAATTATATGGTGCCGAGCCTGGTTATATCCGCGCATACAATATCAGAACCGGAAAACTGGAATGGACCTTCCATACTGTCCCGCAACCCGGGGAACCAGGTTATGATACATGGCCTAAAGAAGCATGGAAATATGCAGGAGGCGCCAATAACTGGGGTGGTATGAGCCTGGATGAGAAACGCGGTATGGTATTTTTTGCAACCGGCTCTCCTACTTATGATTATTATGGTAAGGACCGTATCGGAATGAACCTCTTTGGAAACTCGGTGGTTGCCCTGGATGCAGGAACAGGAAAATACAAATGGCATTTTCAAACGGTACATCATGATCTCTGGGATTATGATCTTCCGGCACCTCCGAACCTGATCACAGTGGTTCATCGTGGTAAAAAGATCGATGCTGTTGCTCAAACATCAAAATTGGGATATATCTATACCTTTAACCGTGAAACAGGAGAACCGCTGTTCCCTATTGAGGAACGTCCGGTTCCGGCATCAGACATTCCGGGTGAGCAGGCCTGGCCTACACAGCCCTTTCCATTAAAGCCGGCGCCCTATTCCCGCCAATCTATCTCGAAGGATGATATCAGTAATTATTCCAGGGCCTCTCACGATACCCTGATGAAGCGGTTCAATGCTTTCAGATATGAAGGCCCTTTCACTCCCCCATCATTGCAGGGAACTTTTATGTTGCCGGGCAGTCGCGGGGGCTCAAGCTGGGGCGGTGCTGCAGTCGATCCGGCTAAAGGTATAATCTATGTGAAATCGAACGACTCGCCCGAGATCGCCACGATGAAAAAGGTGGTGCACAATGAAACAGCAAACATGTCGGCATTTAACCAGGGCAAGGCTTTATACAATACCTTCTGTGTGAGCTGCCATTTTCCTGATAAAAATGGCGATGAACAGGGAAACCCCTCCCTTATTGCCATTGAGATGCGCATGAGCAAAGAAGATGCCCTGAATAAAATCAAACGGGGCGCCGGGAAAATGCCTGCATTTGCCAGTGTGATCGCAGGAAAAGAGGAAGCCATAATTTCATTCCTGTTTGATAAAGAATCAGCCGCAGACAGACCATCGCGGGAGCAAAGTTTTTTAAAGGAGATCAGGGAAAACGAATCTGCCAATAAAATTGCTGGTCAAAAGCCTGATGATATGTATCTGAATCTGACTGCCTATGGTCAGTTTACAGATTTAGAACGAAGGCCGGGTATTAAACCACCCTGGGGTCAGCTCCATGCCATCAACCTGAATACAGGTGAATTTGAATGGTCAGTTGTACTTGGAAATCAAGCCGAAGGACAATCTCCGGGCGAGCCGGAAACCGGAGCCAGCGGCTCGGCAGGGCCTTTGGTAACACAGGGTGGACTCCTCTTTATTGGCAGCACGAGGGATCGGAAATTTCGTGCCTTTGACCAGAAAACAGGAAAAAAATTATGGGAAACAACCCTGCCGGGGATTGCAAACGCAAATCCATCAACCTACTGGAGCAATGGAAAACAATTTGTTGCGATTTCGGTGGGCGGGGATGCTGCTAACCCGGCCGGCTATATGATCACTTTTGCTTTGCCGGGAAAATAGATTTTAATTGCAAACTTAAATACTTATCATAAATTAATAGATATGAAAAACTCGGAAGAAGCCGCCTTCAGTGCACCCGGATCACGCCTTTACTCATTGGACGCCTTACGGGGTTTTGATATGTTCTGGATAATGGGAGCGGAAGAGATATTCCATAGTCTGGCAAAAATTACAGGCTTCCCGCTTTGGGTTGGCATAGCCCAACAGCTTACTCATCCGGACTGGAACGGATTTCATTTTTATGATCTTATCTTTCCGCTTTTTCTTTTTTTAGCGGGGGTTGCAACACCCTATTCTGTAGGGCGTGACCTGGAAAATGGCAAAACCCGTAAGCAATTACTCTTAAGAGTTATCAGAAGAGGGCTGGTACTGGTCTTGCTTGGAATAGTTTACAATAATGGATTGAGTATTCGCGGGAGTATTGATGATTATCGCTTTTGCAGCGTATTAGCACGTATCGGGCTGGCCTACATGTTCGCTAATATCATTTATCTGTACAGCAGGCAGACAGTACAGATTATCTGGTTTGCTACGCTGCTCATTGCCTATTGGCTGCTGTTGAAATTTAATTCGGCACCGGGCTTTGCTCCCGGTGATCTGAGCATGGAAGGTAATTTTGCTTCGTATATTGATCGTTCAATTCTTCCCGGCAAACTTTACCTCAAAATTCATGATCCTGAAGGGCTGCTGTCTCTTATTCCATCCATCAGTACTGCCCTTCTGGGTATCCTGACAGGTAACCTGCTCAAATATAGTGCGAAAACAAAAAAAGAAAAGGTGCTTTACATGGGTATTGCGGGTATAATCTTTATTATTTCAGCCTTGATATGGAATCAGGATTTCCCTATAAATAAAAATCTGTGGTCGAGTTCTTTTGTTATGCTCGTTGGCGGAATTAGTCTGATCCTGCTGTCTTTATTCTATTATATCATTGATGTTCTGGGCTATAAGAAGTGGGCGTTCTTCTTTAAAGTGATTGGTATGAACTCCATCTTAATCTATATTTCCGGACGATTTATTGATTGGGAGTATGCCAATAATGGTCTCTTCACATGGCTGTTTCAACTTACCGGGGAACCATATGATGCTGTGGTAAAGGCTATATTTTTTGTATTTGTACAATGGGCCTTCTTATATTTTCTTTATAAAAAGAAAGTATTTTTAAGGGTGTAAAACTTAGAAATCTGCACATAGATTTGCTCCAAGCTTGATCATATGCCTCTACTGAAGGCAGTAGGGGCATATTTGCCGTCCATCAATTAATGTTCCTATACAAAATTGATTTTAATCTTCATGTTAACTTCATTTTCTCAAAGTAAGTTTGACTCAATTAAACTAAAAAACTGTCAATATGAAGAATATTTTCCTAATTCCTACACTTATTTTAGCTGTGTTCATATCCTCATGTAAGGATAATAACAGTAATTCAGTTACCCGTTTCAATGTGAAAATAACTGATGGTCCCGGAGCTTATGATGCTGTAATGCTAAGCATTAAAGAAATTAAAGTATTAACATCCGAAGGAGAATCAACACTTCCGGTAAGCTCAGAACCATTTAATATCCTGAAATTCCGGATGGGAAAAGATACTCTACTGGCCTCCCAGGATATTCCAGCTGGCCAGCTTAATGAAATCCGCCTTGTATTGAATGACACTGGTAATGAAGTAATAGTAAATGGAGTATCATATAAGCTAACGACTCCAAGCGCACAAACATCCGGACTTAAGCTCAAGATCAATGATGATCTTACCAGTGGCGTTTCATACACCCTGAAACTGGATTTTGATGTAGCGAAATCAATTGTAAAAACAGGTAATGGTAAATATATTTTAAAACCAGTGATCAGAGCAATACCAAATTCGGTTTCAGGAGCTCTTACTGGAATTGTTTTACCTGTCAGTTCAAACTCTAAAATTTATGCCATAACTGGTACTGATACAATAGGAGCAGTAACAGACACTACCGGAAAATTCTTTTTCCCTGGTATGCAAGCCGGAACTTATAAGGTTAATATTACTCCTGAAAGTCCGTATTTACCAAAAAGCATAGAGAATGTTCAGGTTGTAACAGGTTCTGTAAAAGATTTAGGAACAATTACTGTTACCCAATAATTATATTAGATTTTGAAGAAAAGGGTGCCCGTTGGGCACCCTTTTCTTGTTCAAAGACTTTCTATTATAAAGCGTATCCTAACCAGCATCAGCGATAATCATGCTTGGTTAATGCATACCTTTACTAACTAATAAATATCAATAAATTGCAGAAACTATTCCCTATTTTCGGATATCTGAATTAAAGCTGCATTAGTATTTAATTAATCTTAAATGACATCCCTGAAGAATATCGGCATAGATAAACGAAACAATGGTATGCCATTGGATTTAGACCTGATTAAAGGGATCCGGGTAAACCGCAGCGCCGTGGAACGCAGGGCGGCCACCCTGTGCACCCGGCGAAGTGTAAAAAAGGAGTGGCAGGCCGCATGGCTGCTTAAGGCGGTTTCATGTATGGATCTTACGACCCTGGGAGGTGACGATACTCCGGGAAATGTTCTTCGTTTATGCGCAAAGGCAAGGCAACCCATTCGTGAAGATCTGTTAAGATCATTGGGGATGAGTGATGTCAATATACATGTAGCAGCAGTATGTGTCTATCATAATTTAATTGAAACAGCGCTGGGAGCATTGAAGGATTCCTCCATTCCGATAGCGGCGGTTTCAACCGGTTTTCCTGCCGGACAGATTACCATGGAGCAGAAATTAATGGAAATTGAAAAGTCTGTCGGGGCGGGTGCCGGGGAAATTGATATTGTGATCAGCCGTGCCCATGTTTTACGCGGTGACTGGAAAGCGCTCTATGAAGAGGTGCAGTTATTCAGAAAGACTTGCGGGGATGCACATATGAAATCGATCCTGGAAACGGGGGACCTGACAACATTGAACAATGTTGCCAAAGCCAGTTATGTGTGTATGATGGCAGGATCAGATTTTATTAAGACAAGCACCGGTAAGGCTGCTGTAAATGCAACCTTGCCTGTAAGTCTGGTCATGGTTCGCGCCATCAGGGATTACTATGAAAGCACGGGAATAAAAGTTGGATTCAAGCCTGCCGGAGGCATTCAAAAAGCAAAGCAGGCGCTCGACTGGCTGATTCTCATCAAAGAAGAGTTGGGTGACGAATGGTTGTCACCCGCTTTATTCCGCTTTGGAGCAAGCAGTTTGCTGGGTGATATTGAAAGGCAACTGGAACATTTTGTAACGGGAAGGTATTCGGCCTCCTACCGTCATCCTATGGCATAAAATTAATACAAAAATGAAAGTTAAGAGCATTTATAATACCATGGAATACGGTCCTGCACCTGAAAGTTCCTCCGCTGCTAAAGAATGGTTAGAAAAACACAATCGTAAGTTTAATTTATTTATCGATGGTTATTGGCAAGCTCCCGCATCATCAAAATATTTTCAAAGCATAAACCCCGCGAATAAACAATTCCTTGCAGATATTTCGCAGGCAAACATTAAAGATGCAGACAAGGCGGTACAGGCCGCAAGAAAAGCATTGCCCAAATGGGTGGAACTGGGTGCACATGTACGGGCGCGATACTTATACGCGCTGGCCCGGCAGATCCAGAAGCACTCGCGCTTATTTGCTGTTTTGGAATCCCTGGACAATGGGAAACCAATTCGCGAAACACGCGATATTGATATATCCTTAGCTGCAAGGCATTTTTATCATCATGCAGGATGGGCTCAGTTAAGGGATACCGAACTGAAAGACTATAAAGAAGTAGGTGTCATCGCTCAAATAATTCCCTGGAACTTCCCGCTATTGATGTTATCGTGGAAAATTGCACCTGCACTGGCTATGGGTAATACAGTGGTCTTGAAACCTGCAGAGTTTACTTCTGTAACTGCTTTATTATTTGCAGAGATCTGCGAACAAATCGGTTTACCCGCAGGTGTGGTGAATATCATTACCGGCGACGGTGAAACGGGAGCTGCCCTGGTAGATCATCCCGGGGTTGATAAAATTGCCTTCACGGGTTCTACAGAGGTGGGTCGCAGCATACGAAAAGCAACAGCGGGTACCGGAAAAAAAATATCGCTTGAACTGGGCGGCAAATCCCCCTTTATCGTATTTGACGATGCAGACCTTGACAGTGTAGTAGAAGGCGTGGTGGATGCGATCTGGTTCAATCAGGGCCAGGTTTGCTGCGCGGGTTCGCGGCTTTTAGTACAGGAATCAATCGCTGATCGGCTTTACACCAGGATAAAAGCAAGGATGGAAAAACTGAGAGTTGGTGATTCCCTGGATAAAAGTATTGATATCGGAGCAATCATAGCACCCGTTCAATTACAGGCAATAACAAATTTAGTCAGCAAGGGTATTGAAGAAGGAGGTAAGATCTGGCAGCCGGCATGGTCTTGTCCAACAGATGGATACTTTTATCCTCCCACCCTGTTTACTGATGTTGCGCCCGCATCTACCATTGCACAAGTTGAAATTTTCGGACCCGTATTAGTGGCAATGACCTTTCGGACGCACCCAGAGGCTATTAAGCTTGCTAATAACACCCCTTACGGATTGGCAGCCAGCATCTGGACAGAGAACATTAACCTGGCATTAGAGGTAGCTCCTAAAATTAAGGCTGGAACTGTCTGGATCAATTGTACCAATATATTTGATGCAGCTTCCGGATTTGGTGGTTATCGTGAATCCGGATTTGGAAGAGAAGGTGGAAAGGAAGGGTTATATGAATATCTGAAATTAAGATCAGACGATCTGCATACGGTATCAAAAAATATAATTCAAAAGAATACAGCAAACAAACAGTCTTCATCCCCTGCCATTCCCGGGATCGACCGTACCACTAAATTGTATATCGGCGGAAAGCAGGCCAGACCGGACAACGGTTATAGTATTTCGGTAAAAAGTGCTTCCGGGCAGCACATTGCAGATGTAAGCGAAGGGAGCCGCAAAGACATACGAAATGCGGTGGAAGCAGCACACGCTGCTGAATCATGGACTGCGATGACAGGTCATGCAAGGGCGCAGGTATTATTTTATCTTGCTGAGAATCTGGAGATCCGCAAGGATGAATTTGCCGGCAGACTAATACAGATGCTTGGCGTTACAAAACTGGAAGCTGAAAAAGAAGTCAGTTTATCTATTGAACGCATTTACATTTACGCTGCATTTGCCGATAAATATGATGGCCATGTTCACCATACCATTTCCAGTAATGTAACCCTGGCCATGCCTGAGGCTCTGGGCGTGATGGGTATTGTTTGTCCGGATCAGGCGCCACTGCTCGGATTCATTTCATCCATTATTCCGGCTATTGCTATGGGCAACAGGGTGATTGCAATTCCTTCAGAAACCAGCCCGCTGAGCGCTACTGATATGTACCAGATCATTGAAACATCTGATGTACCAGGGGGTGTTATTAATATTATTACCGGTAAGCAGGCTGAACTTTCCGGAGTTTTAGCTAATCATGATGATGTGGACGGGCTATGGTATTTTGGCACGAAGGAAAGCAGTAAGATGGTTGAACATGCCTCTGCTGAGAACATGAAACGAACCTGGGTAAATTTTGGCAAACAGCGCAATTGGTTTGACTCTCAGCAAGTTGAACCAGAGCAGTTCTTACGTAATGCAACACAGATAAAAAATATCTGGATCCCGTACGGGGAATAATTCTAAACTATTCTTTCAAGAACCGTTTGAATAAGCCTGTCAACCTCTTTTTGATAATCTTTGCTGAACTCTTTTCGGATGCGATTCGCTATAACTACACAACAGGTGCAGCAATCATGACCCAGCATACTCCCTAAGCCATACAATGCTGATGTTTCCATTTCAAAATTAGTAATGCGATAATTTTTATATGAAAAGCTCCCAAGCCGATCCTCTATACCCGGATCTTTAGGCTGCAATCTTAATTTTCGCCCCTGAGGTCCATAAAATCCGGATGCTGTTGCTGTTATTCCGGATATCATACCTTTACTAAGATTATTGACAAGTCTCTCAGATCCTTTGCAGATATAGGGCGTCGATAGTTCTTTACTCAAATTCAGATGTTGTCCGATTTTTTCAACCAGAACACGTTCAAGCTCATCAAATTCGTAATTATAGTAATGGATCAGCCCGTCAAACCCAAGTCCGAATTCAGAGATCACATATGAACCAACAGGGATATCTGCCTGTAAAGAACCTGAAGTTCCGATACGAATGATATTTAACTTCCTTTTTCCCGGCCTCACCTGCCGGGTCTTCGGATCAATATTGATCGCAGCATCCAGCTCATTGACTGCGATGTCAATATTATCTGTACCAATCCCTGTAGATAAAACAGTTATGCGATCTTTCCCTACCCGTCCGGTATGGGTAAGGAATTCGCGATTTTGAATCTTAACCTCAAGTTTGTCGAAGTGCTTACTGATCTGCTCAACACGGCTCTGGTCGCCGACAACAATCACATGATCAGCAATATGCTCATCGCGAATATGTAAATGGTAAGCACTGCCATCGCTATTCAGGATCAAATCTGTTTCAGAAAGTTGCTGGCCCTGCATATAAGTTTGTTATTTGTTCTAATGTAAATTAACTTGTGAATAAAATCAAATAATATGAGTTTACATATTGGTGCTAAACCTGATGAGATTGCTGAAACGGTATTAATTTCAGGAGATCTGCTTCGTGCAAAGTACATTGCAGAAAAAATGCTTAAGGATGTGTTCTGCTATAATGAAGTACGTGGTATGCTCGGGTTTACAGGAATATATAATGGAAAGCGTGTCTCGGTGCAGGGAACTGGCATGGGCATTCCTTCCACAGCAATTTATGTTCATGAACTGATTCATGATTATGACGTAAAAAAAATTATCAGAATCGGAACCTGCGGAGCATTGCAAGCTTCACTTAAAGTAGGTCAGTTAATCCTGGCGGATGCAGCCTATACAGATTCTTATACTCAGATGATGCATTTTCACAAGATGGATTTTGCCCCAAAAGCCGATGATAACTTACTGAAGCTGGCAAGAGAAACCGCTCTCAAGCATGGGATATCAGCCATGGAGGGTACTGTTTTCAGCACAGACATATTTTACAGTGAAGATGTAAATCGCTGGGATACCTGGATAAAGCGGGGTATATTGGGCATAGAGATGGAATCAAGCATATTGTATACCTTAGCATTCAAAAATAAGCTGCAGGCGCTTTCGATACTGACTATAAGTGATAACCTCATTACTGAAGAGTTTGCTTCCGCAAAGGAGCGTGAACATGCGAGTATGGAAATGATGAAACTGGCATTGGAGATTTCTTAATAACAATGCCTCTGCAAAAAATTCAGTTTTCGAAATCTGAAATTGCGGAAAAGTTTTACCAAAAGAGAAAGATGTAAAGAATGCGATCGCGCAGTTTTACTTCGAATAGGGCTGCATGATCTGCGTACTGATTGATGAGAATTTATCCGAAAACTTTGCATAAGGATTAAATCAATTGCAAAAGCCTCTGGGCAATAAAATTGAGATCACTTCAATATCACGCGGTTCATGTTAGGGAATAATAGGGTTGAGAACTTACATCCCGAAAATCAGCAGGAAGATTATAAAATGCTTCATCGATAACCTTAGATGCCTTAAGGCATGAGTAAGCTGATTTTCTACCGTTCGCTTGGAAATATCCAGGCGGGCTGCTATTTCGGCATTAGACAAATGTTCCCGGCGGCTTAAGGTGAATATCTCTTTACAACGCCTTGGCAGGTTGTCGATAACTTTTTCAACGATCCTTTCCAGTTCAAGATAACGGACCTTCCTTTCCCCATCATTTACAGCAACCTCTTGTATATTATCCAGGTCCTTCCGGTATTCAATCGCATTCCTCTTTGCATTTTTCATATGGCGATAAACGTGATACCGGGCTGATGCAAGAATGTAAGCCTGAAAATATTCGATCTGAAGTTTCTCCCGCTTTAACCAGAGGTTCAGAAATATATCGTGAACAATTTCAAAACACACTTCCCTGTCGGGGCAGATGGAGAAAACAGTCGTGAATAACTTTTTCCAATACCTGTCAAACAAAATGTTGAATGAATGAGAATCACCCTCTTTCATTAAATTAATCAGCATCTCATCAGTAGGTAATCTCTCAGCCATCAAAGGTTCAATAGTGCTGGTTAGCATATATTAAAATTACTATTATTAACTAAATAAAAGAATATACCTCTTCCAATCGGTGAAATTAGATAGTTTTTTAGAAAAATTCTATATGCCATCCCTTTGGCCGAATATCTAGCTATACCTTTTTGCAGATAATTTATTTTTTTATGTGTGTTGTGGCCGAAGTCTGTCTCTATGAATCAAAGTACCCAAATGACCAGAGAAGAATATAATAAGCTTTACGAAAAATGCAGCTCCGGGAAATGTACGTCCCTGGAACAAAAGGAGCTTGAGAGCTATCAGGACAGTTTTGAATTTGTTGAGATGGACTGGGATACCAGTCGAATGGGTGACCCTGAAACAATTAAACGATCCCTACAGGCTGAACTTAAAGAAAGCCTTGAAGCCTTCAGCAGACAAAGGATCAGACGTATCAGAACCTGGTATTCTGCCGCAGCAATATTGCTGATTATATTATCGGCCGGATTATATTTCAACCGGAAGACTGAAGCTCCGGTACTTGCTAAAACTATTCCTCCACGTTTTCAAAATGATGTGCTTCCCGGCGATAACAGGGCTGTCCTGACTTTGGATGATGGTTCTCAGATCAACCTCGACGATGCAGAAAATGGCCTTCTGGCAAGTGAAAGCAATATTGAAATCAAAAAGGTAGGTACAGGGCAGGTAGAATACACGGGAGGATCTCAATCTGCCCAAACGGTAAAATATAATTCCCTTAGTACGCCAATGGGAGGCCAGTATCAGCTCGTTTTACCTGATGGCAGTAAAGTATGGCTTAACTCCGGCTCCTCTCTCCGTTTCCCAACTGCTTTTGTGGGTTCAGAACGAATTGTTGAACTGAAAGGTGAGGCATATTTCGAAATTTCAAAGAATAAGCAAATGCCTTTCCGGGTCCGGACAAATAATGCGATGGATGTTAAGGTATTAGGAACTCATTTCAATATCATGGCCTATGATGACGAGAAAAATATTAGCACTACCCTGCTCGAAGGTTCGGTACAGGTTTTAAAAGAATCCGGGACGGTTCTGCTTCAGCCCGGTCAGGAGGCATCGATGAATAAAGGAACAGGGAAAATTAATGTTTCCGCCGCCGATCCGGAAGAGGCAATAGCCTGGAAGAACGGCTATTTCATTTTCTCAAACGAAAACATAGAAAGCATTATGCGGAAAGTATCCAGATGGTATAATGTAGAAGTGACCTTTCAGGGTAATCTGAGCAATAAAGACTTTGTGGGTACAATTTCCCGCAATAAAAATGTCTCAGAATTATTAAAAATGCTGGAATTAACAGGCGCTGTTCACTTTAGTATCGAAGGAAGGAGGATTACTGTTATGCCCTGACAAATACCTTCATTAACAGCAAAAAACCGGAAGCGCTGCGAACGCCCCCGGCCAGATTTGGCGCTAAAAAAAATCCATCGTGTAAACAATAATTTAATTCAAACCAAAATTCAAATGTATGAAACTTTACATGCTATTTAAATGCAAGAAACCTTGCATATCATCAAAATTTATAAGAGTTATGAAACTCGTTTGCATTTTATTACTCACAACCCTGCTCCAGGTAAATGCCGCAGGGTATGCACAGAAGATCAGTCTTTCTGTCAAAAATGCTTCCCTGGAGCAGGCATTCAGGGAAATTAAAAAACAGGTAAATTATAATTTCCTGTACAATACCCAAATGCTTAAGTCGGCAAAACCGGTGAATATCAGTGTTAGCAATTCTTCTCTTGAAGAAGTGTTGAGACTTTGTTTTGCTAATCAGCCGCTGACCTATTCTATTGTTGATGAAACGATCGTTGTTTCAAAAAAACAAACTCAGCCTGAAACAAACAATATTGCTCCTGAAGAGCTTGCACCTCCACTGGAGATCAGGGGTAAGGTAACCGACTCAAAAGGAGTACCGCTTCCCGGAGTTAGTATCAAATTGAAAAAAACAAGCATTGGTGCCAGCACTGATATCAATGGTAATTTCACAGTAAATATCCCCGATGCAGGTGTATTGGTATTTAGCTACATTGGATTTATTACACAGGAAATTTCTACCGGCGGAAGAACAAACATTAATGTAGTTCTGCAGGAAGATCAGCAAGCCCTGGGTGAAATTGTTGTTATTGGTTACGGAACTCAGAGTAAAAAAGATGTTTCGAGTGCGATTGGCTCTCTTTCTGTTGGAAGTAAAAAACTGGCAGACTTGCCTATTACAAGTCCGGAGCAATTATTACAGGGACGAGTTGGCGGTGTAAATATTACGCAGGATACCGGTACTCCGGGTGGCCGTTCAACGGTCAGAATCAGGGGTGCGAGTTCTATCACAGGCGGGAATGATCCGCTTTATGTGGTTGATGGTGTTCCGGTAAATACGGGAAATTACAATGGTGCAGCAGGTGGTTCAGTACCACAGAATCCGCTGTCAAATATCAGTCCGAATGATATTGAATCAATTGATATTCTAAAAGATGCATCTGCTGCAGCGATCTACGGATCAAGAGCTTCAAATGGTGTAATCGTAATTACCACCAAAAGAGGTAAACAGGATCAGACAAAAATCAGCTATAATACCTATTTCGGATTTCAGGAAGTGGCCAAAAGAATTCCGCTTTTAGGAGGGCCTGAGTGGGGTGAACTGATCAATGAGGCAAACGTAAATGTTGGCAATGCACCGCCAATTGCAAATCCAGGTGCTTTAACAACCACCGACTGGCAGGAAGAAATTTTCAGAAGAGCGCCAATTTCAAATAATGAAATTTCATTATCGGGCGGAACTCAAAAAACGCAATACTTTTTATCAGGAAGTTACCTGAATCAAACCGGTGTTGTTATCGGAAGCGGATTCAGCAGAGGAAATTTCAGATTTAACTTTGACCAGAAAATCAATGACAGATTGAAAGCGGGTATCAATATGAGTATGAACCGCTCAAAAACTGACAGGGTAAGTGCCGGTGACCGTGATGGAATCGTAGCGGTAGCTATCGTAAAATCACCTGCTGTTCCGGCAAGGAATGCAGATGGTTCATTAAATCCCAATGATCCGTACATCAGTAATATTGATAACCCTTTGATCATTGCCGACCAGGTAAGAAATGATGCATTTAACAACAGAGCTTTGGGTAATGCATTTCTTGAATTCAAGATCATTGAAGGCCTGAATTTCAGAAGCAGCATTGGTTTGGATTACCTGAGTCTGGATGAAGTTTACTTTGTACCACCTAATAAATTAACTGTGCTTGGTAGAACAACCAATGGATCAGGTACAAACAGTATGACCCAGGATCTGGGATGGATCAATGAAAATACCCTGAACTACAGTAAAACTCTCAAAGAAAATCACAGATTCAATGTGCTTTTAGGTTACTCTAATCAGGAATCCAAATTTAACAGAACTGTGGCTTCTGCAACAAATTTCGCACTTGAAGCCATTCAAACCCTGGGATCTGCATCCATCAAGAACTCAACTTCTACAGGGGGCAGCTGGGGTCTTACTTCCTATTTCAGCAGGTTGAACTATTCATTCAAAGACAAATTCAATCTGGCTGCCAGCTACCGTGTTGATGGATCTTCACGATTTGCAGAAAATAATAAATACGGAAGTTTCCCTTCAGTTTCTGCGGCATACCGCATCGGACAGGAAGATTTCTTAAAAGACCTGAGCTGGATCGAAGATGTAAAAATCAGAGCAAGCTGGGGAAAAACAGGGAACCAGGAGATCGGTAATTTCACTTCCAGAGGATTATTTACCGGTGGTTTCAACTACATCGGAGCAAGTGGTCTTTCCCAGACACAATTAGCAAATCCTGACCTTTCATGGGAAAGCACTGAGCAAACCAATATTGGTTTAGACCTGAGCTTCTTCAAAGGAAGAATCAACTTCAGTACTGATATTTACAAAAAAAATACATCCGGTTTATTGCTTGCCGTTTCATTACCAAGATCTTCAGGATTTACAAGTTCTATACAAAACGTAGGTAATGTGGAGAACAAGGGTATAGAGCTTTCCCTGAACACTGTGAATATTGATAAAAAAGACTTTAAATGGTCAAGTGATTTCAATATTTCATTCAACAGGAATAAAGTTACCAATTTGCCTGGCGGCGATATTCCACTTGGTTTTAATGGTTATGCCAGTGTAATTAAGGAAGGATATCCATTAGGGACATTCTACGGCTGGCAGATCATAAGGGTGAATCCTGCAACAGGTAATTATGATGTAGTGGATGTAAACGGAGATGGAAATATTCCATTAGCATCAACAACTCTGGACAATGTGGTACTTGGAAGTGCTCAACCGAAATTTACCGGTGGATTTACCAACTCTGTTTCCTATAAAAATTTCGATGCTTCTGTTTTCATGCACTTCGTCTATGGTAACATGATCTTCAATCAGGCTGAATATTCTTACGGAAGACTTCACACCTGGTTCAACTCTTCAACTTTAGCAAGAAACCGCTGGAGAAAACCTGGTGATGTTACAACCTTACACCGTGCAGCATGGGGTGATCCAACCAGAAACGGATCAGTTTCTAACCGCGTATTGCAGGATGGCTCATTCTTAAGAGTTAAAAATGTTGCTTTAGGATATAATATTCAAAATGCAACACTGAAGAAAGCCGGAATCCAAAACATAAGGGTTTATGCAGCTGGTCAGAACATTTTCACCTGGACTGATTACCGCGGATATGATCCCGAAGTTAACGCCAATGGAAATGATACAACGCTTGGTTTTGACATGAGTTCTTATCCTCAGGCAAGATCATTCTCTTTAGGTTTAAATGCTACATTTTAATATGAAAAGTCATGAACCATCATGATTTTGCCAGAACCCGCAGGGCTACAATTATCAAAATCATGATAGCTTCATCACCATTAAAAAATCAAAACAAATAAAGCGATGAAAAAAATATATTTAATAATCTTCTTATACCTTACGGTTTCATCTTGTGATGTAATCGAACAGGAACCGATAGATTCAGTATCAACCCAGGCTTTGTTCACCAGAGAATCTGATGCCAATGCAGCGATCATTGGTACATACCGTCATCTGGCCAACCTTGGATCCAACTACATCTACTTTGCAGAATTACCCACAAAGAACAGCAAAGGGAATGCGCTGAACAGACAGTTCGAGCAATTAAACAATCTGATCATTGTAGCCGATAACTCACAGTTCACAGGACTCTGGGATCAGCAATTCGTGTTGATTAATTCTGCAAATGTCGTGATCAAAAATGTTCCGAAAATTCCGGGAATGGCTGATGCTGCTAAAAATTCAGTGATTGCAGAAGCCCGCTTCCTGAGAGCATTTACCTATTTTAATCTGGTAAGATACTTTGGTGCAGTCCCATTGGTCACAGAGCCCACTGAAAGTCCGGATGTACCTGCATTACAAGTTTCAAGAACTCCCGTTGCAGATGTTTATACTCAAATTCTTTCAGATCTTGATTTTGCAAAGTTAAATCTGCCTGAAACACATGCGGGATTAGGTAAAACGGCAAGAGCAACCAAAGCTGCCGCCTATGCATTGGGTGCCAGAATTCATCTGACAAGAAAGAACTATGCATTGGCAATTGCAGATGCCAATCAGGTTGCGACCAGGAAAGGTGAAGCTTTAACTGTAGCCTATGCCAATTTATTCCTGACCAAAAATTCTGCTGAGTCAATTTTCGAGATCAATTATGATACTCAATTGCAAAATAATCTGGCCACAACATTCCTTCCGGGATCTCTTGGAGGTACCAGAACAATTGAAGTTAACAATGATATCTTCAATGCTTATGAAGCCGGAGATCTTAGAAAAGATGCAACCTATGGCTTTGCAAATGCTGCAAACTACATGAAAAAGTATTCAAGAGGCAGCACAAAGGATGATAATATTATTGTTTTCCGTATTGCAGAAGTTATTTTAACTAAAGCTGAAGCATTAGCGGAAACTGCCTATCCAAGTACTGAAGCAGTTAAATTACTGAATGAGATCCGCAGAAGAGCAGGGCTTGCCGCGATCAATCCTGCAACACTTGCTGACTTCAGAACTGCACTTTACAAAGAAAGAAGGCTTGAACTTTGCTTTGAAGGTCATGAGTGGCATGACATTGTAAGAACAGGAAGACTTCAGGCTGTACTTGGAATCACAGATAATAATAAATCTATCTGGCCGGTTCCATCAGTAGAAATTGCAAGAAATCCAAAATTACAACCTCAAAACCCGGGGTACTAAACAATAAATTAATTTTGTTACAAAAACGGTATCCCATACAGGATGCCGTTTTTGTTTTCAATTAACTTTCGATTCCATTTTCTGCCCGTGTGAACCTCATGATTATTAATTTGTTTAGTACCTTGGATTAATGTCACAGAGAAGCAACCACGAATTCAGAAATAAAGTATATGGTATCGTATTCGAATCAGATACCCCTGCCGGCAAGCTTTTCGACCTTATCCTCCTCTGGCTTATTGTATTGAGTATTCTTTCGGTATTCATGGAAAGCGTGGCAAGCTTCCGGGAAAAATATCTTGTTCAAATTCATATTGTAGAGTGGATTTTCACAATCCTGTTTACAATAGAATATATCCTCAGAATATACAGCAGTCATAAACCCCTAAAATATATATTCAGCTTTTATGGTATAATTGATTTTGTTTCATTCATTCCAAACTACCTGACCTTCTTCTTTGCTGGCCTACAATATCTGATGGTCATCCGTGCCTTCCGTTTATTAAGAGTATTCAGAATTTTAAAACTGAGCCGCTTTCTTGATCAGGGAAATATCCTTAAAAATGCACTGAAAGCGAGTGCCCACAAGATTGTCGTTTTTATAGCCATTGTAATTACGGTGGTAACCATTGTAGGTACACTGATGTATATCATTGAAGGTGATGAAAGTGGATTTACGAGTATACCCATTAGTATTTACTGGGCAATAGTAACCATTACCACTGTAGGTTATGGCGATATCTCTCCTCAAAGCCCACTGGGACAATTTCTAGCCAGTTTCCTCATGATCATAGGCTATGGAATTATTGCCGTCCCAACAGGAATTGTAACCGTAGAAATGGCAAGAGCCAATGATGAAGCCAGAACTAAATGCCCCGACTGCTCCTCTCCAATCTATCCAAAAAATGCAAATTTCTGTTCAAACTGCGGGAAGGAACTGGTACGGTGAGAACACCGAGCAAAGGGATACTGGTACGGTGATAACACCGACCAGAGGGAATGAGATCGTGGCATCCGCCACGATGACAATCAGTATTTTTTGCTAAGGAGATTCCGGTTCGGAGACCGGAATCGGAAGAGCGATAAGGCCAACCAGAATTGGAATGATTTAGCGGAAAGATGATTTCTAAAATCATTTTCGGTGGTTTAGGCAGATTCCGGCCTTGAGCCGGAATCTCCTTTTCACCCACCATTCGACTGTCATGGCGGGCTTGACCCGCCACCTCTCTGCCAATTCAAAATTCGTATCGCTTGCCTGCCTCCAATCCGGAATCTCCATTTTGATTCAGCAATCAAATGTCATGGCGGGCTCGGCCCGCCATCGATCCTGGATTAACGATTTCCCGGATTTTTATTTTCGAAATGTAGCGGCTTTATAGTATTTTCATGGTTTAAATAAATGAATATAATGCAAATACTTAAATTGAGATTAATCTACCTTGGCGCTTTTTTGTTATTCAGTCAGTGCGGACTTGCACAAAACAGCAAGGGCAGAATTGATTTCGAAACCTATAATCCACCGTCCTCTCTGGTTGTTCCTGAGCATGTTCTTACAAGAGCTAAGTTTCCATTTATTGACGTACATAACCACCAGGGAAATATGCCCTCTCAAAATCTCAAAGTTCTGCTTTCAGAGATGGATAAGCTGAATATGAAAACCATGGTGAATTTAAGTGGCCGCAGCGGTGATATCCTCGCACTTGCCGTAAAAAATGCAAAGGCTGCAGATCCGGGTCGTTTAATCGTTTTTGCTAATCCGAATTTTTCAGGAATTGGTGAAAGTGACTATGGGAATAAAGCTGCAAAACAGGTAGAAGACGATGTAAAAGCAGGTGCACAGGGCTTAAAAATATTCAAAAGCCTCGGATTTTCTGTCAAAGACAGCAAGGGTGTCCTTGTCGCAGTTGATGATCCCCGGCTGAACCCGATCTGGGGAAAATGTGCTCAGCTGGGAATACCTGTTCTGATCCATACGGCAGACCCCAAACAATTCTGGGATGAACCCAATGAACAAAATGAACGCTGGCTGGAACTATTAACCCAACCGGGCCGGAACAGAAGTGCATCCGATGGTTTCTCATGGGAGGAATTAATCCGGCAACAACACAATCTGATCAAAAATAACCCCCGAACCAATTTCATTATTGCTCATTTTGGGTGGTATGCAAACAATTTAGACCTTTTAGGCACGCTGCTCGATACCTATCCAAACATGAACGTTGAGTTTGGAGCTATCATTGCCGAACTGGGCCGGCAACCACGCCGGGCAAAGCAGTTCTTTGATAAATACCAGGACCGGATTCTCTTCGGAAAAGACAGCTGGGTCCCTTCTGAATATACCACCTATTTCAGAGTGCTTGAAACGGAAGATGAATATTTTCCATACCATAAAAAATACCATGCTTACTGGAAGATGTATGGCATCGGACTGAGTGATGAGGTATTAAAAAAAGTTTATTATAAGAATGCGATCCGCTTAATTCCGGGGATAGACAGTTCACAGTTTCCCAGGTAATGATCTGTGGAATAAGTGAAATTCAAAAACCAATTCTGAACAAATTGGTATTGCCCTGATCATTGTCTGCAACGAGCAGAAGCTGACGATTATCTCCTGTCAGGGACACAGCTTCGACCTTTTGAAACTTGAATTCTGTACCTAGGTCACCTAGTTTACTTAAAGAAGAAATGTACAGTTCATTTTTCTGAATTTGATCAGCGGCATCCTGAATGATAGCGAGATAACTTTCTCCAATTTCCCCATCATCATATGAATTGGTGGTACTTTCAGAAGAAAATGTGATAAATAAAATATCCTGCACCCCATCATATTCCATCCCTGATATTCCTGCATGTTCAACAGGCAGCTTTAAAAGTACTTTCCTTCTGAATTCGGGAGAGATTTTACCGGGGATTGCTAATACAATATAATTATCCGGATAAGATCTGTTAGCCCGGATACCCAGGGCTAAGCTATTACCAAGCATTGTGGCCGCTTCAATATTCAGCTGGGCAAACTGATTTCTTAGCTGATCATAAAAATCACTGAAATCAACCCTTCTGATACTTTTGCTTTCAGGTTCAAAAAGATAAGCATGATCACGATGGGGGCTGACTGAGCCGGATCCAAGAAACAAAATACAGTCAATACCTTTCTTCCTGATCACAACAGATGCCTCAATATCAGCTTTATTTGCTTTGGGGATCCTGATATTTTCATCTTTCGGAAAAAGCGGAACACGCTCTACCTCTACAAGCTTATTGTTTAAAATAAGAATATCTGAAGCATCATCGCCCATAATGTAAAACAAGTCATTCATCAAACAGATCGTCGAACCGGATGGGTAAGCGAGCTCAGATTTCTGAATTAAGTATAACGGAATTGAACTTTTCATAAAATATTAATATCCAATTAAATTCAGGATAGTACAAAAAGGGCTATTAAAGCAGCTTGCCGTTTTGGAAGTTCAGATTTTATACAAAATACTTCAGGCTATAAGGTCCGATAATTTCCCTTTGCGCTTCATGATACGCTGTAAGGCAAGCATATTCCGCATCAGATAGCGC
Source organism: Pedobacter sp. (assembly GCA_036677005.1). Lineage (GTDB taxonomy): Bacteria > Bacteroidota > Bacteroidia > Sphingobacteriales > Sphingobacteriaceae > Daejeonella. Next base: position 57,791 of record JAKFBV010000059.1, read on the forward strand.
GGCATATGATAATGCTCAATGGTTTTAGTACCTGGATTTACAACTTTCCTGTTTCCTCCAAAAGTCCAGAAAGCGTAATCCGGACAGCTCATTTTCTCCAGCATATAGGCATCCCCTTCTGAGAAACATGCATGAGCCCAGGCATTTCCGGTATGCTCTATACTAAGCAATGCTCCGATAGAAACTTCCTGCTGACACCAGGCCGACTTGCTTGGCGACCAGGAATAAGTATTTGCATTGAAAAGCACTTCAAAATGTCCTCCGTAAAGCTTGTCGGCTGCTACCTCCACATGCCTTTTGAAAGGCGCTTCCGAAGTCTTAAAAAGAGCCCCATCCTTACGCCGGACTGCCTCTGCCATTATAAAAGCAAGGGTCTCTATACCATGACCAATCACAGCGAAATCGGCATATTCATTTTCAGGAAGACTGAAATCATGATTTCGTACCTCATTCAGAATATTAAATTCTTCATTCAAATGCTGTTTCATGATCGCATCAATACAACGGTCTGTCAGTTTTTCCAATTCAGGATCTGGTCCCTGTGTCAATATCTGGGAGGAGAGACTCAGAAAGATCATCCAGTGACCCAGATTACGCGGCCCCTGCATCTTTGGCTTTCCCGGCACATAACTAATGTCATAAACATAATCAGTCCGGTCGTACCGTTCAAGACAAGATAAGATCATCTCTTTGGCAATCTTCAGATACGATTTGTCGCCACTGGCTTTTGCATATTCTGCCAGTCCTTCGGCCACAAAAAGATTCCCGTAAATATCACCGGGGCCTGAAATTCTATTCCCTTCCCTGCTATAACTGCCATCGAAGAAATTATCTTCCTTCGGCTTAAGCTTCATAATAAAGTCAATGGCCATTTTTGCGATCTCCAGGTAACGTGGCTTCTTTTCAAAATTATTGTACAGAAAAGAATAAACCCAAATACCGCGACCCTGATTCCAGACCCGTTTTATGGTATTGATCAATTTTCTTTCCGCAATATCCACATCACACATAAACCCACCATATTCATTGTCAATGCATAAACTTTCCATTGCCGGTAAAAAGCGCTTAAAAAGTTCATCATGATAACGTTCGTAAAGTTCCTGCAGGCTTAATCCGGCAACTTTACGGATACGTGTTGAACCTTTCCCGAAATTTTCTGCCTCCAGTTCACTTTCTGAAAAACCAGCTAAGCTTCCCATAGCTGCAACCCCAAGGCCCGCCAATGAATTTTGCCTGATAAAATCACGCCTGGAGCAATCTGTATTTTGCATTCTTTAAGCTTAAATTGTTGTACTTAGGTCCTGGAATAGTACCATTTTTTGATATGCCATTCCCTGATATATCTTTGATCATATTTTCAAATATCCGGGAAAAGCCATTGGAAACCGCCGGCAAATTTCGGAAAAACACCCTCCATAAAAAACATAATTTTGAAGGGGTTAAAGTGTTGAGGGCCTCATTGAGTATATAAAACAAGTATAGCAAAATATTGCTTTAAAACTTTAGTTATACTTTTAGATTTCTAATCATGCGACAGCACCCTGCACACTTTAATACGAACATTTCCAATTAGTAAACTGGCTTGAAAATTGTATTTGTTCTTATTATTAACATCGCTATGAAGAATTCCCTGACCTTTTTATTATCCATTCTGCTTTTAAGCGGAACCATCTGGCCGGGGATGGTTCATGCACAGACCCAAAATAATCCCGCTGAAGCCAATAAAAAACAATACAAGCAATTAAGAAAAGCTGTAAACGAGTATAAAAAAATACAAAACAGGCATGACTGGGCCCCGATATCACTTTCTGACAAGCAGATTTTAAAACTGAATGATACCTCGGAAGTAATCCGGAAAATATATGACCGGCTGAAATTTCTTGAAGATCTGCAATCATTTCGCTCAACTGATATCTTTACAACAAAGTTAGAAGATGCTGTTAAGCGTTTCCAGCTTCGGCACGGACTGGAAGACGATGGTATCATTGGACCAGCTTTCATCCGGGCTCTCAATATGCCTCTGGAAAAGAGAATCGAACAGCTCGAGGTAAATATGGACAGGCTCCGGATGGATACAATACCGCTAAGAGGCAGGAGGATCATCGCCAATATTCCTGAATACCGCCTTTACGTCTATGAGAATAACAAAGAGGTTCTTACTATGGACATTGTTGTTGGCAAATCAACTGATCCAACGATTGTGTTTGCTGATACTATGGAACATATTGTATTTAGTCCATACTGGAATGTTCCTGCCAGCATTGTAAAGAAGGAAATACTTCCGCAAATGAATAAAAATGCCGGATACCTCAAAAAAAATAACATGGAAATTACAGGTAAGGCCGATGGCCTGCCGGTAATAAGGCAAAAACCAGGACCTGAAAATTCCCTCGGAAAGGTAAAATTCCTTTTTCCAAACCAGCATAGTATATATTTCCATGACACACCCTCTAAAAGTTTATTTGAAAGAAACAGCCGCGCTTTCAGTCATGGCTGCATTCGATTAAGCAAGCCCATGGAACTTGCCAGATACCTGCTTAGAGATCAGCCGGAATGGTCAGATGAAATGATCCTCGAAGCCATGAATTCAGGCATAGAGAAGTGGGTTAATCTTACTGAGGCAGTACCCGTATCCATAATCTATTATACTGCATGGGTGGATCAGTCCGGCATGGTAAATTTCAGGGATGACATCTATGGTCATGATCAGGAGCAACAGGTGCAATAAAATATGATATTAACCATCCGTATATACGGGTCAAACTCTAATTTAAAATTAGCCTGAAGGTGCCTTTCTCCAGAACTTCCTGGTTTCACTTAGGCTTAATTAATGTTTCCGATTCCAGTTCATGATGACCTTTCAGCATCCCAATAAAATTTGGATCAAGTTTAATTGATCTCGATTTACAATACTGAATAATATCATTTCCCAAACGGGTATTCGAATGATTAAATCGAACCTGCTTATTGATTTGAAGGAAGCCGATTTTAGCCAGCCAGTCGGACATTTTTTGTCCGGCTTTTTCCGGCATATAAACGGTGCAGTCGCTGAAACTGACACCCAGCTCTGCATCCAGGTCATAAATTCGTTCAGCAGTATCTTCCACTTCCGGAACAAACTCAGAATTTGTAAACGCTAATCGGCCCTTAAAAGGTGTTGCTACAGCTTTAGTGATCCGGCTGATAGAACAATTGTCGAATCTCAGGTTTGCTGTTCCCTTTCCTGCATAAATATCCATATTCCGGCAGCCCTCAAACCTGATATCAGGATATAAAGCATCCGGACGTTTATTAGCTGAAGTATCGTTCAGATAGAAATGAACATGATCCTTTACAGCACTAATTGAAGCAGGATTTAACTTTTCAAGATCCACATTCCGGACAAGGATCCGGCAATTACTTTCCATCCTGACCCCATCATAAGAGCCCTCCTTCTTCATATAATATTTTGAGCAATCATATAACTGGAATAAGCGAAGTCCCTGCTTCCGGCCGCGAATACTGACATTATTTATGTCCATTTGCTCCGGAAAGAACAGTTTTACCTTATCGGCATTATTTACCCATTCTGAAGTTTTCATCAGCCAGCAAACAGCCTTGCTTTGTTCCTGCCCTGTAAAATCAACAACCATATCCTGCAGACTGAGTGTGCGTCCATAACCGATAGGGTATTTAAAATCAAAATCAGCAGTAACAAACTGCAATACCGAAACCTGAGTTGCACCAGTACGCGGAACGAGTCTGCAATTTTTTATTTGGATATCTCCATCCCATTTAGCACCATAATCAGCTCTGAATGAGATGAATGCATTGGCATTTACCAATGTGTTTTCAACAAAAAGATCTCCTCCGCCTGTTAAAGTCAGGCCCCTCTGCCCTACCTTACTGTCTTTGATATAGAGATTCCAGCAGTGGAAATGCACATCCACACGGTTAAGCATACAGTTCTCGATCCGGAAATTCTTGGTCAGGTTGGTACCGAACACGCCCCAGTGTACCGGACTGCCTTCTGCTGTGATGTTCCGGAAAGTAACATTCATCCAGCGATTACCTGAGATTCCATAGGTTCCCTGAGGTACCATCGGTACGCCAGGCCTGTCCTTTTCCCATGGAATGAGTCTGATGTTTTCAACCACTACATCATAAACCATTTTCAGGGAATAGAAACCACTGCGCTGAATTTTAGCCACGTCCTGCTTCCCCGGTTCCAGGCCAACCCATTGATTAGATAGCAGGGTTCTGCTCCGTTCAATGCGAATTCCGTTTTCTACATAATTTCCTTCATTATCTCCCGAAAGGTAAAATGTACCCCCGGTAATATTTAAGTAACTGTCGCTGGCCGGATAGGCCATCAAGCTGGTATAATTCTTAAAGGTCCATGCCATTTCCCCCACAATGCGTCCATGCTCCTCAACATAAAATAGCTCTTCTCTGGCCCATCCTTTACTGATACCGGTGCTCTGATTCCTCAGGCCGATCATATCCTCGGAATCAACAACAATTACCAGGCAGTTTTTATATGGAGCCAGTTCAGGGATAACCTGGGCACCCGGCTTTAATTGGCTGAGCAATGAATTCTTAGCTTTCTCAGTCAGTTCGATTGGATAAGGAGCGACATCACTCAACACCTTAAAACGAGGTTCTTTGCCATTGAATTTTTCATCGAAATGAAAAACACTTTGCCCCCAGTCCACATTTGTTTTAATTACAATTGCAGTTGTCTCTCTGAACCAGTACTCTCCACTCAGATTAATAACAGGAATACTGTATTTATTTGCATACTCATGCGCTGCCTTAATCTGCATCCCATCATCATTTTTCTTGTCGCCAACAGCCCCGAATAACTTATAGTTAACTTCCCTGATATTGATCAGGCCGGCGACCAGATTCTTTTTTAAACTGATAATTCCGCCACCGTCAGGAAGCAGTTCTGAGGCTGAAGCTCTGATGATATAGGTTCCCTGACCACCATCGCCGATCTGGTAATAACCTCCTGTTTGTACGACATTGCCTTCCTTCAGAGAAGTACTTTCTCTCAACTCTGCTAAACTCGAATAAAACAGAATATTTTCACCTTCCTTTATCAGGGATATGGAATTACTTGTACCTGCATGAACATTGGATGCCAGCAATCCCAGACCTGTCAGGCCGAAACTGCTTAATACTTTTCGCCTGCTTAATTTATCTGCCATAATAATTAGATAAGTTCTGTTTAATCGGATAAGTTGTTCTTGTAGGTTTCAGGAACCCAGAAGATATTGACTATAATTCCAATGATGATCAGTGCAAGTGGATAAACTAACCCGACAAATGGTGAAAGTGCAAAACCAATCACAACGGAGGCTTTGATCAGTTCTGTAATTACAGGGGTTGATCCACCGATCGCGCCATTACCAACATTATAAACGAATCCCATACTGGTATAACGGATCCGGGTAGGAAACATTTCCATAAGGAAAGCACCCATCGGGCCATAGACCATAGTACCCGAAATGGTCAGCATAAATACCAGTCCAATGAAAATGATCTTGGTTTGGGTATCTATATACTGGATCGTATCCAAACGTTGCGGATTCCCCAGTTCAAGGAATAAATAGAACATGATCGGGATTACCAGGAGTCCAAGTATCATTCCCGGAAGGATCACTTTCTTACGACCGATACGATCACTGAGTGCCCCAAAAATCTGAAAGAAAGGTCCGGCAAGAAGAATTCCGGTAGCCATGATCAGCAGCGCGGTAGTATCTTCCAATTTAACTGTGCGTTGCAGGAAGAACAAAGTGATAATCTGATTTACCTGCATGATCGCACTCTGAGCTGCGTTACCCCCGAAAATAGCAGCCAGAATAAGGCCGATATTCTTTTTGGTTTTGAAGGTTTCTTTAACCGGGGATTTGCTCGTCTTACCTTCACTTTTCAATTGGGCAAAAACCGGGCTTTCATGAAGCTTGCGACGAATATAATAACTCGCAATTACTAAAACCGCACTAAATAGAAATGGAATTCTCCATCCAAAAGAGTTGAAACTCTCATCAGACATGATGCTTTTGATCGTAAAAACAACAACAAGCCCAAGAATCAGGGCAATGGAGGAAGTTGTCTGTATGAATCCGGTATAAAATCCTCTTTTATTCTGTGGGGCATGTTCGGCCACATAGATCACTGCTCCGGAATACTCTCCGCTGATCGCCAAGCCCTGCAGCAATCTGAGTAATAAAAACAGAATTGGTGAAACCCAACCAGCTTGCTCGAATGTGGGAATACAGCCGATCAGAAAAGTAGCACCACCCATCAGGAGCAGGGAAACCAGAAAAGTGTGTTTACGTCCTATTTTATCTCCGAAATTCCCGAACAATAATGATCCGAAAGGCCTGATCAGATAAGTGGTAGCAACGATTCCCAGTGTTTCAATGAAATTGTTCCCGCCGGCAGGGAATAGCTGCATGGACAATATATTAGCCATGATCACGGCCAGCAAAAGATCATACCATTCGATCAGTGTACCTACTGATGAGGCAACAATTACCAATAGCAGGTTATTCTTTTTTTCGGGAGCGATTTCAGTGTTATTCGCTAATTCCGGAGAGGTAGAAACAGGAGCCATTTATACTCTTTGATTTTGTGTTTGAATTCGCATTCAAATTAGAAATTTTTTGGATAGAATGAAGGAGCGGGGAGTAATTAATCTGATACCGGCCTGACTTACGAAATCACATAGCCGTCATAAAGATCGATTTCGTCAGTCATAGTTAAACGACATCAGGTGACTGACGAATTTTTATGGCATATCGGAAAGGAAAATTCGTAAGTCAGACCACAGACTTACGAAATCACACAGACGTCCTGATGATCGATTTCGTCAGTAGCTCTATTCAAATCTTCCCTTGAGTAATAAGGGAAGTTAAATTCGTCAATCAGATTATAAAACCACTCTTCCCTGCTCCAGTTTTAAGGAATGTGTCATGCAGGAAGGCATTTCATGCTGATAATGGCTGACATAGATCAGACTCATATTACTCATTGAACAGATCTCATCAATAAGCTTTTTGAATTGTTCCTGTTGTGCGAAGTCAAGTCCGAGGCAGGGTTCATCCAGGATCAGCAGAACAGGATTCTTAACCATCGCCCTTGCAAGAAGGCAAATACGCTGGATACTTACCGGAACATTCCTGATCAATATCCCCGCATATTTCCCGATCTCCAGCACCTGCATCCAGCGCAATGAAATTTCAGCCTTTGAAGAAGCAGAATGACGAAACAAACCAAGAGTATCGTAGAAACCGGATTCAATGACCTGCAGGCAGCTGCTCTCCAAAGGAAAATATTGAAAAAATTCGGGTGATACATATCCTATCTTTTTTTTGATCTCCCAGATGCTTTCGCCTCTGCCTTTCCGCTGGTCGAAGAGCGTGATCTTATTGGCATATGCCTGGGGATTATCCCCATTGATCAGGCTCAGCAAAGTTGATTTTCCGGCACCATTATGGCCTGTCAGCATCCAGCGCTCTCCCTGCTTAATCTTCCAGTTCAGCTTGTCAAGGATCAATTTATCTCCATATTTTATGCTGACATCCTCCATCTCAATAATGGTCTGATAATCAGGCCGGTCCTGAACTGAAAGCAGCATTTGAAGTTCAGTCCTGTCCGTCTGCCTGAACTCTGCCGTATTGAACTGACCGGGCTTAAACTGCGCCGCCGGTATCCGACTGATCATTTTTCCCTTTTCCAGCACGGCCACATGCGTAATAGCAACCGGGATCTCCCCGGGCGAAGTAGCCATGATGATGCTGATCCCGGAATCCGAAATTTCGCGGATCAATTCATTAAAATCCTGCCGGCTATCCACATCCAGGCCATTCAGCGGATTGTCAAGCAATAGCAGCAAAGGGTTTTTGATCAGCGCCGCGGCGAGCATTAATCTTTTTGTTTCGCCATTGGATAATTTGATCAGCTGTTTATCCAGCAGGGAAACCAGTTTTAACCGTTCCGTCACTCTTTGAAATGTCCATACTCCCGGGGCCTGAACAGATTTTATGGAAGAAAGGAAGGTGACGACTGTATCAGCATCCTCTGAGTCGCATGAATTAAAACGCTGCTGATAATAGAAATCGCTGGTATGAGACAGATTTCGGAATTCATGCCTTGCGGATACCTGTGCGATCAGTTTAAACCTGTTAAAAAAGGGATCCTCCTGATGCTGCTCCCTGATATAGCGGTCAAAATAAGGATAAGAGGCTTCACCCACTGCCAGGGAGACTTTTCCCATTATGAAGTCCAGAAAGGTACTTTTCCCTGAGCCGCTCTTACCAATCAGGGCCCAGTTCTGCCCCTTTTCCAGACTAAAATCCAGTCCTTCAAATACAAGACTATTAAAATGGCGGATGCTAATATCCCGGAAGGAAAAAATAAGATCAGTCAACGTTGTTTTTGTTTTTGCTAACGGCAAATTACGATCATTTGGAAATACCATTTCATAAGATCGCATAATTAGTTGTCTGTTACCGGTATGGCTTACCCTCTCATAGCTGCTGGCCAAATACCAGGCAAAAACGTACAAGGTATTACGTAAAACGTAAAAATTTCCGGCTAAAAAGAAATTCCAATCCTCTTCAATAACATCTGAGCATTGAAGGTCCTGCATTCTCCATTTTTCAGTTTGTAATCAAACTTCATCTCTTCTCCCTCAACCTGAATATCGAAATGAAAATTCCGGATATAATCCGGGTATTTCTCTTCAAGCTCTGCGATCTGAAGATCGTGGGTTGCGATTATACCTACCGCATTTTGAGAGATCAGTCTTTCAATGATCGCTTTGGAACCCAGAAATTTATCTACCGAATTAGTTCCGCGGAGCATTTCATCGATCAGAAAGTAAACTTTAACCTCTGTATTGAGTATTTCGAGTAATGCCTGCAGGCGATCCAGTTCAGCTTTGAAGGTGGACGTACTTTCGTTCAGGGAATCGCGGATACGCATATATGAAAAAACCAGCATCGGACAAAGTTCCATCTTTTGGGCACAGACCGGAGCGCCGGATAAGGCAAGCACGGTGTTTATACCCAGGGTCCGCAGGAAGGTACTTTTTCCTGCCATATTAGAGCCTGTTATGATATCAATCTTCCGTTCATTATTTAATGCAAAGTCATTTTCTATCCGTAATTCTGATGGGATCAGGGGGTGCCCGATAGCTTTTACATTCAGGGTATAATGCTGCTGCTCATTGATCGAAGGAAATGTCCATGCAGGGTAATTTGTATTCAGGCTGCTCAGGCTGACAAGCGCTTCAAAAGTGGCGATCATATCAAACGCCGCCTCCATATTCAACTTATTCTCACGCTTCCAGCGTTCAATAGCCAGGAGCTGCCTGATATTCCAGGCCATGATAAAATTCAAAAGGGGACCTATCGTGCTTAATCCGAAGTTCAGGTTATTGATCAGAACAGAAAGGCTTTTGATCTGCTCAGGAAGTTTCCCCTTTTGATCATCTTTGAGGTCTGCACTTAACTGCAACAGCAGGTCCGCTTCCCAGTTTTCTTTTTTGATCGCTGATAAAGCCTCCGAAAAGCGTTCCAGGATCCTGCTCATTTTCCCGATCAGACTTTCCGTTTTCATTACTCTGGCATTAAAATTCTGCATGAGAAGCAGATTGACTATGCCAAAGCAGATAAGCGGGAGCAGGAAGAAAGGGATATACCAGGAAAGAATGGCGCTAGCTATAAACACCGGGGGAATCCAGCGGATATATATTCTCAGCCAGTTGCTGCAGGTACCGGCCGCTTCCCTCATATATTGAAATAAATCAGCTGCATGATCATGTTCCGCCCTATTGTTAAAAAGCAGTACAGCCTGAAAATTATGCTTCCAGCCTGACCTGGAACTTAATTCCTGCACTGCCTTCTGCCTGTCCCTGATCACTTCTACCGGAGCAGCCTTCCTTAGCCATCCGGCAAGTTTCGCATTTCCTGCAACAGTGGCACAGCGGTTCATCATCTCAAAAAGCGAGCTCCTACCAAAAATATCAAGGTCAGAAGTATAGGGATGCAGATCATCGGCCCATTCTGAGCCCTCCTGATAGATATTATCTTTTCTATCCAGACTGTTCAGCTCATTATGATGGATCTTTGCCAGATCACGGAAATAGTTTCGGCGTTTTTCAAACTGGTTTTGTTTCCTTACCAGGATTGCAAAAACAAAGATCACACTAAAAAAAATAAGAACCGGGAACCAGGATTGATCAATTTTCAAGGACTGGTAGAACAGAAAGATTCCGGCAACCAACAGAAAAAGACGTAAAAATGAATATCTGTTGATCAGGCTGCCATAACGCTTGATCTCTGCAGCACATCCATCCAGTTCAGCTTTATAGTAATCGGGTATAGATTCAGTCATAAATTATCCGGGAAAATTTTGATTCATGCCGGGGTTAAGCAAAGATATTGATAATGCCGGTGCGGACAACCTGAGTAATTATTATTCCATCGGGAGACTAAGTACATTGCCAAAGCAGCAGCCCTAATGACATAAAATCAAATAGCGAAAAGCCTGCAGAAATTCTGGCATGATAGCTGTAGTTTGAACTTGCCAGGTAATTCCCGGGATTAAAACCCTTCAATAATTAAGGTTAAGCACTAATTATTTCATAATTCATTAAAAGGAATTAAAATTTGGGATTAAGTCAATAAAGAAATATTTTACAAGTCTGATCATCTACCCATGAGCATGCTATCTTTAAAAAATATACCCGTATTTAAATTTTCTCCTGCAGCAAGCATCATCCTGCAGACCGGCTCCACTGATTTCAGGGTCGCTGAAGTAAATGATGCGTTTCTCCGGGCTACCAACAACAAAGGAGCCGATCTGATCGGAAAAAGTATTTTCGAGGTTTTAACACCTGAAAACGGAGATGGTATTTCGGGCAGCAGGAAAACTTTAAAAGCATCTTTAAATCAGGTGATGCTGTTAAAGAAGCCCCATAAAATACCTTTGCAAAAATACAGGGTGTTCAGTACCGGAAACAAAGAAAATGACGACCGCTTCTGGACTTGCGATACCTATCCGCTGATCAATAAACAGGGTATTGTTGAGTATATAGTTCATACTATAGTTGAAGTAAATGAGGTGCTGGTATTGGAGGAGAGTGAAAATGCGCTTAACAATAAACTCCTGCTGGATAAGAGTTTCCAGCACCCGCTGTTCAACGATTATCCGGATGGTATTTTTACACTCGATAAGCAAGGAAACTTTCTGAGTGTCAATCATGTGATGCTTGATCTGGCTGAATGTACGAAAGAAGAATTACTCAAACTGTCCTTTATTCCGTTTATAGCTGAAGAAGACTTTGAAATTGCCTTTAATTATTTCCAGCAGGCGATCCTTGGTGAGATAATGAATTACGATATCAGGGTAATCTCCAGGCTTGGAAACCCCAGAATCCTGAATGTTACAAATATTCCAATCGTAATGTACAAGGAAGTTATCGGTGTTTACGGAATAGCGAAAGATATCACTCATCTGAAAGAAGCTGAAAAGCAACTTGAAGTATATCATAAGAAGGTCACTAATATTCTGGAAAGTATTACGGATGGTTTTTTTGCTGTGGATCATCAATGGAAAGTTACCTATTGGAACCGGGAGGCTGAACGGATTTTAATTAAATCACGCGAGGAAATGATGGGCAAAAATCTTTGGGAGAAATACCCTGAAGCCATCCCCTTGAAATTTTACACTGAATATCATAAGGCACTTCAGGATAGCGTGTCTGTCCACTTCGAGGAGTACCTGCCTTCTCTTGATATCTGGTTCGAAGTATCAGCATTCCCCTCCGAAGATGGCTTATCCGTCTATTTTAAAGACATAAGTAACAGAAAAAAATTTGAGAATGAACTCAATCTGGAAAAAGAAAAATACAGGAATCTGTTTAATTTCAGCCCCATTCCTCAATGGGTGTATGATGTTGAAACATTCCGTTTCCTGGATGTAAATGAGGCGGCAGTCAGACAATATGGTTATAGCAGGAATGAATTTCTTTCCATGGCCATTCAGGCGATCACACTCCCAGATGACTTAAATCATTTGGAAGAGATCATTGCCACCAAAGTTAAAGCGAAACTTTTCAATCAGGGAAAGACCCGCATTCAAAAAAAATCAGGCGAAATTATTTATGCCAATATTGAAGCGAATACCATTCAATTCGAAGGAAGAAATGCACGCCTGGTTCTCGCCACAGACATAACTGAAAAAATAAAAGCAGAACAAGCATTAATAACAAGCGAACAGCGCTTTAAAGCCCTTGTACAGGATGGGTCTGATCTGATTGCCATCCTTGATGCAGATGGCATTTACCAGTATGTAAGTCCTACCAGCAAATCTATTTTGGGTATGGATGCCGATTTCTTTATCGGGAAAAATGCATTTGACTTTATTCACAGGGATGATAAAGAATTGGTTAGGAGTCAATTTGGCATGTTGTCTGTTCAGAAACGGGTTGAAGTTTCAGCATTTCGCTTTTTAGATGGGAACAAAAAATTCCGATGGATAGAGACTATTATCACTGATATGAATGATGACCCGGTCATTGCCGGCATTGTAGCCAATTCGAGAGATGTGACCCAGCGTATTGAAAATGAGAATAAAATCAAAGCCGGACTGGAACGATATAATATTGTCTCAAAAGCCACCAGCGATGCAATTTATGACCTTAACTTCTTAACGAATGAAGTGGTTTGGAATAAAGGAATACAGGGAATTTTCGGTCATAAGCTGGCTGCGGATACAACCACACAGGAATGGTGTTTGAAAAATGTTCATCCGGAAGATGTGAAACGAACCGTCCGAAATTTTGAGTATTCTATAAAAAAGAGGAAGAACAGATGGAAAACTGAGTATCGTTTCCGTTCAGCAGACGGGACTTACCGTTATGTACTCGATAGAGGTTTCCTGATTTATAACGAGGACGGTGAACCTGTAAAAATGATCGGGGCCATACAGGATATTACAGAACAAATAAATTATATACAGGCCATTGAAGATCAAAATACAAGATTCCGTGAAATAGCCTGGTTTCAGTCGCATGTGGTCAGGGCACCGCTTGCCCGCATTATGGGATTAACAGACATCCTTAAAAATGCAGAAGGTGAAATCTATTATTCTGAATTGCTCGGGCATATCTTAACCTCGGCACAGGAACTTGATGATGTGATTCGCTCGATCGTTATACGATCTGCAGAAGTTGAAAATGAACCCGCTGCAAAAATTGAAAAAGATTTGTCATAAATGATCGCCCGCTGCAAGAAAATGGGATAATCATTTGAAATTATCTAATCTGACCCTGTCTAATAAAAAATTATTCCTTTACCTCTTTACCGGCAAAAAATAAATTTGCTATTACGAAAAATTCGTAATAGATTTACGAAAAGTTCGTAGATATGGAAAAACTAACCCCAAACGAAGAAGAAGTGATGCAGGTGATCTGGAACCGAGGCAGCGGAATCATTAAAGATTTCCTGAACATGCTTCCTGAGCCTAAACCGCCGTACACCACACTTGCCTCAACAGTGAAAAATCTGGAAAAGAAAAGATTCATTATTGGCCGTAAATCGGGCAATACCTATTCGTATGCGCCGCTTATCAAGGAAGACGAGTACAAGAAAAAATTCATGGGTGAGTTTGTCAGCTATTATTTCAGCAACTCATACAAGGAGCTGGTTAGCTTCTTCGCTGCACAGGAAAAGATCAGTGCTGATGAATTAAAAGAGATCATCGATTTGATAGAGAGAGGGAAGAAACCATGATACCTGAACTGATCCTATACCTGCTTAAGGTGAACTTAGCCCTCCTGCTGTTTTTTGGCGGCTATCAGCTTTTTTTGAAGCATTTCACGTTTTATTCGCTCAACCGCATTTATCTCCTGCTGGGACTGATCTATTCAAGTCTTTTTCCAATGATAAAACTCGGTGATATTCTGAAGAGCAATACCATATTAAAAGAGCAGATCATCAGCATAACACCCGACTGGCGGGGTTCAGTCAGCTATGTGATCAGCCAAAGCCCTGATTCAGGTAATATTTACTGGCAGGCAGGCATTTTTATATTCTGGACAGGAGTGATCTTCATGTCGATCCGGCTGATTATCCAGATGTTCTCCCTGCTGATTCTGCATTTGCAATCAGAACCATCAGGTTCAGGGGATTACAGGTTCAGGGTGATCAGTAAAAAATTAAATCCATTTTCATTCTGGAAAACGATCTATATTAATCCCCAATACCATCAGCCCGAAGAACTACAGTCCATATTAAAGCATGAGCAGGTCCATGTAAAACAATTGCATAGTCTGGATGTGCTTATAGCCGAACTGAGCATAATTTTCTACTGGTTCAATCCCGGAGTATGGCTGATGAAAAAGGCAATCCAGGCAAACCTGGAATTTATAACGGACCAGCAGGTTCTGAACTCGGGCATTGACAGCAGGAAATATCAATATGCATTATTAAAGATCAGCGTATTGCCTCAAAATGCATTACCGGTCAACAATTTTCATTTACTAAGCATTAAAAAAAGAATAGCCATGATGAATAAAAGACCTTCAAACGGCATCAAAAAGAGTATTTACCTCTTACTTCTGCCAGCCATTATGTGTATGGTGCTCGTCGTTACAAATTCTAAAGCAGCATTAAACAACAATCCGCTAAGCGGAGTGATCAAAAATCTTCCCGGCATGCCTCAGATAATTGGCATAAACAGCTATTTAAGCGATGAAGGAATTAAGTCATCGGAAAAGCTAAATACGCCAAATAAAAAATCCGGAATCATTCCGCCAGAGTCAACTATTCAGGCAGACACCACTAAGATTAAAAAAATAGACAAAGCCCTTCTATCCGGCAAATTCAGTGTTAAAGGTGACAGCCTGCGTGCAGGTGCCAAAAAACCAATGTATATTCTCGATGGGGTGGAAATTAAAGACCCCGGCAGGATAAACCCCGATAACATCGCTACAATCAACGTAAGTAAAGGTGCTTTAAATACAGCAAGATATGGATCTGGCGCCAGTGCAGGAGTGATAGAGATCGTGACAAAATCTGCCTTAACATCTGCAATTGGAAATGCAAAGCCTGTCATCGCTTCCGGATTCGGTCAGAATCAAAGTGAGAAAGTCACTTTGGGCGGACTCAACAATAATGAACTGATCCTGCTCGACGGAAAAGAAGTGGACAGATCCGTTTTAAATGACCTTTCTGTCATGTCGGTTGGCAAAATTGAGGTGTTCAAAGGAGAAAAAGCATTGAGCAAATTTGGGGAAAAAGGCCGAAATGGGGTTGTAGTGATTACCACAAAGAAGAATTGAGTAGATTGTTGACAGCGGATAATAGATGAGGTAATCAGGAAATCAGAGAGCCTGTTATCTGTTATTTGTTACCTGTTATCTGTTATCTGTTGTGAGTTGCGGGTTATGAGTTATGGGAACAAGGCGGTTCATCCCATTCTCAATTCTCAATTCTCAACTGTCAATTGTCAACTGTCAATTCTCAATTCTCAACTGTCACCTATCTCGTCTGTCCATTCCCCCTCACGATCCACTTTTCTGTCACCAGTTTCTCCAAAGCAAAAGGACCGCGGGCATGCAGTTTTTGGGTGGATATGCCGATCTCTGCTCCCAGTCCGAAGACCCCGCCGTCTGTAAAGCGGGTGGAAGCATTTGTAAAGACCGCGGCGGCATCCACCTCATTCAGGAAGCGTTCGCAAAGCTCTTCATTCCGGGAAACAATAGCTTCCGAATGTCTGGAAGAAAATTTCCGGATATGTTTCAGGGCCTCATCCATATTCTCCACGGTTTTTACGGAGCATTTAAAATCAAGGAATTCCCGGCCAAAATCCTCTTCCACAGCCCGTTTGAGGTAAGGATAATCCAGGTTTTTTAATATGGTATAGGATACGGGGTCTGCAAAGATCTCCACGTAATAATCCGCAAATTTAGGAGCCAGCAAATTCAATAAGGGTTCCATAATTTCCTTGTCGGCGATAAGGGTATCCAGCGAATTACACACTGAAGGCCGCGATACTTTGGCATTGGTCACAATTTCCGCCGCACTTTCCAGGTCAGCGCTGCGCTCTACATAGGTATGGCATACCCCTGCTCCCGTTTCTATGACCGGCACCGATGCATGTTTGCGTACATAATCGATCAGCTGCTGGGAACCCCTGGGAATGATAATATCAACATATTTTGTAGCGGTCAGCAGTTCGGGCATGAACTTCCTGTCGGCAGGAAGAAGCTGCACACAATGAATATCCAGCTCAAATGAGCTTAGTACTTTTTGAATCAGGGAAACCAGGAAAGTATTTGTATGAAAAGCATCTGTTCCGCCTCTCAGCACACATACATTCCCCGAACGCAGGCAGAGGGCCGCTACATCCACAGTAACATTAGGTCTCGATTCATAAATTATTCCTACTACCCCAAGCGGAACGCTTATCTTTTTAACAGAAAGTCCATTGGATAAGGTCCTTTCAGACAGCAGATGGTTACCCGGGTCGGGAAGTTCGGCGATCTCTTCTACGCTTGCGGCCAGATCCTTAATTCGGGCAAGGGAAAGCAGCAGACGATCTTTTTTGGGATCAGTATCCGGCATCTTGTCGAGATCCCTTTTATTTTCAGCAATGATGGCTGGAATATTTTCTCGTATTGCTGCTGCCAGAGCTATTAATATCTGCTTCTTTTTATCATCACTCAGCTGCTTGACTGCCGTGGTCGCCAGTGAAGCCAGTTCAAGAAGAGGTATAATCGATTCCATGATATAAAATTACAATAAAACAATATTATCAGCATGAGCCACTTCCAGGTTCTTTACTTTGGGATCATCCGCCAGAATACCTGAATCGATCTTAGCTTTCGCTACAGCAATCACATTATTATCTTCATCAAGTATCTCTATAATTTCTCCGTTCTCAAAGCCGGTCAAAACCTGTTTTATTCCTACGGCAAGTAAGCTGTGGCGATTTTGAAGGGCCTTGCAGGCACCGGCATCGATCTGAATGCGGCCCCTGACCAGGCTTCCGCTGGCCAGCCATTTTTTACGGGCAGGCAGTGTGCTTTTCTGAGGCTGGCATAAAGTTCCGGTCGTTCCTTCAAGCGCTTTTAGTATTCCGTCATCCGTTCGTATCCCGAAGATCACCACCCTGATACCCATTTGATTGGCCAGGCGTGCAAAATTAAGTTTGGAGGTCATGCCGCCTAAACCGGAAGCAGATTTCTCTTTGTTTGCCAGTAAAAGAATTTTTTTATCCGAGGTATCGAGCTCGTGAATAACCTTGCCGGCCGAGTCGAGCACCCCGGGAACTGAAGTGCTGAACAGCACCTGCGAAGCTCCGAAACCTACAGCAATGAGGGTAGCCAGTTCATCATTATCCGAAAATTTTAATTCCAGATTGCTCACCACATCATTCTCATTCGCTATTGGGATGATGTTATTATCCCACAGTTCCTCATAGGTCCGCTTCAGCTGCAGGAACTGATCCCGGTTCGAAAAATGATGCCGCTCACACAGGCTTTGGGCAATGGAAATGCCATGAGGTAAAAAATATCTTGAATAGGTATTTAATAAAAGAGGGTTTCCGATCGATGCTGCCGCTTTCTTCTCATTCAGCGTACCACCATAATTTTTCAGGAACTTTTTGCCCGCAGCAACAGCACCTGATGAAACGATCACCAGATTATAGTCCTTATGTATCATTGCCACCTGACGGGCAATTTCTCCGATCACGATCTCATCCAGCTCACCCTGAGGGTTAGTGATCGATGCCGTTCCGAATTTCAGTACGAGTATAGGTTTTGCCAATGTAAATGTTGTATGAAGCGAATTTAAGAAATTTGTAGGTTTTACATTGTAAGTATTACGATATACGTTCTGGGTTAGAAAATTTTCAAACGTGAATGTCATTGCGAGCGCAGCGAAGCAATCTCCTCCTTAATTAATTACCAAAAGGCGTAAGATTGCTTCGTCGTACCTCCTCGCAATGACAGTTGGGAGTGTTTGTCATTGCGATCCGCCTTGGGCGGAGAAGCAATCCCCTTCTTAATTAATTACTAAATGGCAAAGTTTGCTTCGTCGTGCCTCCTCGCAATGACAGTTGGGAGTGTTTGTCATTGCGATCTGCCTTGGGCGGAGAAGCAATCTCCAAACTAATTAATTACCAAATGGCAAAGATTGCTTCGTCGTGCCTCCTCGCAATGACAGTTGGGAGTGTTTGTCATTGCGATCTGCCTTGGGCGGAGAAGCAATCCCCTTCTTAATTAATTACTAAATGGCAAAGATTGCTTCGTCGTGCCTCCTCGCAATGACAGTTGGGAGTGTTTGTCATTGCGAGCGCAGCGAAGCAATCTCCTCTGCAATTAATTACTAAAGGTCATAAGATTGCTTCGTCGTGCCTCCTCGCAATTACAGTCGTATTTACCGTTGCCTAATTGGAAACTCATTTATAATAAAAATGATAGACATAAAATTTAATTTCAACTGTCATTGCGAGCGCAGCAAAGCAATCCCCCTCTTAATTAATTACTAAATGGCAAAGATTGCTTCGTCGTGCCTCCTCGCAATGACAGTTGGGATTGCTTGTCATTGCGAGCGCAGCGAAGCAATCTTCCCAAAAACTATTGAATTGATTATTAGCATCATTATCCAATTTAACTTTATGAAAGATCATATCTATTTCGTTTATATCCTAAGCAATAAACATAACAACGTGATTTATACAGGTGTAACCAATAACCTTGAGAGGAGAATGTTAGAGCATAAATCGAAATTTAATTTCGGTTTTTCCGCAAAATACAATTGCAATAAATTGGTTTACTTTGAAGAATTTCAGTGGGTCCAGGATGCTATTGCCAGAGAAAAACAAATTAAAGGTGGATCACGTTTAAAAAAAATGAATCTTATAAATTCAATTAACCCCAATTGGGATGATCTGAGTATTGATTGGTTTACTGATAATGATATTTCTTCGTTTAAAATGTGATATTATTCGCTGATTAATTACTACATGCTTTATCGTACCACCTACCCATGACAACGTTTGCCGCGCTACGCTACCCAAGACAAAGTATAATTTAGCAGTATATTCACTAAGGATGTCGTTGCGAGGAGGCACGACGAAGCAATCTCCTTATTATGGGAGATTGCCGCGCTACGCTCTCAATGACAGTCAATAAAAAATACTAACCACCCCCGAAACCACCTGCTTTCCCGATCGTACCGAAATCTTATAATAATAGGTCCCCTGCGGGAGTTTTGCACCCTGATAATGTCCATCCCATGGGCTGGAGTATCCGCTGCTCCGGAATACCATTCGCCCATAGCGGTTATAGATCTGCACCATGGCTGTTTTATCAGATTCCAATCCCGAAAGGATCCATTGATCGTTTATACCATCTCCATTGGGAGTGAAGGAATTTGAACTCACGCTGAAAATATCCGGAAAGATGGTGAATTCCCTGAATACACTTGCCGGATTATAGTTCGCATTCCCCTGCTGAATGGCTTCGATCTTTACGGTACCCGGATTATTGATCTTCACCTGATTGCCATTGATGATCTCTGCGATCAGGTTGTCGCTGCTGGTAAAACTGATCGTTAACCCTGAATTCACACTTGCCATCAAAGAAAAGTTCGAATCACCCATTCTTTTATTCGGGATCGGATCGAAGGATAATACCTGATCGGCCTTGCTGATCACAAGAACTCCCGGCTGATAGCTGATGGTATAATTTGCAGCAACCCCTCCGCTAACCACGATCGGATAAGTTCCCGGAGCTGAGATCAGGGTAGCCGTGGTACTCACACTGGCTTTGCTTAAAAAAACAGCGGCATCTTCGCCTTTAACAAAACCTGCATACTCTAAAGCCAGTTCCGGATTTGCTGCTCCATAGACCCGGCTTTGATCTTTTGCCTTGATGATCAAGGCTTTAGGATTAACAGTTAAGATCTGCGAGGCATTGACAGCGCTGTTTGCTGCTTGCGAAGCAGTGATCAGGGCAGTTCCGGCACCCGTAATTTTGATCTGACCAGATGCGCTTACCGTGGCCACCTTTGGATCAGAACTTGTATAGACAATCACAGCCGCGGCATCAGCACTAAAAACCGTAGGCGTAAAATCATCATCGCCATAGTTTTTTTCCGGCAAAACCGGGAAAGTAAGGGTTTGAAGTGAGGTAGCTGAAACGACGAGTAGATTAAAACTTGCCGAATTGGAACAGCCTTGCGCATTGCTTAGGGTATAGGTAATGATCGCAGAACCTTCCGCGATACCAGCCACCTGTCCGTTTGCCGGATTCACCCTTGCTATTGCAGGAGCATTGCTGCTCCAAACACCCGCCGAAGCAGCCGTTGAAGTTGCAAGCGTCGTATTCGATCCCACTGCTACAGTTCCTGATCCCGTGATCGGCGAAATTTTGGGCGGCTCGGGAATGGCCAGAGTGAATATCGTTCCGGTACTGCTTTCTCCGGTACTGCTGTTCCGTACTTTTAAAGCCCCATTGTAAATTCCGTCAGGAAGGGAAGCAGGCATATTAATCTCAAATGAGCCCGGGGGTAGTGCCTGATCGATCACATTCGTCAAACCTCCGGCAAGGCCCTTTTGATCCCAGATAATGCTGTACAAATTGGGATTACCTTCTGTTTTTTCATATGAAAAAACAGTTTTGGTAAGGCCTTTACAAAATATGGAGGTATAGTCTTTAAGTGAAATTGAGACCGCCGGACCGGTAGTAAATATCCATGCCGCACCCATTCGATCATTATCCTGATTCCCTCCGATAATTGCCGTTGAACCATCGGCACTTAATGCCAGCGACTGACCCTGATTAGCGACACCAACATTTCCAATACCTGTTAATTTCGGCCCTCGTTGTGTCCATGAATTATCCGACCAGGTGAATACCCAGGCGGCACCATTGGTCCAGTTATCGGCCTTTGCACCGATCAATACGGTGTTTCCATCGGCACTCATGGCCACCGACCAGCCCTGAGCAGCATTTTCCGAACTTACGGTACCTGCCAGTTTATTCCCTTTCAGAGTCCACTCAGCCCCATTCTTAAGAAAAACCCAGGCCGCTCCCCTGGCATTGTCGGCTACAGAAGCTCCAACAATGGCACTTGTTCCGTCGGCATTCAGGGCAACTGATATTCCCTGCCATTTCGTACCCGGATAGGAAGAAACATCCAGCTTTTTAGCCTGCCTGTCCCACTCTGTACCATTTCTGAAGTACAGAAAGGCTGCACCCTGCTGGTTATTTTCAAGAGGCGCACCCACAATAGCTGTATTCCCATCAGCACTCAGCCCGACAGAAATACCCTGCCCTCCCGAAATACTGCTTTCATCAAACAATTTCTCACCCTGCTGCGTCCACAAATTATCTTTTCGGCTAAAGATCCAGGCGGCACCACGAGGGTATGTATCATACGGAGCCCCTAAAATGACGGTATTCCCATCAGCACTCATCCCTACAGAATAGCCCATGCTGACAGGCAGAATGAAACCATCATATCCGGTTCCAACCAGTTTGTTGCCCTGCTGTGTCCAGACATTGTTGTTACGGGTAAAGATCCAGGCAGCACCCGTACCCCCATTGTCAAAATACCCGCCAATAATAACGGTGTTTCCATCGGCACTGATTGCCACAGCCCTGCCCTGCTGCGCCGGACCCACATTACCGCTTCCAACCAGCTTAGGGCCCTGCTGCGTCCATACATTTCCATTCCTGACATAGATCCATGCCGCACCCTGCTGAGTATTATCATTCGGAGCCCCTGCAATAGCCGTATTCCCGTCGGCACTGATCGCTACCGACCTCCCCGATTCAGCTACGCCGGCATTACCCGTTCCGACCAGTTTATCCCCTTGCTGGGCACTGGGGAACAGACTTGCATTTATTGTAAAATTTTCTGAACCGCTGGCCGTACCTGAAGATGAACTCACTGAGACAGTGCCGCTCACTGAACCCGGCATCACATAGGTCATAAGAGAACTCGCCGAAAGAGAAATGATCAGCGCTGATTTTCCTCCTATACTGACTGAGTTCACTTTATCCAGTGAAGAACCCTGAATATTTACCAGGGTTCCCGCTGAACCCGATTTTGGAGAAAAAGAGCTGATGTGCGGAGTCTGTGCTTTTGCATCAGTAAAATACAATAAGGCCACAACGAAGACCAGATTTGTGATTTTATACCTCATTCTCTAAAAATAACCGTTTCGGTATATACGTGCCCCGGATACCTGAGGGTTTGCAAGAAACTCAGGTTTATTTTAAATATGTAGATTTTTAACCGGATAAACAAGGCGATAAGCAAGGCCCGGACTAATCTGCCGGCCGATTTGTTAGCAAATATTCTGTTTCGTACCTTTAATTTTAATTCAAAATCAAAACTTATGAAACAAATTCTTTTTTTGGGAGTACTCTTCCTGGCGGCCTGCGGAGGTTCAAGTGATAAAAAAACGACAGAACAGACAGATTCTGTAAAGACCCCTGAACTGGTTCTAAAATGGGAAAGCGACAGCTCGCTGAAGGTTCCTGAATCAGTATTATTTGATAAAGCCGCACAGGTTTTATATGTGAGTAATATCGAAGGCACAAATCCATGGGAAGCTGATGGAAAAGGTTCGATTGGCAAAGTTGGTTTGGATGGCAAAGTAATCGCTGCCCAATGGGTTAGCGGTTTGAATGCCCCTAAAGGTATGGGGATGCTCAATGGTAAATTATACGTTGCCGACCTCACAAATATTGCAGTGATCGACATCGCTTCCGGAAAAATTGAAAAGACTATTCCGCTTGAAGGCGCAGTCGGCCTGAATGATATCAGTCTCGACCCTAAAGGAGTAATTTATGTTACTGATTCCAAGGCTAAGAAATTATACCGTGTGGAAAATGAAAAAGCTGAATTACTTGCTGAAAACTTAACCGCACCTAATGGGGTTCTGTTCCATCTGGACGTGCTTTATCTGCTTGATGGCACCGGCATGTTTAAAGTTAATGCCGATAACTCACTCACTTTAATCGCTGACGGCATGGAAGGCGGGATTGACGGCATCGAAAATATTCAGGGAAATGACTTTATCATTTCCTGCTGGGCAGGTGCATTATGGCATGTTAATACCGATGGTACCAAGCACTTGCTGATGGACACCCAGGCAGAGAAAAGAAGCACAGCGGATATCGGCTTCGACCCTGAAACAAAAACAGTTTATGTGCCTACGTTTTTCAGGAATACGGTTGTTGCGTACGAGATTAAGTAATAAGTTATAAGTTGTAGGTTATAAGTTTAAAGATTGGTTCAGAGGAAATGAATTAGCCGGACTGAAAGCTAAAAGGCGAAAGCAGAAAGCGATATTGGGCCAAAGAATAGATTTTGACAATGGACAATGATGAAGAATTGTTGTTCATTGTCAATTTTTTTTATCTGAACAAGTCAATTACTGACAAGAGAAAGTGAAAAGAGCAAAGAACAAGGAACAAAGACAATGATTAGTTATTTTAACAGATCCCTCTCCGCGAAGGGCGGATCGGCCTGCCTGCCGCAGGCAGGGATGACGGACTCCCAAATGAACCAATCAGTTACAGGCAACAGACAACTGACAACTGACAACAAATATCCACATGAACCAATCCCCCCAATTGTCAACTGTCAATTATCAACTGTCAATTGAATGATAAAAGTAAGCTGCGCCATTATCGTTAACTCTCAAAATCAAGTCCTCGTCACCCAGCGCAGTGCCCTCATGCCCCTTCCCCTAAAATGGGAATTCCCCGGCGGCAAGATCGAAGAAAATGAAACAGCTGAAGAGTGCCTGATCAGGGAGATCAGGGAGGAGCTGAATATGGAGATACAAATTACCGGAAGCTTAAGCCCGAATGATCATCAATACCCCTACAAACTGGTCCGGCTGATGCCATTTATCTGCCTGCAGACTGGCGGAGAGATCGTTCTAAAAGAACACGCTGATTATAAATGGCTGGATACTAAGGATTTGTTAGATTTGGATTGGGCGGAGGCGGATGTGAGGGTGGTGAAAGCTTATATACAACAGGATAAAATATAATCACCTAACTAAAAATATAATTTCTACAAAAAAACTCCTCCAATAAAGTTCACTTTATCCAATAGGAAAGTTTATTTGCTGTTTGTACCTTTAAAGTACAATGAATATTAAATTTTCATATCTATATCGAGATTCTGGTAATTATAAAAGATTTGGTGATGTGATATTTTCAAATCCAAATAATTTAACAATTTTGGACATGGAAAATCTAATCAAGTCCAAGCTTATAGATGGGGAGTGGTTTTATGCGCAAGATTGGGGATTACCCAATCTTCATTTTGAAGATTGGGATGAAGATCTTGATCATGGATTTCATGAATTTGAGAGTCTTTCATATTCTGAAGAATTGGAAAATGCTCCAATTTCTCTTGAATATTTTATAGGACGGCTAATGAATCTTAGGCAGGTGGTTTGAAAATCACAAAATTTTAAAACCAATTTCTTTCAAATAATCAAAGGTATAATCATAGAATTCATGTTTCCTTGTAACATCCTCATCACTACCAAACGGCACAACAATAACCATTCCCTGCCTTGCCCGGGTTAAAAGTACTCGGTAAGCATTTTTCAAATATTGTTGTCTAACGTCCTTTCGAATATTATTCCACCTCTCACCCACAAATGAATATGCACCCCAGCACGATTCAGAATAGCGAAAATCAGCATCCCATGTAACGCATGCCCAATCTAATTCTAAGCCTTGAACCTGGAACTCCGTAGCTGCATCTTCTAAATAATACGATGATCTAACATCTTCTTTTGGGTTCAAAAACCAATGAATTGGATCAATATCAATCCGTACATCTATTGCAAAAGGCTTCAACCTTTGCGCTTGAGAAGAAACTACTAGTCCATATCGCTCACTCCCTCTAGCCATTTTCCTAATCCATTGTTTTGCTTTATTTAAATCTCTTGTTAAGACAATTGGATACTTTCCATCGATTAGAAGCAACTCCCTTTTTGCATCGTCTACTCGTAGATCCAGTAAAGACTTGACCATTATTGATAAGTGTTCTGCACGAAACGATCTCATTGAGACAGAAAGGTGCAATTCATCTTTAACATAAACACTATCTCTTTCTTTTAGTAATGACAAGGCATCACCGGCCGCATATTCATCATCTTTAATTCTTGAAGAAATATATACCTGCCAATGAGGAAAAGACCTATTTAAAGATTGAATCCATTCACCAATGCCACCTTCTCCTGTATGAATCTCTTGGCCGCCTCCTACTAAACATACTATTACAGCCCAATCTTTATGTCTATCCAAACATGATATCAAATATTCCGATTCAGAATAGGCAAAATCTGCCTTCCCTTTTTTCCGTTGCATAAATGATGCTGTTTGTGTCAAGTCCCAAGCTCGCTGAGCCTCATCAAAAATTGCTACATGATCAAAAGGTGCGCTCTCATCAATCAAATACTCATCTCTGTAATGGTGAACATTTTGAATAAACATTTTAACCTCTCTTAAAACATCACCTTTCTTGATTTTGTTACCATTCTCCTTTTCTCTTTTTACTTTATCCCTAGTCAAGGCTTCTCTTAGAACCGCAACTAAAGGACCATTACCTGAAAGAAAAATAGCTGATGAACTACTTTCTCGATTTAAACTTTTGGTTGCAATATCTAAACCAACTAATGTTTTGCCTGCACCTGGCACTCCTGTAACAAAACAAATTGCCTTCTGATTATTTTGCTTAGCTTGTTTAATAACCTCTGAAACCACATCACTTGTTTGACTTAAATTTATTGCGGATGCATCTCTTCTGGAAATATCAATCACTGAGTGATTATTATATAAAGCCATAGCGGCTTCAATAATTGTTGGAGTAGGGGAATATTTTCCAATTGCCCAACTTTCAGTATAAATAGTTTCACCATCTGCAAATAAAAGAACACTTTCAATTACACCTTGAAGTAAATCTGTATTTGATTTAATTGGAAATAAAAGATAATCATTGTGCGGGGTAGCAATAACTTCTGATATTATTGTTTTGGCCTCTGATGCAATCAAAATTGGGGCTATTAAATTATTTTGACTTGTTTCATGAAAATTTTTTAAATCAAGAGCATAATCCCAAACCTGGTCAATATCAGCTGAATGAAATTCCTTTTCCCCAATTTTAAATTCCAAAACAAAAATAACATTTTGGATAAGTAGGATAACATCCACCCTTCGTCCCATCCTAGGAATGGCATATTCAAAAAATACTGACCCATCAAAGTTCTTTAAAACATCTTTTAAGATAATAATCTCTTTACTCCAGGACTGCCTTTGGGTTTGTTCTAATGAAAAAACATTGTTTTTTGCAAGTATTCCTAATATTTCATTTTCGGATTCCTTTAAAAAATTTGAAATCGAGCTGGAGTAAAAAAATCTTGTCATCTATTTGAGAAGCTATTTAAGACTGAAATTTACTAGAAATTACTTGATGACCTCTAATAAATCCAATTACTTTGATTTTAAATCTTTCTGACATTCTGAATCATATACTTTTTGAATTCAAATATTCTGACCCAAAATTATTCCTACCTTTCCAAGACCCAACTAAAAAACAATATTTATTCCCACCCCCCATGAAACGCCGTCAACTCCTCAAATCCCTCAGCCTCCTGCCCCTCGCAGGCGGAATAAGTAATCTTTCATTACAGGCAGCACCTGCCCCGGCAGAAGATCTGTATAAGGAACTGGGCATCCGCACTTTTATCAATGCGGCAGGGACTTTAACCTATATGACCGGCAGTATTATGCAGGATAAGGTTTTGAAGGCGATCAACAGTTCGGTGAGTAAGTTTTGCATGCTGGATGAGCTGCAGGATAAGGTGGGTGAGCAGATCGCGAAAATGACTCATGCGGAAGCCGCAACGGTCACGAGCGGCGCTTTTTCGGCTATGACCCTGGGACTGGCTGGAGTCCTCACCGGAATGGATATGAAAAAGGTGGGGCAGCTGCCCAATCTGGATGGAATGAAATCGGAAGTGATCTGCCAGAAAGCACATAAAGATGCCTATACACAAGCCTTTTTACTGACCGGATGCAAGATCATCACCGTAGAAACCCGGGAAGAACTGGAGCAGGCCATCAATGAAAAAACAGCGATGATGCACTTCCTGAACATTGCCGTTAATGGTGGTCAAATAAAGCATGAAGAATGGATCGAGGTGGGTAAAAAACACAATATTCCTACTTCCATTGATATTGCGGCAGATGTACCGCCGGTCGAAAATTTATGGAAATTCAATGATCTGGGCTTTGACCTGGTCTTCCTTTCGGGAGGAAAAGCAGTCAGGGCGCCTCAGAGTACCGGCTATTTAATGGGCAGAAAAGACCTGATCGAGGCGGCAAGGTTGAGCGCACCACCCAGGGCGGTAACCATCGGCCGCGGGCATAAAGTAAATAAAGAAGAGATCCTTGGAGCTTATGTGGCTATCAAAAACATGATCGCAATGGATCATGATAAAGAATGGAAGAAATGGGAAGCGGGCATTGCACTGATCGAAAATGCAGTAAAATCAATCGAGGGGATCACGACCAAAGTAACGGTCAACCCGCTCGGAAATCATACCCCATCCCTCCGCATCAGCTGGGATGATACAAAGATCAAACTGACGGGCAATGAACTGCGGGAAAATCTGCGAAATGGTAATCCATCCATTGAGGCAGGCTTTTCGGGTTTGCCCATGTTCAAGGGACAGGCAACGCCTCCGCCTGCAGGAGCTAAGGGCGGCAATTCGGTTTCTATTACGGTATGGATGATGCAGCCGGGAGAGGATAAGGTTGTTGCGAGGAGGTTGAGGGAGGAGTTTCTTAAGCAGAAAGCTTAAAGCGGAAAGCAGAAAGCTAAAAGCCAAAAGCTAAAAAAATATAACCGGTCTTATACGGATATTACTATTTCAGGGCGAGACAGAGTCAGGACAAGTCGTGACCATCAAGGTACCAACATCATACCATGTTCGTACCTTCTTCGTACAATTTGCTCTCAGAGGGTCGTAAAGGGGGTGTTCTACGAACATGTCACGAAGGAGATACGACCAAGACCTCATTTTTAGTCTAATTTAAAATTTAGTTCAAAAATTACCTTTTAGGGTGTTTTGTACCAAATTATACCGAAAAAGCCTTGCAACAGATCTCTCCCCGCTGAAAAATCCAATAACTTAAAAATCAATTCGCTCGTCGAGATGACGCACAATTTAAGGAGGAGTCCCATTTGCTAATTTGCTCATTACCTCATTTGCTCATTCTCCTTCCTCATCAACAAATAGACAAATCATCTCATCGACATATCCTCGCAGTATCTTTAAACCCTCTCCACTGGAGAGGGCAGCACTAGACTTAAAACCAGTAGTTCCGTACGCAGGGTGAGGCCCTAAAGCAATTGTGTGACTGACGAAATCTACTTTCCGCTCACCCATGTGATTTCGTAAGTCCTTTCCCTCCCGTTAGCTATCGGGATGCTAATTAATCCTTCTCCAATAGAGAAGTCTCCTTCGTATCCCTCATCCCAACATAAACCAGCAGTGATAAAAAGATGCAGCCGGTAATGTACCAGTAGAAATACGATTCATGTCCGGCATTTTTTAACCAGAGCGCCACATACTCTGCTGTGCCGCCAAAGATGGCCACGGTGAGGGCATAAGGGAGTCCGACACCGAGAGCACGCACCTGAGCAGGAAAAAGTTCAGCTTTAACGATGGCGTTGATACTGGTATAGCCGCTCACGATGAACAAGCCTGCAAGGAGCAGAAAAAAGGCGCTGTACTGCGAAGTGGTGTGGCTCAGGGTAGTCAGAAGGGGAACGGTACAGATGGTCCCCAGAACACCAAAACCAATTAACAAAGGCCTTCTGCCAATCCGGTCTGAAAGCGCACCAAACAGCGGCTGAACCATAGCAAATATCAGCATACTGATGAAGGAGATCTGTGTGGATTCGGCTTTACTCAGGTTCACTGTATTCACCAGGAACTTCTGCATGTAAGTCGTATAGGTGTAAAAGGCAAGGGTACCACCCAGGGTCAGACCAACAACAGTCAGTAAGGCTTTGGGATGCTTTAAGAGTTCTTTAATCGTGCCTTTACGTTCATCGGCTTTATTTTTCTGGGCTTCAAAGGCTTTGGTTTCATACAAAGTACTTCGCAAATAAAGAGCCACCAGCGAAAGTATGGCCCCGATCACAAAGGGAATACGCCAGCCCCAGTCAAGCAGTTGAACATCTGTAAGCCAGCTTTGCAGAATGAGCTGGATCCCGAGGGCAATTAACTGTCCGCCGATGAGGGTGACATATTGAAAACTGGAATAAAAACCCCTCCGGTTCCTGCTGGCCATTTCACTGAGGTAAGTGGCAGAAACCCCGTATTCACCGCCAACGCTTAAGCCCTGTAAGAGCCTGGCGATCAGCAGGGTGATTGGCGCTGCAATTCCGATGGCATGATAGGTGGGGATAAAGGCGATCAGCATGGAACCGAAGGACATCAGCAGTACCGAGAGTGTCATACTTTGTTTCCGCCCTGCCTTATCGGCTATGCGTCCGAACAGCCAGCCTCCGATAGGCCGCATCAGAAATCCTAAAGCAAATATTCCGGCGGTATTGAGCAACTGGGCGGTTTTATTGCCTTCCGGGAAAAATGAAGCAGAGAAATAGAGGGCAAAAGCGGAGTAAGCGTACCAGTCGTACCACTCCACGAGGTTACCGATGGAACCACCGATGATAGCTTTCAGCCTTCGGCGGGAGATCTTTTCTGAAGGAAATAAACTTGTCTGCAAGCTGATTTATTTTTCATAATAATAGGAGTTTATTTGGGGAAAACGAATTCGGAATTTAATAAGCTATGGCACACAAGGTGCACCAGCATATTGGAGAAAACTCAGGCAAACATGTTAAGCCTGCACCAGCATTGCCAGCACAAGCTCTTCTTAGATATTTCGCTTAACTATGAAAACGATAAATCCCAGGGTAAATTTTATGAATTCAGTTAGTTTCTTCATTGGAAATCGGTTTTATACTTAACTATATCAACAGGAACTCAATAAGATATCCATCCTGACCCCAGCCTGTATTTTTTATCAACTAGTTAATTTTTATGTAATAATAAACTGATACATTTTTTGGGCGTGTCTCTTTATTAATTCTTGGCGTGCCAAAACCAGCATTAACTTTCCCCTCACTGTTATTTGCAGGTGTTCCAGTTATCGTAAATCTTTGGTGGGGAGTGTTGGGGGCTTCTCTACCCTGAAATGCGCCAATTCTGTCCTGGTCAAGATGTTTATGACCTTGAAAAGCGTCAGCTTGATAGCTGCCAACAATTCTATTGTCAGGGTCAGCCTGGTCTGCACCAATTTGTGGAACCGGCTGGAAAGGGTCAAATGTGTTAAGTCCTCTAAGAAACATTCCTCTTAAATCCGGAATTTGGATTTGGGATGTCAATGTTTGAAATTTTGAAGTGGGCACTGGTCGTCCGTCACAAGGAGCCCATTTGCTTTTTGCTGAGGTCCATATACCACCCGGACTTTTGTCATTATTTTTTGTAGCTGTATTAAATTGTTCAAAATTCAAGTATGATGAAATAATTGTCCCAATAGGCAGCTCTTTATGAGAGGTAATATTATCCACAGCCGAGGCTTTACTTGAAATTGCTCCTCTGTCCGTTTGTATAGTTAAAATCAGGTCTTTGTCTATTGGCCTTTTGCATGTAATAAGTGTAGTAAATCCTTTTATTTCGTCTCCGATTTTCAAACCCCCACTAACTAAACTACCCTCAGGTATAACACTGAATCCTGTAACTTTTGGCATAGGGTCAGAAGGGGAAGAAGGTCTGTAATGAATTGAGAATACTACAGCATCTTCTGTTTCAACATTAATGCCTTGTATGAAACCGGAAAGCCCGGCAGGTATGCCTTTACAATTTACATAGGCCTCATATAGGTTTGTGTTTGGAACTGACTGCAATAATACCTGAACATTACTAGCTTCAATTTTCAATTCTGAAATAGAAAGTAGTTTTGTCCTGAGTTCAGAAAATTTTTCTTCGCTGTCATTTGCTCCTATTGAAAAGGGGACGCCCTCAATTGGAATTGCCAAAGAAGCACCCCATTTTCCACTTCGCAAATCTGATTTAAAAGTTTCAGAAAGATAATAAGTTCTCAAGTCTTTACTAAATGACGTTGTATTTACCATTTTAGTAAATGAATAAAGTCCGTCTGCCAGAAGTTTGTCGCAATCTTGTGCGAAAGTCCCGATGCTAAT
This sequence comes from Pedobacter sp., assembly GCA_036677005.1. GTDB lineage: Bacteria > Bacteroidota > Bacteroidia > Sphingobacteriales > Sphingobacteriaceae > Daejeonella. The sequence continues at coordinate 89,122 of JAKFBV010000059.1, forward strand.
TGTCATCAGCAAACCAAAAATTGTTGATTTTGTCTTGTTCATTTTATTTTGATTTAATTGTTTATTTGTTCCTATTTGCCAAAGCCAGGTATTTAGCCTGTGCTGTCGTTCGTTTTGTGCCATCTTTAAATGAGCTTATGATTAATTATTATTACCCGGATTCGTTTCTCCATTTCCCTGCCCAAAAAAGGAAAATCCAATTCCAATTCCGAGCCATTGCTTTGACTGATACTTCCAGCTGGGAGCACCGTCAGAGAGCAGCCAGTCCTGACCGCTGAGTATCCCTATCTGAAATTTTTCATGCTGGTACATTAAGCCTAATGCTCCACTCAGTGCCGGCTCATTATCACTGCTTGGGGTATATCCTGCATTAAATGTTTCGGCAGTTGTACGTACGTTGCTAATCCCGATATTTGCAAGAAGAGTAATACTTTGTTCTTTTCTGCTCTTGAATTGACGTTTAAGACCCGGTGTCAGTCCGATGTTCAGTTTTTCCTCTACCAGCATCGGGCGCATTGTCTCTGAACCAAATCTTATTTTTAAGGGAATGGTCATCGCTCCAAAGGTGAAGGAAGTCCTATATCCAAAATAAGGCATACATTTCTCATTCAGATCCTTAAGGGTTATTGTAAATATCTTCCCGTTAACATCCCGGTCCACAATTATCTTTCCATCCCCCCCATTAGCGAACTCAACTATACTGGAACGGGTTAGAGCAGTCTTCGGCACATCCGTTTTATCCAACCCTGCCTTTTCACCGGCGCTCAAATTTGCGATTGCCTTATTCATGTTATCAGGAACAATCTTATTAATGGTATTTTTCACTAAACCAGGTCCTTTGAAGTTCCAGAACTGAATTTGAATGATTCCGTTGTCTGAAACGTCAATAACGGTGAATTTTTGGTTCGCTTCTGCAAACAGGAAGTTAGTTTTATCGCCCCCTAAGTTGCTACCAAAATCAGTAAGCGGGTAAACTTTAACCTTTGAGTTAACAACAAAGAAATTTCCCGGCTTTACCTGCGCAATACCGGATCCGGAAAAAGCCAGGTTGAACAAAATAAATACCAGGCAGGTAATAAATTGAAAAACCAACGGTCTGGCAGATGCAATAGGTTTTAAAGCAATCTGAATGTGTAAATTTTCTTTCATGTTCGTTTGTGTTTTTTGTTCAAAAAATAACCTCAATTGTATTTGTAAATCAATTTCTCCAGGGATTAAGCTATTTATAGTACAGATGATCTGTGCTAATTAGCAGTGTTTATAAGCCGGATCAATTCGCCTTACGCTCAATTGCATTTCAAATCTCCATGATATTTAAAGGGATGAGAAAGTATTATCCCCCTTTCCTTAAGGGTGTTTTTACGGTATAATTTGGGGTAAATTCAACGGCTATATCCACTTGATTGTCCGCACCTTAGCCCTTGCAATACCGTTTCATTATTCATTATATTTAAAAACCAAAACCTATATGACATGAAAAATTTCACTCACATCACTTTGATTTTATTGATCATCGCATCCTGCGGCAGCCCGGCTCCGGGCGACAAAAACAAGTCCGCAGCAGAGAATGAATCCATGGCTGCAGCTGCCGATTCGCTAACACTTAATGGTTACACTTTTGCGGAGGCCGAAACCATGGTCAGAAGCTTTTTAAGGGAGGGCTATGGTTCCGAAAAGCAAACCAGTATATGGTTCAGTAAAACTTATATTGACAGTCTGGATACAATTTTAAGATCGGAAGGCGCAGACGGATTCCGCATTTATTTTGCCAGAAAGGGCAGTAAGAATACGATTGTAATGGTTGCCACAAAGAAAACCAAAATTAAAAACCCAAAAGACACAACATTATTTACTCATCGGGATCATTTTACTCTTAAATCACTCTTTCTGAAACCAGGTAAAAATTCTGAAATTTTAGGAATTTCTGAGAATGGCGTTCCGGAAGCACGTATGTATTCTGCAGCCGAAAGCGATTGCACAATTCTCCCCTGCAATGAATCAATAAATACAATATCCTGTGAGCAGGGACGTCAATGGGTAAATCGGTTCAGCCAGGGCCCAATTACAACAACCAGCCTTTGGTACCCGATCGGGTTGTTACAATCATGGAAGAAGGAACTCGATGCAGCCGTTGCAAATAAGGCAGATGGAGATGGAATACGTATATATTTTGCAAAAAATGATAAAGGAAGAAACGTATTTGTCATGTCAACTACCCGGATAATAAATGGGCAGAAACGTACTGATTATTATGAATGTTACTACAGGGATCCTGAAAAGGGCATCAAGAAAATAGATGTTTCTGATAACGGTGAAGAATGTCCAAATAACTGTAATGATCTTACCTGGCAATAACAACAGGCATTCCATTATTTAGCCAAAATTATGTTAAAATACCTGACCATCAATACTTCCGCAGAATGGATTTGCTTTATCATTGCCTGCATCTGCCTGATAAAGGATAAGAGCCCGGTCTGGAGAGGAATGATCCTGTTCCTGCTGATCACCTGTATCTCAGAAACAGCGGGCATCTACATCAAAGGGCAATACCTGGCCGATCCGGAAAATGTAAGGCCAAATGTATGGGTATATAATATTCTGCTGATCTTCCAGGCAGGCTTTATTTCGGCCATGTTTGCTGCCTTACTGAAAGTTCATGTAAAAAGCGGCCCTGTTATCTTAATAGGGCTCGCTTTACTCAGCATTCTGTACATCAATGAACAAATAGAACACGGAATCTTTAAAAAGCATGCCATCACAACCATTGTCATGTCGGTATTGTTCATTGTTTACAGCTACTACTATTTTTATCTTCTTTTGAAGGATGATCGGAATATTAATTTAACCTATTATCCGGGTTTCTGGTGGGTGGCCGGAATCCTGTTCTTTTATTTTGGCTCAATAATCTCTAATTTGTTCTATGAAAAAATAAGAGATTTCGTGGCCAGTCCGAAGCCGTACCTCAGATATATCTATAACGTACTCAATGTGCTGCTGTATGCCTGCTGGTCTTATTCATTTATACTCAGAAAATGGCCGACAACGAGATAAGAAATCTGATCATCATCTCCACCTTCATCTTTGCCCTGGCACCAACTTTTGTGGTGATCTATATCATGCTGTACAATCAACGCCGTAAACAACATGCCAGAGAGAAAGACCAGATGCGCGAAACGTTTGATGCAGAGATTGCCAAAGCAGAACAGGAAATAAAGGAACAGACGATGCAGACCATTGGTGCCGATCTCCACGATAATATCGGGCAACTGCTGAGTTTAACTTCTCTAACCTTAAAGTCTATCGATCCTGAAGAGCCCTCTAAAAGTGCTTCAAAAGTCAATTCAGCTATCGAGCTTATTTCACATTCTATTCAGGAAATGCGTTTACTTGGCAGGCTGTTGCAGGGAGAACAACTAATCAGTCAGGGGCTGGATGAAGCGATCAGACATGAGATCAGATGGATGGAAAAATCCGGAAAGTACACGGTCATATACCTTTGTGAAGTTGAACTGCCTGCATCAAATCCCGACAAGGACCTGATCCTCTTCAGAATTCTTCAGGAGATCTTAAACAATATCATCAAACATGCTATGGCCGATCAGCTTACGATAACTTTAGAACATGCTGACGCTAAGATGTGCCTCTGCATCAGCGATAACGGGATTGGATTTGACACCGATAAACCTCGGTCTGATCAAATGGGCATGGGTTTATATAATATCCAAAAACGGGCAGCGCTGGTCGGGGGAGAGGCTATAATTGAATCAAGACTAAGCAAAGGAACAAGCATAATGATCATAATTCCCTATCCATGATAGAACAAAAGATAAATATCGCCATCGTTGACGACCACACCCTTTTCAGAAATGGCCTCGCCGCTTTAATGAATGAATTTGAAGAACTGAATGTAATTTTCAGTGCCGGTAATGGCGAACAAATGCAACAGATACTGGCAAAATCTCCCTTACCGGATATCATATTAATGGATATTAATATGCCTGTAATGGATGGCTATAAGGCTACTGCCTGGCTGAAAGAAACATACCCTAATATTAAAGTGCTGGCTCTCAGCATGTTCGATGATGAAAAAGCGGTTATTGGCATGATCAAAAACGGCGCCTGCGGTTATGTATTGAAGGAGTCAAAACCAAGGGAAGTGCTTGAAGCCATTAAGACCATTTTTTCAAAAGGTGTTTATATCAATGAGCTGGTTTCAGGGAAACTTTTATACTCCATTGCCAATCAGGAGAATGTCCCTTTATTTTCTGCAAAGGAGATCGAATTTCTTAAATTATGCTGCTCGGAATTAACCTATAAAGAGATCGCCGACAGGATGTGTGTCAGTCCACGCACGGTTGATAATTACCGTGAGTCTCTTTTTCAAAAGTTAAACCTGAAATCAAGAACCGGATTAGTACTTTATGCGATCAAAAATCAATTGATCCGGCTATAATTCAGCATAGATACACTCGTGCGCCAGCATACCTGGTAACTCAATTGTCAATTCTCAACATCAATTATTTCTCACCTGTCCATTGCAACAGATCTCTCCTCGCGTGACAATAACCATAAATTCAAAATACCTTTCGCTCGTCGACATGACGCCCAATGGAAAGCATTGTTCTCATTTTCTCATTTGCTAATTATCTCATTTGCTAATTTGCTCATTATCTCATTATCTCATCGACAAATCGCCTCATTGACAAATTACCCCCTGTAACCTTTCTGTTTCTTATTTAATAATTCAAATTAATAGGCTAATTTAATTCCATGAAACAATATAGCCTGCCAGATAAATTATTCACCTGCATTATCAGTTTAATTCTAGTCTCTATTACCCTCAACAGTTGTAAGCCCGGGGTTGATAAGCTGCCTCCATCCGATAAGGATAACGGCGGACTGATCCTTCCCGAAGGATTCGGAGCTTTGGTTGTGACCGACAGTATTGGCGGTGGCAAGGTTGTCGCACTGAAGATCAGTCAGCTTCCCAAAACTGCTTACTATCAGCCACCTCCGCCCGAGATCGAGGGCGCTCCCAAAAGCACCCAACTGAATCGCCCCAACAACGCCCCTAAGGGTAATTATGTTGGAGCCAGACATATTGCAGTGAACAGCAACGGAGACATCTATGTCAAACTCAGATCTCCCACAGTAGATGGCTATGGTAATGCCGCACTGAGAGATTTAAACGGCGACGGTAAAGCAGATACCATGAAGATCTGGGGTAAATACGAAAACCGGAACAGGGGAACTGCCATGATGATCCACAAGGGCTATCTGTACTACAGCTCCGAGATGATGGTTTACCGCAATAAACTGAAGAAAGGGCAATTAGTGCCGGATAGTAAGATGGACACGGTTCTGATGGACACGCCTCCATATCATGAACACCAGGCAAAAGCCCTTGCATTTGACGGCCGGGGAAACATGTTCGTTTCGTGGGGTATCGGAACCAACTCCTGCCAGACTGAAAACAGGCGTCCGGGTTCTCCCGGCAAAATGCCATGCCCTGATATGGTTGACCATGGGGGGATCTGGAAGTTTGATGAAAATAAACTGAATCAAAAGCAAAGCGACGGCAAACGGTATGCAACAGGAATGAGAAGTATTGTTGGCATGGCATGGGACAAAAAATCGGATGCACTATATGCCGTTCACCATGGCAGGGATGATTTCCGCCTGCTCTGGCCTGAATACTACAGTCCATGGAAAAGCGCCATGCTTCCGGCGGATGAACTTTTCAAAGTTACTGAAGGCATGGATGGCGGGTTTCCCTACTATTATTACGACCAGATGCTCGAAAAGAAGATTCTCAGTCCGGAATACGGAGGAGATGGCATTAAAGAAGGTGAAGGAGCTAAACTTCCAAAACCTGTCATTGGTTTCCCGGGACACTTTGCACCTAATGAAATTTTATTCTATCAGGGTGATCAATTCCCTGAACGCTATAAAGATGGCGCTTTTGTGGCCATGCATGGATCTACCAACCGTATCCCTTACCCTCAGGTGGGTTTTGTGGTGCTGTTTGTTCCAATGAAAAACGGAAAAGTAACAGGTCCCTGGGAAGTATTTGCCGATGGCTTTGCCGGAACAGACACCGTTGCGATAGCAAATGATGCAAAGTACAGGCCAATGGGACTTGCAGAAGGCCCGGATGGTTCTTTATATGTTGGAGATACCGAAAAGGGTAAAATCTGGCGCATTATGTATAAGGGTGATAAAAAATCATTCGGCAGCAAACAGCTTGCCGCGATGGAAAAGCGTAAGAATATCCTCTCATACCTGAAGACCCCGGATGAGATGAAAGATAACCTCGACAGAAAAGGCAAACCGGTACACGCTGCATTGGTTTACAATATTTATTGCAGAAACTGCCACCAGCCCGATGGCAACGGTGATGGAAATCGTTTCCCTCCCATTGCTGGTTCTGAATGGGTAAACAGCGATAAAACTGTTCTGATCAATGTGGTACTCAATGGCCTTACTGGTACCATCCAGGTAAAAGGGCAAAATTATAACGATACCATGCCTGCGCACGCCTCTTTCCTGACGGATAAGGAAATTTCGGAGGTGCTGACCTATATCAGAAGCAATTTCGGCAATAGATCCGGGCCGGTAAGTGAAAAGGAAGTGGCGGAAGTGAGGAAACTGATGAGTAAGAATTGAGAGTGGAGAATGGGGAATGGGGAATGGGGAACTGATTAAAAGGAATTGAGAGTTGAGAATGGAGAGTTGAGAATGGAGAGTTGAGAATTTGATTAATTGGTTCGATTGAAACGATTTTGTCATCGCAGAAGTAGCGGAGCAATCTCCTTTTATAATTGAATTTGAAAATTGAATGGTGTACCGGCAAAAATTCGGATCAGACAGGATGCAATAGTGGATCAGGGCTTAGTTTCTTCCTTCGCTTCGGCGATCAAAAGCTTTTCAATCCTTCTGTCCGGGATAAGCCAGATAACTGCCACTACAAAATATAAGAACATGCCGATTCCTGGATGGATAAAAGAGGATCCGATAGCTGCTGCATAAATAAGTAAAGATAATTTCCCTTTCCAATCCTTACCAAGGGCTTTAGCTATAAGGGAGTCTTTACCGTGATGTGACACTAGGGTTTGTGCCAGGATGGTGTAGGCAATTGCATTCATAATGAGGATGATCCCGTAAAAAATGACCGGCCACTTCCCGAAATGGTTCTCACCCATCCATGCCGTAACGAAGGGAATTAAAGAGAGCCAGAATAAAAGGTGCAGATTTGCCCATAAGATCGTTCCGTTTACCGACTTCACCGTATGAAGCATATGGTGGTGATTGTTCCAGTAAATACCAATGTATATGAAACTCAATACATAACTTATAAAAACAGGAATTAGTGGCTCTAAAGCCTCCAGACTTTCTGTATGCGGAACTTTTAACTCCAAAACCATAATGGTAATGATGATGGCAATCACCCCATCGCTAAATGCTTCCAATCGTCCTTTTGTAATCATATATCTTCTGAATAATCATACAAAATAACAATTGTGATTGACAATAAATTATCGGAGAGTACAAGGGCAGCAAATTCCGCCAAGGGTAGAATATGAACTGACAGCGCTGGGCCGCAGTCTGCTGGGTCAGATGACCGGACTTTCAGAATGGGCAAATAAAAACATGGAGCATGTGTTTCGCGCCAGGGAAGAGTACATTTTAAAAAAGAATTGAAAAATCGCTGAACCCAAACCTTTCTATGTTAAAGCCAGGGCATGATGTACCGGCTTTTTTATTGACTGATCCTAACTCAAAAATTATTTGTTTTCGTTATAATATCGTATTTTTAATAGTTAAACGCTCATCAAAACTCCAATTATGAACAGAATTTTAATTATCGCAGCAGCAGTTATGCTTCTGGCATCATGTAAAAAAGAAATGATCTCAGAAACTGCAGACAAGAATGATATCAAAAAGTATGCAGAGATGGCTTCAGGTGCTTTGCTCCTGAAAGCAAATGATGGATCAGCACTTCAAATGTCCGCAACAGCGAACTCCAATGGTCAACGTGTAACCAGGCCCTTGAAAAGTACAGGTTCAGGAACCATTTCCTATATCCCAAATGGATGCGGAGACGGAACGCTGCAATTCAGATCGGAGGGCACAGGAAATTCAACGGCACTCGGGCTGCAAAAACAGGTAACAACGTTCTGTATCAATCCTGCAAGCGGTCAGGTGATCGGTTCAATTGGAGGGGTCGGAACTGCAGCTAACGGCGACCAGCTTAATTATTCTTTGGCCGGTGCCGGCATTGATGCCTCAACCGGATTTATGTACCAGGAGTATGTATTTACAGGTGGCACGGGAAGATTTACCGATGCGACAGGCAATATGACCTTATTATACACAGTGAATACACCGGACCATTATGAGTACACCGGACAAGGCACCATAACCTTTTAGCCGGCTGTAAACTGCCGTTTTCAATAAAATAGAAAAATGTCGCACACCACGTTTTATTCTGGCTCAAAGCCGGCACAAAGAAGAACAAAAAATCGCATTCCGAGGATAAAGTGCGCCTTTAAGCCAATTTCCCCTTGTTGGTGTCTGCACCAACATTTATAACGTCCAAATTATTTGGATGTTGAAGCATACTACTAAAAAAAAAGCAGGGGGATTTGTCAGAAAAACAATTTGTTAGCAATTAGATAAACAGGGCGATTTAATTTAATCGTTGGTGAAGACACCAACGATGGGGAGTCTTGTGGCAAAGGGCACATCGGGATTGGCCTACAAACCTGAGCAGCCCTTCAGCGGCGAAAGCATGAACACCTTTAAAAAACAATGGAAACCGGTGAATAACAACGAGCCATCCCGGCGATAGAGGGAGGCAAGGTTAAAGGGGGGCTCTTATTTCGAATTAGCTACAACAAACGATTGAGAAGCCTAAACTAAGATATTCTGAATATTCCTGAATTTATCCGGACAGCAATGGAAAATTCTATGTTTAAAGAATCCCGCTTTGCTTTTAAATTCTGTTTTTTTAAGAAAAAAAAGGTTCTGTAATCTATGCGCTGAAGTCCCGCTGTACAATCAAGACCTCGCCGGCAGGCCTGCCCTATCCCCGGGCGGCCGTCTTCGGGCTTTCCGCTGCCATCGGATTTAGGTTGAGGGGGCCGAAGATCAAGGCAATTCCTGTGTGGATATGCCCTATCATTTACCTGCTGATTATGGCCGATACCGGATAATTGGTCTTACCTTTAGGAGATAAGAAATATTACACTCCTGTTAACCCTTGTTTTTCCGTAAAGTGAAATAGAAAACTGTCCCTTTTCCAGGTTCTGACTCAAACCATATCGTCCCATTATGTTGCTCCACAATTTTCTTGCATTGGACTAAACCAATACCAGTACCTTCGATATCCTCCTGAGAATGTAACCTGCGAAACATTTTGAATAATTTATCCTTATGAATTGGATCTATGCCAATGCCATTGTCTTCAACTGTAAATAGCCAATCCGTCCCCTGATTATGGTAGTCTATTTTGATTACCGGAGCGACTCCTTTCTTACTATATTTCAAGCCATTTGAAATTAAATTTTGAAAAAGAAGACCCAGTTCAAATCTATATCCTTTCAACTTGGGTAATGGCGGATAGTTAATCTTAGCAGAACTATTATCAAGTTGAAACTGAAGCCCTTCAATTACCTCAACGAGTAACTCATTACAATCGACCTCAGAAATAGGATTAACCTGACCTAACCTGGCTGTCTCCATTAACCCTTTGATAAGGGTTGACAATCTTTCTGATGCTTTTTTTATTAGATCAATGAAATAAATAATATCTTCATTTGTAGGTGAATTGTCATCTAACTCCTCCCTCATAAGGCTTATGATTCCTATGATATTATTTACCGGTTCCTGAAGATCATGGGTTGCAATATGAGTGTAATCCTCAAGTTCTTTATTCTTTGTTTCTAATTTTAAAATATAATCGTTTATTAAAAGTCTTTGTTTTTGTACTTCAGTAACATCCTGTACAGTTCCAATTGTTTTTATAACTAAACCCTCCGAATCGTAAATATGTCTTCCTCTTTCCCTTAAAAATTTCATTGAACCTTTGGGTGTAATATACCTGTGAACAATGTTATATGGGATTTGGTTTGTAATTGAATTTTGGTAAGCTTGCTTTAAAAATTCTCTATCTTCTTCATGCACCAGCATTTCAAAACCTTCATAAGTTGAGCTAAATGCCCCCTGTTCCAGTTCAAATATTTCATAAACTTCAGGGGACCACAGGATTTTGTTATTGGCAATATCAAACTCCCAGTGCCCCAATGCACTCAATTGGAGAGCTTCCTTTAATTGATCGGATACCTTCTCAAGCTCTTCAGTCTTTCTAACGAACTCTGTTATTTCTCTGATTACTGCAAGAATCGATTCTTCGCCAGAATCATTTTGAATAATATTCAGGGCAATGCTTATAGAAACATTTGATGCATCTTTCCTATATCCAATCAGCTTCATATCGTTAGACATTGATCTGGCTGAAGGATGAGAAACAAAACTCCGGAAATGAAACTTGTGTTTATCCCTAAGGTGAGGAGGAATTAAATCTTGTATAGATTTTCCTTCGAGCTCGCCAAGCTCATACCCGAACATGTGAGATGCCGCTTTATTTGTCAGAATAATTTTAGCATTAAGGTCACAAATAATTATGCCATCAGGAGAGCTCTCAAATGCATTAAAATAAATTTTCGAATCTAAAGTCATTTAAAGTTAATTTCTATGCAATATCATATTTTCATGAAGAATCATTATCAATCCTAAGATTTAATTCTTCATTTGTTGATAAGCAATTTCTTAAGGGCCTGAGCAATACAACAATAGGCTAGCGCGAAGCAAGGGTCAGCTTGTTAAGCCTCCTGCCAGAGCTGCTGCAGTTTGATGAGATCTCTTTTCATGGCGGCAAAAACTACCTTTTTATCCGTTGAAATACTGCTTGCCCCGTGTTCGGCTCCGCCCATTGGATATTCATAGTGCAGGGATACCGGCACCTGAATTTTATATTCTTTCAAAAGCTTAAAATAGGCTTTAAAATCAACCATACCCTCTCCCAAAGGAACATTCTCAACAACCCATGACCCGTTTTTCTTCAGCCAGATACAATCCTTTATTGCCAGGATTTTAATATGGGCCTGAATTAACCTGAGCCCGTTTTTCCAGGACATGCCCCCTTCTACCACTGCATGGCGAATATCATATTGAACACCCATATTATGATGATCTGCATTTTTAAGGATTTCCCATAATTCCCATAAAGAGGCTCCGGCTAAATTCCCCGAATGGTTCTGGTAACATCCTGTAATTCCCAATTTTTTATTTAAGTGGCTAAGATCTGTCAGGGTTTGTTTGAATTGCCCGATAGCCTCAGGAATACTTTTCCCATCCGGATACTTTAGCCAGTTCATCCGGTAGTACTCAATCCCAAGTTTGGAAGCAGTTTCCAGCAGTTTTCTATCCATAGGATCAGTTGCATCCTGAACAACTGTGGTTATCATGGTTGATGAGAGACCTGCTTTGCGGATAGCATTGATAGCTTCAGGCAGATCACTTTCAACCCGCCCAGGCAACACATGCCCATTCGGACGCACCGTAAGATCTACCCCGTCAAAACCTATTCCGGCTGTCGCATCAGCCATATCCTTGTAATTTAAAAACTGCAGATGCTTGGAAAAAACGGATACTTTTAAAGGATTAACTGCTTTGCTGCTTTGTACTAAGCCTGCATATAGTTCTCCAGGAATAAAAGGCAGAAGAGTTCCGGCAATGACCGAACTCTTAATAAACTTTCTTCTGGATTGGGTGATTTTTTTAGCTCCCATATAACATTCAAATTAATTGTGCCAGTTAATTTTAGAAATTGTAAGAAATCTTAATTTACGCTTTCTAATGGATATTATTAAAAATTGGAGGAGAATAGCTTCCCACCCGTAACCCTTCCTCCCTCTATCTCCGGGATGGCTCGGCGTTATTCACCTGTTTTTATTGTTTTTTAAAGGTGTTCATGCTTTCGCCGCTGAAGGGCGGCTCAGGTTTGCAGGCCAAATTAACCAATCCCGATAGCCATCTGGACTTCAATCCCTAGGTGCCTTTAGCCACAAGACTCCCCATCGTTGGTGTCTTCACCAACGATTAAATTAAATCCCCATATATTGTTGGTGCAGACACCAACAAGGGGAAAAGTTAATTAATAATTATGTGTTCAGATTTGGGGGAAAACGTAAATAATATTTGATAAAATGCTTAATTCTTCTTCATAATGTACGCAAAAATATCACGGATCTCCTGATCATTCAACCGATCCAGAATACGTTCCGGCATAATGGATACCGGCAATGCTTTCATCTCCCTGATCCGATCAACTGAAAGTATGATCTCTTTTCCTGCCTGTGTCTGAATGGTATGCGTATCTCCATTGCTGGCTGCAATCTTACCTTCTATGGTACGTCCATCTTTTGTTGTGATACGATGTAACCCATAACCTTCCCTGATATCCGCATTTGGATCGATCACGTTCAGTAAAAAGTAGTTCACATTGCTGCGCTCATAGCCAGTCAGATCCGGACCAATACTTCCCCCTTCATTAAACAAACGATGGCAGTAGCCGCAATTGGCCAGGTAAAGTATTCTGCCCTTTTTGAAATCCCCGGAACCGGATTTAATCAGTTTCGAATATTTAGCGATGGCCTCGTTCTTTTCTGACGATGTGGCCAGTTTCACATCAGGCCAATACTTATCGGCCGAAGCGCTGATCTTAGGATCATTCAGCTGCTTTAACCTGCGGGCAACCTGATCCGGTACATCATCCTTACTGATCCGTTTCGTTTCTGAAATCGCGGTAAACAAGTCATTTGCCCAGCTTGTTCTGCTGGCAAAGAGATCCAAAGCAGCATTCCGGACACCCGCATCGCCCCGAAACTGCGGGTAGGCTTTAACAAGCCTTAAACCAATTTCATCCACATTATAAGGCTGCAGGGCCTGTAAAGCGGCTTCTTTCATCGCTCCGGAAGACTTACTGCTTTCAATAACTTTTAATAAAACCGGAACAGAACCGGGTTGATTCGTCTGACCAAAGATCAGGATATAGGATAAACGATGGTCAAAATCTGCATTTTCATCGGCAATGACAGCCAGGGCCTTTTTCACTGCATCGGCATTTCCCTGACGGATAGCCAGAGCCAGAGGAGCACCAAAAAGTTCAGACTGATAGGGCTGTATCGCTTTGTTCAGTTCGGCCGGTAAACTAATCGCCTCCCGGCCCCGAAGTCCTTCACGTAAACCGCTCATCAGTATTTTAGCATCTGTCTTCGAAGGTGCCAGGCTGATCAATCTGGAGGCCGCTTTATAATCAGCATCTCTGGCCGACATGATGTAACGCTGCATCAGTCGTTTTAACAGCACATCCTGTACAAGCCTTTTCTGCCATATTCCCTTATCCGCAAAAATGGAGATCAATGCATCCCGGTCTGTCCCGGTTTTGGCTTCCATGGCCCACCAGATCAGCAGAGGGATATCCGGATCATTTGAATCGTCATGATTCCTGATCAGATTCTGAATAATTGCGATAGACCCTGGTCCGCCTAATCTTTTTGCCGTTGAGGCAAGCTGACTTCTTACTGCCAGACTTGTTTCTTTTGCCGCGAGCAGGATAAGCCTCCCGGATAATACCGGCGACACTTTCTTTCGGTCCCCCAATAAACGAACAGCCCATTCCCTTACATACTGATCCTGATGATCAAGAGCAATCCCCGCAATTTCATCACTCAGACCTGCACTTACATGGATTGCCCAAAGCGCTTCCAATGCCAGATCAGGCTTGCCTGATTTTAAAATGTAAGCCAGTTTGGGCACAATGGACTTATCTCTTCTGTTGGCAAACTGCAGCATGGCCTGCTGACGGAACCATTTATTATTATTCTCAAGCAATTTGATCAATTGCGCATTCGTGAATTTACTCAGATCAAAATTAGCATATGCAGTTTTAGAACCTTTGGCACGCAGCCTGTAAATCCTGCCTGAACTCTTATGCCAGGTATCACGGGGATCGACATGTGAAAGCCGGCTATCATACCAGTCGGCGATATAAACTGCGCCATCCGGTCCGGCCTTTATATTTACCGGTCTGAACCAATGGTCGTCGGTTTCAAGAATACGTCTTTCATCCACATTTCTGAAGGTCGAACCTTTGGGCTCAAAGCGACCGAGCTGCACATAATTAAGCAGGGGATTGATAGCGATCATCTTACCCTCATAGGCTAATGGTAATTTACCTCCCTCATACCTGATCAGGGAATGGGTAAAACGAACCTTTTCACCTTCCAGCTCCATATTATCCAGATTTCCAAAGGTGTAGGGGTTAGTATAAGGTCCATGTTTGCCTAAGCTACGGGGATAATAGCCGCCCTGCTTATAATACGGTCCGCGGTCAGCGTTATTATTACCCGAATAGAGCCTTCCTTTACTGTCAAATTCCACATTGAAAGTATTCCCGCCTCCTTCTGCAAAAACTTCGAACACTTTGGTATCTGTGTTGTATCTCCAGATCACCTGCCCCGAAAAAGCAACATTTTTGGAAACAGCAGAACTGATATTAGCCGTGGTAGTACTTCCCTGCGCACCATAAAGCCAGCCATCAGGCCCCCAGCGCAGGCTATTGGCCACAGCATGGGTATCCTCAAGGCCAAAGCCGCTTAAATGTACGGCAGGTTCTCCATTGGGAATCCCATCACCTTCCGGATCATCGTATGAAAGCAGGTAAGGCGGATTCAAGACCCATATTTTTCCTCGTCCGGTAAGCACACTGGTTGCTATATTAAGTCCCTTGATCGCATCGGTGGATTTATCATAGGTCCCGTCACCATTAGTATCCTCGAATATGCTGATCTTGTCCGCTCCCTTAAGTCCTCCTGGAGGAGCTACAGGAATCTTATCAAAATGCACCCGCAGAAAATTATCGACACTGGTTACTTTCAAACCCTGCGGATAAGGATATTGATGGTATTGCACTACCCAAAGCCGGCCCCGGTGGTCGAAGCTAAGTTCAACCGGCTGAACTATTTCAGGTTCTGACAATACCAGATCAAGGCTAAGGTCATCGGGATATAAAAAATGAGAAAGTGTTTTCTGAGGCTGGGTAGGCTGGGTTGAATCAGTTAATGCGCCAAGACCTTTAAAGGCTTCCATATATTTTGCGACATCTTCATTGGCAGCAACATCTTCAATTTTAGGTGCATTGGCTTCCTGATTGCTATTACAGGCTTGTATCACTACAAACAGAGCAGACAGTGAATAAAACAGGTGTTTTTTTAGACTCATACGATGTTTATTAAGGCTTTTCAGAAATCAATCCTTTGCAGGGAAAGATTTTGCTGCTATATTTTAAAATTCCCCTCACTATTTATCCGGGGGCCAATTGAATTGCTGTTTAATAAATTCTAAAGTCCCTTTTGCATTGATTTCATGCACTCCATCAAAATACTCAATTTTGGTCATTTGGGGGATCTTTAATTTACCGTAAAGCCGATTTACTTTTGCATATTCAAAAGCAACCCATTCGTCAGTCCCTACCCCATCACTATGTCCCCGTTCAACCATAAAAGCCCTTGGTGCAACAAGGGCAGCCATTTCTGCGTAATTGAAAGTTCTGCCAAGGTTGAAATCAAACATTTCATATTCGGGGGCGAACATATAACTGCCTTGCCAGTCTGTAGTTGCATTTTTCCAGATCCATTCATTAAAGTCTCCGGAGGAAATGCTGAGACTATAACGCTCTAAAAGCGAGGGCACCCGTAAAGCCACTTTCCCACCCCATGAAAGCCCGTATAGTCCAATCCGTTCTGAATCCACCCATGGCTGTGCTGTCAACCAATCCAAAATACGTTCATGCTGATTCAAAATGACAGAAAAAATCGACAAACCCAAAGGATTGGCTTTACGCTGAAGTTCACGATAATCATCGTTCATGAGCCATGGAAAGTGTGGCGCAAATACGATATATCCGCGCTCTACCAATTGTATTGCTAATCCTTTATATATACTGTTTTTATCCAATACATCCTTGGGTAAACCTTTCGCACCATGCTGAACAACTATAACCGGACGTTTTTCTCCCGGCTTAAGGTCTTTGGGAAGCAACAGATAGCCCCAGGCAAAAATATCAGGTAAAACGTCCAGCGTCACTTCATAACCTGTCCACTTAGCTTCATCTATAATTTGGCGGGAACGCGGGTTCAAAGCAATCTGACCCGGAGGAATACGCCCAATCACATTCGTCCAAAAATATTCCTGATAAGGTTTCATGCTTTCACGCCATGCCTCCGGACTTGTTATGGGGGTTTTATTCCAAAAGAACCCGTCTCTGACATGACGGGAAGACTGAATCAGCTCTTGAGTATAATGCTCTAATTCTGAAAGCTGACGGAGTTGCCGGCCTTCTGAATTGATCTTTACAGGCAGCTCTGCAGGAGTTTTTCCACCTGCTGATAATGCTTTTATTTCTGGTCTTAATTCCTTTAAAAAAACGAGCAGACTTTGCTCATTAACAGGTTTTGTTACTTTCGTCTGATCATGAATAAAGTGAACCGATGTCTTAAATGAACCGGTTAATTGCTGTGCCCTGTTAACTTCCGAGTTTACATCAGCAAACGAAGGGGTAATAATTTTACCCGGAGCTGCCGAAGGGCTCAAACGAACAGATCCGGACATAGCCGAAGGCGGGCCTTTTATATCCGGAGATCCGGAATATTCAATTATCAGGCTTCTTGGAGCAATAAGACAGGCAATCTCGGCATCGCCGAATTCACGCAACAGGCCAAATAAATTCCGGTAAATTGGTTCCTCCCATATTTTTTCCCGTTTTCCAAAATAGCCGCTGACTAAAGTTGCATCAACACGACTGTCAAGTGCCGAACTATAAAATCCAAGGAGAGCCCCTTCACCCCAGCCAATAAGCCCAATAGGTGCATCCAATTCTTTGTTCTGACGATCGAACCAGTTTATAACAGCCCTAATCTTCTGTACTTCATACCCGATCACATGGCGGCCAAAAGTGTAAGCCTGCCGGTAGATCCATTCGCGATGGGGCTGATTAGTAAAACGACCCATCCGTGTACTGCCAGAGCCTGTGGCTGTACGGTTAATCAACACGGGGATAATTACCTGACATCCGTTTTCAGCGAGGCGGCGGGCATATTGAAGTTCAGAAGGCAGGCCGGGCATTATTCCGGCAAGTAACTCCGGATCCTGATCCGCATCCGGAATAGCTAGCACCCTTGCTTTTACCTTCCCTTTAGGTTGCAGCATGATACCTTCGCCATAAATATCTCCAAATACATGCCAGCGAACAGCGTAGGCTGTAAAATACTCATTTTCAATAATTTCAGAAGGTGCAGAAACTGATGAAATGTACTCCATCTCCACCTCAGCCGCTAAAGTATCCGCTATACCGATTATTTCTGCAAAGCGCTTCCGGTTTGGCAAAATGGATCTTTCGTAAGCAGCCGGACTGGAAAAATCAGCCTTCCGGAATTTCGCACGCCCTTTTATCGAAGCTGATAATTCCCGATCAAGATACCTGCTAATTCCTTTTACCATCATAAGAGACAAATCTCCCTTTTCAAGTAACAGAGTACTTCCCCGGAGGCTCTTGTCCTGATTTTGAAAATCTTTGTTTTGCGCAATGCTTAGTGAACCAGATCCGGCAAGAAACAGGAACAAAAAGAACTTTATTAATTTATCGTTCATAAATTTACTTAAGCTATTGACTTGCTTGAATATAATTATTTTCTCCTACAACAGCGCCTGTGGACTGATTGCTGATATGCCCTTCCTTTCCACGGCCAACGCTATTATCTTTGATCACCGTGCCGGGACAGGCCCCTTTCAAAACTATTCCAGCCAGCATCACCTTATTCTTAGCACGCTCCGTAATAGTACAATTCACCACCCTTAAATTGGCGCTGCTTTCTATCTGAATACCGTTTAACAGCGGGTTTTTTATTTGACAGCCACTTATTGTAACTTCCCGGCTGTCTTTGACCACAATGGCTCCTCCAAAATCCTTCGTGCCATTTCCGGAACCGTCAATGATGTTATCACTTAATATGACATTCTCGCCCTGACTCAGCAGAATACCTCCGTAAGGAACAGGTTGGGCAGGAAAATAATCTTCGTTATGGTCAAACACATTAGCGTCAATGATCAGGTTGCTGCTATTATTGATCAACAGATGATGATCATAACCACGAATGAATGTATTTCCGCTAATGCTGATCCCGCGGGTATTTTCCAGATGAATATTTACTTCCTGATTACTGATATGATTTCCTGTAATACTCCACAAACCGATCTTGTCGGGATTACCGGGAAGGCCCATAAAACGGATATTGGCCCCACCTTTACCGGGAACGGCCTGAATGGTATTCCCGGAGATTGTTCCTTCACGGACACTTCCGCCACCGGAGCAATCCACCCAGATATCCGCCGAAGCCGGTCCTTCAGGATCGCAATTATATTCAATATCATTCCCGCTTATCTGGAAATTCCGGATCTCGCTGCCAATAACCTTTATCCCGCCCTTTTTGCAGTAACTGATATGGCTGTCGCTGATTATGAACTGGTGGATATTCACCTGGTCCAGAAAAATACCGATACCGCTGCAATTATAAACATGACAGGCATCGATCAAAACGTTCCGGTTCCTGGAAGTTAAATGAATCCCGTTTCGCACATTTCGAATCAACAATGCGCGCAGAGTAGGCATCAACGTATTTCTGATTTCAATGCCATCGGCATTGACATGATCCCCCACAATTTCCAGGGCATCGATCAATGGCATTCGCTCTTTCTCCCAGGTTACCGGTTTGACGGAGGAAGGAAGAGCTGAGCCTTTGTCATGTGAACCGATAAAACGGAAGGCCGCACCTTCGCCTGCCATGATAATGCCGGCGCTGGCACCCCGGCCGGAAAGACCCAGCGTGCCGTGTTGAGAAAGGTCTATTTCTATTGTTTTTGTGATTCGGTAAGTCCCGCGGGGAAATTCAACAAGGCCATCCTTAGCCCCGGTAATTGCGGCATAGATCGCCCCGGTATCATCTGTTTTCCCATCACCTTTGGCGCCGAAATCTTTTACATTAACTGCATAGCTGAGCATGGGAAGCATGAGCACTGAAAAACAAATGAGAAGAAGCCGGCAGGAGAAGGATAAAAAATGATTCATAGGAATTTGTTTGCTTAAAGTTAAATTAAAAAATTGCTTAATAATTCTTCTGTTTGATATGTTCTGCAAGGCATGGCGAATAAGCTGATGAGGGACTCCTATTTCCTTCAGCTATAAATAAGCTTTTCCCTAATTAACCTCCGTTCGATATTAAGGAAGGTTAAAAGTATAGGATTATAATTATTCAGATAAGGCTGTGGAGTCACATTAATTGATTTTTGAAACCAATACCTGTGTGTTACAGGCTAGTTCAGCCCTTTCCTCCGGAGTTTTCCGGCAAGAAATCGCGTTCTCTTCCAAATTATCAACAGCCGGAAGCTACCTCCTCCGGCAAGGTTTATTTTACCCAGTGCTGTTTTTCATTGGGATGGGCAGCCCGGCAAAAGGACCATTTGCCATTCGAAATAAACCCGGGTGGCAGCTCTAGCTTTTTTGCAATATTGAATTTCATATTATCTTATAAATTTGCTGCAAAAAACTAGGGCAG
>JAKFBV010000060.1:0-9081 GCA_036677005.1 Pedobacter sp.
CTACTACTACTGGAAAACAGAACACCAAACGAAGTTATTCTAACAAACCGCCGTATGCCGAACGGCACGTACGGTGGTGTGAGAGGACAGATAGGGAAATAATCCCTATCTTCCTACTCGATCCTGATCTCTTTTATCAAGGTAATTACATTCCGGATATGGCGGATAGCCAGGCCAGGATTCGCTGAGAATATACTTCCTTACAAGCGGTTATTATTCTGCAGAATACTTATTATTCATAAAACAGGCCAAAAAAAGAAACCTCCCGGTCAGAAGGTTTCTTTTAAGATAATAATATTTCTTTGTTTTATTAATTGTTTGGTTTCACTTTTATAGTGTCGTCTTCGATCTTGATTTTTCCATCTGCATCTTTGATCTTCATTTCTTCCCCGTCTATTTTGATCTTATCGCCGTTGTCAAACTTGATCTTGATCTGGTCACCATCACGTTTTATCTTTGTTTCATCCAGCATCCATTTGCCGTCTGCTTTCATGATCGCATGATTAACAACTAATCCGTTCTGAAATAAGGTATCGCCGGCATTGTTCAGATAAAACTCAACAGGTACTTTTTTAATGCTGTCTATGGCCCATCCTGTGTTTGGATCCATAATGATATATACGGTTTCACCGGTGTTCAGATCGGTATAAGTTCCTGGCACAACCTTCACTTCGGTCTGAGAGAACTCAGATTCCGTAGTCACCGTTGAATCGCCGGCCATATCCTTATCCTTATTACTGTTACAGGCCATAAAAACTGTACTGATCAGTATGGCCGAAAGAATTTTTTTTGTGTTTTTCATGGTTTTTTCTGGTTATTGAGCTTAATAGTAACAGACTGGCTTTTAAATTGTTTTAAATAAAGATCAGTTCTTTTGCTTGGTAACCTCTCCATCTTCGATTTTTGTCTTGGAGTCGCCATCTTTGATCTTTACATCGCCATCTTCTGAGATCTTCTTTTTATAGTCACCGTCTTTGATTTTTATATCACCATCACCTTCTACCTTCAGTTTGTAATCACCATCCTTGATCTTATAATCATCGCCATCCACTTTTTTCTTGTAATCAGCATATTTGATCTTTACATCTTCATCATCCACTTTAACCTTTGTTTCATCTACTTCATAATATCCGCCTTCTGAAGTAATGAGCTTGTCGTTCACAACGATACCGGTAGTGAAGATGGTGTCCTTTTGGTTATTGACGTAGAGATAGACAGGCTTCCTGGTTTCACTGTTGATGGCATACCCGGTTTCCGGGTCGGCAATCACCATAATTGAATCACCTGTATTGAGATCTACATACGTTCCCGGTTCTACTTTTGTTCCATTATTACAGGAAGCCAGGGCCAGTAAGAATGCAGCGCTCATTAATTTAAAAGAAGTTTTCATAATCATGTTTTTGGTTTAATACATGTTCAACAAGTAATCCCTGAAAAAGTTTTTACTATATTAATACTGGGGATGATATTGCGGCACAAGAATCCCTGAACCTTTATAGTTTGAATCAAATTCTTACTAAAGAAAAACCTTCAGTCTATCATCATTCAGGCATCATGCAACATGGGTTAAACGCAGCACCCCAACTTTCCCTCTCCGAAGGGAGAGGACGATCTGGCTATACAACAGGCATTGCCTTTCATAGGGTGAGGCAATTCCCCCAATAGGGTGAGGCCTTCCACTATAATTTCAACCAGCTTGCTGAACAAAATTTTAATTATTCTCGTATATTGGTTGAATAATTAACAGATACCGGCAACTGTTCATATTCATTCCTGTGATAAATAGATCCACCATAGGTATTTCTCTGCCTGTCTTCAAGGCTGTGCTTGCCCTGTTTTTATTTTTACCCGCTTTCGTTCTGGCACAGGCTGTTAACCAGGTCTATATTTTCCCTGCGGCATCCCTATATGCCCATCCTAATTCCAATACCAATATTTTCTCTGATATCTCCCAGGGCGGTACCTTCGTTTCCTATGATACTTCCCTGATCAATTTCTACGCCAGCATCTGGCAGAATGAGAACGCCAGCCGCCTCCCCGACGAAAGCGCCAGGGGCATCGACGGAGTAGGAGGGATCTTCCGCTTTTCAGACCTGCTGCAGAATCCTCAGCGCATCATCAGCATTAATTCCCAGCCTTTTAACGGCTTCCCTAACCTCCGGATCGATAATGCCCTCAATGTTACCGCCGAAACAGGAAACCTGCACGTGAACAATAACCTGGATTTTGTCAGGGGGCACCTCATCCTCAGCAATGTGGATGTCAATGTCGGAAAATCCGGTACAGGAACCATTACCGGGTTCAGCCATACCAATTTCATCGTCACCGGTGCGGGCATGACCGGCGGAAATCTGGTCAGAAATGTGACAGGAATCCCATCAGCTGTTGATTTTCCCATCGGCACGGCCATCGGCAGCTATACACCCGTATCCATATCCTATACCGGTATTCCCCAGACCATCAAATTCAGGGTGGCCGATAATGTCTATAATAAGCTGAACTTCCCCGAATACGTGAACAAGACCTGGATCATGACCAGCACCTCGCCTGATCCATCCGCCAAAGCGGATATCACCATCCAGCATAACTCGGCAGAAGAGGGAATAGAATACTTCAGGAACCGCAGCGAAGCCTATGTTACCCGTTATGATCCGAATCTAACCGGGCTATGGGATATTCTGCCCCCGATGGCCACAAGCAGCCCCGGCGTGATCACCACCCGCGCGGCCATATTCAACGCCTATATGAATACCCGCCTCAATGTGACTGCGATCAAGCCCATTGAATATTTCTCCAAATCGGTGATCAAAAAGGATATCGATGAAAGTACCCCGGTAAATATTCCTGATGCCATTTCACCCAACGGCGATGGTTTTAATGATACTTATATTATAGTCAAGCGCCTGCCTACCGATGTGGTACGCTTCGAAGTATATAGCCGCAACCAGGTTCTGGCCTTCCAGGATTTAGATTATCAGAATACCTTCGATGGTGTCGGAAATAAGGGTGGTTTTTTGGGAAACAACCTTCCCGACGGAATATATTATTATCTCATCAGTGTAAACGGTGCCAAGGGAATTCCAGGCTATCTGATCATTAACAGGTAAATATGAAAAAGGCAGCGATCATTTTTGTTCTGGTCTTTCTGGCGGCTCTGCCTTCGCAGCTCCCTGCACAGCAGCTTCCCCTCTATTCGCAGTACATGTTCAATACCCTGGAGATCAATCCCGCTTATGCCGGTTTTAAGCAAAGCATACAGTTCACCAGTATTTACCGGAAACAGTTCAACGGCATTAAAGATTCTCCTCAAACAGCCCTGGTCTCGGGCGATATGCCTATCGGCGATACCAAACTGGGCGTGGGACTGAAGATCGTTGACGACCGCATCTCCATTACCAAAACCCTTGGGGCGCAGGGCTCGCTTTCTTACCGCATTGAGGGCGATAACTCAAACCTCGCTTTCGGCCTGCAGGTAGGGGCCATGAACTATAAAGCCGATTTCAGCCGGCTGAACGTCACCAATGCCGGCGACCCGGTCTTCGCGCAGAACCTGAATGCCCTCACGGCGAATTTCGGAACCGGGATTTTTTATAATACGGATAAGTTCTACGCCGGATTATCTGTCCCAAACCTGGTCAAGACCCATTTAAGGCAGGTGGATGTGGCCTTATCCGAGTACACGGTCAAGCAGAATACACATATGTACCTCAATGCCGGGTACCTGATCACCCTGAATGATAATTTTATTTTAAAGCCCTCCTTCCTGCTCAGGGGTGTGAAGGGGATCCCCCTCAACTATGATATCAATGCGAACCTCTTTTTCAGGGAGATCATGTCGGGCGGGATATCCTACCGCAGCCACAGCGCTCTGGTAGGACTGCTGGATTTCAGACTGATCCCAACCTTAAGGCTGGGTTATGCGTATGATTATAACCTTGGTCGGATCAACAACTTCGCCAAAGCAACACATGAAATTATACTGCGGTACCATATCCCGTTTGACCGGGATGAACTGATGCCGAGCTATTTATTTTGAGTATTGAGTATTGAGTATTGAGATTGATTCCAGCAGCATTGGGTCATGATCCAAAACTGAGAACAGACAACTGAAAACAGACAACTAATAATTGACAATTGACAATTGACAATTGACAATGATTCCAGCAGCATTGGGTCATGATCCAAAACTGAGAACAGACAACTGATAACACACAACTTATAACTTATAACCTACAACTTATAACTTATTACCCCATGCGCCCCATAAAATTACTTTCCATCAGCCTTTGTTTGCTGCTTGCAGCATTCCTCCTGATCAGCCCGGCCGCGGCTCAGATCAAGATCGGAACGAACGGTGCGACTATAGCGCCTTCCTCGCTCCTTGAACTTGAAAGTGCTAACCAGGGACTTCTGTTGCCCCGTATGGCCGATACCGTAGCCATAAACCTGTTAAATCCGCCTAACGGGATGCTGATCTACCTGACCAAGGAACCTTCCGTGGGTTTATACCTCAGGAAAGTTACCGGATGGGAGTTTATCAGCGGCTTCATTGGGGGGCTTGCTAGGTTTAATTCATTAAGTGTGACAGGAGAAGTTACAGCCGGAACATTCAGGGGGCCCTTATTGGGGAATGCATCTTCGGCCACCACTGTTTCGGGGAATGTGGCAGCAGTAAATGGCGGAACCGGTCAGTCTTTATACAATCCCGGAGATATTTTATATGCCGGTACTTCCACTGCATTAAATAAATTACCCATCGGTTTACCGGGGCGCGTATTGGGGGTAAATACCCTGAACATGCCGGCCTGGTTAAATGCAGGTTCCGGTACAGTGACAAATGTTTCAGGGGTTGTAAACAGGATCACTGTAACTGACCCTACAGTGGCTCCGGTAATTGATATTGCTTCAACTTATATCGGCCAGAACTCGATCACTACACTCGGAACGATTTCCACCGGCGTATGGAACGGTACTCCGATTACTGCCACGTATGGCGGTACCGGGCTGAATACCCTGCCCCTTGGCCGGGTATTACTGGGTAATGGTACCGGAACTGTTGCTTCTGTGGACGGTGATGTGGCCGACCTGGTATTGACATCCAATGGTCCCGGACTAGCGCCCACCTTCAAGGCCCCGGGAGTAGGCGATATGGTATTGAGTGTCAATCAGACGGTTACAGGTATTAAAACGTTTGGAGCTGTTGGTAATGTGGGCAAACTGGTGCTTGCAGGAAATACCACCGGATTTACAACGTTGAACGGGCCAGGTACAGGTATTGGAGGCTCAGTAGTTCTGCCTCAGACCGGTATTTTGGTTACTCAGGACGGAACAGAGACCCTGACGAATAAAACACTAACCTCGCCAACCCTGACTTCTCCTTCCATAGGGGCGGCTATCGGCTCTCAGCTGGTGCTGAATAATGGATCAGCCCTGACGACAACTAACCAAACCGGAACAGGCAGCATTGTGATGAGTACCAGTCCTTCCATTGCAACCGCCACTTTAACAGGAACTACAACTACTTCGGATATTAACGCGACAGGTACCATTACTGCTACAGGTGGTTTTAGCGGAACAGCAACCAATACCTTGAATGTCAGTACCCTGACTGCCGCAACTGTGGTCACAGGGGTTAATCTTGCGAATGCGGCTGCCAGCCCTAATAATTTGAATACCATAGTTAAAAGAGACGGTTCGGGAAATTTCACTGCTGGAACTATTACTGCTGCTTTGACCGGAAATGCTAGTACAGCTACTCTTCTACTAAATTCAAGATCTATTTATGGCAATGGTTTTAATGGTGGATCGGATTTAACAGCTGCTATTACAGGTACTTATGGCGGAACGGGAGTTAATAACGGAGCTAATACAATAACGCTTCAGGGAAGTCTTAGTCATTTAGGGGCATTCTCACAAATAATGAGGGCTACCAGTAATACTGATGTTACTTTACCAACTTCAGGACTTTTATACAGTAATAATACCGGGTCCATAACTTCAGCAAGTTTGGCAGGGGCTTTATCGGATGAAACCGGATCGGGAGTTGGTGCGCTAGCAGTATTTTCAATTTCGCCAGCCTTAACTGGTAGCCCCACTGCACCCACCCAGGCAGCCGCAGATAATAGTACAAAAATAGCTACCACAGCCTATGCTGACGCAGCTGCTGCAACTAAGCAGAACACATTATCAAATTCTGCCGGATTAGCGGGCGCGCTAAATGATGAAACTGGAACTGGCTTGGCGGTGTTTGGTACAGCTCCAAATTTGATTGGACCGGTCGCTTCATCCTTATTGGCTGATGCAACTTATGTAGCAACTAAAAATGCTTCTGTTGGTACAGGAGTTCAGGGTGCAAGCGCTGTATCTGGTACAAATTTAGCAGGAACAGTTACTATTGTTATTACAGGTGGAGCATTAGCAAGTCAAGCTTTATTAACAGTTAATTATTCTTCTAATTTTCCAACCGGATCTTATCCGGTCTTATATCCGGCAACTGCAACAGCAGCAGCTCTCACAACTAATAAGCAGGTATATGCTACAGGAGCTAATAATGGGTTTACAATAAATTCCGGTACTGATGGGCTTCCTGATGGTACCTATACCTGGAACTACCAGGTGATTGGTAGATAAATAATGTCAAAATACCAGATTTTCCGGTAATTTACCTGACATACCCCGATAACTCCGCGATCCGGTTCCTTTCGGTCTGCAGTTCGCGGGCGAGTTTCTTTTCTTTCTCAATGGCTTTTACCTTATGCTCTTGAAACTCTGCGCTCAGGTCATTGAACAGTCCCCTGCGGTAAGCGGCCTCATTCACCGAGCTTTTGGTTTTCCAAAAAGCGAAGGCCAGGGCTCCCGAAAGCAGGAACACCAGTCCCCACATCAATACATTATAAGTCGATTTATTGACAGCGATACCCACCAGGCTCACTTCATCAACTGCCGATCTGGCTTCGGCCAGGCTTTCTTTCTGCTGCTTCAGTTCCGCTTTCAGTCCGGCGATGCTCTGGGAGTTCTGCACGATCTTTGCCTTGCTTTCATTCAGGAACTGTTTTTCACGCTGCAGGCTGTCAGTCACATTCCGCCACAGCGCCTGGAGTTTCACATCCTTAATTTCTTTATGCCCCTGGTAGGAGCTGGCTTTGGTCACCACTTCATTAAACTGCTGAGCGAGCGAACTTCCCGGTTGCTGCGCCCATGAATTGGCTGATATACATATAATAAGGAGTACAAGAATGTTTTGAATTTTAGTTTTGCTCAGGATCATAGATAGGATGTTTAGTCAATAAGAACAGATAAGCCGGGAATTTATTGTGAGAAGCTGAAAGCTGGAAGAGGAAATGGGGAAGAGGGAATTGGAAATAGGGAATTGGGAAGCAGAAAGCAGAAAGCAGAAAGCGGAAAGCGGAAATCTGAGATCCAAAAGCTTTAACCTTTAGGCATTAAGCTTGAAGCCGGACCCTGTCATCCCGAACCTGCCCTTCAGCAGCTACTTTGAACCTGCATCTTTTTGTAGTACCCACATTATAATGTCGGTTAAAAAGCTACTTTATTATTAATCCGGAATTTAGGCGCCATGCTGTCCCCCTCTGGAGGGGGCGAAGAGGGAGGATGCAGCCCTCTCTTTGATTCTCTCCATTCGGACGGGCCGCCAGCGGGAGACACTGGGCGCATATGCAGAACGTAAACCTATTAAAGCTGTGGGTACATGGTAGCTTTCAGCAGGTGAGGGAACTTATCCAATGTCCTATTTCTTCTTACCTCCCAACAATTCCTCCACCCTGTTCCGTTCATTCTGCAGTTCCCGGGCAAGTATCTTTTCCCGGTCATTCGCCTTGTGACGGCTCTCCCGGAGCTCTTCAAACAGATCATCATAAAGTTCGCTGCGGTAAGCGGCCTCTTTTAAAGCAGCCCTGGTACGCAGCAGCGCGAAAACCAGCGCCGCGGCAAGTAAAACAAGCAGGCCCCAGAGGATGATGTTATTTCCCGATCCCTTCAGCGAGCTTCCAACCCGCCCAAGCTTAACCATCGGCGAATCGGATCCTTTCAGGCTGCTGATCTCGGCCTGCAGCCGGGCGATGTCCTGTGAATTCTTTTCATTCAATGCCCTGCTTTCCCGCAGGAGGCTTCTTTCTTTTTGAAGGCTGTCTGTCACGTTCTTCCAGAGCCCCTGGATCCCGGTTTTCCTGACATTTTTATAGATCTTATAAGAACCGGCTTTTGTTACCACCTGATCATATTGCTGTGCAAGCGGGATCCCCGCTTCCTGCGCCTGCATATGGACAGGAATCCAGACCATAAGGAGTACCAGAATTTTTCGGATTAATATTTTGTTCATAGATCATGGTTTACAGGCAATAAATATATGTAAATATCTGATTTATAGTGTATTTATTGTGTTTTTGACTGTCATTGGGTCTTTCCTGCCCAAAAATCTTTCAGTGTTTTCCCCTCCTTTTTTCAAGGAGGGGGCAGGGGGTGGTTTATTCCTTTTTTCAATCCTCGGGCACCCCTCAGTCCTGCGGACAGCTCCCCTTTAAAATAAGGGGAGCAATTCCCACCAGTACGCATTTCTCTGTCATAGCTAAAATTTTGCAGAGATTCCCCTCCAAGGGTATGACCCGCGTACCTAAACCCGGGCGCAGCGGCAGCTTTTTGCAGCCCCGGCCAAAAGAAAGGGGGCAAAAACTACAGCAAAGCACGGGACTGCCGGAACAGAAAGATGACAGGCCCTGGTTTTCAGAATAATTGAAAAGCTGATAGTCAAAAACTGAAAGGGGGCCCAAAAGCTTTATCCTTTTCGCTTTCTGCTTTAGCCTTAATGAGGATCCGGGTCTTACCTGCATAAATGTACAGCAGGTCGATTATTGCCGCCAAAAGCTTTCTTCTCCGCTTTCTGCTCCTGCCTAAGGCTGAAGCAGCAAATAATTAAAAAATAAACTCGCAACTATTTGATATTTAATAAGACTTTCCTATCTTTGCCCTCCCTTTAGAGGGGTTTACTATGTCTTGAACGAAGCCCTACTGCTTCGATGGACACAAATTGATTAAAGAAAATGTCAGGAATTATTGGAAAAAAAG
>JAKFBV010000061.1:0-9627 GCA_036677005.1 Pedobacter sp.
AGGTACCAAATGAGTAACCAGGTTATGTAGTTAGCCTGCTTCTTATTGCAAGTTAAAACACGTGCACAAAATGTCATTCCTATATTTTGATTTTTCTTAAAATGTGCCTACTCGGAATGACGGCCGTACTGTAAACACAGGTCTTCATGCATCCAATAGTGTAGCATCGGTTATGGACCCTTTTTAGCTGGATTTAGCTGTAATCTTTCTTCCTGTTAATGTAAAAGCGGATGAAATCTGAGCAGAAACCCGGTTTCCTATTTGCAATTTAAATCCCATTTTATCATTCAGGAAAACTAATCTTCCCCATCGAGATCGACGGCACTCCGGGATGATCACCAAAATCGGTTTTAACGCTTATCTGTTCTGCTATATTTTACACCAAAGCTTGCACCGGGCACCATGTTTTTATTCAACAGTTATCTGATACAAAACCTAAAATAGGAGCATTGCTTGGTATAAAAGCCGACCCACATATTTAAATATACTGTCTTGCGCTATTTGCGAAT
Organism: Pedobacter sp.; assembly: GCA_036677005.1. Taxonomy (GTDB): domain Bacteria; phylum Bacteroidota; class Bacteroidia; order Sphingobacteriales; family Sphingobacteriaceae; genus Daejeonella. Next base: position 510 of record JAKFBV010000061.1, read on the forward strand.
ATCCGGCTGTTGATATAACAAAGGCCAGAATACAAGAAATTAAACTAAAACATGGCAGAGCCCAGCTGAACCCTGCCATGCTGGCTTCTTAAAAGCCCGTAGTAGTCATAGAAACCGTTGTAGTCGGATCAATTGTACCTCCACTATTCGGGGCAAACTGCACGGTTTTTTTAAAGTTAAAAATCATTCTGGATCTGATCACTTTACTTGTTTTTGTTTTCTTTTTCATATCCTTTAGGTTTAATTATCAGAAGTTAGAAAGAGATGGGCGGAATTAAAAATTTATTACACCAGAGTGGATTTGCCCTATATGAACTTGTATATTGCAGTTAAATGAAGGTAGATTTTCAGTTATATAGCAATGATTTTTGGATAAAAGTATCGAAGCACGCTTTTGCCTGGATCCTGTACATAAGCTATGAACTTATTTATCTATATATGATGAATGGAAAGATTACTAATCCGGGCAGTTATATATTAAATTATAGTTTAAATATCTCCCTTTTCTATTTTAATGCTTATGTGCTGCTTAACTACGTTGACAATAAATTCAATGGCTCAACAATTGCAGGACTATTAGCTATAATCATAGAAATTGCGATTTTTTTAGCTATAAAATATCCCATTAATCTACTCTACATGGGCGAAATTTTTGCATTCCAAACAAAGGAAAGTATTCGTATGTATTTAGTCAGCAATACCTTAAGATCATTTTACTTTGTTGGCTTTAGCACCGCTTATTGGTTTGGGCTGTTAACAGTAAAACGAAACCGAAAGATCAGTGAACTTGAAACCCAGAAACTTATTCAACAAAACGAAAAAATAACGCTTCAGAAAGACCTGCTCCAGTCCCGCAATGCCTACCTTCAGGCCCAGGTAAACCCGCATCTCCTTTTCAATACCCTCAACTTCATGTACAATACTTCGGCAAAGGTCTCCGAAAAATTAGCCGAAACAGTGATGAACCTTTCTGATATGATGCGTTATGCACTTACCAGTATAGATGAGGATGATAAAGTCCCTCTGGAAAAAGAAATAGAACATATTCATAATTACATCCGACTGAACCAGGCCCGTTTTAATGAGAATCTCAATGTTGACATTCTGGTGAATGGTGATCCTAAGGGATTGCGTATTATTCCCCTGGCCCTGATCACACTGGTAGAAAATGTATTCCAATATGGCGATCTGCAGGACCAGCAACACCCTGCTCTAATCAGGATTGATATTCATGATGGGACCCTGGAATTAGAGCTGAAAAACAATAAGCGGGCCAATCGGCGTACCCATGGCCATGGGACCGGAATTCGAAATCTCAGAGAGAGACTGGATATCTACTACCCCGGCCTTTTCTCCTTCGACATAAAGGATGAGGAAAACAGCTATGCTTTAAAACTTACATTAACCCTAAATAAATAAATTATGTTTACATGCTATGTTGTTGACGATGAACCCCATGCCATTGAAACTCTGGCATCGTATATAGAAAAAGCTCCTGGACTGGAATTGCTGGGTTCTTCAACCAATCCCCTGGAAGCTCTTGACCTGATCAACACTTCCATTCATCCGGATATCACCTTTCTGGATGTGGATATGCCCCAGCTTTCAGGGCTTGATCTCGCCGGATTGATCAGCGATCGTACTGCGGTAATTTTTACCACGGCTTTCCCGGATTATGCGCTGGGCGCATTTGAAAAAAATGCGGCTGATTATCTGTTAAAACCTATTTCCTTTGAGCGCTTCTTAAACTCAGTAAAAAAAGTAAGCGGGCACCTTCAGGCCCATATTCAGGATCCTGCAAACGATCATATCTTCATTAAGGCGAACATAAAAGGCAAGGTCACACGTCTTAATTTTACGGATATCGTTTATGTTGAATCCATCAAAAACTATGTGATCATATATGCTGGTGAAGAAAAAATGATCACCTACTTAACCATGAAGGAACTGGAGGCGGCACTCCCGCCCGAAAAATTTTTCCGGGTCCATAAATCCTTCATAGTGAATGCAGAAAAGATTAAAACAGTGAATGGGGTTAACATCCTGCTTCAGAATAACATTCCGGTTCCCCTGGGACAGAGGTATAAAACTGCATTACAGGAGTACATTAATACAAAGCTGGTACGCTCATCCCGTCTGCCCTGATGCCATTTCTGGCGTGTTCTGATAAATAATAGCGGAGGCACAGATAGTATATCACGAGTTCTTTTTTACGCTGTTCTGTGCTGAATATCCGATTCATGTGCATATGCAGTATATCTGAGGCGAATTTTGCTTTTAGCAAAGGTTCATCACTAAACAATTCTTCGTTCAATGAACAGAGATTCCTTTCGAAAGATCCGAATCTACTCTTTTCGGCGGCGCTCAAAATACCATAGCCCTCTGATATAAGTTCCCGAATCCCGCGCTGATGCTCGCGGTATTTCCTGTTCAGGTCATCACGCAACTGTTTCTCAAACCCCAGTTCAGCCATCAGGTTCCTGCAGATGTTTTCAAGAAGTTTTGTACGGAAAGATAAATTGACTTTAAATGAATTCAGAAGGCAATTTGTACTAAGGATAGCAAACCGGATTGTCCGGAGTTCATCCGTATCTCTGCTAAGATGCACTGCTACCAGTTCGCTGCTGCTCATGAATGCCCGTTCAGCACTTTCCATGGATTTCGCACCATAACGTTCGATCTCCCGCTTGTAGGTGTCCAATAATACGCGCGTGATCATCCCGCTCTCAATTAATGGCTTCAGCATACGGTTAAACAGTCCCGGCATCTCCCGTATAGCTTCACTTTTCGCTTTCAGACGAATACGCAGGTGATGGCCCTGCTCATAATATCTAATAAAGAACCACTGCTCTATTTCACCGCTTCTCAGGTATTTTTTTATCAAAGGATATATTTTCTCTGCCAGCATATAATCAGCGTTTTGCGGTGCGCAATAGATCTTAAAATAAAGCCACTCATCACCGGGTATAAAATCCCTTTGTATATTTTTTAAGTATTGATGGGGCATACCGGAATGGGTATAAGTGCTCTCAATGCAGGTAAGACTGGCTACAAACTGGTGGACAAATACAGATCCATTTTCATTTCTCAGAATTGCATTTTCCTCATCCGGCATAAAAAATTCCTCCAGTTTAATAGTTCCTGAATGTCCGGCTTCGGACAGGAAGAGCTGTATCCCGGCAGGATCCTCCAGATCAAACACAAGATACCTGTCGGCACTGCTCAGCGCGAAAAACCTGCTGATGTGACGTGTTTCTGCCAGCAGCCTGAATGCCTCGTAAGCAGCCTTCCCGGTATGTTTCGGTAGATCTCCCTGTTTTAAAATCCAGATTGCCGGACTTAAGATGCATCCTTTATATTCAATTCGGGGATAATAATCAAGACCGGGCAAAAGGCTCTCCACATTTAGTCCAAACCTGGCAGCAAGACCCTGGTATTGCAGATCGCAAAGAAACCTGAATACGGGAAGTTCACTTCTGTTATGATTATAAGCAGAGCTCAGGCGCGGAATAATCCGCCTGTTCAGGCGAGCAGAGCGGATAATAACTTCCCCCTGATATACCGATACATCCAGATCATTCAAACTGATCACCTGTTCAGCAGGAAGAGTAGAATGCACGAGAACAGGAATCTCATAACCCCTGATATGGTCACGGATATTAATATTCGCTGCATGCTCATCCGTAAAATGTGCTATTTCTGCAAAGATCACTTCTTTGTTCTGTTCCTGTTCTGCATCAGCCAGTGCTCTGACCTGCTCCCCCACCTGCTCATCAAATGGGGTAAACCGGCCTGTCAGTGATGTAGCACATACCCCACCAGCCTCTTCAATAAAAACCTTATCCTGATATATCCTGAACATGACTGAAATACCCGGAGGGTATTTCCCTTTTTCTGTAAAGGGCAGTCCGGCAATATCCTGACCCGATATTGTGATAGCCTGATTTTCCGGGGCTGCCGTACAGATCCTGCGCATCAGAAGTTCCTGCAGCGGGCCCCAAATGATCTGTTTTTCTGCGGCTGCTGCTGTAAAGGTTATCCCCTTTAACAGATCACCCGCATCCATACTTTGCTCAAGTTGCCCGTATCCAATACCACCTTCAGGGTCAAGCGCCAACAGGAGAGGGATCTCACGGTCTTCAAAGCGCGTGATATATTCCCTCTTAAACTGATTTATCGCCCCGGCCCTGCCATTCTGCTGCATCCTGCTCAGGCAATAGAGTCCGTTATGCAGGATTTCCTGATAATCATGGTGCAGAGATCCCTTTACATTTCTTTGTAAATTGACGTAATAGGGGTGTCTTAAATTTTCACAATGATGTACATAAGGGTTTACAAGCTTTTCAAGCTCAGGTACATTCACTTCTGCCGGAAGTCTGATCTCATCAAGGGCGCAGACAAAACCGGCGAGTTCACTATTTCCTGATAGTTTAGCAATCCGCTTCAGATAATTTTCCCCGGTAACGTTTAGCCGGCCGGCGCTTAATATCAGCTCCTCTGACACCATTTCCTGAAAAAGCACCGCAGCTTCTTCCTCTGTAGCCTGTTCCTTTAAAAAAGAATGAAGCTCATCCTTTCTGATACCTTTCTGACATATACGCAGCAGTCTGCATAACAGCTGGTTTCTCTCTACAGCAGCAATACCCTGGGCCTGCTCAGCTTTTTCCCCATCATCCAGGGTTTTAATATATCTCAGCTCTTTCCCAAAGGTATATAGACTTGGATTCGAATAGTAAACCATACGGTCATTGTCCCAATTCCCGGCCATGATCCTGGCCAAAGCAGCGCTCAATCGAAAATCGGCGCGAATATGCAGTTTCTCTTCACCACTCAGGCATATTCCGTCCTTACTCCCTGTCCACAGAGCAGCAGAAAATGCGGAACACATTCCAAAGGGTGTGGCCCGGTAACACATCCGGTTAAAGTATTTGAACAGGCTTTGACGGGTACGTTCGCTCATCCTATCGCAGCGAAAATTTTTTAGCTCAGCCTGCCTGTAGAGTTCAATGCTCGCAAAATATATAGCAGAACGAAAATAGGGACTATCCAGCATTTCCTGCAACTTCCCCATTCCAAAAGCTTTAAAGCTGAAGGCAGGAGCCCTTAAAAATAACGACGGACTAAATGTGTAGGGAAGCATGTCCTAATATAAACTTTCAGAGCGCGAAAAAGCAAATAAGGAAATTCAAAAAACTGCTTTAAAGATGCCAAAAAGGCAATTTTATTATCTGAATACCGCTGTTCATCTACGCGATGAGACTGTGTAAATAGAGAATAGGATTGTGTGGAACTTTTCCTGATAAATGCTACTGGTTATAGGTTTAGGACTTCAGGCATAACAGGGAACTAGGTTCTATGTATAAGCACAGAATTAAGCAGATCCGGAGTAAGTGGTTTATTCAGAAAAAACTTTACATTCTTAAAAGTAAAGGCCTTTCTTTTTTCTTCCGGATCGATGGATGATGAAACCATAATTACATCAATATCAATTTTTTTTTTCTCTAATGCCTGTAGAAACTGCCAGCCGTTCATAACGGGCATATTAATATCCAGTAAGATCAGGTCGGGCAGGTTCGCCCCCATTACATTAAGCGCCGACAAGGCCTCTGTAAACGATTTTACAGTGATACTACTCCAATGAGTGGCCAGTATTTTCTGATGAATCATATTCACAATGGGGTCATCATCAATAAGCATAATATTATTTATTTTTTTTTCAGATAATTCTCTGGCTTCCCGGTTGGTATCATTATCTTTTGTAATTAAATCATTTAAAGCGTAGATAATAGAGTCAAGAGACTCGGCCTGCTGGCTGATATCTTTCAGTAGCTTTTTTATAACACCGGGATCATAATCCATGTCATTAGTTTCAGTAATACTCTGAGAAAGACTCAGAATATTACTGAGCGGGGCCCGTAATTTATGTGATGTTAAAAAAGCATATCTTGATAGGGCATTATGCTGCTGTCTCTGCAAAACCCTGTTCCTGAAATTATTTTGAATACTGATCAGGATATAAGGAATGTTTTCGCCCAGACTGACAGGATTTAAGGTTAATTGTAAATTAAATGATTTACCATTAGGAAAGGTTAGTGTACGCTCAAAGACCAGGTGTTCAGATTTAAGACAGCAGGAAATGAGGGCAGGAAAATCAGAGACCAGTTCTTTGGGAATAAACTGATCTAAAGACAGATTACTGGTCAACTTCTTAAGGTAAAGATCTTCCCATACCAATGAAACATTTTTACTAAAACTTATAATCAGCATAGCAGGATTTATAAGCAGGTAATAATCCGGACTCTTAACAAATTCCATAGGAGATAGGTGTCATAAAATAAATTGTAACAGAGCTTCCTGCAAATAATTTAATTTACAGGAATATATTTATAACAATGCTTTTAAATTGGCGCACATTTTGGGTTAACTGATTAAACATTCCTGCATAAAGACAAAAACTATTAACCCCCAAATTCGTATTCAAATAAAGATAAAAAATAAAAGTTATGCAAGAAATTCTATCAAGACAAAAAATTGGCTTGAGAATACGTGAACTTAGAATTGAAAACACGTTATCACAAGAGTTCATAGCAAAAACAATGGGTCTGTCACGAAGTAACTATTCCCAAATAGAATTGGGAAATCAATTTCCATCATACGAAATTCTTGTAAAGATTGCTATTTTTTATAACAAAACCTATGATTGGATATTACATGGAGAGAATTTTGCAATAATAACAAGCAAAAATGACAAATCAAAAATGGACAAGCTTATTTCAATTGACTTTCAGAATGCTTTGAAAGGAACCCATGCTGGCAAAATCTCCCTGGTTAAAAATTCCGATTATTATGATTATGTAAATTCAGCTAAAATTCAGAAATACATAGACCGGCTGAGCACTATAGAAATCCCGATCGGCGACAGGGAAAGAGAAGATAACCGGTCTTTATACCGTGCATTTGAGGTAATTGATGATGGAATGGCGGGAGTACTGCAAGGTGAGGATATCATCATCTGTAAAAATATTGCCAAATTTTCAGACCTGATATTCAATGATATTTATGTATTAATTACCAGTGAGGATATTATCATCAGGCGTGTGGTTAAATGCCTTGAAGACAATAAGCTTTTGCTTTGTAAGGCTGATAATCTTAGTTACCCTATCCGGGTAATTCACATGAAAGAGTTGCAGGAAATTTGGCATATACGGGGAATTTTCTCTACAAAATTTACCGGAATTGTAGAGAAAATTGAACATCACCTTAAAAAGTTCGAGAAATCTATATCAGATTTAAAAAAAGAAGTTCAGTTAATAAAGAAAAAAAGAACAAGGCTTTAGGCTAAGTTGTACCTCTTAGTTTTTAATATACCTCTTCTTTCAAGGAATGCGCCTTAAACTGACAAACAGCTATCCACCGGAATTTGGAGCAAAGAATAAAAATAAAAGGCGCTATACTTCAAATGGGTAATCCTTTTCTCTGAAAACTAATTTCATCTATCTCATCCTCCTCTGTGGATATACAATAAGCCCTTTGGTGTAATATCTTTTATTGTGTCCTGATGGGCTTCTAATTTCGCCCTTGTCTTAATGACAGAAATTTCTGCAGACCAGACTAATCAATGAAAATTATTTAAAAGAAACGTTTTCGGAACACAGGATTAAGAGCAAAGCTAATGATTGCACCTTTTCAGCATGAGCTATCCATAATATAGTTCAGTCCATTGTCTGATCAATAATTTATCTGTGCAAATTCATTTAACGTTTCTCCAATAAATAAGACCGCTGTTATGGATTATGAAACCTATCTTGAAAAAACAAATTATCTGCTCGAGATGAGCACTAAAGGACGCCTGATATCACTGAACCAGGCTGCCAATAAATTCGGATGTGCCCCCCGAACCATCAGCAGGATGCTGGCCCGCCTGCGAAGGCAGGGCCATCCCATCCATTATGACCGGGCTATCAAGAGATTTGTTCTGAAAGAGGAAATTCTGCTATAAACCTGTAGCCCGTTTACATTTGCTTCACATATCCTGGCTGTTGCGCGCGTCTCGCCCGTTCCTCTGAAACTATTCCTGTAGTAATACGTTTTATTCTTCCCGGATATGTCTTGCTACCTCATAAACAGATCTTACCAATCGTCGTTTTCTATATACTCCATCACCCTCTCTGCTGCCTTCGATATTTGTATTCCCCTCAACCGTAATCAGCCAGGTTTTGCCCCATTGGTCTATAAAACCTGCATGGGCAATGCGGTTCTTTTCCGGGAAGAAGAGGGCGAAGATATCTCCCGTTGTTGGTTGTTGGTTGTTAGTTGTTGGATGGACAGACATTGGTACTAAGGAAATTTCGTCTTGATACCTGATACTTGATACCTGATACGTTTGCTGGCTTTCTGCTCTTCTCCAGATCACATTTTTCTCTTTAAACAAGTCCGGCGTCCAGCCTGAACGCGGATTCTCTACCCCCGCCTGCCCGTAAACCCAGCAGATAAACGCTGCACACCAGGGCTGGCCTCTTCCCAGGTTCACATAGCGGAGGTACTCTTCAACCCGTTTACCGGAATTATAACCCGCTTCTTTAACACCGAGTTCGGCATCATAAATCGCTTTAACTCTGGACTTGTACATGATACGTTTTACGTGATACGTTTTTTGAAAATCACTTGAAATTCCTGCCCGTCTTTGTTCCTTGCTCTTTACTCTTTGTTCTAAACCAGGACTGCTAAATTTCAAATGAAGTAGTATTTGATCTTGATACCTGATACTTGCTACCTGATACTTCATAAAATCGCTGCCAGCACAGCCACAAAGGCATAGAGCAGCAAGAAATAAAATCCCAGATAAATAATTACTTTTTGCCATGACAGTAAGGATTTAAAATTTCGTTCGAAATGTTCTTTGGAATATTCAGCCAATACCGGCCAGATGATGTTGATGAGCCACCAGGTCACCGCCTTAAATGCCAGCAGCGCCAGAATGGCCATGATCACCGCGCTCAGCGCACCGGGGTCAATGGGAGCCGAGGTAATGTCGATCCGCCTGGATAACCAGGGGAAATACAGGAACAAAAGCAAGGCTGAAAAAATAGCCAGGTGTTCCTTTTTTAAAATGTTCTGC
>JAKFBV010000062.1:0-10405 GCA_036677005.1 Pedobacter sp.
CGTTGTTGCCAAGCTTGTATGAAAAGGCAAGTGGGAGCACGTCAATGAAAATTTACAATGCTAACCTGTTTTAAAAGTATTAATTATGAAACACTTAAATAAAATTATTCTCCAATGAAAAATCGCTTCTTTATTTTGCCCTGTTTATATTGGTGCTGATTGCAGGATGTAAAAAGGAGGAAATAGTTCCTAACCGCACCATTCTAACCACGCTGAACTCCGGCTCCTGGATCAAACTCGATGGAGGCCGTGCATATACTGCATCCATTCAAATGCCCGAGATCGACAACTATTTCAATGATCATGGAGGAGTGCTGGTGTATATATCTTTTGACAGCGAAACCTATGAACAGATACCCCAGGTTTATAATGGCGTATCCTATAGTTATCTAACCCGTTCAGGCCAGATCGTTCTGGAAATACAAAGTTCAGATGGAACGGGAATGGTCACGCCGCCGGGTTCTGTTAAGCTGAAGATCATACTGATCGCATCGATTTAGAGCTTCCTGAATAATTGGGGCAATAAAAAAACCGGAAGATCGATCTCCCGGTTTTTATTTTTTAAAAGGAATAGCTTTTTAGCTGTTCTCTACTCCTAATCTGTACATCACATCATCGCTTACTCCTGTAGAAGAATATCCCCCGTCATGGAAGAGATTTTGCATGGTTACCATACGGGTCAGATCAGAGAAAAGTGTGATACAGTAATCTGCGCAAGATTCGGCATCGGCATTACCAAGCGGAGCAATAGCATCTGCATAATCATAGAAACTGCCGAACCCTTTAATTCCAATACCTGCAGTGGTTTTGGTTGGTGACTGGGAGACGGTATTGATCCTTACCTTTTTATCAAGTCCGTAGTGATACCCAAAACTTCGGGCAATTGATTCAAGCATGGCTTTAATGTCAGCCATATCAGTATAAAAGGGATAGGTACGCTGTGCGGCCATATAGGTCAGTGCTACCACGCTTCCCCACTCGTTGATGGCATCCAGTTTTTTCGCAACACTTAACATTTTATGTAAGGACAAGGCCGAAACATCGATCCCTTTTTGAAAATACTCGTAATTAAGCTCAGGATAAGGAATCTTCTTGCGGATATTTACACTCATACCGATCGAGTGAAGAACGAAATCGATCTTACCTCCCAGTATTTCCTGCGATTCAGTAAATAAGTTGGTAAGGTCCTCCACACTCGTGGCATCCGCCGGAATTATTTTGGATCCCGTTGCTTCGGCAAGTGTGTTGATCTCGCCCATGCGCATTGCGATCGGTGCATTTGTCAGAACAAATACTGCTCCTTCTTCATGAGCTTTCTCTGCAACTTTCCAGGCAATAGAATTTTGATCCAGCGCACCCGAAATAATACCTCGTTTACCTTTCAGTAGGTTATACATATAATTAGATTTTTTTTTTGACGTTTATAAAAAGGTAAAGTTATTATTAATCTCTAATTCTTAAACTCTTTAAAAATTAAAGAGCAGTTCGCGGGCGTTTTGTATGGCAGATTCCCCCGGATTGTTTCCGCTCAGCATTTTTGCAAGCTCCAGAATCCGTTCTTCTTTATTCAATTGTCTGATGTTGGTATGAGTATTATCTGTTTGCTCATCTTTATAAACACAATAATGCGTATTCCCTTTGCTGGCTATCTGCGGTAAATGCGTGATCGCTATCACCTGCATATTTTTGGATAGCTTTTCCATGATATTTCCAACTTTTAAGGCCACTTCACCCGAAATTCCGGTATCGATCTCGTCAAAAATTATGGTTGGAAGCGCGGTATGTACAGCGATCAGGGATTTAATACTCAGCATCAGCCTTGAAAGTTCACCCCCTGAGGCAACTTTATTCATTGGTAAGGCAGACTGACCTTTGTTTGCACTGAATAAGAACCTGATCTGGTTATTTCCGTTCAGGTCGAATTTGCCTTCCGGCAGACTTTCGTGCTGAATTTGCAGAACTGCATTTGGCATACCAATTTCAGCCAGGGTGTTCATTACCTGTTCTTCCACTTTTGGAATACTTTCATTCCGGCTTTTATTAAGTTCAGCAGCCAGATCCATCACTTTATGATGTAATTGATCGCTTTCCAGTTTAAGTATTTCAATGTCCTCGTCTGCAAATAATATGCTGTCCAGCTTGTTGGAGATCTGTTCCCGGATGCTGATTAACTCTGTATCCGAACCCGCACGATGCTTCTTTTGAAGCGTGTAGATCAGGTCAAGCCGCCCATTCACTTCTTCCAGCCTGGGTTCATTGATCAAACTGCTTTGTTCAAGGCCTTCGATCTCTGAGAGAATATCTTTGATCTCTATCAGGCAGCTGTTAAGTCGCTCCGTTAAGCTCTTAACCTCAGGATTGTATCTTTCTGCACTGGCCAGGTTGATGGCAGCTTCTTTGATCAGCACAATAACAGATGGTTCATTCTCATAAAGCAGGCCGATCGAGGTGAGCAGGCTTCTTTTGATCTCCTCAGCATGGGTCAGGGCATCCAGTTCCTTTTCCAGATCATGCTGTTCGCCCTCAGATAGATTAGCTTTTTCCAGTTCATCAAACTGGAACTGGAAATAATCCAGATCGGCTTTCGAACGCTCACTCAGAGCGATCAGCTCTTTGAGCCGGGATTGGGTTTGCCTGTAGGCTTTAAATGCCTCCCTGTAAGTATGCAGCAAATTTTGATTGCCTGCCACAGTATCTATGACGAGCAGCTGAAAATCTTCATCATTAATTTCAAGAGTAGCATGCTGGGAGTGGATATCGATCAGTTTTTCACCAAGCTGTTTCAGGGTTGCCAGATTTACGGGCGTGTCATTAATAAAGGCTCTCGATTTGCCATCAGAAGAGATCTCTCTTCTGAGTACGGTTTCCTTGTCGTAATCCAGGTCATTTTCAGTAAAAAAGTCATTCAAATGAAATTCGTTGACAAGGAAAGTTCCTTCGATGACACATTTTTTTTGCTGATTAAAGAAATACTTTCCTTCAGCCCGCTGCCCGAGAATCAATGATAATGCGCCAAGAATAATTGATTTTCCGGCACCGGTCTCACCGGTCATGATATTCAGTTCATCCGAGAATGAAATGTCCAGATCTTCAATTAAGGCGTAATTTCTAATTGCCAGTCGCTTCAGCATGTATTCGAAAAAAGATTTGAGCTAAATTACGTAATTAGGTTTAAATGGCTTAGGATTTATAAAATACAGCCTATCGGAATTTTTTCAACACTTCATATTTTAAGGTGTTGGCCGGATCGATCTCGGATAAAATATTGAATGCTTTGATCTTATCCTGGGAATCTGCTGAGCTTAAAATATTTACAATCTCATCAGACTTTGCTGTGAAGAATATCTGATTTAAGATCGAACCCTGTTTTTGTTTGTCAATCTTTTGAAGCTGGGGAAGAACCGACATAACAGCCTTCCTGCCTTTCGACTGGTTTTCTGCCATCATATCCAATCCATCCCTATGGTAAATATACAGGCTTTCGCGTATGGGATTATATGTTTTACTGGTCAGGTTCTCGATCAGCCAAAATCGATTATGAAGATTTTCAAAGGCTTTCCAGCCCGGGTTCGGTGCATTCTGAGCATTATTGAGGACTGTCAGCGCTTTTTGAAAATAGGGTGAACCGCCGAATTTAGAGAATGTATCGTAGTCCATACCGGTGATGATGTAGGCATAAAATGCCAAAATTGAGCTTAAGTTGCTGATATAGTTCTGGTCTGAAAAGTCGAGGGCCTGGCCTTCAGAGTAGCTGAATCCAAATTCCTTGTCACTAATATTTAACAGAGTGCTGCTGTATGAGCTATTGTAAACCGGCCTGTTTGACTGAATTTGGGCTTCCGCTTTGAAGTTACTTGAGCCATCCCAGTCGGTAATGGTTATAACAAAATTGCAATCGATCCGCTCCTGCGGCTGCAGGGCATCGGCGGTCCATCTCCTGCTGTTTAAAAATTCTTTTATACTTGTTTCCAGTATGTCAAATATGCGCTTATTGGAGTTGGGTATCTGTGGGGCGAGGATCTGCACCCTTGCATTCAGATCCTGTGAATAGAGGGTGGCAGATATGATCAGAAAGCAGAAGAGCAAAAGATATTTCATTAGTTCAGGATCAGTTTCAGTATAATAAATCTAGTATTTTTTTACAGATATCGGCTGCTACTTCAGCCTTTGGCTTAAGCGGATAAGATTTTTTATTCAGATTACGATCTATTATGGTGATTTTGTTATCATCATTCTTAAACCCGGCCCCCTGATCTTTCAGAGAATTCAATACAATAAAATCCAGATTTTTCTTTTCCAGTTTCCTGATGGCATTGGCTTCTTCATTATCAGTCTCCAGAGCAAAACCGACAAGAATTTGTCCGGCTTTTTTTTGTGTTCCCAGGGTAGCCAGGATATCCGGGGTTTTGATCAGCACTAACTCAGGTTCGGAACCATCCTTTTTGATCTTAAAGACTGAAGCTTCTTTAGGACGGTAGTCTGCTACAGCAGCGCTGAGTATAGAAATATCAGTTCCGGAGAAATTGGCCAAAGCTGCTTTCAGCATTTCCTCTGCAGAGATGATGTCGATCCTTTTAATGCTTTTATCTGATAAACTTAATGCGGTTGGTCCGGTGATGAGGGTAACAGCCGCTCCCAAAGCCGCCAGTTCTTCAGCAAGTGCAAAGCCCATTTTACCGGATGAATGATTGCCTATAAACCTGACCGGATCGATGGCTTCATAGGTTGGCCCGGCTGTGACGAGGGCCTTTTTACCTTTTAATGGAAGTTTTTTTTTAAATGCCAGGCTTAAAAACCCGATGATTTCTTCCGGTTCAGCCATCCGTCCCTCACCGGTCAGACCGCTCGCTAATTCGCCATATGCCGGGTTGATCATGAGGTTTCCATAGCCGATCAGGGAATTGATATTTTTCATCGTTGCCGGATGTTTCCACATGTCGCGGTCCATGGCAGGGGCAAAAAAGACGGGGCATTTAGCAGAAAGGTAAACAGCCGACAGAAGGTTATCACATATTCCATTAGCAAATTTAGCCAGGGTATTCGCGCTGGCAGGAGCTATGATCATGATATCAGCCCATAAGCCCAGTTCAACATGATTATTCCAGGTTCCGTTTTCAGGATCAGAATAATTTGTTAATACGGGATTTTTTGAAAGAGTGGATAATGTGAGGGGCGTAATGAAATTGCAGGCATCCCTGGTCATAACAATCCTGACATTTGCGCCAGCTTTAACCAATAATCGGGTTAAGGTCGCCGATTTATAGCTGGCTATACTGCCACAAATGCCAAGTAGTATGTTTTTATTAGTAAGCATAGGGCATGGAGTTTACCCATCTGAAAGCATGCATGGCAGCATAGCACATAATTGCCCTATGCTCCCTTGCAATTAGTTTTGCTCTTTAGAAGGATTGCGGTAATAAACCTTATTGTGTAAAAATTCATCAACAGCAATAAGCGATGGTTTAGGCATACGCTCATAATGTTTAGAAATTTCAATTTGCTCACGGTTTTCGAAAACTTCTTCTAAATTATCATTAGAGGATGCAAATTCTGCTAATTTACCATGAAGTTCTTCTTTCAGGTTATTCGCAATCTGATTAGCACGTTTGCTGATAATTACAATTGACTCATAGATATTATCAGTTGTTTTATCCAATTCACGTACATCACGTGTTACAGTGCTGTTTGGAATAACGGGTTTTGTATTACTCATTTTACTTGTTTTTAGATTCTTCTTGTTTTAATTTTTCTGCCCGGGCTTCCTGAGCTTTCCGTTCTTCTGTATCTAAAGCGATCAGCTTCCTGACATCAATAATAGCTTTCTCACTGGTCTTTTTTATCTGTTCAGCCTCTTTAAGATATTTACTGGAAGGGTATGTTTGAGCAAATTCATTATACAACTGAATTGCTTCATTATAACGCTCTTCCTGTTTTATTTCGAAACTAGCCTTAGCATACAGTGCCTGTGCCCTGATTGTAAGGAATTCCATTTCCTCAGCATATTTAGTATCCGGAAAATCACGTGCAGAATTCCTGAATGCGATCACGGCTGATTTATAATCGCCAATATCCAGGAATAATTTAGCGTTAGCATATGATTTGGTTTCCAGTTTATCACGCAGGTTATCTATTAATTTACTTGCTTCGGCAACACGGTCACTTTTTGGATAGAGGTTAATGAACAACTGTAAGGCCTCTATGGCTTTGATCGTATTATCCTGATCGAGGGAATAAACCGGGGATTCAAGGTAAAAACAATAGGCTGCCATGAACCTGCATTCCTCAGCTTTAGGACTTGAGGCATAGGTATCTGCAAATGTTTTAAAATGATACCTGGCAGTAGTATAATCTCTGAGCTTATAATGTGTATATGCGAAATAATAGGAAAGGTCTTCTGCTTCTGCCGTTCCGCGATATTTTTGCACCAGATCATCGAATAAGGATAAAGCTTTACTATAGTCCTTTTTCTCATAAAGACGTACAGCTTCCCGGTATTTTTTAGCGGTATCATTACTTGCACGCAGCTTTTCAAACTTGCTTTTGCAGCCTGCAATTGAAACCATTATAATAAGTAATATGCTTAGGGTTACTTTAAGCTTGTTTTTAAACATTCTGCAAAGATAAGGTAAATCGGTAAAACATCAATTATATTTATGTTTAATATATATATAAGCGAAGTTATCCCTTTAATAATTTACCATCTCCTGTTTAACAAAATTTAACAATCCGAATTACACCTTTGAATAGGAAGGCTTTTTCTATGTATTCCGTTTAAGTTCAGCGTCATGGAGCATCTGCCTGATTCTTTTTAAAATGCCTGAAGCCATGCCCGGGAGCATAAATATTCCTAATTCTGTACTTGCTTTT
The DNA here is from genome assembly GCA_036677005.1 of Pedobacter sp. GTDB lineage: Bacteria > Bacteroidota > Bacteroidia > Sphingobacteriales > Sphingobacteriaceae > Daejeonella. The sequence continues at coordinate 6,868 of JAKFBV010000062.1, forward strand.
CCCGAAATATACCCTGTACATCAATACTCAGCTGAAATCTTAAATTTCAGAATTTGAATTTGTATGGCTGTTTCTTTTTAACCCCTTGCTGCTCCGGACTATAAACCAAACCAGGGGTACTACTCCTCCCAATGTGAATAAGGAACCCCCGATAATGCGCAGCCATGTGAAACTTTGAAAAGCTGTACCATCAATAAATGCAGCGCTTCGGGCAAACCATAATCCTCTTTCAGTTACAGTTTTAAATTGCAGGATACCTGCCGGAAAAAGGTCAAGGAATATCATCAGTAACAGGCCTATATTAATGGACCAGAAAGCGGTTCTTATGGCTCTGGGCTGCCACCACTCTGCTTTGATCAGTAACTGGCTGCAAAATAATACTGTTGCCAGAGCCAGATTTCCATATACGCCCATTAATGCAGCATGGCCATGATTAACTGTTAAATAGGTGCCATGTTCATAATAGTTGGCAATTGGAAGATTAATAATAAATCCAAGTACCCCTGCCCCAAAGAAATTCCAGAAATTAACAGCGACTAAAAACAAGAATACTTCAGGGAATCCGAATTGTTTTTTTAAATCTCCATTAACCTTATTGTTGTCCTCCAGAATTTTTGGAAGCTTGCTGAAACGCCAGGCCTCTAATGTGAGGAGGACCAAAGGAATTACCTGCAGAGTAGAAAAAACAGCTCCCAGTGCCATAGTGCCGACAGGTTTTGCATTCCAGTAAAAATTATGGGAGATGCCAAGCAAGCCTGAACCCAGAAACAATAAGGTAGCAAGGTAAATAACACGGACAGCGGCATGCCTGCTTATTAGACCCATTAATACCATAAAATAGCCGATCAGTACTGTTGTGAAAACTTCAAAGAACGCTTCAGCCCACATATGCACCACCATCCATCGCCAAAAGTCAGCGATAACAAAATTGGTTGTTGGTGTAGCAATAAAACCTGAGACCAATAATAAAATAATACTGAATGTGGTGTAAACGAGCCAGTTAGGTAAAGCCCAGGGTTGGTTTACCTTCATGACAGGTTTGATACCGCGATATATTGTGATTGCCCATAGAATAAAAACGATACCTAATATGATCTGCCATACCTTTCCTAATTCTACATACTCCCATCCCTGGTGACCGAACCAATACCAGCTTTTGGCCAGGAGACCATGAGGCCCTAAAAACATTCCCGCAAATGAGCCTGCAACCAATAAAATGGTCAGCCAAAAGATAATATTGACAAGGATAACCTGTCTTCGGGATTGTTTGGGAGAAATCAGGGACATCATAAAAAATGAAGCTCCGATCCAGCAGGCAGAAATCCACAATAGGGATAATTGCACATGCCAGCTGCGGGTTATTGTAACCGGCAGGGTTTCAGAAATATTAATTCCGAAAAAATTAACAAATCCAATAAAATCATGTACGGTTAATATGCCGGCCAGTACCTGGGTTGCAAAAAGTAAAATAGCTGCATAGAAAAACTTGTAGGTGGCATGCTGAATGGCATCGGGTGAAAATTTTTCTATTTCGCCTCTCGTCATAAATGGCTGTACTTTGCTGGTATAAGCATCATCGTCCAGCTTTTCTAATTTGCCATAATAGTATAAAACAATTCCCAGTCCGAATATCAATCCAAGAGAGCCGATGATACTCCAGAGTATAATAGCTGAACTGGGCGTATTTCCGGCTGCCGGATCAAAAGGCCAGTTATGAGTATAACTATATTGTTCGCCCGGCCTTTCCACACCGCAAACCCATGCACCCCAAAAGAAAAAGGCGCTTAGGGATCTGATGTCAGATGTACTGGTAATATATCCTGCCGGCTTCATTGCTCCCTGAAAGGATGGATCTGTAAAGGTTTTTATATAATATTTCACCAGTTCGGTCGTGCCAAATAACTGCGCATCGCTAAGGACTACACGGTTATTATCCTCATCGAAGCGATTGGCTTTAATTTCCGCTTTTACCTGTTCAACAGCACCTTTTTTAAGCAGTTCTTCATTTACCTCCCCTTTCAATTTCGAAAGGTAATAATCATTCATATAGATAGAAACCTGATGTAATGCTTCAGCAGTATAATCGGGGCCCCGGTTGGCGCCATCCCCAAACATACTGCCATATTCCATCAGGGCATACTGCTGGAAAACAGCCTGTCCTTTCAATATTTCCTCTTTTGAAAAAACGACTTCTCCTTTTTGAGAGACATAATCTGGTATCGGCGGAGCTTCAGTATAGGTATGAATTCCGATCATGGTTACTCCGGCGATACTTACTGTAAAAATAATAAGGAGTGGCAGCCACCAGTTTTTGGGATTCAGGAGGTAAGTAATGAAGTTATTCTTAGCCATAATGTATTTTTTTTTGAATATAAAATAAATCTAATAAATAAAGATAAATTTGTCTTTAATTTATTTATCTTATTTTCCAAAAGATCCGATTGTAAGATTCTGTTAAGCCGCTAATTATCAGGTTGGAATAATGGGTGTGGAAATTTAATAATGTTCCTGAATGGCGAATATTATTCAGGCAGATCCAGGCAGGCGGCGTTTAAACTGATAAAGCCAGTGATTTTTACATTAGCCGGTCCCCGATGGGCAGCATTGAGTTGATTATTTGCAGAAAATCCGTAGTTTTCTTTTTTTATCATAGTCATGTTTTCAAAATCTACCGAATATGCCCTTAGGGCAACCATATTTATAGCCCAAAAAAGCTCGGCCGAAATGAAGCTGGGTATTAAGGTTATTTCAGAAGCAACGGATTCGCCCCCATCCTTTACAGCCAAAATATTGCAGGCGCTTACAAGGGATAATAAAATTGTGAGTTCTGTCCGCGGACCGAATGGCGGGTTTTACATGACCGAGAAAGCGAAAAAACTGCCTGTTCGTTCTATTCTGGATGCGATGGGGGAAGATGAAGTGCTGGAAAGATGTATTCTTGGCTTGAACCAATGCTCTGAAATTCAGCCTTGTCCCATGCATTCGCAATACAAGCTTATAAAGAAACAGTTGATCCTCTTATTTGAAACCAAAACTATTCAGCAGCTTGCTTCTGAAATTAAGGATGGTGAAGTCTTTATCAATAATAATAAAACTTCCCTTAAGCTTGATTGAAACCGTGTATTCCGGTCATTGATTAATGTTCTAATACTTATATTATATATGATCCTGAATCAGGCCGTGCTAAGCGATATTGTATAGAGCAGCCGCTATGTTATTCTGCCGCGAAGCCTTAATTCAGGAATCCGCTTTTATTCCATTTGTCAATTTTAGTATTTTTCTAATTCAAACACAGTCAGTTACTGTGTTTTGTTGAATTATTCTTTCAATAGCTTGTGTGCAGTGATATATTTTATTACCTTTGCAACCCGCAACGAAAGAGATGTGGGATGTTGTTTGAGTAGTTTTGAAGATGGGGATCGGTGTTGAGAGAGAGGAAGGAGAAAGGGGATGGTCATTCGAAAAAACTTTAAAATAAATTTTGCAGGAGTGGATAAGTTTTCTACCTTTGCAGTCCCAAACAAAACGGGAATAAAAC
>JAKFBV010000063.1:0-1860 GCA_036677005.1 Pedobacter sp.
TTCCATGTTTCCCAATCTGATCGCTGAACTTTTAAAGAGAGGTTATTCGAAAGAGGATATAGAGAAGATCTGTTATAAGAATGTGTTCCGTGTCTGGAAAGCAGTGGAGGATTTTGCGGCTTCTTCGAAGTGATCAGTATTCAGTAAGCAGTGCTCAGTAAGCAGTGTTCAGTCGCAGTGTGCATTTTTCAGTCTCAGTAGAAAGTGTTCATTCTCAGTAGACAGAAACCCCGATTTTTATAGAGTCGGGGTTTTTTCGTGGTTTGACCGTATGATCATTTTTTTATAAAATGTCGGAATTTGGGGCAGTATTCGGTGAGTAGAAAGGTTTCATGTTAGGTAATGCCTTGGTTTATTTACGGTTTTAAAACAGCAGATCAGACCGTAAAGAAAATGGGTTAGTTCCCGAAGTGGAACGAGGGAACTAACCCATTTTTAGGTTTGATCAATGGTTTAAAATCAAATAGCCCCGAATCATTCTTTAATTCCGAAACACTGCCTATTTGAAGTAAATAACCAAGCATTAAGGTTTTTGCCTGCCCGCCGGGGCGGGGTTACTTTTTGGCTTCAAAAAGTGACAAGGGAAAAAACCGCGAGTAAGGATTGAATTACATAGGAACTTCAACTTTTCTTGAAATGATCTCCTCTTGCCAACGTGAGTGAATGCATTCACGTTTTTTAATGCTAAAAATCCCGGAGTGAAGACACTTCCGGCGGCATTACAAAGAGGCTTCAACCCTTCTTTAAAAAATCCCCCTAACCCCCTTTGAAAAAAAGGGGGAGTCACATTTCCGCATCATTAAAAGCGCTAACTGCTATCCATCCTTAACCCACATTGCAGCTATCCGGTCAGTAGTCTCTGTTTTTCAGTAGTTTCTGTTTTTTCAGGTTCACGTTTGTGTACTACAGATTTTCTTTTGGTGAATGGTTGATGTTTGGTCTGGAGGATATTGTAAATCTGCCTGAGATTGTCGTTGGGCAATGTGCACTTTTCAATGCATCCTTTGCCCGGTAGCAGTGCGCTTTCATAAAGCCAGTCTTTGGTCACTTTGTCGGGATCATAGCCGGTAAGCTCACATACAGCCGAGTTTTCTTTTATCCACCGGGTGGTTTTGAGTTCGGAGGCCGGATACACCGCACGGCTTACTACCTGGGTGGCGGCAAGCTTGGCCTGCTCGGGGGTAAATCCCACCGAAAGCAGCAGCGGGGTGAGTTGTAGCTTTTCCCAGGTCTGATAGGCGATGTTTTCCGCACCGATTTCCCGGGCGTTGCTGTGCTGCAGGGTATCCATGTTCACCATGCGCGACAGTTTCTCAGACGATACCAGATCCAGTTTTTTTGATCCGACAATACGTTGCCAAAACTCTTCCACATACTGCTTTACAATTGGATCTTCTTCCGCTTGGAAAAAGGTCTGTTTGTGCTCATAGCGTTGAGTCAGCTGTTTTTGGATTACATTGAGTTGTTCAGGAGTCACATCCTCCATGAATCCCACGTTCAGAATGGTGTGATGGCACACTCTGTTGTCTGAATTACGATAACTTTCCACCAAACGGTAGTAACCGCTCAGCTTTCCAGTCTGCGGATGTTTTCGTAGTGAGAACTTGAAATACATGCCATAAAGTACTGATCAGGAAAGCCAAAATCCAACACCCTCTGTGTACTACAAACCAAATGAAGACCTAATGGGAGTTATAAAATAAAATAACAGTGGGGGGGGGTACAGCTAATCGACGACTTAGGCACAGAAAATAAATGAATATTTAATCGCTATACCACTAAATGCTGCAATGTGGGTTAGGTTCTCCTTCCTAAAAACAAAACCCTTCCTGAACGAATCAGAAAGGGTTTTCAATTTTT
>JAKFBV010000064.1:0-2592 GCA_036677005.1 Pedobacter sp.
TGTTTTGGTGAAGCTGACGGTTCGATTGCTGTAACAAACAGTGCCGGTTCAACTGTAGTGATTACCAATGCACAAAATCAAGTCGTTTCTAATACAAACCTGCCTGCGGGAACTTATACGCTAACGGCTTCTGCCCCGAATGGAAATGCTAATGGTTCTTGTACTGCTACTGCTACGGTAACTATAAATGATGGAGATGGTACTCCTCCTGTAATTAGTCAATTACCAAATGAAACAACAATTAATTGTCCTGCAAAACCTGAATTTGCACAGGCAACTGCAACAGATAATATTGACACATCTGTTTCTCTGACTTTTGAAGATGTAACAACTCAAGGTCAATGTGCTGGTTCGTACTCAGTAACCAGAACCTGGACGGCTACAGATGCTTGTGGTAACGCAACTTCTAAATCACAAATAATAACTGTGAAAGATACTACCGCTCCAGTATTGAGCGAAGCTCCTGCCAATGTAACTGTAGAATGTGCTGCTGTACCTGCTGCGGCTACTTTAACTGCCACTGATAATTGTGATGCGGCTCCGGTGGTAGCTTACAGCGAAGTAAAAACAAACGGAAACTGTGTTAGCAACTATACGTTGACCAGAACCTGGACAGCAACAGATGCCTGTGGTAACACTGCTTCTAAATCACAAGTCATTACTGTAAAAGATACTACTGCTCCAGCTACTACAACTGCATATAGTCCAACAATCAATGTGAATTGTGATGCAATTCCGACTATCCCTACTCTGACATTTGTAGATGGTTGTTCTACAGTAGCACCTACAGTAGTATTTACAGAAAACATCATTAACAGAACTTCAACTTCATATTCAATTATAAGAAAATGGACCGTAAGTGATGCGTGTAATAATACTGCAGAGTTTACCCAAACAGTAAATATTACTTTAACAACCAGTACAGAAGAAATAGTTACTTCGGCTTGTAATAACGACGAAAGTACAGTAGATTTAATGACTCTTTTACCCCAAGGTACCCCTTTGAATGGAACTTGGATTGATGATAATACCGGTGCTTTAAACGGCAGTATATTTAGTCCTCTTAATGTGCCTCTTGGTAATTACGATTTAGAATATAAAATAGAAACCGAAGCTTGTCCAAGAAGTATTATTATAAAAATGACTGTTACTGATGAAGGCTGTGGTATCGTTTTAGGTTGTGGAACTGTAACTGTTCATAATGCCTTCTCTCCTAATGGGGATGAATTCAATCCGACTTTTGTAATTGATAATATTGATGATACTTTATGTTATCCAGAAAACAATATAGAGATTTATAACAGATGGGGGGTCTTAGTTTATGAAACTAAAAACTATAATAACAATAGTAATAATTTCGATGGAACTTCTAAAGGGAGAGTGACTATCAGTCAATCTTCCGGACTACCGACAGGAACTTATTTCTATATCTTGAATTATACTTCTGTAGATGGACAAGGTACTATTCAAACGAATAGAAAAGATGGTTATTTATATCTTACCAGATAAAATCAATTCAAATCTAACACCTGAGGTGTAAAAGCCTCAGGTTTAAAAAAGAAACCAAATGAAGACAAGAATACTATTATTCGCTTTGTTGTTTACTGGAGTTGTAAGTTATGCACAACAGGATGCCCAATTTACACAATACATGTACAACACAATCAATGTCAATCCAGCCTATGCGGGATCTAGAGGAGCCATGAGTATATTTGCTTTACACCGTACCCAATGGGTAGGATTAGACGGAGCACCGGTAACCAATGCCTTTTCTGTAAATACGCCTTTAAATAATAGTAGGTTAGGCTTAGGGGTATCTATCATTAATGATAAAATTGGACCTACAAAAGAGAACACCCTGTCAGCGGATTTATCTTATACCGTTCCAACATCAGCAACCTTTAAACTATCTTTTGGTATTAAAGCAACCGCTAATTTATTTGATTTGGATGTAAGTAAATTAAATCCTGTAAATGCAAACGATCCCAATCTCCAAAATTTCAACAATAAGTTTTCACCCAATATAGGAGCAGGTATGTACTTACACTCGGACAAAGCCTATATCGGTATATCCGTTCCTAACTTCATAGAGAGTAACCGTTATGATGATAATGAAGTTAAAATTTTTAAAGAAAAATTAAATTTCTATCTGATTACGGGATATGTATTTGATTTGAATAGTTCTATCAAATTTAAACCTGCCTTAATGACTAAAATGATTGAAGGAGCACCACTTCAACTTGACGTTTCAGGAAACTTTATGTTCAATGATAAATTTATGATTGGTGCTGCTTACCGATGGAATGCTGCCATGAGTGCCATGGTTGGATTTCAAATATCAGACGGAATGTATATCGGATATGGATATGACCTGGAAACCACCAAATTGGAAAATTACAATTCCGGTTCTCACGAAATCTTCTTTCGTTATGAAATATTCAAAAACAATAACAAAATTACTACTCCCCGATTCTTCTAAAAGCAATTATTATGAAAAATTATATCACCCTTTGCCTGACGATAGTAAGTGTTTTTTCATTTAACTGTTATTCCCAAAAAGCCAGGCTTGCCTCGGCTGATAAAAAATATGAC
>JAKFBV010000065.1:0-20969 GCA_036677005.1 Pedobacter sp.
TTGAACTCAATTTCATTTGCGAGGTCTATGCCTTCAGTAACCAATCGAGCTTTAGGTACTTTAAAGTTAGTGATTTTATACATCGCTGTTTGTGTGCCTTTATCGCTCATGCCAATTTCATTTCTTAAATTTTAATACAAATAATCATAATGAAAGAGTTGATTCTTCAGATAAACTCATTTTAATATTTCAATTCTATATCCCTAGTTTTTTTCGTCCTGAATCTGTCAGCATATTAGAACTCCAGCCCGGGTGCCAAGTCTGTTCCATGATCACATCACGTACACCTTGGACTTTCATTAATACATCGGGAATAGTATTAAAAATTTTAGGATCAATTGGACTGGTGACATGTGTAAAAAAACCTCCAAGAGGACGACCACGGTGTGGCATAGCAAGTATTATTTTTACCAAATCACCCTGAACGCTTATGTCGTATACTAAACCTAGATCTACAATACTTATATCAGCCTTATACAATTCTTCATCCTTACAATTATGCAAAGCCTCCCAAATCAACCTTTTAGAGATTGCACTATCTCCAGCCTCACCGGGACGTGCTAATCGTCCGGGTGAATCATAAACAACATCTTTACTTAATATCCCCTTCGAAACAAACAAAGGTTTCATTAATCTATGCCTCAACTCCTCAATCATTTCCGGCCCTTTATCTGCAGTAAAAGGAAGCGATAAATAAGCATTCTTTTCATGTAACACTGTACCTGCAGGTAGTCTCTTTACCGGTAAAGGAGACCGGCTCCACAACTGAAGTGCCCAGTCGTAACGAGCCTGGGGAGATCCCGAATGAACCAATTCCGGCAAGCCGTCGGCATAATGTTCCAAAAACAGTCCAACAAATGAATCTTTGGTATCTTTATTAAAGAACCCTACCCCCCAGAGCTTCTCTTTAAATTCGGAATCAACTTCACCAATCTTCACCTTACCGTCAGGGCCCATCCATATAATATCAGTGAAGGGTTGTCCTGTAAATACCCATTCATCGTCACGGGCATACACAAGTTCAAAATCCTTGATTGAAGTCATTCGACCGAACTTATGAAAATACGGTAAGCCGGCATAAAAACGGTATTCAATATCCATATTAAGTCTGCTTGGGGAAAACAGAGGGTGGACCGGCGAATATGGGAAGCCCCAGCGTCGCACAATAGTACATATAGGCCCTTTAACTATCTCATAGTCGGGACATTCATCCCATAAAGTAATTCTGAATTTCTGAAAGAATCCTTCAGAAACATAATCATGCGCCCAATCAATTCCAGGCTGTTCACCATGAGCTTCGCCACCTGCATAAAGTTCAACCCCATGCCCGTGTTTTACTGTCATTCGCTCTAGTTGCCCTGTCTGTCCGGAAAGTGTCGCTTTATAAAAATTGTTTTCAATATCAAGTCCAACACCTTCTCCTTTTGTGGTTAGATCGGAAAGATAGGCCGGTAATTCTGCATCAAAATTTCCATAAAAAATCAAAAAATTTCGATGTTGACCTGCATGGCAGTCTGCAAGGAAAAGCAATTTACAAAACCATTCTCCTTTACGACGGATGACATCATAAACCTGTGAAGTGACTTCCTTCAACATTCCATTATCAATTCGTGCCACACGAATTTCCCGTCGAGGTGAGCTAATTTGACTGGACAAAAACCCTAAAAGCACTTCAACGGGCTCTGCTTTTCTTTCTATTGAAATTCTCTCTTCTAATTCCAATATTTTGAAATACTTCCATCCTTTTGCCCAGGACTTCCAGGGCAGAGGGAGTGATTCAACCTCTCCATAATGAGAGGAACCGGATAATGGCATTCCAGGATCGTCTTCCTCCATCTGGGCCTGTATCCCGGTAATTCTCAGGGAGTTTGACAAAGCCCGTACCAATCTGAAATCTTTGCGCTCCCAGGCTGATTGCATTAGCTTCATTTTCTCTTCAAAACGATCAGTCCGATCCCAATAGGTTTCTTCTTTTGTACCTAATACCCTGTTGACCAAACCTTGAACCAGTTTATTCTCAGATTTACGTGCAAATGATGGCAAAGTGGAAAGTGAAAGACCAGTAAGACCCAAAAGTCCAAGCCCCAAAAATCTACGCCTCCTGATAGGCGATTTAATCTCTGACTGCCGCAGACCACTTTCGAAACCTATTTTAGGTTGTATTTCAGTGAGTAGATTTTCATTCTCAACCTTATTTTGTTGAGAGGACGACAAATTATGTTTAGCAGAAGGACTACTTTGAGTTTCCATAGAAATTTATTAAAATCACAAAAAAGTATGATGAGCAACCAGACATACTTACTATTTAAGTTTAACTAATTTTAGTGCCGAATCATTCAAACCAAAAATCAACGATCTTGAAGAAGTTGTTGACAATATCTCCATTGAACGGACATTACCTTTTATTTTAAGCCCACTCTCCCTTTGCGGCATATAGTTAAATCTGCCTTTACCATCGCCCAAAAATACCATCCCATGATTAGCTGTATATTGTCCAAATTTTACTCTGGTCCAAATATTATTTCCAGCAAAAATGAGATCTTTCTTATTATCATTATTTACGTCCATTGAACGAATAGCGTATACAGGTGAGAATTGGGCCTCAACGGGGAGTTCAATTGGCTTTAAGCCTTCCTTTCCTCTATTTTCCAGATAAACAGTTTTTAAAAAATCTGCAGTAAGTAAAGAAGCATCCTTTAATTCTTCAGGACTAAACAGGTCATTAATGGTTGCAGTTGAATAGGTTTTGTAATACAAAAACTTATTCTTCAGAACTGGAAGCTGTTCAGTCAGATCATCTCTTGATGCTGCCGGATAAGAAACACCTTCAATATAATAACAGAAAATAGGATCAATGGAACCATTGGCATCAAAGTCCTTATAATAAAGACTTAAAGGCTCTTTTTCTGAAGCTCTGAACTGTGCATTCAAACCAAGATTTCCAATTATTACATCCTGGTCACCATCTCCATCCATATCATCAGCATAAATGCCGTTCCACCATCCTTTTGATGCGAAATTGATATAGGAGGATGACTGGTCTTCAAATTTGACACCTGAATTTATAAACACCTTAATAGGCATCCATTCACCTACCAGGATTAAATCATCTTTATTATCCTTATTCAGATCAATCCATAATGCGTCAGTGACCATTCCAATATTTTTCAGCCCGGGAGCAAGACTAGAGGTGGCATCAGAAAAATTACCTTTACCATCATTGATCAGTAATTTACTTTCAGGAGCTAAAGGGTAATTCCCTGGGATCACTCTTCCGCCAACAAAGAAATCTAAGTCTCCATCCTTGTCAATATCTGTTGATTTAACACAGGAGGTGTTTATTCTGAAATCAGGGATTGCATTAATTTTCCTAGCAAAATTGCCTTTACCATCATTGATGTATAACCGGCCTGCCAATAATGAATTATTTTCTATTTCGTATCCACCACTGCCAACATAGAGGTCAGCATCCCCATCATTATCTACATCAGCGAACTCAGCAGCTGTATCTTCATTCAAAGCATCTTTCTCAAAAGCACTGATATTCCCTAACCTGAATCCGTCGTTGATATTGCATAATAAAATTCCTCCTGCCTGACCGGAAGCACCTCCGACAAACAAATCCTCCCTACCATCTTTATTCACATCGGCTTTTGCCATACATGGCCCCTGCCTCGATAAAAAATTCAATAACAAAATCTGCTTCGTAAAATCGAGGTAATAATTCTCTTTATGTACAAAACCCAGAGAAACGGGATCCTTAAAGAGCGTTTCAGGTACAAAAGGAGTTCTGAATTCCTCCTTCATATCTGGACCGGTCATTGATAAATTAAGTAACTGATTTGCCTTTACATTTTCAAAAGTTGACACTTTATCATCCGGCCAGATAATCTTTATGGAATCAATTTTACTATGCTTGCCTATTCCAAAGTTTAAAATCGGATCCACCGACGATTGAAATCCCCTAACTGGCATTTGCTCCTGAAAATATTGCTCATTTTTACAATAAAGAGTAATTTTTGCACCCACTGCGTAACCATTTCCGACAGGTCCGCTTAATTTCAATTTCAGATAATTATTATCAGGTAGCTGATCCCGGTTATTTCTATAAACCTGAGCATATGAATTTATATTATTAATGATGAGATCCATATCACCATCATTATCCAGATCTGCATAGGCAGCACCGGTAGAAATTGCCGGGTGGTTTAAACCCCAATCATTTGTTTTCTTTTCAAAACTATCCTTTCCCTTATTTCTGTATATATAATTCGGGATAATGATGGTAGGCATTTTTTCAATAAAATCAGCTACCATTGCATCTCTACCCAGATTTGCCATTTTTAGTGCATTATTCATCGTGTATTTTATAAAGTCCATGTCGTTATAATCCTTTACATAGCCATTAGTTACCAGGAGGTCCTTTAATCCATCGTTATCAAAATCAGAAAACAATCCTGCCCAGCTCCAATCGGTATTTGATACTCCAGCCAGCTGTCCTATTTCAGAAAAAGTACCATCTCCATTATTTTTCTGAAGCATATTTCTGCTCAATTGATAATGAAATCCTTTTCTGTGCAGAAACTGCACCTTATCAAAATTTTCAGGACCGGCATGCATCTTTTGAATTTTATTATCCTCCGGAAGCATATCCAATGTATATATATCAGTCAAGCCATCGTTGTTGTAATCTGCAATATCAGAACCCATTGAATACAAAGAAATCTGATCCAGACTTTCCTTCATTTGATCTGTAAATGTTCCGTTTTTATTATTAATGAATAAATAATCGGGTTCATTAAAATCATTTGACACATATATATCATGCCAGTTATCATTATTAACATCAGAAATAGCCAGGCCTAGTCCAAAAGTGAGGACATTGGAAATTATACCGGCAGCTTCACTAACATCCTTATAATGACCATTATCATTCCGGTAAAGCTTACTTGCAAAATCAGGGTTCTTGATTTTTCTTACTTCTGGATTCTCCTGTGCCCCAGTAGTATACTGCTGCAGCGAATGATTGATTAAGAACATGTCAAGATCACCATCCTTATCAAAATCGAAAAATGATGCCTGTGTGGAATAGCCTTGATCTGCTAAACCATACTGTTCCGCTCGTTCTGTAAAAGTTAAATCACCATTATTTACATAGAGTAGGTTTTTCCTTCTTTCCGGAGAAAAATCTGCTGATTGGCATACATAAATATCAAGAAATCCATCACTGTTTATATCTACCATAGTTACGCCAGTACTCCATCCCTGCTTTACAGTTATGTTGCTGCTTTGGGTAATGTTTTCAAATTCAAAGTTGCCCATATTCAGGTACAAACGATTTTTAACCATATTGCCTGTAAAGAATACATCTTGCAAACCATCATTATTAATATCTCCTATTGCCACACCACCTCCGTTATAGAAGTAGGTATATTTCATAATATCGATCTCTTTACTCGGCTGAAGATTATTCTTAAAGTCGATACCAGTATCTGATTGATCCATTAGTGTGAACAATACTGGAGTGCTATCCTTACAGGATACCATCATTAATAAAACGAATAGAAATGGGATCAGTCTAAACATGATTGGTATTTAAAATAAATAATTCGCATCGTGGAATCCATACATATAAATCAGTGAGATATCAATTCTAAACCGAGGATCGGATAAATTCTTCATGGAGTCGTCTGGCAACGATTTTCTCCTGACCATTCTGCATAGAATTCGTAATTACACTAATTCCGTCATTCTTTCCTGGCATAACTTCAATGGAGGGACTTCCATTTCTCAGTTTTCCTATCAGTTCAGGGCCCTTTAGTCTGATCAGATTACTATCCCAGTTGATTAACAATACTGGGGTACGGTTAGCTATTGGAGGAATGTAAACTTCCGTTCTGACCCCCGGGATTTTTTTAACGGCATTTTCAATAAGTAAAGTCTTTGCCGACCATGATTTCATCTCTTTGTCATGATCTGTATTCACATACTTTTCCATGGCCACATACACTGCCAGGATCTCTTCCTTATTAACTTTCATGCCACGGCCAATATTCATGCCTCTTGGCGGAGCGCTCAAGCGGGCAGCAGCAATCAGATCCTTCTTCCCCATCAGTATCCCAGCACTTTGGGGACCACGTAACAGTTTTCCACCGGAAATGCATACCAGATCAAAGCCCATATCATTATATTTCCATAAATTCTCTACAGGTGGTATATCTGCAGCAATATCAATCATTGCCGAAATTTTGTATTGCTTACATAATTCAAGCCATTCATGGTGCCGGATCTTGCCCTCATCGGTAAAGACATTGAGAAACCATGTCATTGCGGTATTCTTGCTAACAGCTCTTTTGAAATCTTCGACAGTTTCAATTTCGACAACTTTAGCACCAGTATTTTTCAATGCATGGACATACCCAAAATTGTGAGCTTTTTGCACAATAATTTCAGACCGTATTCCGGTAACATCAGGCAACTGTGCCACTTTCTTAGGATCAGAACCTGTCAGAACTCCCGCCGTTCCAAGTACAACTGCCGACCAGCAACCCGCAGTAACCGTTGCGGCTTCGGCATGACACATGGCTGCTATTCTTTCTCCAACCTTATCCTGTACCTCATCAATCATTGCAAATTCACCTACGGATGCAGTGATCGTCTCCACAACTTCATCATACATTATAGTTCCACTCATATGCGTATAAGTTCCGGCAGCATTAATAAATGTCCGGATACCTAATTCACGAAAAAGATTACGTCCGGACTTAAACTGTCCTGCAAAACTTTTTTCAGTAAACAATGGACTTAAAATACTTCCTAAAACAGGTGTTACAGTTAAATAACGGAGAATATTCCTTCGGTTCATATTTCTATATTTCAGATTATTTTAAAGCGACATCCCAAACTTTGGACAACCGCGATTTTCCTTCAGGTCCTTCAACCCATAAAGTCACAACATATTGGCCGGATTTGGAGTATGTATGCACCGGGTGTTGTTCTGATGATATTTTACCATCGCCAAAATCCCATTTCCACGATGTAATTGTCCCTAATGATTTATCATTAAATGCCACCATTCTTCGGTTCATATCCATGACAGAAAATGACCACTGCGCGTCAATAGACTTTAAATATTTAGGTTCAAGGGGCATTAATCTGAATGGCAATAAATAGTTTGCATTACCATACATTGTCCTTTCCTTACTTAGATTCCAGAATCCATTGTTAAGGCCATCTCGTTTGTTTACATCATCATAATCAATAATTGCCCAACTAAGACCAATATTTTTATTTTCAGTCAGTAAAGATTCAACAGCACGCACAGGTCCCTCTGCTCCTGCATAATCAAAAGGGGTAATCCAGAATTCAAGAGTTAATTTACCTGATTCCCCGGGTTTGAAATTAAAATTGTATGCTGCGTTGGCAAAAGGCAAATCTTTAATCCAGGGCTGACTTCCCCAAACCAATGCCCATTCTTTTCCAACAGCAGGAGTAAATATGTGGTAGTTTTGTGCATGAACTCCGTGAAATGAAAAGTATGCATCCATTGGATTCAAGCTTTTATTGGGATGAAAAGGGCCAATAAACGGCCCCCCAGACAGATCTCCATCTACAACGACTTCGAAAATATCGTTATGTAAATCAGTTAAAGAAAAATCCCAGTAATCGTCATAGGCCTCATAGAGAAAATAAAGCCTGTTCATTCCATTAACCCAGCCAACTTTTACTTTGACATCAAGATTTTGGGGATTAGCCTTCAGATGCCTGTTGCTGTCAATACGGTCATCGAACAAATTTTCCATACCGATGGAATATTCATTTCCGACCATTGCCCAGTCGGAACCTTTCCCATCTATGACAGGAATCCGGTCAGAGGGAAACTGAAATATCTTAAATTCACGTGTATCCTGCGCGAAAGTACCACGTGGTAGTATTGAAGCTATTAGAATAAGGACAACTAAGCGAAAAAACATAGGCAGATGCTAATGAGTTTAATTGCATTTTAAAGAAGCAAAATTTTAAAATGAAACAAAAAGGAATCCAACGCTGATTTTTAAATTCAGCCGGATGCTTCAGTCATTATTTCAAATAAAACTGATTAATTACGAACATTAATCAACGTAAGGGCACATCTTTAGATATAGATATGCCCCTACGCTTTTTAAAGGTTAAATCAAAATTTAGAATGGGGTCTTATCCCACCATAAACGTGTACTGGCTTTATCAGGACCACCAAGAAGTGTTTCTGCAGCAGTCACGGCCGACTTATTACTATTCCTTTCAATATCAAGGAAGGTGATACGTCGGATCATTTTCTCTTTAGGAACATCCGGATTATCTGAATTGATAAGCGGATATGTTTTAGGATATCCTGAACGTCTAACCTCAGCCCATGCTTCATGAGATTCAGGGAACACAGCAATCCATTTTTGAGTTAATATCTGTTCTCTTTGCTTTTCAGGTTCGGTTGAGAATTTCACCGGAATATCTGTTAAAGCAGGTGTATTGAAGTATCCACCCGGAGCGATTGGCAGACTGGTTCCATTAATGTAATTATTAATAACAGTCTGATCAGTAATTTCCCAGGATCTCATAGACATTTCAATTCCTTTTTCATAAAGATCCTTGGCAGTTCCTCCCATATTCCAGCCATTAACAGCACCTTCAGCACGCAGCAAATAAGCTTCAGCAGCATATATGATCGATTGTGGCGTTGTGTTCATGTTAATAGGTGCGAGTTTTAAGCTTACATCAGAACTGTTATTAAAACTATTATCAGGAATATTTTGCTGAGCCTGAGTCATCCCGCTTCGAACACTGCGATACTGTCCGTCAGTAACAGCAGGTTTGAAATATTTACTCATCCTAGGATCATTCCAGCCTTTAAACAAACTTTCAAAAACAGAACTCATTCTGGATTCATTCCATCCTGACTGCAAATTAAATCCGTTATTGACGTTTGCTGACACTTTCATAAAGGCATCATCAGAAGTATTCATCATCACACCATCCGTAACTGCTTTTTCAGCCTCTTCTTTTGCCTTTGCAGGTTCAACCTTTGAAATCCTCAATGCGAGACGAAGGCGTAGAGTATTAGCAAATTTCAACCACTTATTATTATCACCGCCATATATTAAATCTTTATTAGCAAATGAAGTGACATTGATATTGTTCTTTAAGTCTTTAGATGCTTCATCCAATTCCTTAAAGAAATCATAATATATATCCTTTTGGGAATCATAGCTGATGGTTGTTCCCTTATCACCGATCTTTGAATATGGTATCGGACCCCAGTAATCTGTTGTTCTGTGTAATACATAAACTTTCCAGATTCTGGCGATTGCGTTCAGTGTTGGATCTTTACCTTTACTTTGTTCTATAATATTTACCAGTGCCGGCATCGCAGACACATAGGTATTTAACCATTGTAAAAATACCCAACCCTGAACAACCAGATAACGGTGAGACATGTGAGCCGGCTGTGTAGAGGCGAAGTGCTGTGAATAAACACCCGCAAATAACGCAGTGGTAATAATGTATCCGTCACTATTTACTCCAGCAATAATGGCTCCAGGAAATAAACTACGGGTATCTAAAGGGGTTAATTCGCTCAATCTAACCGGATTGGTATTGATCTCCTCAAAATCTTTAGTACAGCTTGCCAGAATTAGCGTACACGCTAATAAGAATGATATTCCTCTGACCCTTGTTATGTTAAATTTCATTTTATTCAATTTTTATAAGTTCATAATTTAACTGAATAGTGTATGTTTAGAACAAACACTTAAATCGTTTATTTCAAATAAATTATCAGAATGATAATTTCAGGTTCAGACCAATGTTACGGGTACTCGGCAATGAAGCGTATTCCACCCCACCGGTATTTCCGGTTCCAGTTGCCATTTCAGGATCAAATGGTGCATCCCTCTGGAAGAAGAACAGGTTTCTTCCTACCAGTGAAAGCTTGGCTGCCTGAATAAAACCTGTTTTACTTATAATGGTCTTAGGAAAATTATAACCAAAAACCACTTCTCTTAGTCTGAGGTTAGTACCTGAAAAAGCATATAAATCTCCTACAGGAGTCCAGTTACCCACTGATGCCCAATATGTTTCGGCAGAAATACTTTTGGTGTTCTTTGCTCCGCTTTGAGTATATGCATCAAGAACCAATCCTGATTCACGGCCTTCCAATGATCTTTTTGAATGACCATCCGCGTCAATTATTGCCTGAGTACCAGAAATCACGGTACCTCCGTTCCTGTAATCAATCAGGAAACTTAATGCAAAATTTCTATAGGAAAAAGCATTGTTTAATCCCACCATATAATTAGGATTATAGTTCCCTACATATGAATTTTTTGCGGTAAGAATAATTCTCCCATTAGCATCAACAAGTCTTCTACCCTGGCTATCTTTAGCCCAGTTAACCATGTACATATCTCCGTACCGTCCACCTTCAGCGGCCTTGATCATAACTTGTCTGTCATCGATCAGAATTGCTTCTTTAAGCGCATCTGTTAATCTGATTATCTTATTGTTATTGTCAGCAAAATTCAGATTAAGATCCCATGAAAATTTATCCTTACGAACAGGGGTACCAGATAATGTTAATTCTACTCCTTTGTTTTCAATTAAACCGGCATTGATATATTGGTTTACAAACAAAGAAGCATAAGGAGTAGCTACTGCAAGCAGCTGATTTTTGGTTTTGGTTATGTAATAAGTTGCATCAATACCGAGTCTGCCGTCGAAAAATCTCCAGTCAAGACCGGCTTCAAATGAAGTTGTCAATTCAGGCTTATAATCACCTAATGAACGTGTTTGAGGTGTTTTAATAACTCCTCCGGGAGCAACATCAAAATAGTTCCTGTCAAGATATTGTGTACCACCATAACCCGCATTTGCAAGAGTCAATCTGGCTTTTCCATAAGAAATCCATTTAGGTAATTCAACCATATCAGTTACAATGGCAGTTAAACCAACCGAAGGGTAGAAATATGACTGATTAGCTTTAGGGAGTGCTGAAGACCAGTCATTTCTTGCGGTCAAATCCATAAACAAATAATCCTTGTACCCTAATGTGGTTGTTGCATATAAGGACTGAACCTGAGGCGACCTTCCGAAATAATTAGTTCCTTTTGGATTTTTTGCATTTTGTATAAAAAAGAAATCCTGACGGAATAAACCATTGGCATTCATGTTAACACCTTCATATTTACTTTCCTGAATAGAGCCTCCCAAATAACCATTTATGTCAAAACTTTTAGATATATCTTGTTTAAAGGATAAAAGTGCATCGATATTGGTAGAGTGGCTATCCATTTTTGAAAGAGCATATACAGCTCCCTGCCCTGCGCTGTGGTAGGAATCTTCATACATTCTGTCATCTGTTTTTTGAATGGTCTTATCAATACTTCCCCTTACCTGCAAATCAAGCCAACTTGTGAATTTATATTTCGCTGAAAACAAACCAAGTATTCTGTCCTTTGTCTCAAAGAACAAATGTCTGTTCAATGCCCAGTATGGATTCGAGAGAAATACTGATCCCGGTTTCCAGTAACTTTGCTTTCTGTTACCAACAGCATCGAAATACTCATAATCCTGCATTTGACTCAATGGAATACTTACAGGAGCGCGATAGATTCTCGATACAACATCTATTCTTTCATTCAAATAAGGCTTGTTATCAACATCTTCATTGATATAGCTCAATTTTGTAAAAAAGGACAATTTAGAGGATACCGTATTGTCTATTTTAAAATCAAAATTGTGCCTCTTATAATCATGGTTTCTTAATATTCCCTGAGCCAGAGTATTACCATATGAAAAATATGATTGCATTTTTTCACCACCACCTGTAAAACTTAGTGTATTTGTGTAGGTACCAGCGGTCCTGAAAAAATCCTTCATCCTGTTCTCCTGCCCTTCCATAGAAACAGTTTTTCCATTCCATAAGGCCACCTGCTGCCCTGTAATTTTTGGACCCCAACTGGTTTCAGAACCAGCTGCATAGACTCCCCCCGAACCCTGTCCATATTGATACTGAAACTCAGGAAGAATATTAGGCTGATCGAAAGTACTGTTACCGGTATAATCCACTGACACTTTTCCAGCCTTACCTCTCTTAGTTGTTATAATAATAGCGCCATTCTGTCCCTGACTACCATACAAAGCTGCAGCAGACGCTCCTTTCAAAATAGTCATAGATTCAACATCATCACTGTTTATCATACCGATACCATCACCACCGTCACGACCTCCAGCTGTACCTCCGCCCTGTGATCTTGAGGAGTTATCCATTGGAACCCCATCAATAACATATAAAGGCTGGTTATTCCCACCTATTGATCTGCTACCACGCAAAAGTACTTTTGATGAACTTCCCGGTCCGGTTGCATTTCTGGTGATAGTTACTCCGGCAATTTTTCCCTGCAATGAATTGATCAGATTGGTTTCTTTCGCCTCATTCATTTTGTCAGATTTTATTGTCTGCGCAGAATAAGTTAAAGTCTTAGATTCTCTTTCAATACCTAAAGCCGTTACGACTACCTCTCCTAATAGTTGCTGATCCTCCAATAATGTCACATTTATAGATGTTCTATCATTTACTGCAACTTCCTTGCTTACGTATCCGATATAAGTAAACATCAATACAGAATTATTATCCGGGACATTGATAGTAAAATTACCATCAATATCAGTTGATGTACCTGTCGTTGTGCCTTTAACACGCACACTTACCCCGACGAGTGATTGCCCCTTTGAGTCGACCACTTTCCCATTTATTATCACCTGAACATTTTGTTCCGGTATTTCGCTACTACTACTATTTTCTTTAGAATTTACAACAATTGTCTGGTTTTCAATTGAGTATGTAAAAGGCTGCCCTTTAAAACAAATTTCAAGCACTTCTTCAATTCTAACATTTTTCACATTAATGCTGACAGGTTTGGCAGCTCTAATTACTGATGTAGTATAGAAAAAATCATATCCGCTCTGCTTCCTGATTTCCTTAAAAACATTTATTAAGGAGGAGTTTTTGGCTGATAGACTGATCTTCTGGCTGTAACTATCCGCTGCCAGAGATATCTGAAGAAACATAGTGACCGATAAAATAAAAGTGAGTTTCATAACCAACAGATATTTCAAAATCATACGGGCTTCAGCCCATAATGAGGATATTGAGCATAAATATTTATACATTTGAATGGGTTTTAGTTGTTAATAAATGTTATCGCATTATTTGTCAATCGACGACCCATAGCCGGAGAGTGTTCCTAGCACCTCCGGTTTCTTTTTGGTTGCCGTTTAGTTTCAATTTCAATTCATCACGGTAACCCTCCTTCCTTGTACTTTAAAGTTAACCGCT
Organism: Pedobacter sp.; assembly: GCA_036677005.1. GTDB lineage: Bacteria > Bacteroidota > Bacteroidia > Sphingobacteriales > Sphingobacteriaceae > Daejeonella. Next base: position 13,370 of record JAKFBV010000065.1, read on the forward strand.
TTTGTTCGTTGCAATATTCTAAGCACTTCCGAAATATTCTTGGATTTAGAAACCGCACCACCAAATTCACCCACTGGCTTTTCACCTTTATACTCTATGTCCACATTGTACCAGCGCGAGATTTTCCGCATAATACTTTCAATATTTTCATTATTGAACAGAAAATATCCGTTCTTCCAGGCAATAAACTCTTCTGTATTTACACTATTCACCCGCACTAAAGGAATATCCGGATTAACTGAAGCCTGCTCTCCGGGTTGCAAAGTTTGTGAAGCTTTACTGTTTTCTCTTAATATCTTAATACTACCTTCAAGCAAGGTGGTTCTTACTATAATTTCATCAGCATAAGAGTTTATATTGAAATGTGTTCCAAGTACCTCGACCACTTGTAAATTACTCTTTACACGAAAAGGCATTTTCTTATTGCTTACCACTTCAAAATATGCCTCACCCTGAAGCTCAACCATCCGCTCATTTCCAGTAAACATTGCGGGATAACGAAGAGTAGATGCAGCGTTAAGCCAAACCTGAGTACCATCTGGAAGAACTATCCGGTACTCACCTCCTCTGGGCGTTTCAATCACATTAAATAGATTCTTATTTGGGGAATAATCTGCCTTAGAAGATCTCGGTGAATAAACTAGTTGCCCTCCTTGTTTAGTGATATCCAAACCAGCCTGATCGGCTATTTTACCATTTCCAGCTTGATCTAAATTAATCCTGGTCCCATCAGCTAAGGTAAGTACTGCTATATTTCCACCAGGAGCAATATCTTTAGTCACTGGCTTTGGCTTTACAATAAACTTCGACTGCTGATTTAAAGAATGACCCCTATAGAGATAAAAACCTACAGAGCATACTATTAAAATCGCTGCGGCTGCCATTACCCGTTTCACTGAGAACCAAAGAGGCCTAACAAATACCGCAGCCTCAGTATCCTGCTTCAAAGATAAAACCTTGTACAGCTCTTCTTCAAACTTTCGGATTTCAGGTTGAGACATACCCTGGAATACATCGTCTTCATGATCGAAATATTCATAGTATGTTTCAAGAAATTTTATCTCTTCTTGATTTGCTGAACCAGCGACATATCGACTGATCATTTTTAGGATCTCATATCTACTATTAAACTTTGCCATCAGTTGAGTTTAACAGGTATGTACCTCGGAAGTCTAATTGTCCTAAAAGATTCTCTTTTTTTTATTTAAAAAAGAGAATCCTCTTTCACTTTATATACTGGGAGATGAACAGGGCCATAGTAAGCACTTTGCTAAGCTTTAATCTGAGATTGATAAGAGCCGTATTTAATTGGTTCTGTACAGTTTTCCGACTAATACCAAGTTTCTCTGCAATCTCTCTGGTAGATAACTCCTCTTCGGCATACATCAAAAATATAGCCCTACGTTTCGATGGCAGAGCCTCAATCCATAATCTGATCAGCCTAAGAATCTCACTCTCAATTAAGGCATCGTCAGTGTGAACCGGTGAAATAAGTAAAAGCTCAAATTCATCCAGCAATGGGCTAAATGCTGGCTTTCTGGATATTTGTTTAAAAACCTGAAAACGAACTGCGGTATGTAAATAGGCCGACAAATCAACAATAGTAACCTCTTCCCTACGTCTCCACAAATCTGAAAGCACAATCTGAAGAATGTCTTGACATTGTTCCTTATTTTTTAAGCGCTTATAAGCGCTATTGAAGAGACTTTGCCAGTACTTTTTATAAATAATTGTGTAGGCATCCTCATCGCCCAATCTCAACAGGTCGTATAATTCCTTGTCTGTCTGTTGTTTTGGATCCAACATGTTTTAAAGTTAATAAGAATTTAGTACGATACAAAATCCGCCAGATCTAAAAAAGCAAGTGCATGCACAAAAATGCTTCATCTCCAGAAACTCTCCTTTAGAATTGATTGCATTTAGCCAACCAGAGTCTTTATTTCCAAAGTAACTTCATCTATTTTTATAGAAAGGGCCAGTAAAAGAGAGAATTTTCAGATTAGTCATATTAATTTTTTCTGCAAGGCTTCATTGTTCAAAGAATAAAAGTTCATTAAATTCTGATTAACAACCAATGTTATTTTACGAAATCTTAAACATAATTTCTGAATAAATTTAATTTGTAATGGAATATTACATAAAAATCGGAATAATCTTAAATCATTCCTTTTGAATTATTGAAACCCTGCAACTAATGACACCAAACATTTAATTGTATGCCACTGGTCGTCCTTTAAACCGAATACTTCAAAGTCTTTTTTAATTTCCAGTAAATTATTCGTTATTCCAATTCTATAAAGTCTTGTTCGAACGTTATTGCTGCCTCTTGCATAAATCCACGCGCCCGGGTGCTTGTCGGTGAAGGCATAAACAGTAGAAGCAACAGTTGCTAAAACTTGTTGGCTGTCCCCATTATTAGTTATTACCAAATCGCTTATTTCTCCGGTCTTTTCGTCTTTATCCCCGAAGCCCAAATTATAATAGTCTTTCAAATTGGTCTCCGAGTATTGAACAATTTTTTTAATTCTACCTTTCGGCCCAACACTAATAAATTCAAATACTAATAATTTTTTATCCGATTCGAGTTGGTATTTGTCATATTTCATAGATGCTTACAGGTATGTATATTTTAATAAGCTGTAATTTAACCTGAACAGTGCTTATAATTCCTTACCCCACATATTTCCTATCCTTAAGCAAATACATATCCATTACAAGCTGCTTTAATGCTGCTGTTACACATTCACCAATTCGAACACCCTTTTCTGCAGAAGAGTTGATCGGGTTACCGAAAATGCCATTGGGAGTCAACTCCTTCATTGTACGATAAAAGGAAATTTTGGGACCGAATAACAAATCTCCATCAACCGAAGGAAATGCCAATACATTGGCTCCTTGCTTGATCAGCGATTCCTGAACTAAGTTCGGGGCAATAACTTTCATCAAAGAAGTCTCAAATTCGCAAGCATGTCCGGTGCCTCCAGGACCTGTTTCTGTGATTTTCAGTAGTTCTTCTTTTGCTACATTCCACCAGGAAGCACCAAGGATATGAGCATTCGGGTTGGCAAATCCAAGTTGTTCAATAATGACCTGCATAATGCCCTGATTACCACCATGACTGTTCAGCAGAATAATATTATAAAAACCATGGTTCAAAACAGATTGAATAATTTCTTTTACTACTGCTGAAAATGTAGTATGACTCAGTGTGAGAGTTCCGCAAAAGCCCATGTGATGATCTGAACATCCAACGGCAACAACCGGCAGAATCAGAACTTTGTCTCCGATCTCCTTGTTTAGCAGACCTGAGAAGTATTCACCAATCATTCTGTCGGTAGCTACCGGCAAATGAGCTCCATGCTGCTCAATTGCAGCAATATTTAAGAGAACCGGAGTTTGTTTATCCAGCGAAGCAAGCTGAACTGATGTAAGTTGATCCCAAAACATAGATTATTTATTTAATAATTGCGACAGGACATTGGTTTAAACCAATATCCTATCGCATATTTTTCATTTACTTCTTTGAGATTTTAGCAATTGCATCAATCTCGACCTTAATTCCAAAACCCAAGCCCGACTGAACGTGCCCCTGACAAAAGTACCAGTAGCTAAATCAACAGGGCCCTGTATAGTATTTAATAAGTTGCTCTTCCACCTGAAAGGTCGAAGGTAAATGCCGTTGAAAAACTTGCTTCAGGCGATACAATGAAAGCAGCAGTTGATGCCGCCTCTTCCAAAGTCCCGCATCGTTTCATTGGAATTTTATCAGTCATATATTTCACCTGCTCATCCGGCAGGGATTCAACCATTGCAGTACGAATTACTGCAGGTGCAAGTGCATTGATAGTGACGCCTGTCTCTGCATATTCTTTACCCTGAACTTTGGTCATACCAATTACGGCAGCTTTGGATGTAGAATAGGCAAGCATTCCAGCATTACCTTCCTTACCCGAAATGGAGGCTATGTGAAGAACCCTTCCATAATTATTCTTAAGCATTTTTGGTATTGCATATTTAGAGGTATAAAATGATCCCATCAGATTCACATTAAGAACCAATTGCATATTTTCAGCCTCAACTTCATGACTAAGGATATTTGTTTTTCCAACAATACCTGCACAATTGACTAGAATATCAATCCTGCCAAAATGATCATTTACCTTGTTAATTGATTCTGCAACTTCTGCTTCGTTTGTAATATCTAAAACATAGATTTCTGACTCCCCTGCCAACAGGTTCCTTGTTTTTTGTAAACCATTTGTATCCCTATCAAATAATGCAAGTTTTACACCCTTTTTTGATAAGTTCAAGGCAATAGCCTGACCTAAACCGGAGGCTGCTCCGGTAATAATTCCCACCTGATCTTTAAATTCAATTTTCATTACTTAATTATTTGTTTTTAATGATCCCACATGTGCGGGATTTCAATTTCTAATAAATATTATTCAACCAATTCCTGTAAACTTACTGTATCTGATTTTCTGGTCAATAAATGAATGATCGTCCAGGCAAACAGATAGGTCAATCCGCAAATAATGAATAGCAGATTGTAGCCTCCAATTAAATTCCCGGCAGATTTATAACTATCCAGGATATATCCAACGAATAATGGAAACAGCATACCTCCTACCGCCCCGGACATTGCTCCTATACCTGTAACAGAGCTTACTGCCTGCTTAGGGAAAAGATCAACAACCAATGTGAATATATTTGTACTCCATGCCTGATGGATCGCCAGAGTAAAACTGAGAATTCCAACCACCATCCATGCATTGGTTGCATACTGAGCGGAAAGTACGGTTAATTCCATAATTGCAAAAATAAAAAGTGCAGTTTTTCTTGCTTTTAAAGTCGGCCAGCCTCTTTTGATTAGCCAGGATGAAAAATAACCACCTCCTACACTTCCTAAAACGGTCATAGTATAGATTATCATCAATTCAGGGCTCAAATTCGACATATTCAGCTTGAAAGTTGAAGCGAAATAGGATGGCAACCAAAACATGAAAAACCAATAAATGGGGTCAAGCAATATCTTGCCGGTAATAAATGCCCAGGTCTGAGGATATGTAAATAGTTTGAACCATTTTATTTTCACAACTTCTACCTCAGCCTCGGAATCGAGTTTTTGCCCGTCATGAATATAATTATACTCTTCTTCAGTTAAGCGTTTGTGTTTCGATGGTACATCATAAACATATATCCAAACCAAGAGCCATATAAAACCCACAGATCCGGTAATAATGAATACTTCATGCCAGCCATAATTCCTCAGAATCCAGGGAACAATAAGCAAGGCTATGATTATACCAAAACTGGTACCCGCATTGAACAGACCGGTAGCCAAAGCCCTTTCCTTTTTGGGGAACCATTCGGCAATCGTTTTCATCCCGGCAGGTACGTTTCCTGATTCAGTCAGACCTAAACCAATCCTGGCTAACCCAAAGCCGGTAACACTTCTTGCGGCGGCATGCAGCATACCCATAATGCTCCAGGCTGCAACTGAAATGACATACCCGGGCTTGGTACCAATCCGGTCGATGAACCATCCCCAGGAAATCAAACCAACAGCATAAGCACCAGTAAATGCCATCACAAGAAAGGCAAAATCTGTCTCAGACCAGGTGAATTCTATTTCGAGGGTTGGTTTTAATAAACCGAGAATTTGCCGGTCAAGGTAATTGATAGTAGTGGCCGAAACCAATAGGGTTAAGATAATCCAGCGGTAATTTTTTATTTTCAGACCAGACATGGAACAGGATTTTAATAGGCTAAGAAAAATGGACAGGATCAATTTTAGGATAGCCGGCTCATAGAAGAGCCGGCTAAACATAAAGGTGTATTCAAAAAAAGGTTAAAGATTCAGTTTATTTCTTCCTGTATCTGTGAGCAGGTTAACACTCCATAAAGGATACCATGTTTGTTCCATAATTACTTTCTTTACACCCGGCACTGCGTAAAGTGCATCCATCATCGTTTTTGAAACAGTAGAATGAACCACATTAGAACTGTGTGTGAAATAAGCACCGAGTGGACGACCCCTATGCGGCATAGCCAGAGTTACTTTTACAACACTACCACGCACAGCTATATCATAAACCAATCCCAGATCAACAATACTGATATCTGCTTTATACAGTTGTGGATCTTTTACCAGTCCCAAAGCTTCCCACAGTAATGCTTTATTGATCGGACTGTCCTGGGCTTCAGATGCCCGGGCAAGACGACGCGGACTTTCTTTTGCAACTATTCCAGCGGGAAGCACAGCACCTGACCGGCTCAATGGATTCAGAAGTTCCTGTCTCAGATTTTCAATCTTTGCAGTATCGTCTTTCAAGGTAAATGGTATAGTTACATAGGCATTCTTCTGATGGAGTACAGCTCCTTTAGGAATGGTCTTAATTGTTTTTGGAACCGGATATCGGCTCCATATCTGACCATGCCATTGATAATGTAAATTAGGTGAGCCGTTATGAGCCAATTCGGCTCCTAAACCCTCTGCATGATGCTCAAGGAAGAACCCGAAGAATGAATCTTTGGTATCTTTATTGAAGAAACCGATTCCCCATAATTTATCACTTAAATCTGCAGGAACATTTCCTGTTTTTAATTTTTCATCAGGTCCCATCCATAACATGTCAGTAAATGACTGTCCGGTTATTACCCATTCATCATCCCTTAATGCTGCAGGGGAGAATTGCTTGACAGCAGTCATATGACCGAACTTGTGGAAATAAGGCAAACCTGCATAAAAGCGATACTCAATGTCCATTATCATCCTTGCAGGCGAGAATAAGGGGTGAACTGGTGAATAAGGGAATCCCCAGCGACGGATGATAGTACAAATAGGCCCTTTGACTACTTCAAAATCAGGACACTCATCCCATAAAGAAATACGCATTTTTTGAATTCCTTCATCTGATACATAATCATGAGCCCAATCTATGCCGGCAGGTTCTCCATGACCCTGACCACCTGAATAGATCTCAAGGCCATGCTCACGTTTCAAGATCATCCGGGCAAGCTGTCCGGTTTGTCGGGAGAGAATGGCAGTAAAATATTCATTTTCAATATCCAGTCCGTATCCTTCGCCGCTAACCTTCAGATCTGACTGATAGTTAGGCAATTCGGCATCCGGGTTACCATAGAAAACAATATAGTTCCTCTTCTCTTTACCCTGATTGTCAGCAAGAAACAGAAGCTTACAGATCTTTTCAGAACCTCGTCTGATCTCTGAAAAAACCTGGGATATCACTTCAGTGAGTACACCATTTCTGATTTCTGCTACACGTATTTCGCGGGCCAGTGAGGCTGTTTGAGCAGCCTGAAAACTTAGCAATACCTCAACCGGCTCTGCTTTACGCTGAATACCAACCTTCTCCTCCAGACTAAGCACTTTATAATATTGCCAACCTTTAGCCCAGGTTTTCCAGGCTGCAGGCAGTGATGCAACTGAACCAAACTGGCCTGCACCTACCAGGGGAGTGCCAAAATCCTCCTGTTCTGCCTGTGCCTGAATTTGAGATATCCTTAATGAATTTGCAAGTGCCCGTCCAATACGAAAATCTTTATTAGCCCATGCTTCCTGAAGCAGCTTCACTTT
>JAKFBV010000066.1:0-53650 GCA_036677005.1 Pedobacter sp.
TGCTCGATTATTATCTGAAAGTTTCCCCATCAGTTGTCGAACCGCCGTATACGAGACCCGTACGTACGGTGGTGTGAGAGGCGCACCTCATCGCTTACAAGCGGTGAGGCCGTCTACTCGATTAGCACTTGTGCATTTTATCGTTAATTTATTGATCAAGTCTAATGCTTTAAATTCAAGGTATTTTCACTTCGTAATCGCGCATGTTTCGTAAAATTCCTTTGGCTTCCAATTTGTTTTGTCTAACCAGTTCCTTTAAACGCCAGCTCAAAATAGTATCGCTCACATAAAAACCTGTATCGACCAAAGTCTCTCCAACCACACGTGCCGACTTTTGAAATTCATTTGTACAATTAACTAATAAAGCTGAGTCAAAATAACTGTCCTGCTGCATTTCTACAATAATGCCGTTCAATACGCGCATGGTGGCATTGTTAGATTCAGCCTGTTTCCACAATGCACTAGCCTCATTAATTTCTGCCTGTGTAATAGGACGCAAATAAGGATCAAGCTCCACAATTTGTTCGGGATTCATAACGCCTAAGGTTTCGGGAACGAATTGTCTTCCGCTAATGTTTGTTACAGTATGATCAGAAACAGGAACTACAAAAATATTTTTTGGAGTAGGGTCAATAAAATGAAGCAGACGGGCCATCATTAATTTATCCATTAGGCACGTGCCATACCAAATACAGATTATTTTATTTTCCTCCAATAATATTTTGATGCGCTTCATTTTTTTTAAGTCACCATAAAACGAATCAACATGCTCCCTATCCTCACACATTTCTGTGATAATACTCCACCACTCACTCCGTTTTACATAACCGGTTTCAGTGTTTATTCCAGCCAACGGACCAACGCGCAGATCATCTTTCAACGAAATTACTTCAGGCACCAGAATATTCCTCAACTCAAAACTTCTTTTAAGTGAGTGCCCCGCTGAGTCACCTGCGGTGATATGAACATGATTTTTCATATTAATTCTATGCTGTCAACGTAAGAGTACTTGTCCATTTTGCATTAGTGCTAACTTGTATATACTGATGACAAAACCATCCTAATCCACCCGGATCTGCATGTATTGCGGCAACTTTATCATCCTTTATTTAAATATGCTCATTCTTAGCAGTTTCTCCAAATCTGCCATTACTCCGCACAGTCATCGGATGAATTCCTCTGGCACAAGTGATGGCAATTCATCCGATGACTAAAGCAAGATCGTCAAACCTGATTATCCGCCATGGAGAGATTTTAATGCCCAAAACTGTGGAAAACTTTTTTGTGGGAGATAGTGGTAAAAAGTGGTAAGTTATTTACTTTTACAATTGAATTATAGAGTAAATACCCGTAATGTCCCATTTCTTAGGAGAATTTGATTGTAAACTTGATGCTAAAGGCCGGATGATGATACCATCCAGCCTGAAGAAACAGCTTCCCGAAGCTGAGCGTGAAGGACTTGTGATCAATCGGGGCTTCGAAAAAAACCTGGTGATCTACACTAAAAAGGAGTGGGATCTGATCACTGCTGAGCTTAGCAAGCTCAATTCCTATGAAAAAAAGAGCCGCGACTTTATTCGTTATTTCACCCGCGGCGCGACGGAACTGAGCTTAGACTCGGCAAACCGTATCCTTTTTCCTAAAACATTAATGGAATACGCAGGAATTACCGGCGAGGTGGTTCTTTCCTGTGTGCTGAATAAAATAGAGGTCTGGGCAAAAGATGCCTACGATTCGCAGATGGACAATGAGCCTGAGAATTTCGCCAATCTGGCCGAAGAGGTGATGGGCAGCGCCGGAAGGAGGGAGCATGACTGAATATCACAATCCGGTAATGCTGCAGGAATGCATTCAGGGGCTGAATATCAAACCTGACGGGATATATGTTGACGTTACCTTCGGGGGCGGCGGCCATTCCCGCGAAATATTAAAACATTTAGGTCCGAAGGGCCGTTTGCTTGCATTCGACCAGGATGCCGACGCACAGAAGAATTTACCAAAAGATGATCGATTAACCTTTATTGATCAGAACTTCCGCTACCTCAAAAACAATTGCCGTTTGCAGGGCGCCATACCTGCCGATGGTATTCTGGCTGATCTGGGTGTGTCTTCACATCAGTTTGATCAGCCAGAACGGGGGTTCTCTATCCGATTTGATGCCGACCTGGATATGCGCATGGATCAGGCCGGGACGCTCACTGCAAAACAGGTGGTAAATACCTATACCGAAGAACAGCTGCATCGCATCTTCGGGATCTATGGTGAAATTAAGAACGCCAGAACACTGGCCCATACCCTGATCACCCAGCGGCTGAATAAACCCATTGAAACGGTAGATGACCTGAAAAAGGCGATCGCTAAACTCATCCCGAAAGGGAAGGAGAATAAATACCTGGCCCAGGTTTTCCAGGCCCTTCGCATTGAAGTGAACCAGGAACTGGAAGCTTTGAAGGAGTTTCTGGAACAAACGGTGGAGGTGCTTAAAACAGATGGGCGGTTGGTGGTGATGTCCTATCATTCGCTTGAAGACAGGCTGGTGAAGAATTTTATCGCCAAAGGGAAATTTCAGGGTGAAGTGGAAAAAGATTTTTTCGGTAATCAGATCAAGCCTCTGGAAAGCATAACGCGCAAAGCGATCGTTGCTTCCGATGAGGAGATCAGGCTGAATAACCGGGCAAGGAGTGCCAAATTGAGGATCGCTATTAAGAATTAAGCAATAAAGGCTTGATATATGGGTAACGAATTTAAACACGAAAAGGCGGAAGAGGAACTGGAAGCAGAAGTTCAGCCCGAAGTATCGGAGAAGGCAGAACTTCCGCGGAATTTCTTTACCCTCATGTTTACTGAGGGAGTGATCTCCAAAGAATCAGCTACCCACATGCTTCCCCTTATCATATTCATCGCCTTTTTAGGGATGATCTATATCGGTAACCGGCATTTCGCTGAGAATAATATCAGGGATATAGACAAGCTGAGTAAAGAAGTGAAGGAGCTGAGCTGGGATTTTAAAACATTGAAAGCCGACCTGATGCTTAAAAGCACCCGGACGGAAGTTGCCAAAGTGGTGGATACCCTTGGTTTGAAAGAACCGGTGGAACCGCCAAAAAAGATTGTGATTGGGGAAGGAGAGTTTGAGTAATTCAGCTGGCTGTTATCTTATCAGTTATCAGTTATCAGTTATCAGTTACCAGATAACAGGCACCAGATAACAGGCAACAGATAACAGGCAACAGATAACAGGCAACAGACAACAGGCAACAGACAACAGGCAACAGATAACAGACACCAGACAACAGGCAACAGATAACCGACACCAGACAACAGGCAACAGATAACCGACAACAGATAAATGAATATCAGGACCGACATATTACTCCGTGTGTACATCGCCTTCGGGCTGATCGTACTTTTGGCGTTTGCGGTTTTATTTAAATTATTTCATGTGCAGATCGTCGAGGGCGAGAAATGGAGGACGATGGCCGACAGCCTTTCCACCCGTTTTGCCAATGTGGAAGCTGCGCGCGGAAATATCTATTCCATTGACGGCAGCCTTCTGGCTACCTCGGTGCCCGAGTATGAGATCCGTATGGATATGCTTGCCGGTGGTATCGAAAAAGATGAGGTCTTTTATGAAAAGGTTGATTCTCTGGCCGCTAAATTATCATCCTTTTTTGGCGATAAATCAAAAAGCCAGTACTCACGCATGCTTCGTGTGGCCCGGGACGACCGGGTGCGTTACCTGCTCCTGAAGCGGGATGTTACCCATCAGGAATTAAAGCTCATCCGGAAGTTCCCGATCTTCAGTTTAGGCCGTTATAAGGGAGGTCTGATCTCTGTTCAGCAGAATAAGCGGATCATGCCTTTCCAGACACTGGCGGCACGTACCATTGGCTATAAAAACAAAAATGTCCAGCCTGTAGGACTCGAAGGAGCTTACAGTTCATACATTGATGGTGAAAGCGGAAAGCGCCTCATGCAGCGGATCGCCGGCGGGGTATGGATGCCTGTAAACCAGGACATCGAAATTGCGCCTAAGGAAGGTGCCGATATTATTTCAACCATAGATATCAATATGCAGGATGTGGCGCAGCGTGCCCTGAAAAAGCAATTGATAGCCAGTGATGCCGACCATGGCTGCGTGATCCTGATGGAAGTTGCTAGCGGCGAGATCCGTGCAGTCGCTAATTTCAGCAAGGTAAGCACCGGTGAATATAAAGAGCAGTTCAATTATGCCATTGCGGCGAGTCAGGATCCCGGCTCGACCTTTAAACTGGCCTCCTATATGGCTCTCCTGGAAGACAAAAAGGTGGATACGAACAGCCTGGTCGCTACCGGCGACGGAACCTACCGGATCCCGGGCCATACCATCAGGGATTCGCACGGGGGAATTGGTACCGTTACGGTGAAAAAGGCTTTTGAGGAATCCTCTAACGTGGCCATCGCTAAAATGATCAATACGGCTTATCAGAATGATCAGGAGAAATTCCCGGCGCATCTGTATGAATGGGGGCTGAACAAAAAGCTGATGCTTCAGATCCCTGGAGAAGGGCAGCCTGTTATAAAAAATCCGAAGAACAGAAGCTGGAATAAGAAACAAACCCTGCCTCAGATGGCCTATGGCTATGAGATGCAGATCACCCCATTGCAGATGCTGGCATTTTATAATGCGGTGGCGAACGACGGGAAATATATCGCTCCAATCTTCGTAAGGGAGATCAGGCGCCTGGGTAATACGATTGAACAGTTTAAAGCCAGGGTGATCAATGAGCAGATCTGCTCGGAGGAAACGCTGGGCAAGATGCAGGCCCTGCTCGAGGGTGTTGTCACTGAAGGTACCGGCAAAAGCCTCGCATCTCCCCTCTACAGGATCGCCGGTAAGACCGGAACAGCCCAGGTGGCCGATGCCAATAAGGGCTACCGGGTTGATAAGAAATATCAGGCCTCCTTTTCGGGATATTTCCCGGCCGATAATCCTAAATATTCAATGATCGTAGTGGTTAATAATCCCCGTAAGGGCACTTATTATGCAGCTTTGGTTGCCGGTCCGGTATTTCGGGAAATTGCCGACAGGGTCTATGCCAGTGATGTAAATATGTATGATGCTCTGAAGGAGCAAAAATTTATAGGAAGTACGAATATGCCTGAACTAAAATCTGGCGAGAAAAAAGCAACTCAATCTGTCTATAAAGCCTTTGGTATCAAGGCCTTATTCGCGGCCAATTCAGAATATGTCAGCCTGGATACCAGCAGAGGGATAGCGAACCAGGAAGTAAAGATCATTGAAGGTGCGGTTCCCGATGTTAGCGGAATGGGCCTTAAAGATGCATTATATGTGATGGGCAATTCAGGTTTGAAGGCCCTGGTCCGCGGAAGCGGAAAAGTGGTAAGGCAATCGCTGGCCGCAGGAACACGGGTTGGGAAGGGATATCCTATTGTATTGGAACTGGAATGATGAAGGAGCTCAAGGACATATTATATGGTGTTTCCCTCAAGCAGGTGTCCGGTACAACTGATAAGGAAATACAGGCTGTATGTTTCGATTCTCGGAAAGCAGCGCCCGGCGTTTTATTCGTGGCCGTCAAAGGTACCGAATCAGACGGGCATGCCTTTATAGACAAGGCCATCGACCTGGGCGCTTCAGCCATACTTTGTGAAAAATTTCCGGCCGTATTCCGTGAGGATGTCAGTTATTTTCAGGTTGAAAATTCGGCAAAGGCTCTGGGCATTATCGCCGCCAACTTCTTTGATCATCCTTCAAAAAAACTGAAACTGGTGGGTGTGACAGGCACCAATGGAAAAACCACCATAGCGACCCTGCTTTTTCAATTGTTTAAAGACCTGGGATATAAAACGGGCCTGCTTTCAACGGTTCAGAATCAGATCAATGAGCTGATTATTCCGGCCACACATACCACACCTGATCCTATCGCATTGAACAGCCTCCTGGATGACATGGTGGAAAGCGGCTGTGATTATTGTTTTATGGAAGTCAGCTCGCATGCCCTGGCACAATCAAGAACGGAGGGTTTGAGTTTTGCAGGCGGGATATTTACCAACCTTACCCATGATCATCTTGATTTTCACAAAACCTTTGATGCTTATCTGAAAACCAAGAAGAGCTTTTTTGATGGCCTGGATAAAAAAGCATTCGCACTGACCAATATTGACGATAAGCACGGGATCGTTATGCTGCAGAACACAGGGGCGCATAAAAAGACCTATGGCCTGAAGAATATAGCAGATTTTAAGGCAAAGATCATTGAGAATCATTTCAGCGGCCTGCTTCTGAATATTGACGGGGAAGAGGCCTGGTTTAAAATGGTTGGCAGCTTTAATGCCTATAATCTGCTGGCAGTATATGCTGCGGCATTATTGCTGGAACAGGACCGGACCAAGGTTCTGACCACCCTCAGTCGCCTGAAAGGCGCTGAAGGACGCTTTGATTATCTGATCTCTCCTTCTGGAATTATCGGAATTGTAGATTATGCCCACACACCGGATGCGGTTCAGAATGTATTGAGTACCATCCGGGATATCCGCAAAGGTACCGAACAGGTGATCACGGTGCTCGGATGCGGCGGCGACCGGGATAAGGCAAAACGTCCGGTCATGGCACAGGTGGCCTGCGACTGGAGCAGCAAAGTGATACTGACCTCTGATAATCCCCGCACGGAAGTGCCGGAGCAGATCATCAGGGATATGGAGGCGGGAGTAATGCCTCATAATAAGAAGAAAGCTATTTCCATTACCGACAGAAAAGAAGCGATACGCACGGCCTGCCATCTGGCAAAACCCGGTGATATCATTCTGGTGGCCGGTAAGGGTCATGAGAAATATCAGGATACCGGAGGCATAAAGCTTCCATTTGATGATAAAGAAATTTTAACTGAATTTTTAAATCTGATGAGCTAATGCTATACTACCTGTTTACCTGGCTTGATAAGCAGTATGATATTCCCGGAGCAGGATTGTTCCAGTTTATATCCTTCCGCACCGGTATGGCTGTCATCTTATCCCTGATGCTGACCACTGTTTACGGCAGTCGCCTGATCAGGCTGTTAAGGGCCAGGCAGGTTGGTGAATCGGTAAGAAATCTCGGACTTGAAGGACAGATGCAAAAACAGGGTACTCCTACCATGGGGGGATTGATCATCCTTCTTGGGATCCTCGGACCAACCCTGCTGTTTGCCAGGCTGGATAACATTTATATTATCCTCATGCTGGTTACCACGGTATGGATGGGAGTGATCGGTTTTGTGGATGATTATATCAAGGTATTTAAGAAAGATAAGGAGGGACTTGCAGGCCGTTTTAAGATCATGGGCCAGGTTGGGCTCGCATTGATCATAGGATGGACCATGTATTTCCATCCGGATATTGTTGTAAGAGAGCAGGTTACCTTACCGGCAAAAGTTAAGGCGCCGCTCGAAGTACATAAACGGGGCGATCAGTATTATTATACGCAGGATCTGAAATCGACCATCACCAATGTGCCTTTTTATAAGGATAATGAGTTCGATTATGCCAAAGTGCTGACCGTTTTCGGCGATGAATACGAGAAGTATTCACTGGTGGTCTTTCTTTTGTTCGTTATTGTCATTATTACTGCGGTCTCAAACGGGGCGAACCTGACCGATGGGATCGACGGCCTGGCTACCGGTACATCAGCCATCATCGGGATCACACTGGCCATCCTGGCCTATGTTTCGGGTAATACCATTTTCGCCGATTACCTCAATATCATGTATATACCCTATTCAGGCGAACTTGTTGTTTTTGCAGGAGCTTTTGTTGGGGCCTGCGTGGGCTTTTTATGGTA
Organism: Pedobacter sp.; assembly: GCA_036677005.1. Classification (GTDB taxonomy): domain Bacteria; phylum Bacteroidota; class Bacteroidia; order Sphingobacteriales; family Sphingobacteriaceae; genus Daejeonella. The sequence continues at coordinate 7,820 of JAKFBV010000066.1, forward strand.
TAATTCTTACCCTGCCCAGGTATTTATGGGTGATACCGGAAGCCTGGCGATCGGAGGCATCATTGCGGCATTCGCCATCATGATCAGGAAAGAATTGCTTATCCCTGTACTGTGCGGAGTGTTCCTGATCGAGAACCTTTCGGTGATCATGCAGGTCTCTTATTTTAAATATACCAAAAGAAAATTCGGGGAAGGGCGCCGTATTTTCCTGATGTCGCCGCTGCACCATCATTACCAGAAAAAGGGATATCATGAAGCCAAGATTGTAACCCGCTTCTGGATCGTAGGAATTATGCTGGCCATTTTAACTATCGTGACTTTAAAGCTTCGCTGATGGAGAAGAAAAGATATATCGTTGTTTTGGGTGCCGGTGAGAGCGGGGTGGGCGCAGCTTTACTGGCTCAGAAGGAAGGCTATGAGGTATTTGTTTCTGATTTCGGCCCTATCGCCGAACACTACAGGAAGGACCTTGAACAGGCCGGGATCCCCTATGAGGAAAATGGGCATACCGATGAACGGATCCTGTCAGCAGCGGAGGTGATCACCAGTCCTGGTATTCCTGAAAAAGCACCTGTCATCAAAAAACTGCATGAGAAGAACATTCCGCTCATTTCTGAGATCGAGTTCGCAGCCCGCTATACCGACGCTAAACTGATCTGCATTACCGGTTCGAACGGAAAGACAACCACCACGATGCTGACCTATTATATCCTGCAGAATGCAGGCCTGAATGTGGGTCTGGCAGGTAATATCGGCAAGAGTTTTGCGCGGCAGGTAGCCTTTGAAAATTTCGATCTCTATGTACTGGAGATCAGCAGTTTTATGCTGGATAATATGTATCAGTTTAAAGCGGATATAGCCGTATTACTGAATATTACTCCCGATCATCTCGACCGGTATGAGTATCAGATGGAAAAGTACGCTGATTCCAAGTTCAGGATCATACAAAATCAAAAGGCAGATGATGTTTTAATTTATTGTGCGGATGATGAAGAAATTCAGAAGGGCCTGTTAAAACATCAGATCAATTCGAAAGCATACCCATTTTCTATTGAGAAAACGCTCGGTACAGGAGCATTTCTTAAGGAAGATCAGATCATCATAAATCTTCATCCCAAAAACCAAGAATCATTTACCATGTCTATTACCAATCTAGCGCTTCAGGGCAAGCACAATATTTATAATTCTATGGCTTCGGGCATAGTAGCTAAAGTGCTTGAATTAAGAAACGAAACCATTCGCGACAGCATGGGAAGTTTCACCAACATTGAACACCGGCTTGAGCATGTGGCCAAAATATCAGGGATCGATTTTATCAATGATTCTAAGGCAACAAACGTCAATTCTACCTGGTATGCGCTCGAAAGCATGCCCGCAGAAGTTGTACTTATCCTGGGTGGGGTGGATAAGGGCAATGACTATAATATGCTGAAGGATCTGGTGAAATCGAAGGTAAAAGCGATCGTATGTCTTGGTAAGGATAATAAACGTATTCATGAGGCATTTGAAGATGATGTGGAAGTAATTGTGAATACATTTTCAGCAAACGAGGCAGTGCAGATCGCCTATCACCTGGCAAAGAAAGGTGATACCGTATTGCTGTCGCCGGCCTGCGCGAGCTTTGACCTTTTTAAGAATTATGAAGACAGAGGGAATCAGTTTAAAAAGGCAGTAAAAGAGCTTTAATAATTGACAGTTGACAGTTGACAGTTGATAATTGACAGTTGATAATTGACAATGGAGAGATAATTTGCTAACAACAGATAACAGACAACAGACAACTGACAACAGATAACAGACAACAGACAACCGACAACCAAATAAAATGGAAAGACTAATAAGCAAAACAAAGGGTGACCGCTGGATCTGGCTGATCGTGATCCTGCTTTCGGTATGGTCGCTGTTGGCGGTGTACAGCGCCACTGGTACTCTTGCCTATAAGAAGGGTGTTGGAAGCGAACAGTTTCTGGTCAAGCATTTGGTGATGATCATCGGGGGGATTGCCCTGATGTATTTTTCTCATCTGCTGGATTACCGTTATTATGCCGGTATTTCCAAAATTCTGATGGTTATAACCATTCCTCTCTTAGCATATACTCTGCTTTTCGGGGCCAATGTGAATGAGGCGAGCCGCTGGGTGACCATTCCGATCATCAATCAGACATTCCAGACCTCCGATTTAGCCAAACTGGCGCTTATTACCTTTCTGGCAAGATCCCTGAGCAGGAAACAGGAAAATATTAAGGATGTTAAAAAGGCCTTTTTGCCTATAATGGGCTCTGTTTGCGGGGTTTTCGTACTGATCGCACTGGCTAATCTGTCAACGGCTTTAATGCTGTTCGGCGTTAGTATCCTCCTGCTGATCATGGGTCGTATCAGTATCAAGCAGATATCTATTGTTTGCCTGGCCGGAATTATTCTCTTAAGCGGTGTGATGCTGCTTGGTCCGAGGCGCAAAACCTATATGTCAAGGATAGAAACCTTTATTCATCCCGAGAAGGCGGATCCTGATAAATCATTCCAGGCTAATCAGGCGAAGATCGCTATTGCCACGGGTGGTATTTTCGGGAAAGGCCCGGGTAACAGTACCCAAAGAAATTTCCTTCCGCATCCCTATTCAGATTTTGTATTTGCACTGATTATTGAGGAATATGGAATGGTTGGAGGAGTGGGACTGGTGCTGCTGTATTTAGTCTTTCTCTACCGCTGTGTACTGATCGTGACGCAAAGCCCCAAGGCATTCGGGGCGCTGCTGGCGGCAGGGTTAAGTTTTAGCCTCACCATCCAGGCATTTGCAAATATGGCTGTGGCGGTAGGCCTGGGGCCGGTAACAGGTGTTCCCCTTCCTCTGGTAAGTATGGGAGGAACATCGATATTGTTTACAAGCGTGGCCTTCGGAATTATACTGAGTGTAAGCCGGGATATAGATGAGAAAAAAGAGAAAAGTAAGGAAAAAATAATTATCGGTGAGATACCGGCAATGGCATAACAAATGATAAGATGAATTGGATTTATAAGCAATTCATTAATTATTGAAAAAGAAGATGGCAAAAAGAGTGATCATAAGCGGAGGCGGTACAGGCGGACATATTTTTCCGGCGGTAGCAATTGCTAATGCCCTCAAAAAATTAGCTCCCGATACGGAGATCCTCTTTGTTGGTGCCAACGGCCGTATGGAGATGGAAAAAGTGCCTGCTGCAGGTTACCCTATCATCGGTCTGGATATTCAGGGATTTCAGCGCAATTCACTGTTTAAAAATGTGATGCTGCCCTTCAGGCTGTTTAACAGTGTGCTCAGGGCCAGGTCCATTATTAAAGATTTTAAACCGGATGTTGCCGTGGGTGTTGGAGGATATGCCTCAGGTCCGTTACTGCATGCAGCTTCGAAGATGAAAATACCTTACCTCATACAGGAGCAGAACTCCTTTGCGGGGATCACCAACAAATGGCTGGGAAAAGATGCCGCTGTGATATGTGTGGCCTTTGCGGGAATGGAAAAGTTCTTTCCCGCTAAGAAGATCATCATTACGGGTAATCCGATCAGGAAAGAAGCTGTTGATATTGAGAATAAGCGATTTGCGGCTGCAGAACTGTTAAGCCTGTCGCCGCATAAAAAGACCATTCTGCTTACCGGCGGAAGCCTGGGGGCGGGTACTTTGAATAAAAGCATGCTTGCAGGTCTGGATAAGATCATCGCCGCCGATGTGCAGCTGATCTGGCAGACAGGAAAATATTATTTTAAATTGATAAGTGAACAGTTGCAGGGGAAAGAGCATCCCAATATTAAAGTGCTTGAATTTCTCCACAGAATGGATCTGGCCTATGCTGCATCTGATCTGGTGATATCCAGGGCAGGAGCGGGGACGATCGCTGAATTATGTGCGGTGAAAAAGCCGGCCATTCTGGTCCCTTCTCCGAATGTTGCCGAAGATCATCAGACAAAGAATGCGGTAGCACTGGTAAAAAATGATGCTGCTATCCTCATCGCTGACAGCGTGGCGGAGCTCGAGCTGGTAGATATTGCGCTTATGCTGATCGAAAACAAGGGCAAATGTAAAGAGCTGGCAGAGAACATCGGTAAAATGGCCTTACCTGATGCCGATGAAATTATAGCCAGGGAAGTATTGAAGCTGGCAAATTAGAACATTGCTCTTTCCGTAAAGGGAGCTATAGACTTAATAAAATGGAATTAGAAAATATTGAAAGGGTATATTTAATAGGCATCGGCGGTATCGGTATGAGCGGCCTTGCCCGGTATTTTAAAAAGCGGGGATGTGTGGTTTGCGGGTATGATAAAACCGGTACGCCTCTTACCTCGGCACTGATGAACGAGGGTATCCCGGTGGTATTTCAGGATGAAGAGGATAATATTAAGGTTAGCTTCCAGCAAAAGGATCCGAATACCCTGATCATTTATACCCCGGCAATTCCTAAGGATTCGAAGATATTAAACTACTTTAAATCCCGTTCCTTCACTCTAAAGAAGCGTTCTGAGGTTTTGGGTATCATCAGCAAGGGGATGTTTACCATCGCTGTAGCGGGAACCCATGGTAAAACAACAACATCGAGTATTATTGCTCATATTCTCAAAGACAGCGGATATGATTGTTCTGCTTTCCTGGGTGGTATCGCGACAAATTATGATTCCAATGTCTTGTTTGGAGATAATAATACCATGGTGGTAGAGGCTGATGAGTACGACCGCTCATTCCTGACCCTTCACCCGGATATTGCAATAATAACTTCTATGGATGCAGATCACCTGGATATTTATGGGGATAAAATGCATCTGGTTGAATCGTTTAAGCAGTTTGCCTCTCAGCTAAAAAGCGGTGGCAGGCTCATTTACCGGAAGGGCCTTGAGCTGAGCGGAGGAAAAACCTATTCTGCCAATGTGGTAGCCGATATTCAGGCGGTGAATGTGAGCATTCGGGACGGAAGCTTCTTTTTTGATTTTAAGAACGGGAACCTGGAAATTGAAAATATTCAGATGGGCTTACCGGGCCTTCACAATATTGAAAATGCGGTGGCGGCTATCGAGGTTGCCTTGCAGTTAGGAATTGATCCGGAAAAGATCCGCAAGGCATTAGCCGGTTTCCGGGGTGTAAAACGTCGTTTTGAATATGTAATAAAGGAGGAGGGGCATATTTATATTGATGATTATGCGCATCATCCTGAGGAATTGAGGGCCTGTATCAAGGCGATTAAAAGTCTGTATCCGGATAAAAAACTGTGCACGATCTTTCAGCCTCATTTATTTACACGCACCAGGGATTTCGCAGATGGGTTTGCAGAAGTGCTGGGTATGACCGATGAGCTGATCATGCTCGATATCTATCCTGCCCGGGAGCTTCCGATCGAGGGAGTAAACTCAGCTATGGTGCTTGATAAGGTAGGGATTTCAGCTAAGCAGATCCTCAGTAAACAGGAAACGATTGATTATATACGGCTTAAAAAGCCTGAATTGCTTTTAACAGTGGGTGCCGGCGATATCGACACCCTGATTTTACCATTGAAAAAGGTTTTGCAGGATGCTTAAACGAATTAACTGGAGGATGATCCTATACGGTTTCACCTGGCTTGTTTGCCTGAGCGGACTGGTACTGCTGATGAGTTTTATTGAAATTAAGAAGGAATCACTCAGGTGTAAGGATGTAAAGGTGATCCTGCCGGGACGGTATAATTTTATAGAACGGGATGAAGTGGACAGGATTCTTCTGGAAAACGGGGGTGGTCTGGTTGGAAGGGACCTGAATGAAATTAATATTCATAAACTGGAGAATACCCTGAAGGCAAACCCATTTATTGAATATGCAAAGGTATATGCTGATATGGATGGGATAGTACATGTTCAGATCAGGCAGCGTGAACCTGTTTTAAGGGTAATAAACATGGCTAATCTTCATTTTTATGTTGATGGAAAGGGTCTTAAGATGCCTCTGTCAGAAAATTTCACAGCAAAGGTTCTGGTTGTAAACGGCATGATCGATGAGGATTTTACAGGAAAGGTGGAAGAACTCAGCTCTAAACTGGCAAAAGATCTCTTCCGGATAGCGCTTTTCATAAAAAATGATACCCTCTGGAATGATCAGATCGAGCAGCTTTATGTGGATCTCAAGGGGGATATCGAAATGGTTCCGCGGGTTGGAGATCATAAGATCATTCTCGGAGATGCTGATTCATTACAGACCAAGTTCAGGAATTTGCTGGTATTTTATAAGAAAGCGATCCCGAAAGTGGGCTGGGATACTTACAGTACAATCAACCTGAAGTATGCAAATCAGATCATCTGTGAAAAGAATGTGATCGATACGGCTTTAAATAATATGGCCGGCATTAAAACAGCAGCCGATAGTATAAAATTAACAACTCAGGATACAATAAAAAATTAATACAAAGTATATGGACAAACTTAACTCAGCAGCTGCCAAAAATTCACCAATAGTCGTCGGACTGGATATCGGGACGACTAAGATCTGTGTTACCGTTGGTCGCAGGAGCGAACATGGTAAAATTGAAATTTTAGGTATGGGTAAAGCCGAATCAGCCGGGGTTACCCGTGGTGTGGTATCCAATATTCAAAAAACAGTTCAGGCTATTGTACTTGCCGTTGAAGAAGCCAGTGCGCAGTCCAATGTGGATGTTAAGATCGTGAATGTAGGGATAGCCGGCCAGCATATCAAAAGTCTGCAGCACCGTGGTATTCATACCCGTAAAGAACTGAATACCGAGATCCAGCGGAAAGATATCGACAAGCTTATCGAAGATATGTATAAACTCGTGATGCCTCCGGGTGAGGAGATCATTCATGTGTTGCCGCAGGAGTTTACGGTTGACAATGAACCCGGAATCAAAGACCCCATCGGGATGGCAGGTGTCAGGCTGGAAGCCAATTTTCACATCATCTCGGGCCATGTCAGTGCGGTGAAGAATATCATTAAATGTGTGGGTAACGCCGGCCTTGAAACTCAGGAACTCATCCTTGAACCTCTCGCATCGTCTGAGTCGGTATTGAGTGATGAGGAAAAGGAAGCCGGAGTTGTTTTGGTTGATATAGGCGGCGGAACAACCGATCTGGCCATATTTCATGAAGGGATCATCCGTCATACGGCAGTTATTCCTTTCGGTGGCAACAGCGTAACGGAAGATATCCGGGAGGGTTGTTCAGTGATGCGAAATCAGGCAGAATTATTGAAAACACGTTTCGGATCTGCGCTGGCCGATGAAAATAAGGAGAATGAGATCATATGCGTACCCGGCCTGAGAGGCAGGGAGCCCAAAGAGATCTCCGTAAAAAACCTTGCTTATGTGATTCAGGCGAGAATGGAGGAGATCATTGAGCATGTGTATTATGAGATAAAATCCTCTGGTTATGAAAAGAAATTGATCGCGGGAATTGTAATAACCGGGGGCGGGGCTCAGCTCAAGCATTTGCCTCAGCTGGTGGAATATGTCACCGGGCTTGACAGTAGGGTTGGATATCCGAACGAGCACCTGGCCAAAAATGATGTACTTCCTAAAAATGTATATGATGAATTGAAAAGCCCGATGTATGCAACAGGTATTGGCCTGCTGATCAAGGGTATTCAGAAGGCGGAACTGCTCGAAGAATCAACCAGCCGGGAAGGAGTTCCGGCCGAAAAAATTCCGCTTGCCGGGAAGCCGAAAAAAGGCCAGGGTATGTTTGAGTGGATCTTGCAATCCGGAGCCAAATTCATCAAGGATGATATCAAGGATGAAGATTATATCCGTTAATTATCCACAAAAAGGGAGTTTCCCACAATCTGACAAATCAGGGAAAGCGCTGTGGAAAATTGGCTAATATTACAGAATAAACTGTCTGAGAACGAACTAGAATTACACAACTGATAATTAAAGATATGCAGTTTGAAATGTTAAAAGAAAAGTCATCGATCATCAAAGTAATTGGTGTTGGTGGCGGCGGCGGTAACGCTGTAAACCATATGTACCGTCAGGGGATAACTGGTGTTGATTTCATTATTTGTAATACCGATGCCCAGGCTCTTGAACTTAGCCCGATCCCGAATAAGGTTCAGTTAGGGGCAAGCTTAACAGAAGGTATGGGAGCCGGTTCAATTCCTGAAGTAGGTAAGAACTCGGCCATTGAAAACATTGATGATATCAAGCGGATGCTGGGTACCAATACGAAGATGCTCTTCATTACAGCCGGAATGGGTGGAGGTACCGGTACCGGTGCCAGTCCGATCATTGCCAAGGCAGCTAAGGAAATGGATATCTTAACGGTCGGGATCATCACAACTCCTTTCTCTTTCGAAGGGAAGCGCAGAAAGATCCAGGCTGAAGAGGGCCTGGAAGAATTCAAGAAATATGTGGATTCTTACCTGGTTATTTCCAATGACCGCCTGCGTGAGATATTTGGTAACCTGACCCTTGGTTCTGCATTTGCGCAGGCCGACAATATTTTAACGACTGCTGCAAAGGGTATTGCCGAGATCATCACCATTCCGGGCTATATCAATGTTGACTTTAAAGATGTGCGCACCGTGATGAAAGAAAGCGGGGTGGCCATTATGGGAAGTTATGCAGCAGAGGGTGAAAACCGTGCTTTAAGAGCTGTCGAAGGTGCTCTGGCATCCCCATTACTGAAAGACAATGAAATTGAAGGCGCCCGTTATATTCTTCTGAATATCAGCTCTGGCGATAAAGAGGTTACCATGGATGAGGTAAGCATCATTACTGATTTCATTCAACAGGAGGCGGGATTAGCTGCTGACCTGATCTGGGGTAACTGTGCAGATGAAACATTGGGTGAGAAGATCTCGGTGACCATCATTGCTACAGGTTTCCAGACCATGGAAGAACGCGAAGTGGAGAAAAGCCAGGTACGTAAAGTATCTCTCTTAACTCCCGAGCAGGCTCCGCTGGTAAAACCGGTTCATACAAACACCTTTATGGAGTTTAAAAAGGAGGAAGTCAATGAACCTGTTCTGAAATCAGCTGAAGACAGCCAGGTTGATCTTTTTGCCGGCTATTTTCATAGTACTCCCAAAGTTGAGGAAGAGAAGATTACCGAATCCGAATATGTACGCCATACGCTGAATGATGAAATTCCTCAGGATATGGTGGTTCAGACTGAAACTTCCTTTGAATTTCAGCTTAAAACAGAAGAGATCAAAGCCAAAGAAGAAACCCTGGCTGAAGTTAAACCGGAGGAGATCCCGGAGCCTGTTCACAATCCGGATGAACATAAAACAGATGAATCGATCGAAGAGCAATTACGTAAGTCAAAGGAAAGAATTCTTCGCCTCAAGGATCTGAGTATGAAATTGCGTACCACCAATGGTTTACAGGAACTGGAGAATGAACCGGCCTATAAGCGTAAGCAAATGTCGCTGCAGGATGTGCCGCACTCTTCTGAATCCCAGGTGTCGCGATTTACATTAAGTACGGAGGAGGGCATCACAGAGATCAGGCCCAATAATTCCTTTTTACATGATAATGTGGATTGAATTGAGAATTGAGAGTTGAGAATTGAGAGTTGAGAATGAGAAATTCAATCATTTGAACTATTCGTTTGAAATAAAGGTGATGTCATCCCAATCCGCCCTTCGCGGAGAGGGAACTTAGCCATTGAGAATTGATTTTAATAGGGATGAGGTCCCTCCTGCGTCGGGATTGACAGTCGTAAGGCCGGCAACAGGTAACAGACAACTGATAACGATTAATTGAGTATTGAGTATTGACAGGGCTTTATAGGAATCGCTTCAACATACTACAAAAAGACAGGATTTTTCCTGTCTTTTTGTATTTGATCAGGTTCTATACGGCCTCCAAAAGAGCTCTTTTATGCAGTAGAATCCAGCTCTCCTATCTCCTATCTCCTATCTCACATCTAATATTGTTAATCACACTGCTAAATATTAACTTTGCACCAAAGAAACGCTAACAATAAAATTATACGACTTGGATTTATTTGATAAAATTTCGAAAAATATGGGACCTCTGGGCCAGCATCAGAAAATGGCCCATGGTTATTTCTCCTTCCCGAAATTAGAAGGCGAAATTGGTCCGCATATGATGTTCAGAGGTAAAGAGCACCTGGTTTGGAGTTTGAATAATTACCTCGGACTGGCAAACCATCCTGAAGTACGTAAAGCAGATACTGATGCAACTGCCGAATATGGGCTTGCTTACCCGATGGGTGCCCGTATGATGTCGGGTAACTCCAATAACCATGAGGCTTTGGAAAGAGATCTGGCCGAATTTGTAGGAAAGCCTGATGCTTTTCTGTTAAATTATGGCTATCAGGGGATGGTGTCGGCTATTGATGCCCTGATCGACCGCCATGATGTCATCGTTTATGATGCTGAATCGCATGCCTGTATCATCGATGGCGTTCGCCTGCACCAGGGTAAACGCTTCGTTTACATGCATAATGATATGGCAGGCCTTGAAAAACAATTGGAACGGGCTACCAGATGGGTTGAGAATACCGGAGGTGCGATCTTAGTGATAACCGAAGGAGTATTTGGTATGTCGGGCGCTCAGGGTAAATTAAAAGAGATCGTTGATCTGAAAGAAAAGTTTAGCTTCAGGCTCCTGATTGATGATGCACATGGTTTTGGTACAATGGGTAAAACCGGGGCCGGAACTCATGAAGAACAGAACTGTATCGATGGAATAGATATATATTTTGGAACTTTTGCTAAATCTATGGCCTGTATAGGTGCCTTTATAGCATCAACCGAAGAGATTACTAATTTTCTCCGATATAATATGCGTTCCCAGACATTTGCGAAATCGTTACCGATGCCAATGGTGATCGGATTGCGTAAAAGACTTGAATTGCTTAAAGGTAAACCTGAACTCAGAGAGAGACTATGGTTCATCGCAAATACTTTGCAAAATGGACTTAAAGAAAGAGGGTTTAACCTGGGTATAACCAATACAATGGTAACCCCTGTATTTCTGGAAGGTGAACTCGAGGAAGCGACAGCGATCACCATGGACCTGAGAGAGAATTATGGGATATTCTGTTCCATTGTCGTGTATCCGGTAATTCCTAAAGGCCTGATCATGCTGAGGTTGATTCCTACCGCTTTGCATACCATTGAAGATGTAAACCGTACTCTTGATGCCTATAGCGAGCTGGCTGAGAAACTTAAAAAAGGACATTATAAAGAGAAAAATCTGGCAAACGCCTGATTTTTTCCCGGACTTTCCTGAATATTATAAAAAAATGCCCTCCGATACTCTCTGAGGGCATTTTTGCTTATTTCAATTTCGTAATTTGTTGAGATTGAATAATTTAGCCTTCAGAAGTTGATGCTTTTTGTGAATAACTGTTAGAAATGTGGAAAAAAACGCTAAAAACGCATGATTTTATTTTTTTCAACTATTCTTTATTTGGAAAAAACATTATACATTAGCTAATAGTAAACAATACTAACCTCAAAACTAAAGGAGTAACAAACATGAAAAAATTCACTGAAGCAAAAAATTTATTCGAATCATTAGAAGCAGATGCTGAAAAATTCTACACTAAAGCTAACAGCGCAGCTGGTACCCGTGTAAGAAAAGGCATGCAGGATTTAAAAAATCTGGCTCAGGCTATCCGTCTTGAAGTTCAGACTATGAAGAATAAGGAAGCTGCAAAAGCACCAAAGAAAAAATAATTTTTCGAAAAAATAAAAAAAGGTCTGCTATCCAATAGCAGACCTTTTTTTGTACCCTACGTTCTATATTAAGTTTAACTGAGCGAGTTTTGTCCTGATTGATTTCTCGGTTATATCACTCACATTAACAAGAGGTAAGCGCATTTCCTGACCGCAAATTCCTAATATTTTCATAGCGGCTTTTATTCCTCCGGGATTTCCCTCTGCAAAACATAAGGACGTAAATTCTGTCAGGCTGTGATGAAGAGGCTGGGCCTCAATGAATTTCCCGTCCAGGCACATCCGTACCATAGTTGAGAAAATTCCCGGGACTGCATTTCCGATCACGGAAATAACACCTGCCGCTCCCATAGCGATCAGAGGTAAGGTTATCGGGTCATCTCCCGAAATAAACAAAAAGTCTTCAGGCTTATCCTTTATGATCTTATTGAACTGTTCAAAATTACCTGAGGCCTCTTTCATGGCGATTATATTCCTGAAATCATGCGCCAGACGCAGGGTTGTTTCTGCGGTCATATTGATCCCTGTCCTTCCCGGAATATTATAGAGTATTACAGGAAGTACACTTTCCTCTGCAATGGCTTTATAATGCTGATAAATTCCTTCCTGGATTGGTTTATTATAATAAGGGCATACAGAAAGCACAGCATCGAAACCAGCTGAGTCGAATTTTTTCAGGTCATTTAACACGCCGGAGGTGCTGTTTCCTCCAATTCCGGCCACGATGGGTACCCTTCCGTTTACATGTGCAACAGTTGTTTCCCATACTGCTTTCTTTTCATCGCTGCTTAGAGTAGCTGCTTCACCGGTAGTTCCAAGTGAAACCAGGTATTCTACCCCGCCATTGATTATATGATCAATTACGGTCCTGAGTGCTGAATGATCAACAGTGCCATCTGCTTTGAAGGGAGTAATTATTGCAACCCCTGTTCCATGGAATTTATTCATTATATTTAAATTTACCCGAATTGATTGCGCTAATTTAACAGGAAGAGGCCCAATATTAAAACGATTTCGAATAAATCGGGCTATTATCACAACATTATTGCAACATTGACATCAGATCTTCAACAGAAATGATCGGAATTTGAAGTTTTACAGCTTTTTCAAGTTTCGATGGCCCCATATTTTCACCGGCAACCAGATAATCTAGTTTTGAGGAGATACTGCTTAATATTTTGCCTCCATTTGCTTCAATGATCTCTTTCAAATCGTCACGGCTGTACTTTTCAAAGACCCCTGAAATGATAAAGGACTTCCCTTCCAGTTTGCTGCTTTTTAATTCAACCGTATTCAGGGCCGCTTCGAACTGCAGGCCATGTTTTTGTAATTCCAGGATCTGTTCCTTATGCCGGGCTTCGCTAAAATATTCGATCAGACTTGCCGCGATCCGTTCGCCGATCTCATCTACAGAGATCAGTTCATCGTAGCTGGCATTCATCAGGCTGTCAATATCTTTAAAATGGGCAGCAATCTTTTTTGCCACCGTCTCCCCGACATAACGGATCCCCAGACCGAATAATACTTTTTCGAAAGGCATCTGTTTAGACTTTTCGATACCCTCAAGCATATTAGTGACGGACCTTTCGCCAAAACGGTCGATCTCCCTGAGCTGGTCCTCCTTTTCATAAAGCCTGTACAGGTCGCTGATGTGTTCAATAAAACCTCTTTTGTAAAAGGTTTCGATGGTTTCATTCCCTAGTCCGTCAATATTCATCGCCTTACGGCTGATAAAATGCTGCATCTTACCTACAATCTGCGGAGGACAGCCTTCATCATTCGGACAATAATGGACGGCCTCTCCTTCCTTTCTGACAAGATTACTGCCACATTCAGGACATACATCAGGATAAATAACCTGCCGGGCGGCCGGCTTCCGTTTGCTGGTATTGACAGCGATGATTTTCGGAATTATTTCTCCCCCCTTCTCCACCAGAACCGTATCCCCTTCATGAAGATCTAAACGTTTAATCTCATTGGCATTATGAAGTGTCGCCCTTTTTACCCTTGTACCCGCAAGCAGAACAGGTTTCAGGTTAGCTACAGGTGTTACAGCCCCGGTACGGCCAACCTGGTAACTTACATGTTCCAGAATAGTTTCTACTTCCTGTGCTTTGTATTTGTAGGAGATGGCCCATCTCGGCGATTTAGCCGTAAAACCAAGTTCCTGCTGCTGGCTGTAATTATTTACTTTTATGACAATGCCGTCAATATCATAGCTTAATCCGAATCTTTTTTCTTCCCAGATATGGATGAACTCCATGACATCATCAATGCTTTTGCATAATTTATTATGCTCGCATATATGAAATCCCCATTGTTTTACAGCTTCAAGACTTTCCCAATGAGTATTATAAAGTTGTTTATCAGTATAGAGAAAGTATAAAAAGCAATCCAGCGGCCGTTTGGCAACTTCGCTCGAATCCTGCATTTTTAATGTTCCGGAAGCAAAATTCCTGGGGTTCGCAAAAGGGATATCATTATTTTCTATGCGTTCATTGTTCAGCCTTTCAAAAGCAGCCCTATGCATAAATACTTCTCCCCGGATATCAAACATCTCCGGATATCCTCTGCCTTTGATGGACTTTGGGATACTATGGATAGTCTTCACATTGTTCGTTACATCATCCCCCTGGGTGCCGTCACCCCGTGTTACTGCCCTGAGGAGCTTCCCCTTCTCATAGGTCAGGCTGATGGAAAGCCCATCGAACTTTAATTCGCAGACATATTCGAAATTATCTCCGATCGCTTTTCGGATCCGCTCATCAAAATCTCTGACTTCCTGTTCGTTATAGGTGTTCCCAAGAGAAAGCATGGGCCATTTATGCCTGACGGTCTGGAATTCCCTGGTTATATCGCCGCCAACCTTGATGGTAGGTGAATCCGGATCAAGATACTCCGGATATTCCTTTTCCAGGGCCGCAAGTTCTTCCAGTTTTTTGTCGAATTCAAAATCAGAGATTACCGGCTGGGCAAGTACATAATACTTGTAGTTATGCTCATTAAGTTCTTTAACAAGGCTTTCAATGTGTTCTTTGATCTCAAAAAGTGACATGAAGCGAAGATAATTTATTCAATTGACAATTTATTCAATTGACAATTGACAGTTGACAATTGGATTGAGAATTTATAATGAAACTTTACTCAGGTAGTCAAAGTCTATTTTCCATTTTCAATTGCGGCAGGATTTTACAATGAATTGATAACCCCAATTGTCAACTGTCCATTGTCAACTATCAATTCTCAACTATCAACCAACCCTTTTCCAATATCCTCAAATATCTCCATGAAATTTCCCAGCATCTGCTGATGATAGCCGCTTAGTATAGTTGATAGCTCCCGCATCTCCGTTTCATTCAATGGATCCTTCCAGACACGCATACAGATCCCGTTCAGGGCATAAATAATATTATGCGATTCCCTGTAGCTGTTCAGATAGCTGGACTCTATAAACTGATCGAAAAATTTGAAGAAATGGACGATATCATCCATTCTGTTAATTTCCAGGAAACGTGTTAAGGCAATCCGGTCTGATTGCCGGAGGTGTGAGTACAATTCATCTGCAACAATGATATTTTCTGTGAGCAGGATGCTGTCTAACATAAGCTCAAGAGAAATATGAGCCAAAAAAGATGGACGTACCTGCGAATTTTTTAATACAGGTGCTATGGCCGACCGTATAGCGCCGGTATGTTCAATAAAAAAGGATGAATTATGAAAATGGCGGTCAACAGCCAGATGACGCTTCCAGCCTTTTAGTATCGAGCTTTCAATGCCCTTACTGAACAGTTCTTCTTTTTTTTCGGGATGCAGATTCCAGTCCTTTCTCGCATTTTTTACAAGGTCAGGCAAAATGGCCCCCAGTACCAGATGCGGGTCATGGCTATGCCTGTCGAAATAAAAATGCGAGAGAAAGTTCATTTTTTTTTGTTTAGCTCTGCTGATTTGTTTATCGATAATTGGCTCCTGCAATTTCTGCGGAATTAAATTTACGAAAATATTTGCCATGCAGAGGTTTTATCAATTCTGCTATATTTGCATTCCTAATGATCCATAAAATAAAATGAATTTTGTAGAAGAGTTACGCTGGCGGGGAATGCTGCATGATATAATGCCCGGTACTGAAGAGGAACTTAATAAGCACATGACATCCGGGTATATAGGGTTTGATCCCACAGCAGATTCGCTGCATGTCGGGCATCTTACCCAGATCATGACCCTGATCCATTTCCAGAGAGCAGGGCATAAACCGGTGGCTCTTGTTGGAGGCGCTACAGGGATGGTTGGCGATCCTTCCGGGAAATCGGCTGAACGTAATCTTCTTTCAGAGGATGTGTTAAACCATAACGTCAAATGCCTCGAACATCAGTTAAAGAAATTTCTTGATTTCAATTGCGGCGCCAACAGTGCCGAGATGGTAAACAATTATGACTGGTTTAAAAATTTCAACTTTCTTGACTTTATACGGGATATTGGGAAACATATTACCATCAACTATATGATGGCCAAGGATTCGGTAAAAAAGAGGCTGGAGGGTGAAACCGGGATGTCTTTCACGGAATTCAGCTACCAGCTTGTGCAGGGCTATGACTTCTACTATCTCTGGAAGGAAAAAGATTGCCTGGTGCAGATGGGCGGCTCTGACCAGTGGGGTAATATCGTGACAGGCACTGAATTAATCCGGCGTAAAGGGGGAGGCTCGGCTTTCGCGATCACTACCCAGCTGATCAAAAAGGCTGACGGTACTAAATTCGGCAAGACTGAAAGTGGTGCGGTATGGCTTGACCCTGCTAAGACATCAGCCTATAAATTCTATCAGTTTTGGTTAAATACTACCGATTCGGATGCAAAAAGCTGGATCAGGATATTTACCCTGAAATCTAAGGAGGAAATTGAGCAGTTAGAGCATGAACATGATCTTGCTCCTCATCTCCGGATCCTTCAAAAGGCTCTGGCTGAGGAAATTACTATCCGCAGCCATTCCGCTGAAGCCCTGCAAACTGCAATAAAAACTTCCGAATTCCTGTTTGGGAACGGCTCATTGGAATTTTTAATGGGTTTAAGCAATGAGGAAGTGCTGGAGGTTTTTGAGGGCCTGCCTCAGTTCAGTATCCCGGAAGAAGTTCTTGTCTCAGGGATCAATGCGACCGATCTGCTCGCCGAAAAAACTCCGGTTTTCCCATCCAAAGGGGAAGCACGTAAAATGATCAGCGGTGGGGGAGTATCCATAAACAAGGAGAAAATCGGGGACCCTTCCCAGGTCTTTAATTCCGTAAACCTGATCAATGGCAGGTACCTGGTGGTTCAGAAGGGTAAAAAGAATTATTATCTGCTGGTATTTTCCTGACTGTCTGGCCGGGGATGAATAAAGGGCCTTTGCTTTTATTAAATACCGCTGCATTTTTTTTGAAGGCCCGGACCGGCCTGGTTTTACATTTCTGTTCTGAATTGAACCCTGTGCTTACGTCAGGTATCAAAATTGGTACATGGGAGCGAAGTGGATGCCTGATCAGGTATTGTTTATCTCTTTATACGATTTATACGATGTTCCGTGATCTATATGGGTCCATACCGGCGTATCATGGCAACAGGAATGGCATTCCGGCATAATTCGGACTGAAAAAATTTAATCTATAAGAAAATAATTTTCGATCTATTATTTCTATCGTTTTATTTCTCTGATCAGGATTTATTTGTATTCTGCTCAGATTAAGAGCGATAGGAATTTTTCATTATTTTTTTTACATTTAAAACAGAAACTAATTTAAAAAATGTGAACAATGTCTAATTCTTTTAATCGCCGAAAATTTTTACAGGCAAGCGCTTTTGCAGGAGCGGCCTCCTTATGGTCACCTTCATTAAACGCTGAGACTTTAATTGATGTCAAATCTTCTGATATTGGCAAGTCAAAATGGGACCTCGACAGTCCGGCTCTATGTGTCGATCTTGATAAAATGGAACAGAACATTAAACATGTACATACCCGGTTGCAGGGTACAGGTACAGGTGTTCGTCCGCATGTTAAAACTCATAAATGTCCGGCCATTGCAAAAATGCAGGTCGCTGCAGGTGCGGTAGGAGTATGTGCTGCAAAGCTGAGTGAGTCGGAAGTAATGCTGGTAAACGGTATTCAGAATGTATTAATGACCGGTGTTAATGTGACCATACCGAAGATCAATCATGCGATGGCACTGAGAAAGAAGTACAAAGGCTTCATTCAGGCAGTTGATAATATGCAGAATGCCAGGGACCTTCAGGATGCTGCGAAGGCTGCAGGTATTATCGCAGATATTGTGGTGGACCTGGATGTGATCAAAAGATCGGGTGTAAGAAATGGGCAAACTGCATTGGAACTTGCGCAATTTGTGGACAAGGCCCCCAATCTGAAATTTCATGGTGTACTGGCATATGATGGCGCTGTACAGCATGTTGAAGGCTTTAAGCTCCGTAAAGAACAGGCGTTTAAAACTTTTGAACCGGTTGTTGGGAGTTATGAACTGATGAAGAAGTCCGGATTAAATATGGAAATATTCAGTGGCGGTGGTACCGGTACCTATGATATGATGTATGAGATCCCTGGATTCACGGATGTTCAGGTTGGAAGTTATTTATTTATGGATCATCAGTATATGGTCATCGGTGGTGCAAAAAATGATAAGGTATTTGATGATTTCGCACCTTCTCTGACAGTAATGGCCACGATCATCAATAATAGTAATGAAGGGAAGTATGTAACGGATTCGGGAGCAAAAGCATTAACCCTCAATGTACCTCATGGAAAAATTATCGGAGAGCCTGATTTTGATTATAATGCAGGTTCAGATGAGTACGGTTCAGTAAAAATTATCAATCCGAACAAAACATATAAGGTAGGAGATAAATTTGAAGTCATCGTACCGCACTGTGACCCTGTGGTTAACCTGTATGATTTCATGTACGGTATCAGAAATGGTAAGGTTGAAAAGATTCTGCCGATTCTGGCTCGCGGGAAATCGCAATAGAATTGAGAATTGACTTTGACTTTGACTTTGACAGTTGACAGTTGACTTTGAAAATGCCTGATAAATTAAATACTTATTGGGCATTTTTAATTTTTATTAAACCTACTTCCTGGTAGGGTGTTTAATCAGATTGTTTTTTGTGGTTTTGACAATACTAATCAGGAGCCTAAGTACTTCTGAACAATCCCGATTTATTGCGTTGTATTCATCCTGATTTATAAATCCGGTATCTTTTAAGAGACTTATCCAGTATTCAGTCTCGTTTGCCTCGTTCAAAGCAATATTCATTTTATGAAGAAAGTCTGCTGAAGATTGGGCATGTTCTGCCTCTCTGATCTGTGCGCCTATTGATGTGCCGCATCGCAATAATTGTTTTGACAAAACAAATTCTTTCCGCTCTTCAGCCAGAATTTTATAAATCCAGATAGTTTGAATTGCAAAGGCATAAGATTTTATCGCGACAATGCTCATTAATATAATTGATAATTGACAATTGACAAGGGTAATTGTCGGAATAATTTTAAGGGTTTTAAGTTTAAAATAGTAAAAGGTAGTAATTGATTATTTATCGGTAAATAAAAAATGGTAGCAGATTTTCACACCTACTACCATTTCTAATTGTCAACTGTCAATTATCTACAGTTTTTTGATCTCAATATTCCTGTACCAAACCTCATTCCCATGATCCTGGAGCGCGATACGGCCTGATTGGTAGATACTGAAACCAGGCATCGTTTTAAACTTACTTCCGGCAACCATTTTTTTCCATTGTTCATCCCAGATGGTAGTTGAAACAATATTTTTGCCGTTCATTTTAAAATCCAGCTTTCCCTTATTTGAAATGATCTCTACTTTGTTCCATTGTCCCACTGGATAAACGGGTTCGGAACTACTGGCGATCAGGTCATAGAGATCCCCTGCACGGTGTTTATTTATTTTACCATCCGCATGGCCATCATTATCCAGTACCTGCATCTCAGGACCTGTATTATAGCTTGCAGGATATTTAGCCGGTTCTTCTTTCACATAAAATATGATCCCGCTGTTACCGTTTTTTGAGATCTTCCATTCCAGTTTAAGGTGGAAGTTATCAAATTCCTCTTCGCTTACCAGATCTCCCCCCTGTCCTTCCTTTTTATTTAAGGCGTCAAGATAGATTGCTCCCTCACTGATCTTCCAGGCGGTACCTGCTGCAGTTTTGCCGTATGTATGCCAGCCTGCCAGCGATTTGCCATCAAATAACTTTTGCCATCCTTTGTCTCCTGAATTTGCAGTAGTACTCATGCTGTTTTTACCTGAACCACAAGCAGAAAATAGAATAGCAGCGAGAATGACCAGGCTGAAATATTTCATACTATTTCGATTTTAAAGAAAGAATATATTTAACCATTTCTGTTGCATCGGCATTGCTGATAGTTGCATGAGGTGCCATTGGTATTTCACCCCAAACACCTGAGCCGCCTTTGATGATCTTATCAACAAGCATCTGGATGTTGGCTTCTGTAGGGCTGTATTTATTAGCTACGTCAATATAAGCTGGTCCTACAAGTTTTGTATCAACCTTATGGCAGGTTAAACAATCAGAGCCGCTGATCAGCTTTTCTCCTGTAGCGGAGCTAACTGAAAGTCCGGCAGCTGCACTGGTATCAGGTGCCGCTTGTTCAACCACAGCGCTCTGGCTTGAAGTATCACTTGTACTCTCAGATTTTTCACCGCTGTTACAGGCAAAAATCACACTGCAAATTCCAAAAACTACTAATATTTTTTTCATAATGTTTAAATTTAATGTTGCTGTGAAATTAGTAATTAATATTAAATACCCAGAATTTTTCTATTAAACTCTTCATTGCTGCCTCTGCCGGCAAAATCATCAAATGCTTTTTCCGTAACCCTGATAATATGGTCTTTGATAAAAGCAGCTCCCTCGCGGGCCCCATCTTCAGGGTGTTTGATACAACATTCCCATTCCATTACTGCCCAGCCTTTAAAATCGTACTGGGTAAGTTTACTGAATATCTTTTTGAAATCAACCTGCCCGTCGCCCGGAGAGCGGTATCTTCCCGCCCGGTTAGCCCAGCTTTGATATCCTCCGAATGTTCCCTGTTTCCCTGTTGAATTAAATTCTGCATCTTTCACATGAAATGCTTTGATGCGTTCGTGATAATGGTCTATATATTGAACATAGTCCAGGCATTGCAAAACGAAATGGGAAGGGTCATATAAGAGGCAGGCCCTGGGATGATGGTTTACCTTTTCAAGGAACATTTCATAAGTGACACCATCAAAAAGATCCTCACCGGGATGGATTTCATAGCAGACATCTACACCATGTTCATCAAAATGGTCAAGTATCGGCAGCCATCTTTTAGCCAGTTCTTTAAAACCGGCTTCAACCAGCCCTTCGGGCCT
This sequence comes from Pedobacter sp., assembly GCA_036677005.1. Classification (GTDB taxonomy): domain Bacteria; phylum Bacteroidota; class Bacteroidia; order Sphingobacteriales; family Sphingobacteriaceae; genus Daejeonella. The sequence continues at coordinate 28,887 of JAKFBV010000066.1, forward strand.
TTGAGGCCAGGGATGCCAGGTATGCCATAATAATGATCCGCTAAAGGTTGCATGCGCATTCAGACCCATATTCTTTGAGGCAATTGCCCCGTACTTTAATTGCTGGACCGCCCACTCTGTCCGGGCTTTCGGATTATTGTGTACCGATGCAGGTGCAAAGCCGTCAAACAGCAGATCATATGCCGGGTTTACGGCTACCAGTTGTCCCTGCAAATGGGTTGATAATTCGGTGATCTCCAAACCGCATTCATTGACAATCCCTTTAATTTCATCGGCATAGGTTTTGCTTTCGGCTGCTTTTTGCAGGTCGATACAGCGGCTGTCCCAGGTAGGGATCTGTACTCCGGCGTATCCCAGACTTTTTGCCCATTTACAAATAGATTCCAGGCTGTTAAAAGGTGCTTCATCACCTAGAAATTGTGCCAGGAATATTCCGGGTCCTTTGATCGTTGTCATCTTCTATAAATTAATCTTCTATAAATTAAACTTTAAAATCTATCCATTTTTCATTGCTCAAGCCGCTTTTCACCACGTTATCTATAAAGGCCATTCCTCTGACTCCCTCCTCTACAGAAGGGAAATCCAGCGCTTCAGGAGCAGGTTTTGTACCATCGATTCCTGCTGAAAGGAATAAAGCGAAATTTCGGTATAGATTTCCAAATGCTTCCAGATAACCCTCGGGGTGCCCACCGGGGGTGCGGCTGTTGAATGAAGCATAGCTTGAAAGATGATGTCCTCCGGTCCTTAAAATTTGAACGGGCTCATCCAGCCATTTCAGAATCAAGGTATTCGGTTCCTGCTGGGCCCATTCCAATCCGCCTTTTTCTCCATAAACCCTGATCTTTAAGGCATTTTCTTCTCCCGCAGCAATTTGAGAGGCTATCAGAACTCCATTTGCACCATTGTCAAATTTAAGGAGTACATTCCCGTCATCATCCAGGGCTCTGCCATCAACTACAATGTTTAGGTCAGCACATAATTTTACGATCTTTAATCCGCTGATATATTCTGCCAGATGCGCGGCGTGGGTACCTATATCACCCATACATCCGCTTTTTCCCGATCTTGCAGGGTCTGTGCGCCATGCAGCCTGCGGATTTCCATCCTTTTCAGATAATCGGCTTAACCATCCCTGAGGGTATTCAACAATGATCTTTCTGATCCTGCCCAGTTCTCCGGCTTTTACCATTTGTTTAGCCTGCTTCACCATGGGATAGCCTGCATAGGTATGGGTCAGCAATAAGCTTAATCCGCTTTCCTCAATTTTTTTCTTCAACTGTTTAGCCTCCTCCAGTGTGAATGTGATCGGCTTATCGATCACAACATGGAAACCATGCTCCAGCGCCATCATTGCCGGCGCAAAATGCGCATGGTTTGGGGTGACAATACTCACAAAATCCATTCGCTGCTCTGCTGGCAGCAGGCTTTCTTTCCGGATCATTTCTTCATAAGAGGAATAGATCCTGTTTTCCGGAAGGAATAAGGTCTTCCCGCTTTCCCTGGCTTTTTCAGGGGTAGAGCTCAATGCCCCGCATACAAGTTCTATAAGTCCGTCCATATTGGCTGCTATACGGTGAATAGCCCCTATAAAGGCATCTTTCCCGCCGCCAATCATTCCCATTCTTAATTTTCTGTTCATATAACGCTAAAAATTATTCGGATCAAACCGGTATTTAAATATAAAACATCCATCCTTTTTCATGAAAATATTTCTGATATCAAACTCATTTAAGTACGGAGAACTTATAAACCGAACTCGTTTTGTAAAGCTCAGCAGGATTTAAAATGGTGGAGGGGAAAGCCGGCTGGTTTGGCGAGTCAGGGAAATGTTGTGTTTCCAGGCAAAATGCTGTCCGGAGATCATCCCGGCTGCCGCCTTTGAATTTATTTTTACCCTGCATGAAATTTCCACTGTAGAACTGAAGGCCGGGTTCCCTGGTAAATACTTCCATGATTATTCCTGACCTTTCTCCCTGAACCGTCGCTGCCAGCTGAAGTTCTTCCCCATTGGCCGGATTTAAAACATAATTATGGTCGTAGCCTTTCCCATGCTTTAACTGAATATTTTGTACCCCGATCCGTTCACCTATCCTTGCCGGCTTTCTGAAATCAAAGGGAGTTCCCTGAACCGGTTCCAGCTTTCCTGTGGGGATCAATGCAGAGTCAACCGGGGTGTACCGCTCAGCATTTATTTGTAAGCGATGATCCAGAATGCTTCCGCTGCCTTCCCCGTTCAAATTAAAAAAGGCATGATTGGTCAGATTTACAATGGTTTTCTTATCTGTAGTAGCTACGTAGTCAATCTTTAGCCCATTTTCATCAGTAAGTGTGTAAATAACTTTTACCTGCAAATTTCCCGGATACCCTTCTTCCATATCTTTTGACTGATAGCTGAATTCCAGAGTGTGCTCGTTTACCTGCCTGGCATCCCAAACCACATCCTGAAATCCTTTTTTACCTCCATGCAGAGAATTCGGACTGTTATTAATGAAGAGTGAATAGCCTTTGCCATCGATTGTGAATTTTCCCCTTGCGATGCGGTTTCCGTAGCGTCCGATCGTAGCCCCAAAATAAGGCTCTGTTGAATTTTTATATTCTTCAAGCCCCGATAAACCCACTACAATGTCAGTTAATTTTCCGGACCGGTCAGGGACGGTCAGGCTGACAATGCGTGCTCCGTAATTGGTAAAAGCAGCTTCCGCATTATTCCTGTTTTTAAGAATATACAGATCGGTCTTTTTACCGTCAATGGTTTTTTGAAATGATCCTTTTGTCAGCTGTACAGCATTGTCCTGAATCTCACCTGATTTATTAGTTGCTGCGGGATTACAGGCCAAAAAAGCAATCAGGAAAATGCCTGACATAAGCGGTGACAAATGTAATTTCATATCCTGTTTTTGCCTGGTGTTTATTTACGCTTTTTAAAATGAATAGAGTTCCCCTGTTTATTCGGGTATGAATTTAATTGTTTTAAGTAAAGGACTGGGCTTCAGATTTTTAGGGTCAGAATCGATTAGTACAAATAAGCTGTTCAGTTTTTTAGCGCTAAGCGGGTTAATTGAAATCAGGGTATTGCTTTGCTGACCCGGATCCACCCCATCTGTAAAACTGCTTTTCCCGATAAGGGTGCCGGTTTCAGAGTTTCCACGCAGTTCAATGCTGTAAATACCTCCCCCGCCTTTGGAAATGTTTGACAGTTCCACCTGCTTAATGCCGGTCAGATCTATACTGTTCAGTTTAAACCAGCCATTGTTTTGCGGATAGACCAGAAACCCGGTATTCGTTGAATCTTTCAATCCTATCCTCGTCCTTTCAGTTATCTCCCTGGCAGGCAAGGTATTGCTCCTCAGATAAAAACTGGAGGAAGCCGAAAGGGGTTTCAGTCCGGCTCCGCCCTGATCTGTATAGGAAGCATAGATGCTGAAAATGTTATTTTCCAAATCCTCAGATGGAGTAATGATACCATGGGTTGGTAAGGAGGCTTTATTGACCGAATTGTTCTCAAGTGATAAAACCCATTGCACTATTTTCTTAGCATCCTCATCGCTCATGGTCGGGTGGGCAGGCATGGCTACTTCTCCCCATGTTCCGCCTCCTCCTTTCATTATTTTTGCTGACAGATAACTGAGCGCATTAGGATCATTCTGATATTTTGCTGATACCTGGGTATAAGAAGGGCCAATGGATTTAGTATTAACCTGATGGCAGGCCTGGCAATCTGATTTTAGCATCAAAGCCTGTCCGGCCTGTGTTTCCGTTGATATCTGATGGCCCATTGAGGTCCCTGCCAGATCGGTACCTTTGCTGTAATTATTAGCCACATAAATGAGGTTTTTGTTTACTTCGGCACCCTGATCACTAACGCTTACATTGTATTCTACAGGTTTCCCGGCAAAATAAAATGTCTGATTTCCTTTCAGGAGGATGCTCACCTTAGGTTGTGCGTTTCCCGCGGTGATCGTAACCGGATTACTTCCTGAACTCGCAAACTGCCTGTCGGTGACCAGGACGCTAAGCGCATATTCTCCGGCTTTGGTATAGGTATGCTCAATGCTGGGCAGGCTGGTGGTTTTCTTAATTCCGTTGCCCATGTCCCAGACATAGTTTAACTTATCCTTATCAGGGTCGCTCGCATCTACTTTAGCCAGCACCTTAAATGGAAGTATGCCGCTGGTATTGCTCACAATTACTTCTTTGATCTTTGGAGGGCGGTTGCCGGCTATGAAATCGATCCTTACTATTCCTGCATCCGGATTTTTTGTGAACCAGCCTTTGCCATATTCCAAAATGTAGATCCTGCCATCCGGTCCTAATTCCATATCGATCGGGGAGGAGAAAGGTGTGGAAGGCATAAAAGCTTCCATACTGTCGTAATCTCCATTAGGTTTCATGCTGACAGCTTTTATCCAGCCCCTGATCCAGTCGTAAAAAAAGAGCTTATTATTATAATGATCCGGATAACGGGTTTCTTTTGGATAAAACTCGCTATGATAGACCGGTCCGGCCATGGCATTTCTGCCCCCTGTACCCAACTGAGGGAATTCCTTGGAAACAGCATATGGATACCAGATAAATGCCGGCTGCACCGGGGGAAGGACCTTTAAACCTGTATTGTTTGGCGAATTATTGACGGGTTTCGCCGGGTCAAAGGCTTCCCCGCTGATTCCTGTGAAATAATCATATTGCCTGTACGGATAGTTATTCCCTACAAAAAAGGGCCAGCCAAAGAAGCCGGCTTTTCTGGCCTGATTCAATTCATCATATCCTCTTGGGCCTCTTTCGGGACTGTCGGCATTGGCATCAGGCCCAACTTCGCCCCAGTAAAGGAAACCGGTTTTTTGATCAATAGAGATCCGGTATGGATTACGGTTACCCATCACATAGATCTCCGGTTTTGTACCGGGGGTATCAGGAGGGAACAAATTACCCTGAGGGATGTCATAGCTGCCATCTTCTTTGATCCTGATCCGCATGATCTTTCCCCGAAGGTCATTCGTATTCCCCGAAGATCTTCCGGCATTATATTGTTCAAGTCCGGGGCGGTTATCCATCGGTCCGTATCCTTTATTTACAAATTGCTGCTTTGGAACATCAAAGGGCGTGGCGTTATCACCTGCTGACAAATAAAGAAGGCCATCAGGCCCGAATGCGATTGAACCGCCGGTATGGCAACAGATCTCTCTTTGTGAATAGAATTGTAAAACGATCTTTTCGGATGAAGTATCCAGCCTGTCATTAACAAATTTAAACCGCGACAGACGGTTTACTGAGGTATCTGCCGGACTGTAAAAAATATAAACAAAATTATTCTCCTTAAATGCGGGATCAGCAGCTATTCCCAGAATTCCTTCTTCCGCATTCGCGCCCGGAACCGAAGTTTGAAAATAAGCCTTTAAAAAACCAACCTGGCTGATGCTTTTTGATTTCTCTTTATAGAGCATGATCTCTCCGCGCCTTTGAACAAGCAGGATATCGAGGTTTGGTAGAACAGCCATTTCGGTAGGTTCAAACAAGGTCCCGGTGGTAAGTACGGTTTTAACGAACCTGTTTTCTTCAGGAACTTTCGGAGTTTTCGCCTTTGAATAATTCAGAGGAATAGGATTGCCGATGGCATATTTAATACCGCCCAGGATATGCTTCAGGTATTGCGTTTCAGTATAGGATTCATTGGTATGCCCCATTCCGGTATAAAATGCCCTGCCTCCATCAAATTCATGATACCAGGATATGGGATGATGATCACCATTGGCTCCGCCCTTATAACTTTTTTCATCCAGCGAGATCAATACTTTGATATCCTGATTCAATTCTTTGTAATTATACCATTCATCTTTTCGGTTCCATTTTTCCTCAAGATGCCTGGTCGAAATATGGGTACGATCGGTCACATTCATTGCGGCATCCTGAATTTGAGGGTGACTTATGAAATATCCTCCGGCTAGTTTTCCGTACCAGGGCCAGTCGTATTCGGTATCAGCTGCGGAATGAATACCGGCATAGCCTCCGCCGGCCTGAATAAAGCGCTCGAAACTGATCTGCTGCGGACTGTTCAGGACATTTCCCGTGGTATTGAGGAAAATTACTGCAGAATAATTTTTCAGTGAATCTTCATTGAAATAATTCTCATTCTCAGTCGTATCCACCAGAAAACCGTTCTCTTTTCCCAGTTTAATAATAGCTGTTTTCCCTGCCTGAATCGACTCATGGCGATATCCTGCGGTCTTACTAAAAACAAGCACCCTGGGTTTTACGATCTGTTCCCATCTGCTGAAAGCTAATAAGGCTATAATAATGAATACTGCCGGCAATATTATGGTTCTGATGTTCATTGATATGGTTTATTTTTTTATTTCCCTAATTCCTGATTGCTGCGGCTCTTTATGTTACACCATGTTATCAAAGATGAATGGATAAAAATTTGGCAGAAATTCAATAGTGCAATTCAATTGAGTATGATTATTAAAAATAAAAATATACATTTATTTTAAACAAACTATTGGAAAATGCCCTATGGGATATGTCTTTGCCCGAATATTACCCCAGGCTTCCTTTAACTTGGTGTATAATAGACAATAAGAGATTAAATCTAAAGGTTTTTTTATGGTTCAGACGATATAATTTAATTAAAGATAAGATGCCATGTCAATTTCAATCCTTTAAAAGACATCAGGTAACAATAAATAAAAATGGACCACAGCCGCCGTATTAAATTATCCTCCATGATGTTCCTTGAGTTTTTTATCTGGGGTGCATGGTTTGTTACTCTTGGTACCTTCCTCTCAAAAAATCTTCTGGCAACAGGTACTGAGAGCGCGGCAGTATTTTCAACACAGTCATTCGGGGCCATTATCGCTCCCTTTATTGTAGGACTGATCGCCGACCGATATTTTAATGCCGAAAAGATCCTTGGTATTCTGCATCTTATCGGTGCTTTACTGATGCTGCAGATGTACAATTCTGCCGATTTCGCAGCCTTTTACCCTTATGTATTTGCTTATATGATCCTGTTTATGCCCACCCTGGCACTGGTTAATTCGGTATCCTTTAATCAGATGAAAAACCCGGAGAAGGAATTTTCATCGATCCGTATCTGGGGTACGATAGGCTGGATCGCAGCAGGTTTATGTATCAGTTTCCTGTTTCACTGGGATTCCACTGAAGGAGTTTCTCAAGGGCTTCTGAGAAACACCTTCTTAATGGCTGGCATTGCCTCCCTGATACTTGGACTATTTAGTTTTACCCTTCCAAAAACTCCCCCAAAAGTGCTTAAGGGAGAGAAGGTCACTTTATCAGATATCCTCGGATTGGATGCACTTAAACTGCTGAACAATAAGAACTTCCTGATCTTCTTTATTTCATCCATACTGATATGTATCCCCCTTGCTTTTTATTACCAGAATGCAAACCTTTTCTTATCCGAGCTCGGCATGGAAAACCCGACAGGGAAGATGACCATCGGACAAATATCAGAAGTGCTATTCCTCTTATTGCTTCCTGTGTTCTTTTCAAAGTTCGGGTTCAAAAAGACCATCCTGGTCGGGATGATAGCCTGGGCACTAAGGTATGCACTGTTTGCTTACGGAAATGCAAATGAACTGGCATTTATGCTGATCATCGGGATCGCTCTTCATGGGATCTGTTATGATTTTTTCTTCGTTTCGGGACAGATATACACAAATTCCAAAGCAGGTGAAAAATTTAAAAGCGCTGCACAGGGCTTAATAACACTGGCTACCTACGGAATCGGGATGCTGATAGGTTTCTGGGTTGCCGGGTTTGTTAGCGATGCCTTTAAGCTGTCAGATACTCAGCATGACTGGGAAAAGATATGGATGGCTGCAGCAGGAATAGCCGCAGTGGTAGCTATATTGTTTGTGCTTACTTTTAATCAAAACAGTGAAGATACAGACCGGCAGATAAAGGAAGCCGTTTAAATTCTAGTGATGGAGTCAAATGCAAATCGCCGCAGGGCAATTAAAAATATTTTTGCGGGTACTGCTGCCTTAAGTACTGCCGGAATACTTTCTTCTTTCAAAATGAATGAGAATTTTCAATCTTTAAAGGGTAATATCAATCACTCGGTGTGTCGCTGGTGTTTTAATGAGTTTACAATTGAAGAATTATGCCAACTTGCAAATGAAATAGGATTGATTGGAATCGACCTTGCAGGGCCTAAGGACTGGCCTGTTCTTCAAAAATATGGCCTTCAGTCAACCATGTGCAATGGGGCGGAAATTAACCTGGTCCAGGGATGGAATAATAAGAAATACCATCCGGTCTTATTGAATAATTACCGTGAAATGATCCCTCTGCTTGCAAAGGCAGGATACAGGAACCTGATCTGTTTTAGTGGCAACCGGGATGGAATGGATGATGAAAGCGGACTGAATAACAGTGCCGAAGGTTTAAAACAGATCATGGCGCTTGCCGAAAAGAATAAGGTTACCTTAGTAATGGAACTTCTGAACAGCAAGATCGACCATAAGGATTATCAGTGTGATAAAACTCCATGGGGAGTTGAACTTGTAAAAAGAATCGGATCCGATAATTTCAGACTTTTATATGATATTTATCATATGCAGATCGATGAAGGTGATGTGATCAGAACAATAAAGGAGAACCATCAGTATATTGCTCATTATCATACGGCAGGAGTGCCCGGCCGGCATGAGATCGATGAAACGCAGGAGTTGAATTATCCTGCCATTATGAAAGCGATACTGGGTACAGGTTTTAAAGGATATGTTGCCCAGGAGTTCATCCCGCTGAATAAAGATAAAGCGGGATCACTAAAGGCTGCAGTCAGGATCTGTGATGTTTAGAGAGTATTTAGATTAAAAACAGAAATATTATAGAATAAGGGGATAGATAATAGGAAACAGGGAATATGAAATCGAGAGATAACGAATAGCTATTCCCTATTTCCTATTCCCTATTAACCATTAACAATTAACAATTATGGCTGATAATACTTATGATGCAATAGTGATCGGTTCCGGGATTAGCGGAGGCTGGGCCGCCAAGGAACTCACTGAAAAAGGGCTGAAAACTATAATGCTTGAACGTGGCCGGAATATAGAGCACGTAAAAGGCTATGAAAATGCGACAAAAGGTCCCTGGGAGTTTCCTCACCGGGGCGGACGTACGCAGCAGATGATTGAAGATTACCCTGTATTAAAAAGAGATTATCCTCTCAATGAGAAAAATCTGGACTTCTGGGCATCTGATAAAGACAGTCCTTATACAGAGGTAAAACGTTTCGACTGGTACCGCGGATATCATGTGGGCGGCCGGTCATTAATGTGGGGGCGTCAAAGTTATCGGCTCAGTGAAATGGATTTTGAAGCCAATGCTAAGGATGGCATTGCTGTTGACTGGCCTATCAGATATAAGGATATTGAAAAATGGTATAGCTATGTGGAACGTTTTGCAGGGATCAGCGGTACAAGAAATGGTTTAGCCCAGCTGCCTGACGGTGAGTTTCAGCCCGGAATGGACATGAATGTGGTTGAAAAAGAAGTCGCCGCCCGCATCAAAGCCCATTATAAGGGTGACCGGCATATGCTGATTGGCAGGGCTGCTAATCTTACAAAAGCGCTTCCGGGCCGTACGAATTGCCAGTACCGGAGCAAATGTTCCCTGGGATGCCCTTACGGAGGATACTTCAGTACCCAGTCTTCAACGCTTCCTGCTGCTGTGGCAACAGGTAACTTAACCTTGCGGCCCTTTTCAATTGTGACGAAGATCCTTTATGATAAGGATACCAAAAAGGCTACAGGTGTAGAGGTACTCGATGCAGAAACCAACAAAACCTACGAATACTACGCAAAAGTGATATTCCTGAATGCCTCCACATTAAATTCTACCTGGATCCTGATGAACTCCGCAACAGATGTATGGGATGGCGGCCTTGGAAGCAGCAGCGGTGAGCTGGGCCATAACCTGATGGATCACCATTTCCGTTTGGGGGCATCCGGAAGAATGGAAGGCTTTGATGATAAGTATTACTTTGGCCGCAGGCCAACCGGAATTTATATTCCCCGCTTCAGAAATATTGGAAATGATAAGCGCGATTATATTCGCGGCTTTGGATATCAGGGCGGAGCGAGCCGTGAAGGCTGGAGCCGTAATATAGCTGAAATGAATATCGGAGCCGATTTCAAAGATGCTTTATGCGAACCGGGAGGATGGAACATGGGAATTACCGCATTTGGTGAGACCCTGCCTTATCACGAGAATAAGATTAGCCTGGATAAAACCAAAAAAGATAAATGGGGATTGAATGTGCTTTCCATTGATGCTGAGATCAAAGACAATGAGCTGAAAATGAGGAAGGATATGATGGAAGATGGTAAAGAGATGCTCGAGATGGCCGGATTAAAGGATGTGAAAACATTTGATTCAGGTTATGCCCTGGGTCAGGGAATTCATGAGATGGGAACAGCCCGTATGGGACGGGATCCGAAAACTTCCGTGCTTAATCAGTTTAATCAGGTTTGGGATGCCCCCAATGTCTATGTTACAGACGGTGCAGCAATGACCTCGGCAGCATGTCAGAATCCATCGCTTACCTATATGGCTTTAACTGCACGTGCGGTTGATCATGCGGTAATTGAACTGAAAAAAGGAAATATTTAATTCATGAATTTATGAACAGAAGAGAAGCAATATCGAGAGTAAGCTGGATCCTGGGAGGTACAATTATCGGCTCAGGTATATTTCTTGAGGCCGGATGTAATTCCAGTCCTGAACAGGCAGCAGATTTTTTTGATAAACAAACCATTGATCTGCTTAATGAGATAGCTGAGACCATCCTGCCGCAAACCAACTCTCCCGGAGCTAAGGAAGCTAAGGTGGGTGAATTTATGAACGTGATGGTGAAAGATTGTTATACTAAGGCAGATCAGGAGGTCTTTAAAGCAGGTTTGAAAAGTCTGGAAGAGGGATGTAAGGATAAAACCGGTAAAATTTTTATGGCCTGCAATTCAGCTGAGCGCACTACTTTTCTGACTGGTCTGGATAAGGAGCAACTGGCCTATATGGAAACCAGGAAAGAGGAACAGCCCCCGCATTATTTCAGAATGATGAAGGAGCTGACCCTTTTGGGTTTTTTCACTTCAGAAGCAGGGGCGACCAAAGCCCTGAGGTATATTGAAACTCCGGGAAGTTATAACGGTGACCTTCCCTATAAAAAGGGGGACCGTGCCTGGGCATAAGAAAAAAATAGTCATTAATACATTGAAAACATATATATGAAGGGAAAAAACAAACTTAATAGTTCCAGAAGAGATTTCGTAAAGACCGCTGCCATAGCAGCAGCTGGCTTTATGATAGTTCCCCGCCACGTATTGGGCGGGAAGGGTTTTGTAGCCCCAAGCGATCGTTTGGTCATTGCCGGAGTTGGTGCGGGCGGGAAGGGTGCAAGCGACCTGACCGGTTTTATGCGCGGAGGTAAAGCGGAGATCGGCTATTTATGTGATGTTGATGACCGCAGGGCGGCAGGCTCCATGAAGAATTTCCCTAAAGCGAAATACTATAAGGACTGGCGCGAGATGTTTGATAAGGAACACAGGCACTTCGATGCGGTTTCGGTATCAACGCCTGATCATAATCATGCTATCATTACACTTGCTGCAATGAAGTTAAAGAAGCATGTCTATGTTCAGAAACCGCTAACCCACGATATTTATGAGGCCCGGATCCTAACTGAAGCGGCTCTGAGATATAAAGTGGTCACCCAGATGGGAAACCAGGGTGCCTCGAGTGATGGTTCACGTAAGTTGATGGAATGGTACAATGCCGGTCTTATCGGTGATGTTCATACTGTTTATTGCTGGACCGACAGGCCGGTATGGCCGCAGGGTATTCCCTGGCCGGCAATAAAAGCTGAAATTCCAAAAGAACTGGACTGGGATCTCTGGCTGGGAACGGCACCTCAGAAAGATTATATAAACAAACTGGTGCCATTCAACTGGCGCGGATGGTGGGATTATGGAACAGGGGCACTTGGGGATATGGGCTGCCACCTGGTTGATGCGCCGTTCAGGGTATTGGGTTTAAAATATCCGACAGATGTGGAATGCAGCGTTGGGAGCGTATATGTGGATGAATTCAAACGCGGCTATTTCCCTGAAAGCTGTCCTCCTTCTTCCCATGTAACCATGACCTTTAATTCGGGCAAGCAGGGGAATGCCCCTGTGAAAATGCACTGGATGGACGGGGGTATCCAGCCGGAACGCCCTCAGGAGCTTGGTCCTGATGAGATTTTCGGCGATGGAGGTAATGGAGTATTATTCATAGGCACTAAAGGAAAGATGCTCTGTGATACCTATGGAAAAAATCCGCGATTATTACCACTTTCCAGAAATGCTGAGATCAATGTGCCTTCAACTATTCCTTTGGTGCCCGAGCAGGAAGCAGGTCATTATACCCAATGGGTGGATGCCGCTATCGCTGGGTATGGAAAAAAGGAAGTCAGCTCTGATTTTTCTATTGCAGGTCCGCTGACTGAGGCTCTTTTAATGGGTAATTTAGCAATCCGGGGATTCGATATCCGCAAACCGAACGTAAATGGAAATGGGTTCGTTTATCCGGGACGCTATAAAAAATTGCTTTGGGACGGCCCGAATATGAGAATTACAAACTTTGAGGAAGCCAACCAGTTTGTTAAACGGGAATACCGTCAGGGCTGGACTCTGGGGGGTAAGTTGTAAGCTATAAGTTATAAGTTATAAGTTTTTATGGCTGCTTCATTTCAAATGAAGCAGCCATTTTTAATTTATGCAGGTAATAAGTATTAAATTTTCTATTTTATTAATAATAATTCAATATAAATAGAAATTTTTAATCTTAAAGAAATTCAGTCTAAATACTAAATACTTACTACTTACTACTAACTCTGCACCAGTAAATTACATCCCCTGATATCGCTGTTGTCAAAACGCCCAAGCACTTCGAAGGTTCCATCAGGAAAGGTTTTACCGAGGTCCTGAGTGGCTATAAAAGAACAGGAATGGATATTAGCAAGGTCAATAACATTGATGCCCCCTGTTTGCTGATTACCCAGTAAAGTAAGAGGGTCATTTGTATCCCGGCTTCGGACCTGCATCCAGGGTGGACAGTGGAATACACCCGCACCTTTGGAATAGGCCTGTGAGAGGAGTTCTGTCATTCCGTATTCTGAATGTATTACCGGCACGCCAAAACCTGCACATAAGATCTCATGCAGTTCGTTGCGCAGCATTTCAGGGCGCTTACCCTTCATTCCGCCGGTCTCCATAACTATAAGTTCGGGAAATTCGATAGAATGGCTTTCTGCAAAATCCAGAAGGGCATAGGTAACGCCGATCAGAAGAGCTGGAGTTTTGGATTTTTTAAGGTCATCCAGGATTTCCTTCAGAGATTGATGCTCGTAAAGAAAATACCCGCTTTTTTGATTATTTCCGAGCCTGATCAGATCATCAACCATGTAGATCAGAGATGATCCTTCCCGTTCAAGGTAAGAGGGAAGTAATGCGAGTATGGCGTATTTGCTGACATCCCCATAAAAATGTTTAAATGCTGTCCTGAAACTTTGAATATATAATGAGCTATCCTTTACATAGTGCCTGCTTTGTATCATCCCGCTTGTTCCCGAGCTGCTGAATACTTCATCGGCTTGAGCCTGTCCGCAAATGACCTTCTGGCTTTTAAAAAATTCTATGGGCAGAAAGGGAATACCTGTCAGATCCCTCACCCCGGCTATATCAATATCCAGGTTGTTTACAAATCGTGCATATATCTCACAATTCTGAACCTGATAATTGAAAATCTCAAGCGCCAGGCTTTCAAATCCCTGCTGGTCTGAAATAGAAAAAATGCGGTCTGTATCTATTTTATGCACATTCAAAGATACTAATACTGGCTTTCAAATCGGATCAGGGCTTATGAGTTTCCTGCGTAATGGTACTAAACCGGAATGAAGCAGCGATGAAAATAAAACTACTTATTTTTCTTCAGTGACAGCCTGAAATAGAACCCTGCCAAAGCAGAAAAGGCTGCAGCAAGACCTCCGGTTATTCCAGTTAAGAGGAGTACGACGGCCCAGTTCACTGAAGTGTCGGGGAGCTTTAACAAGGTACCTACCCGGTTAGCTAAAATATTTTCATTGGGCAGGGTATAGGCTAAACCTGCAATGATCCATAGGGTGAATACAGCAAAGAAAGCTGATCTGAATGCATGCTGACCTGAATGGGCTTTCCAGAGAGCCAAACCAAAGGCAAGCGGTGCAATGATCCACCAGGGTAAGAAAAGTTGTAAGATCAGGCAGCTTATTGCGATAAGGAGGAATAACATGATTTTTATTTTTAAGCGTTTAATTATAAGTACTTTGCCGGGTGCCGGTTTGCTCCGGAAATCTTATCTTTTATTGAGTTTCCATGAAGAAATGATACGTCCTGATTTTTCATCCTTTGTCTTCAGAAACACAAGCTCATTCAGCTTGCCTTCCGACCAGGTTTCAATCATGTCATCATAGTAATGGCTGCCGGGATTGCCGGATTCTCCTCCCGGAAATACGCCATATGCTTTTACTTCCTTACCCAGGGCGACGATCATACGCCACGAGGGCCCGTTATTATCGGTCATCGCATTCACAGATGTTTTGGATCCTCCGTTATTCAAAAACTTTGAACTTAAGCCTGCAATTTTAGCCAGGTGAGGAATGCGGGTATGCTTTAAATTACCCCACTCCCAATCCCTGTCTATCGGGCCGTATTTTCTCTCCAAACTATCGATCGCAAATTTAAATGCAGCATTGACCAGATCAGTCCGGGTTTCCTTTTTGGCTGTATGAACATTATCATACCATGCGGCATCGGGTTCATTCAATAATAATTCTACATTTCTGTCGCGTGAGGGATAGCGCATAGGGGTCTTGGGATCACCCAGATCATCCTGCCAGATCTGAATAGCCAGATTTTTATGCCATAGTTCGAAAATACTGGCCCCGATCTCCTCCTTATTGAAGAATTTATTCCATTTGCTGACAATGCTGAACCCTTCACGTTCACTTGCATT
Source organism: Pedobacter sp. (assembly GCA_036677005.1). Lineage (GTDB taxonomy): Bacteria > Bacteroidota > Bacteroidia > Sphingobacteriales > Sphingobacteriaceae > Daejeonella. The sequence continues at coordinate 43,944 of JAKFBV010000066.1, forward strand.
TAATTTTTCTGTGTTGACCAGTCCGACAAGAGTTGGGAGGATATTCTCAGCCAGAATACTGTAATTATCATTTTGCATATTTCGAAGACTGTCAACATTGGCCTGTGTCATTACGGTGAGCCGCTTATTGATTCGGTGAGATCGCTCATATCCTACATATTCCCAATTAATATAATAGGGGTAGCCCGGATCTGTAGGAAACTGATTGGCTGAGCTGACAAAATTCCTGGGAGGATTTTTTACTGTCGGGTTCTGATCTGCAGGAATTCTTCCCTGCCAGTCGTTCGCCGGTTCAGATCCATCAAGCAGAAATTTTCCCTGTCCTTTCCATTTTAAGGGAAAATAACCATTCGGGGTTATGGCAATATCATTTTCAGCGCTGGCGAAAATAAAGTTTTGTGCCGGTGCAGAATAATGGATCAGGGCTTTACGGTAATCTGTATAATTTCTGGCTCTGTTCAGCATATAGAATGTACGTGTATCGTTTGATCCGTCATGTGCAACCCAGCGCAGGGCATGACCGGTGGGAATATTGTTGATCTTCGGAAAATTCTCCGGCCTCTGCGTGCTGGTATAGACCACAGGCCCGTGATGAGTATAGAAGACGGTGTCTGTCAGGGTTTTGCCTCCGCTTACTTTGATGCTTTCAATTCTGAGTTTTACGGCATTCCATTTATTATTATACCAGTACCCCTTCTTTGTACTGTCTTTGAATTTAATATTATACCAATCCAGTACATCGGCACCTACATTGGTAACACCCCAGGCTATATCCTTGTTAAAGCCTATTATTATACCGGGGGCACCCGGGATAGAAACACCGCAGGCATTCATGTCCTCCGAAGAGAGCTGGATCTGATACCAGATGGCGGGTAAGGTAAGGTCCAGATGAGGGTCGTTTGCCAGCAAGGGATACCCGCTGGCGGATTTTGCCCCCGAAACAGCCCAGTTATTGCTGCCTATACCTTCTTCCACTTCCATCGTTCTGATAGTATAAGCTGCTTTATCCTCCCTGTTTATAGCAGGTGGCTGCGGTATGCTTATGGGCTCAAAATCCCACTTTGTCCCCTGGGGGATGATGGGATCCTCGCGAAACGGATAATCAGGAAAAAGATTTTCAGTGATCTCAGGACCGTATTTATTCAGAATATTATTCATGTAAAATTCATTGGACCCACCAGCAAGTGTTGCCGACATCAGTTTTAAGAGAAGTGCTGAGTTTAATGGCTTCCAGTCCTCAGGTTCATAATTTAAGAGCTTAAACTCAAAAGGATAATCTTCAGGCTTCAATGAATGGATATATGCATTTACCCCGGAAGTGTATGCATCCATCATTTCCCTGATCTGAGGATCCTGAAGCATGACTTTTACCATATTCTCTGCGCCATAAGCCATTCCCATTCTGCGCTGGTAGCGATCCAGTTCGATGGCTTTGGGGCCTACTACTTCAGAAAGCCTTCCGGATGCAAAGCGGGTTTGAAAATCCATCTGCCATAATCTATCCTTTGCCGTTATATACCCCTGTGAGAAGTACAGATCGTGATTGTTTTCGGCAAAAATATGCGGGATCATCTGATCATCAAACCGGATCTCGACCGCCCCTTTTAAGCCTTCAATATGGAGTTCTTTTTCAGGCGCCTGTTTTTTATTTTCTGCATTGGCCCAGAAACCATGGAAAGGATCAAGGAACCTGGCTAAAGGAGGGATGTCACCGAATTTAGTATTTAATGCAATGATCAATGCGAATGCAAACAGACCTGAAAGGACAGCTTTAATTATTTTCATACGAAGCTAATAAGCCATAAATATGTTAATAATTAATAGTTAAATCAAAATTTTATTTGCGGATTTGTCTGAAGTTTGGGGGCTGAATTGTTGGTGCTGGCATAGTTAATCCAACAATTTTACTATGCAAGCATAAAAATATTTAAAATGCCTTGTTAGATTTAAAATATTGCAGTATTTTTATTAATTAAAATAAAAACAACCAAAATAAATCTGATTATTATGAATAGAATTTTTACTCGTTTAGCCTGCTTGTTAGTTGTATTAGCGGTGACAACCCAAATGGTATTTGCCCAGAGCACTACTATTTCCGGAACTGTCACTGATAAATTAACTAATGAGACTCTTGCAGGCGTTGCCCTCACAGTGAAAGGCAAGGCAATTGGAACATCTACGAATGCAGACGGACGGTTCAGCTTTACTACTTCGGAAAGTACACCATTCACTATTGTAATCAGTTATATTGGTTTCAAGACTATTGAACAGGAAATTACCGGTTCTGTTGCCAATATGATGATCGCGATGGAATTTCAGTCCATCCTCGGTCAGGAAATTGTTGTAGCAGCCTCCCGTACGCCTGAGCGAATTCTGGAATCTCCGGTATCAATTGAACGGATGGGACTTGCTGCGATTCGCGAAACTGCATCTGCCACTTTTTATGAGGCCCTGAATAATTTAAAGGGAGTAGAAATGAGTGCACAAAGTCTCACCTTTAAGTCGATCAATACAAGGGGTTTCAATGCAAACGGTAATACCCGTTTTAATCAGTATATAGATGGTATGGATAATCAGGCACCTGGTTTAAACTTTGCCGTAGGTAATATCATCGGGATCTCTGAACTGGATCTTGATAATGTTGAGCTTCTGCCGGGTGCATCATCCGCGCTTTACGGAGCAGGTGGTATAAACGGTACCATGTTAATGACCTCTAAGAACCCTTATACTTCACAGGGAGTTAGTTATTCACTTAAAACAGGTCTCAATCATGTGAATGATCCGATGCAGGGCACACAGCCCTTTCAGGAAGCCGCAGTGAGAGTAGCCAAAGCATGGAATAAGTTCGCTTTTAAGACCACCTTATCATTTTTGCAGGCACAGGACTGGCAGGCAGGAAACTATACTAATTTCGACCGTACCTCCCGTACTTTTAAATCAGGAAACAGAAGTTCTGACCCTAATTATGATGGTATCAATGTTTATGGTGATGAAGTAAGTCAAAACATGCGTAACATTGCTAATTCAGTTCAATCGGCTACCAATGCAGGAGTATCAGCAGCTACGGGTGGTGCAATACCGAATATTGTCGGCATGATGACTGCCGGCCTTCCGGTAACTGCAAGCCCTGCGCAAATAGGTGCATTCCTGGGAGCTTTCCCTGCAGCATTAAGGCCTACAATACAAAATCTGATACCTTTCAATTTCGGTTTAAGGGCAGGCATCATTCCTGATCAGGCAGTTTCCCGTACAGGCTACCAGGAGCTAAGCCTGGTTGACTATAATACAAAATCAATTAAAACTTCTACCTCACTTCATTATAAATTAAGTAATACTGTTGAGGCCATTGCACAGGCTAACTGGGGTTCAGGCACATCGGTTTATACGGGATCTGACCGTTATTCCCTGCGTAATTTCAGCATCGGACAGTATAAGCTGGAAATTAAAGGACAGGACTTCGTGCTTCGCGGATACACCACTCAGGAACGGTCAGGAGATTCATATATTTCTTCAATTTTGGGGAGTTATATCAATGAAACATCCAAAGCAAGTACAACCTGGTTCCCTCAATATATTGGTAATTATGTTGGCGCCCGCTCTGCCGGTGCCCCTGATGCACAGGCTCATGCTCTGGCCCGTACAGCTGCCGATCAGGGCAGATTTGAACCGGGAAGTCCACAATTCGCAGCTGCAAAGGAAAAAATAATGAATACGACTATCAGTTCCAAAACTGCCCTGGGTGCAAAGTTTGACGATAAAACAAACTTATGGCATTATGAAGGCATGTATAATTTCACAGGTGTCTTAAAGGAGGCATTTGAACTTCAGGTTGGAGCCTCTTACAGGAGATTTGATTTGAATTCTGCAGGAACTATTTTTGATGACCTGAACCGTGAAATTAATATTGATGAGTACGGAGGTTTTATACAAATGGGTAAAAAATTGGGAGAAGCGTTCAAACTCTCCTTCTCCGGGCGTTATGATAAAAATGAAAACTTTGAAGGCCGGTTTACTCCAAGAGTTACCGGAGTGTACACCGTGGCTCCTAATAATAATATCAGATTATCTTACCAGACCGGTTATCGTAATCCAACCACCCAAAACCAGTATATCGACCTTTCTGTGGGCGGCGGATCAACCCGCTTAATTGGTGGCTTACCTCCAATGCTCCAAAAATATAATTTGTACACCAACAAGCCATTTACTGATGTCAGCTACAGGAAATTTCTTGCTTCCGCATCAGCAGGTGCTCCAAATCCGGCTTTACTTCAGGCCTATACATTTGATCCAAAGGGAGTCAGACCTGAGAGTGTAAAAGCTTATGAACTTGGTTTTAAAGGATTACTGGGCAGCAATGTATTGATCGATACCTATGGGTATTTTAATACGTACAAGGATTTTGTTACCGCTGTTGATGTTTTCCAGCAAAATGGAACTTCATTTACAAAATTCGGAGTCCCTGTTAATGCCGCCGGTAAAGTTACCTCATACGGAGCGGCTGTTGGTTTGGATTATTTGATCGGAGATTACAACCTGAGTGGAAATTTATCCTATAACCAGATCGGTGATATCCCAACTACCTATGTGAATGATTTTAATACTCCGAAGGTTCGTTATAATTTGGGTATCAGCAACCGGAATGTGATTAAAAATGTAGGTATGAATGTTTCTTACCGCTGGCAGGATTCTTTCTATTGGACCTCCTCCTTTGCTTCGGGAACAGTTAATTCTTTCGGAACAGTAGATGCGCAGGTGAATCTGAAAATACCTTCTGTGAAGGGAATGATTAAGATCGGGGCTTCTGATATCCTGAATAAATACTATGTGACATCCTATGGAAACCCTGAAATGGGCGGTATGTATTATGTAGGATTTACTTTTAACCAGTAATTAGCGACCAAGAACAGATCATCTAAATTGAAATGATGATCTCCTGATTTTTTTATAACCAATTATTATAAGTCCTGTTCCAGATTTTGGAACGGGACTTGTTTATTATTAAGCTATAGCGGAATCCAATTTTTATTTCTAACTATGTGCCTGAATTTTTATCTGGCTGATTTATGTACGGAATAGCTATAACACGATTTTTTTAATACTATCAATAGAATAAATATATGGAAGTTAGTGAGGATCCCTTATCTACAGAACTGAGTATCAATGATTTGGAAGATGATATGCAGCATGTAAATAATCCGATTGTGGGGCTTGAGCCCATCGTTAAAAAGTACCTGTCTTCTGTCATTGAATTCAGGCAGGTAAATAATAAATTTTACTTTTCTGACGGTAAAGCTGAAGTTGAGGTAGGGGTAATAAGCGATGAGATTATCAGAGTAAGACTTGCTCCCGAAGGCGTATTTTTAGAAGAGTTCTCTTATGCGCTGAGTAATACAGAGCAGGTCATCAGCATTTTTTCATGTCATGAAAATGATGAAACTTATCGGGTAGAAACGAATACAGTGGCCTGCGTGATAAATAAAAGCAATTTTCTGATCTCCTTTGAGGATATTCAGGGCATCCTGATCAATGAAGATCTGCAGCCCATGCACTGGGAAGAGAATGTTGACTATGGCGGTTATTATGTATATGCCACCAAAAAATGTGAACAGGAAGAAAGCTTTTTCGGACTGGGGGATAAATCCAGCAGTCTGAATCTGCGCGGCAACCGGTATCTGAACTGGAATACCGACGCCTATTCTTATGCGAAGGGGCAGGATCCGCTCTATAAGACAATTCCTTTTTATATCGGAATTAATAAAGGGGTCAGCTACGGAATTTTCTTTGATAACACCTTTAAAAGCCATTTCGATTTTGCGCAACAGGACAATGATAAGGTTAGTTTCTGGGCAGATGGCGGTGAAATGCAGTATTATTATATTCATGGTCCACATATGATGGATGTGGTGAAGCGTTATCACAGCCTGACCGGTACCCATCAGATGCCTGCAAAATGGACCCTGGGTTTCCATCAATGCCGCTGGAGTTATTATCCTGAGAAAAAGGTTAAAGACATTGCCCGCAATTTCCGTGAACGTAAGATCCCTTGTGATGCCATTTATCTGGATATTGATTATATGGATGGATACCGCTGCTTCACCTGGAATAAAAAGTATTTCCCCGATCCCGCCAGGATGATGAAGGAATTATCAGATGATGGATTCAAAACAGTGGTTATTATAGACCCCGGTATTCGGGTTGATGAAAATTACCGGGTGTTCAGGGAAGGGAAACAAAACAATTATTTCTGCCGTCGTTGTGACGATTATTTTATGGAGGGTCATGTCTGGCCAGGCAGGTGCCAGTTCCCTGATTTCACTAACCCTAAGGTCAGAGAGTGGTGGGGCGGATTATTTAAGGAACTGGTCGAAGCTGGTGTTGCCGGCGTCTGGAATGATATGAATGAGCCGGCAGTATTTGGTTCAGGTACATTCCCGGTTGACGTGCGCCATAATTATGATGGTTTCCATGGATCTCACCGCAAAGCTCATAATGTGTATGGAATGCAGATGGTTCGTGCTACTTATGAAGGACTGAAAAAACTGCAGAAGAACAAACGGCCGTTCACTATTACCCGGGCAGGTTATTCAGGTGTTCAGCGTTATTCTTCCGTTTGGACCGGTGATAATGTTGCTACATGGGAACACCTCAAATTAGCTGTTGTCCAGTGTCAGCGATTGTCCATGTCGGGGATTTCTTTTTGCGGTTCAGATATCGGCGGGTTCAGCGGCGAGCCGGATGCTGAATTATTTACCCGCTGGATACAGATGGGGGTGTTTTCTCCGTTTATGCGCGCGCATTCTGCAGGAGATACCTCAGAACGCGAGCCCTGGAGTTTCGGACAGGAATTTGAAGATATCAATCGCAAGTTCATCGAGCTCAGGTACAGGTTACTGCCGTATATTTATTCGGCTTTCTGGGAGCATCACCGCCATAATTTTCCGATCCTGAGGCCGCTGGTTATGCAGGAACAGGAAAATAATTTAACACATACCATAGAAGATATTTTCACTTTCGGTGATAAGATATTGGTTGCGCCGGTCAGCGATGCAGGTGCGAGAACTAAGATGGTGTATCTACCGGCAGGTCAATGGTTCAACTACTGGACGCATGAACCCATGGAAGGCGGAAGGGAACATCTTGTTCCGGCCCCGCTCGACTCGATGCCAATCTTTGTAAAGGCGGGTTCTGTAATCCCTGAATCACCGCTAATGCAGTATGTCGGGGAATTTGAAGTGGATGAACTGCTGTTCCAGGTTTATTACTCAGATTATGAGGTGAATTCATTTTATTTCGAAGATCATGACGATACTTTTGCCTTTGAGCAAAATATTTACATGGAGAAAAAGTATGTAGTGAATGGTGATCCTAAGACTATGAGGATTACACAGTCAATAGAGGGCTTATTTACACCACGTTACGAGACCTATGAACTGAAGATCATCGGATTACCTTTTATTCCTGCCCGCGTATTGATCGATGGCAGGGAATATACCGGAGATCTTGGATTTGATGAGCTAAGGCGTTTAAGGGTAAAATCGAATAAGAATTTCAAGCTGATCGAGATCCTTGCCTGAACCTTATTGAAATAATTGGTACATTCATTCAGAGGAATGCTAAGATATCATGATGGCAAAAAAAAATAATGCTAAACCCCGGACAAAGACTGAAATTCCTGATGCGGCCTCATGGTATTCGCGTTTTACAGATTTTGATATCAGCCTTTTTAAATCGGGTAAGCATTATAAATTATATGAGAAATTAGGTTCTCATGTAGTTCGTCATGAGGGGGTTTCAGGGACCTATTTTGCCGTATGGGCACCTAATGCCAGTCTGGTTTGTGTGGAAGGTAATTTTAACGGGTGGAACAGGGCCTCCCATCCAATGCAGGTTAGGTGGGATGCATCGGGCATATGGGAAATTTTTATTCCCGGATTATCAAATGGCGAAGTATATAAATATTTTATCCGGTCTAATTCAGGTGAAAGCCTGGAGAAAGCAGATCCATTCGCGTTAAGATGGGAAGAACCACCATCTACGGCATCCATTGTATGGGATACCTGGTATGAGTGGAATGACGCCACATGGATGAAATCAAGGGATGAAAAAAATGCCCTGAACAAACCCATGTCGGTTTATGAGATGCATTTCGGTTCCTGGGCCCGTAGTTTGGAATCTCCTGATGAGTTTTTAAGTTACCGGCAAATGGCCAGGGAGCTCATTCCCTATCTGAAAGAAACGGGTTTTACCCATGTAGAGTTCCTCCCCTTAATGGAACATCCTTTTTATCCCTCATGGGGATACCAGATAAGCGGTTATTTTGCGGCGACCTCCAGGTATGGAACACCTCAGGACCTGATGTTCCTGATCGAACAATTGCATGAAAATGATATCGGGGTAATCCTGGATTGGGTACCTTCCCATTTTCCGGGTGATGAACACGGCCTTTACCGTTTTGACGGGACTCATCTGTTTGAGCATTCTGATATGCGAAAAGGATTTCATCCCGACTGGAAATCCTATATATTCAATTACGGCAGGAATGAAGTAAAGTCATTTCTGATCAGCAATGCGATTTTCTGGCTTGAGCGATATCATGCCGATGGATTAAGGGTGGATGCGGTTGCCTCGATGTTATATCTTGATTATTCGCGAAAGGAGGGAGAGTGGATTCCGAATGAATATGGCGGGCGCGAGAACCTGGAGGCAATAAGCTTCATCAGGGAATTTAATGAAGCCGTTTATTCTAATTTTCCGGATGTTCAAACCATTGCAGAAGAATCCACTGCTTTCAGCGGGGTCAGCAGGCCTACTTATCAGGGTGGTCTTGGTTTCGGGATGAAATGGATGATGGGATGGATGCATGATACCCTCGACTATTTCGGGAAAGATCCGGTACACCGTAAGTATAATCATGACAGGATTACTTTCAGCACAGTTTATGCGTTTACTGAGAACTTTATGCTTCCCTTTTCGCATGATGAAGTTGTGCATGGAAAGGGCTCCTTACTTAACAGAATGCCGGGAGATGAATGGCAGAAATTTGCTAACCTGCGCCTGCTGTATCTTTATATGTTTACTCATCCCGGCACAAAATGTCTTTTTATGGGTAATGAGATCGGTCAGACCTCCGAATGGAATTTCGACCGTTCTCTGGACTGGCACCTGCTGGAATATGCCCCTCATTTGGGTATAAAGGAGACCGTTACAAGCCTGAATGCGCTTTACAGGTCCGAACCTGCCCTGTATGAAAAGAGCTTTGAGTCCGAAGGTTTTGAATGGATCGAAGGCGGTGATGCCGAAAATTCAGTACTGGTTTATGCAAGAAAGGGCAATGATTCTTCTGATGATCTTCTTGTTGTTCTGAACATGACACCGGTTCCGAGAAAGGCATGGCGTATAGGGCTTCCGGCAGAAGGTAAGTGGGAAGTTATCCTTAATTCCGATGATCTGCATTTCTATGGTTCAGGATTGGATATTGATCAACTTATTATATCTGAAAAGATAGCCTGGCATGGAAAACCTCAATCGGGATTAATGTATTTACCGCCGCTGGGAGGCTTGGTTTTGAAATTAGCAAATTAGCAAATCACTGTTGTCCGGTTAAATTAATTTTTCGATGAAAGAAAGGGGGCCAAAGCCCCCGGGTATAGTTATTTTTGAGTTACCACAACATCAAGAATAAGCTATGTCCAAAAATACATTTTTTA
>JAKFBV010000067.1:0-19627 GCA_036677005.1 Pedobacter sp.
TCTGCGGGATGCTCCATTGAGTTACCTGTTTGATAGTCATGGTTCGGTGGATTTTTTCAGTATGGGTATCCACCTGCCGGGATTTCTTAACTGGGGCGATGTATCACTGGCAGCGGCGCTGAGTGGTAAGAATATCAGGATGATAAATCCGGTAACGATGTCGGGTGAAAAGATAGGTGGCAACAGCCTGAAGGAATACCAGACGGAGTTTGCAAAATTAAGAACAATTTCCAGACAGCAGGGTGAGACCATTTTTAATTAGTTTATTAAAACTGTTATAATATGAATAACAATCGCAGGGACTTTATAAAACTTGCCGGTATTGCTGGTATTGGTTTGACCGGGGCCGGCATTATACCAGCTTACGCAAAACAAGTTGAAGTACAAGTTGTCACCGCTGCCGATAATGTTTCTTCACTAGCACCACTTAACAGATTTCCCAGAATGGTGCAGGAATATTTCCTTGGACGTTTCCGTGAGATAGAGCAGGTGTCTGAGAAAAGGCGCGCCAGCCTTCATACTAAAAGCGATGCAGAAGCCTATGTCCGTGAAGTTCGGTCGAAAATCCAGACATGTTTTGGCCCATGGCCGGAGAAAACTCCATTGAATTCCCGTACTACAGGAACGATAGAACGGGATGCTTATAAAATTGAAAAAGTCATTTTCGAGAGCCGTCCGGGTTTTCCTGTAACAGCAAACCTCTACGTGCCCAAAAGCCGGAAGTTTCCGCTGCCCGCTGTAATAGGTACCTGTGGTCATGGAGATCCCGGCAAGGCCACTCCTATATATCAGTCTTTCGCTCAGGGCCTCGCCAGGAAGGGTTATGTAGTTTTGATTTTTGACCCGATCGGGCAGGGAGAGAGAATTCAATACCTTTCCACTGAACTTAAGCCGCTTCGCGGCATTGGGGTTCCGGAACATAATTATGCCGGCAGCCAGATGGTCCTTTGTGGAGAATCTTTAAGTTCATGGCTTACCTGGGATGCTATAAGATGTGTTGACTATTTGCTTACAAGACCTGAAGTAGATGCAAAACAAATTGGTGTTACCGGGAATTCAGGGGGAGGCACGCAGGCTACATGGCTATGTGGTGTTGAATCCCGTCTTAGCATGGCAGCACCCAGCTGTTTTATAGTCGGGTTCGGTCAAAATCTGCAAAATGAATTACCGGCAGATATTGAACAATGCCCGCCCGCTGCCATAAGCATGGGATTGGATCATTCAGACTTTATTGCCGCTATGGCTCCTAAGCCGGTTATCATATTAGATCAGGAGAAAGATTACTTTGACGTCAGAGGAGCAGAAAAATCCCTGGCACGGATGAAGCATATCTACAAATTGCTGGGTGCCGAACAAAATACCGATCTTTTTATTGGTCCTGAATACCATGGATACTCGCAGCACAATCGTGAAGCCATGTATGAATGGTTCAATAAGGCAACTAAAAATGCAGGCACGAAAGCAGAGCCAGCCTTAACTTTGGAGAAAGAAGAAGCGCTTTGGTGTACACCAAATGGTCAGGTAGGTGAATCAAAATCCCGTACAGTTTTCTCTTTTACAAAGCTGCTTTCAGAATCATTTAAAAAGAACAGACGCTCTCTGGATGGAGAATCATTGAAAAACGCTGTTGTATCAGCCTTAAAACTTCCAGCCCGGAACGGGGTGCCGAACTTTCGGATTTTACGACCAGGTTCAGACCGGCTTTATCCTCAAAAATTTGCCGCTACCTATGCGGTAGAGACTGAGACAGGGATACTTACAATTGTTTACAGGTTAAATGACAAGGTGCTCCTTTCCCGCCCTCCGGTCGGTTTGAAGCGGGCCATATTATATGTCTCACACCATTCAGCCGACGATGAACTGCGTAATGATGCTTCAGTTAAAGAATTGATCCTCAATGAACCCAATTCTGCAGTTTTTGCCTGCGATGTACGGGGTATCGGCGAATCCAAACCTAATACATGTGGTGATAACTTCCTGGCACCTTATGGAAATGACTATTTTTATGCTGCTCATAGCAACATGTTTAACTATCCTTACGTGGGGCAAAAGACATATGACGTGCTGCGGGTCATCGATTGGCTTAAATCATACGGACATACAGAAGTACATCTGATAGCAAAAGGATGGGGTGCAATCCCGGCCACTTTTGCCGCACTATTGTCGGGTTCTGTGGCACAAATAACTTTAAAGAATGCGCTTACGAGCTACGCAGATATTGCTGAAAATGAAGAATATAACTGGCCGCTTTCAACGTTATTGCCGGGAGTATTGAAAGACTTTGATCTGCCGGATTGTTACCGCGCACTTTCTTCTAAAAATTTGCGGCAGATAGATCCCTGGAATGAAACAGCTGGGAAAACCGTATAGTTATTTTAAATATTAAAAATTACCCGGAAATTATTAAACATACTCCAGATGAAAAATAAACGCAGAGATTTTTTAAAATTTACAGGCATGGCGGGGCTTACTGTGGCTGGCGCTGGTGTACTTAATGGGTTTGCCGCAGAAAAAGATAACAGATCTGCTCTTGACCCGGAAAAACATGTTCAGCATTTTAACATGTCAGGCTATGCTGCACCAAAATTAGATGTAGTCAGGATTGGATTTATCGGTTTAGGTAACAGAGGGCCGGCACACCTTACCCAGGTAAGCATATTACAGGGTGTTGATATTAAGGCATTGTGTGATCTGCGCCCTGAAAAATTAGATTTAGCGAAAAAACGAATTGAAAAGACCGGTTTCAAGCCCGATACCTATACGGGAAAAGAGGATTGGAAGAAAGTATGTGAGCGAAAAGATATTGACCTGATCTATATAGCTACTCCATGGGAACTGCATACCCCTATGGCATTGTATGCCATGAATCAGGGCAAACATGTTTGTGTTGAGGTGCCGGCTGCAAAAACGGTGGAAGAATGCTGGGAACTGGTGGAAACATCTGAACGAACCAAAAAACATTGCATGATGATGGAAAATGCCTGTTACGGTTTTTATGAACTTTTGATGCTAAACCTTGCTCGTGAGGGATTTTTCGGTGAGATCATCCATGGAGAAGGAGCCTATATTCATCATTTGCTTTATGGTCATTTTTCTAAGGATAAATACTATGAGCAATGGCGTTTAAAAGAAAACATCGGCAGGAATGGAAATCTGTATCCAACCCATGGCCTGGGACCAATTGCACAGGTGATGAATATCAATCGGGGAGATAAACTGGATTACCTCGTTTCAATTTCTGGCAATGATTTCATGATGAATGATCTGGCTAAAAAACTTGCGGCCAAAGATGATTTTTATAAGGATTTTGTGGATAAGCCTTTCAGAGGAAGTATGAATACCAGCACTATCCGCACCAGTATGGGACGTACCATTATGCTGCAGCATGATGTTACCGCACCCCGGCCTAAATCCGATGGATATGTGATCAGTGGAACCAAAGCTACTGCGATACAGTTTCCGGTAGAAAGAATTTCTATCGCACGGGAAGCTACTCCGGAGACATGGAGAGGATCTGATGCCCAAACATGGATTACTGATGATGAATTTAAAGCCTTGGAAAAAAAGCATGAGCCGAATATTGTTAAAAAGCTTGGCGAAATTGCTAAAGAAGTAGGAGCTCATGGCGGCGGCGACTTTTTAATGGACTGGCGTACAATTGATTGCCTCCGTAATGGTTTGCCCCTTGATCAGGATGTATATGATGCGGCATTATGGAGTTCAATTGGACCATTAACTGAATGGTCAGTTGCAAATCAGGCTACAATAAAGATCCCTGATTTTACTGCGGGATCCTGGAAAACGAATAAACCACTTGATATAGCCATTGCAAAAGGCGGCAATACGAAAGTGAAGATATAATTTTTGTCTGTGATATAAATTCTTAAAAATCTTTAAAATGACAAAAAGGAGAGATTTCATTAAGAAAGGCTTAATAGGAAGTGCCGGAATAGCGATTGGTGGTATGGGGTTTAGTCCTGAAACTTATGCTTTAATCATGGGTGCTAATGAACCAATCAATTTGCATGCCGCCTTAAACAAGAAGAAACCGGCAATGAAATTTGGTCTGGTCACCTATCAGTGGGGAAAAGACTGGGATTTACCCACTCTTATTTACAATTGTGAAAAGACTGGTTTTCAGGCAGTTGAACTTCGTACTCAGCATGCACATGGGGTTGAAACTACTCTGAGTGCTGCACAACGGACCGAGGTAAAAAAGAGATTTGCCAACAGTCCCATTACCTGTGTAGGATATGGATCAAACTTCGAGTACCATAGCCCTGATCAGGCTAGACTACGTGAGAATATTGAACAGGCCAAAGAATATATCAAGCTCTGTAAAGATATTGGAGCTACCGGGATAAAAGTGAAACCTAATAATCTCCCTCCCGAAGTGCCTGTGGAAAAGACTATTGCACAGATTGCTGCCTCACTGAACGATGTGGGTAAATTTGCCAGGGATTACGGCCTTTTTGTAAGAGTTGAAGCACATGGACCCAGGACTCAGGAACTGCCCAATATGAAAGCAATTTTTGACCAGGTAACTGAACCAAATGTTAAGATCTGCTGGAACAGCAACTCTGTTGATCTGAATCCTCCGGGACTTGAAGGCAACTTCAATCTGGTAAAACAGTGGATTGGCGATACGGTACATGTCCGCGAACTGAATCTCAATGATTATTCTTACCAGCAACTCTTTAAGCTCCTTGCAGGGATAGATTTTAATGGGTGGATACTTCTCGAAGCCAGTTCAATGCCAACTGATAAGATAGCTGCCATGAAAGAACAATTAGCTATTTTTAATGAGTTAATCAAATAATCAATATTTCATCAATCTAAAATGCTATTAAAATGACTCAAAGAAGAGATTTTATTAAAAAAAGCCTGATAGGAAGTGCCGGAATAGCAATAGGCGGCATGGGTTTCAGTGCCAAATCCTATGGATCGATCATGGGTGCGAATGACCGGATTAATGTGGCGATAATTGGCATTCGCGGCCGCGGGATTTCCCATATCAATGCCTGGTGCGACTTGAAAACCAGCCACAACGTTCGCTTAAAAACCCTCTGTGATACAGATGAACAATTTTTTGAGCCGCGTTCGAAAACGGTTTTTGAAAAGACAGGCATCAAACCATTAACAGAATGGGATATGCGTAAAGTTCTGGATGATAAGGAAATTGATGCTGTATCATTTGCCACACCGAACCATTGGCATGCCCTTGGAACTATCTGGGCCTGTCAGGCAGGAAAGCATGTGTATGTTGAAAAACCAGCATCCCATAATATCTGGGAGGGCAGAAAGATGATTGAAGCTTCCCGTAAGTATAATAAGCGTATTCAGGTTGGTTTTCAGAACCGTTCTATCCCAAATGTGATGGAGGCAATGAAATTCCTTCACGATGGAGGCATCGGGGAGGTTAATGTGGCGCGCGGCCTGTGCATCAAACCGCGGGATTCATTTGGCATTGCTAAAGACAGTACTCCCCCTGCCAGCCTTCATTATGATCGTTGGTTAGGCCCGGCTCCGTATCGTGCTTACAACGAAAAACGTGGTCATTACAATTGGCACTGGTTCTGGGATACCGGTAATGGTGATACCGGAAATCAGGGCCCTCACCAGTTTGATGTGGCCCGTTGGGGACTAAATAAAAATGAACATCCGGTATCTGTCTTCTCTTCCGGTGGTATATATGGTATTGACCGGACTCAATGTGAGCAGGAAACTCCAAATACCCAAATCACCATAGCTAAATATAACGATGGTAAAATCCTTGAGTTTGAAACCAGGGGCAGATATTCTAACGCTGAATCAGGCCTTGGTATTAAGATTGGAAACATCTTTTATGGCAGTGATGGCTATCTTGAGATTGACGGGGATACCTGGAAAGCTTACCGCAAACAGGAGAAAGAACCTTTTGCAGGATCAAAACCAGCAGGTACTGCCGAGGTTGCTTCCCTTACCGGATCAAGCAACACAGAGCATTTTATAAATTTTCTTGACGCGATTAAATCCGGCAAAGATGAAACACTCCATTGCGATATCCGCGAAGGCCACTATTCATCTGCAGTGCCATTTTTAGCTAATATTTCATATCGTCTGGGGCGCGAATTGAAGTTTATGGGTGATTCTGAAAAATTTGCAAGCGACCCGGAGGCTGATACCATGTTAAGCCGCAAATACCGCAGTCCGTATGTGGTTCCATCAGAAGTTTAATTCATGAATGATTTATTAACCCGTATTAAAATTTATTAAAAATCTATAAAAATGAAATTAACTTCAATACTGGCATTAGCTATCATTCTGACAGTAGCCTGTGATTCTATGGCTCAAAAGCAAGCTCCGAACAGTCAAAATTCAGCAATCAAATTTGTTAAACATGAAGCCGATAAAAAGGTTGATGTGATGGTTGATGGAAAGCTCTTCACCTCTTATTGGTGGCCGGATACTGTTTATAAGCCAATACTTTATCCCTTGCTTACCGCTTCAGGAACTCCTGTTACGCGCGGATTTCCCATAAAACCACGTGAAGGTGAACGGCGTGACCATATTCATCAGGTAGGTAATTGGTTAAACTATGGTAACGTAAATGGCCTTGACTTCTGGGGTAATGGCTCAGAAGGGAAAAGGAATGTGAATGGCGGACAAATAAAGCATATCGGTATTGAAAAGTTATCAGGTGGAATTGGGGAAGGCTCAATGTTCACAACTGCAGAGTGGATAGCTCCGGATGGTAAACGACTTATTGCAGAAAGGACTGAATTTCATTTTATAGCTAAAGGTTCAACCCGCATTATTGACCGGATCACCACCCTGACTTCCGCTGGTGAAGCTGTAACAATGAAAGATACCAAAGAAGGGAGCTTCGGAATTCGTGTTGCCCGCCAGCTTGAATTGCCTTCGAAACAGGATGTTATCCTCACTGATGCCAAGGGCCACCCTACCACTGTGAAAAAAATGTCAAATGAAGGTGTAACCGGAAATTTTAGAAGCAGTGAAGGAATTACCGGAGAGGCAATCTGGGGGAAACGTGCAAAATGGATGGATCTGTATGGAAACATCGGCAATGAAAAAATTTCCCTGGTTATTTGCGATCATCCTAAAAACCTCAGCTATCCAACCTACTGGCATGCGCGGGGATATGGTTTATTTGCAGCAAACCCTTTTGGTGTGAAGGATTTTACTGAAGGGAAACAGGAGTTGAATTATGTCATTCCGGCGGGTAAATCACTGACCTTAAGGTACCGGATTGTCATTAATTCCGGCTCCCACTTAACCGATACTGAGATTAATGCTTACGCAGATAATTTCGCCTCTAAATATTAAATTAAAGCTTCTTCAATGAAAAATAAGCGAAGGGATTTTTTAAAATTTACAGGTCTTGCCGGACTAACTTTAGCCAGCGATAGGGTACTCGGAGGATTAGCCTCAGAGCCTAATGAGCATAATAAGCTGAATCAAAAACCTGTCATTAGTCAGGCTGATTTGCAGAAGGAATTTCGAATAAATGATCAGATTAAGGCTGATTTCGAAATGGCAAAAAATATCCTGAAGCCTACTCAAAAGCAGCTTGAACATGGACTGGAATTGCACAGAAATTCTCTGGTAATTGACGCTTACGGCTTCATGCCGAGAGCTGCAAATGACGGTACGCGTATTAATTCTGCCATAAGTTCAAAGGCATCCCCTTTGGAAATTCAGGATATGCAGGAAGATATGTCTATGACTCGTTTTGTCCTTGATAAAAAAGAAAGGGAGGAATTTGAAAATGCCTGGAAAGCTTCGGGCGTAACCTGCGTCATTCAGAATGCCGGTGAAGAAGGCAATGAAGTAAAACGATTGCTCAAACGTTTGGCTCATTTCACCTATACAACTGATATGATGAGCGATTTTGTACGGAAGGCCGTGACGCCCGATGATATTATCCGGGCTAAAAAGGAAAATCGTCATGCTCTTTACTTCTCCGGTAATGGGGTTCCTCTGCCTCAGGACTGGATTTCGGTAGAAGATGAATTAAGATATATCAGCATATTCTTCCAATTGGGAATCAGGATGATGCATCTTACCTACAATCGCAGGAATGTGATTGGCGATGGTTGTGCAGAAAAGGCAAATGGCGGACTAAGTGATTTTGGCAGGGCAGTAGTAAAGGAGATGAACCGTGTTGGAGTGATAGTGGATATTGCTCATTCAGGTTGGCAGACAAGTTTGGAAGCTGCCCAGCTTTCAGAACGGCCCATGGTAGCAAGTCACAGTACTATAGCATCCGTTAATAAACATATTCGTTCAAAACCGGATAACGTTATCCGTGCAATAGCAGATACAGGCGGATATATTGGGATCTGCTGTATTCCAAGATTTCTTGGAGGAACCGGGGATATTTCTGCTTTGATGAAACATATCGATTACGTGGTTAAAAAATTCGGTGCTGAGCATATTGCTATTGGAACAGATATTTCATATACCTCTCAATATGCTGCAGAGGAAAATAAAAAAATCCCGTCCTCCAGGTCAGGCAGGACTCGCTGGGAGGCTCTTTGGCCTGCTGACGATTACAGGGAAACGCCGGAAATGGTTCGGAGTATGTCATGGACCAATTGGCCTCTGTTCACCGTAGGAATGGTTCAAATGGGATATTCGGATGAAGTTATTCAAAAAATTCTGGCCGGAAATAGCATAAGGGTAGCAAAGGCGGCACTTTCCTGAAGATTTAATAGAGTAAGCGGAATTAATGAAAAACTGGAATTTTGGAATAATTGGAACCGGAATGATTGCTGATTTTCATGCAAAAGCAATTCAAGGTATAGAGAATGCTACACTGGCAGGTGTTTGTGGCTCAGATCCGATTAAGGCGGGTAAATTTGCAGAGAAATATAAAACAAAAGCATTTATTAATTATCAGGAAATGCTCCGTTCAGGAGATATTGATATTGTAACAATTGCAACCCCCAGCGGGAATCATATGGAGCCTGCAATAGAGGCTGCACGTTGTGGTAAACATGTGCTTTGTGAAAAACCAATGGAAATTTCTCTTGAACGGATAGACAAAATGATCGATGCCCATGAAAAATCCGGGACTTCTTTGGGAGGAATATTCAATTATCGCTTTAATGATCCCGTTGCAATTCTAAAGAATGCAGTTGATCAGGGCCGTTTTGGGAATATCAGTTATGCATCTGTACATGTACCCTGGTGGAGAAGCGATGAATATTACGGGAATAGCTGGCGTGGAACCTGGAAACTTGATGGTGGAGGGGCTTTAATGAACCAGTCTGTTCATATGATAGATCTCCTTCAATACCTGATGGGCCCTATTGATTCTTTAAGTGCCTATATAGCAACAAGAGGGCACAATATAGAAGTTGAGGACACTGCAACAGCCATTGTAAAATTCAGGAATAAGGCTTTAGGCGGAATTTATGGTTCCACAGCTTCTTTTCCGGGGCAGTTTCGCCGTATAGAAATTACCGGAACTCTTGGAACTGCAATCATGGTAGAAAATACTTTTGCTGTTTGGCAGTTTGCAGATCAGACTGAAGCTGATTCGAAAATTTTGAGCAGGTTTAAAGAAAATACCGGAGGAGGCGGAGTCTCTGATCCATCAGCAATCTCGTATTTACCGCATCAAAAAAATATTTCAGCGTTCATTGAATCTATTGAGTCAGGTACCCCTTTTGAGATCGACGGAAATGAAGCCCGGAAAGCTGTTGAAGTTGTTTTAGCAATTTATACATCTGCCAAAGAAGGAAAGCAAGTTCATTTTAAACGCGACTAGTGTCATGTCATAAATACTTTGACGAACACATCGGAATGCTGAGGAGGCTAAAATAATGGCAGTTTACTTGTGCCGATACCAGGGTAAAACTATTGAAACTCTATTCGTCAATTAATGCACGAGATGACACTGGATTATTGGTAATTGAAATGATTGAATAAAAAATGCTGAGCGTTGGGATAGCCGCATCGCTCAATAGCCAGGTGCTTTAGCTCCGGGTTAAGATTCAGTTTTCTGATCGGGCTAAAGCCCAATGTAATTTTCCTCACATGTTGTAGAATATTGGGCTGAAGCCCGCCCGGATGAACTCCGTTCGGACTGGCCCGAAAACGAACAAACTCGTTAACTCCAGCTAAAGCTGGGCCTATTGAGCGACCGTACCGGTGCCACGTCATAAATACTTTGACGAACCCATCGGAATACTAAGGACGCTAAAATAATGGCAGTTTAATGTGACGATACCAGGGTAAAACTATTGAAACTCTTTTCGTCAATTAATGCTTGAGATGAAACTGCATTATGGGTAATTGAAATGATTCAATAAAATATACTGAGCGTTGGGATAGCCGTATCGCTTAATAGCCCGGTGCTTTAGCTCCGGGTGAAGATCCGGTTTTCAGATCGGGCTTCAGCCCAAAACCTAAGCGGCCAGAATGGAACAAATACTGGTGCTTCAGCGCCGAAATGCCGATAAATAATCCACATCTACCATTCCCTAACCCGAATTTTTATTATTCCAAATGGATAAACCTGAGAGGGGGATTTACCAGTTCGTTTGCATCAAAATTTGAATGGCAGGATGAATACCTGACAATTTCTGTTTCTGAATCCAATTTAGCAATTGTAAGAGAATACATTAAAAATCAGGAAAGGCATCATCAGAAAAAATCATTTGAAGAAGAATACAAGGCTTTTATTGAAAAACTGGGGTTCTATCAAATCAGAGGAGGTTAATGTTCTATCTATCGGGCTAAAGCCCAATGTAATTTTCCTCACATGTTGCTAAATATTGGGCTGAAGCCCGCCCGGATGAACTCCGTTCGGACTGGCCCGAAAACGAACAACCTCATTGACCCCAGCTAAAGCTGGAGCCTATTGAGCGACCGTACTGGTGTCATGTCATAAATACTTTGACGAACACATCGGAATACTAAGGAGGCTTAAATAAAATGGCGGTTTACCTGTGACGATGAGAGGATGAAATTATTGAAATTTTATCCGTCAATTGATGAGTGACATAACACTAGTTTTAAGCATCTTAAAAAGCTTTTTTCATTTTGATTTACTGGTATACAGGTTGTTGAATGCAAGTCTGTGCATCTATCTCCGATTGTGATCCTGCCGTAATTGGGGTAGTTCAGCAATTTTCCCCCCGATAACGTTCTCGCTATTTTATTTGGATAATTCATTGTTAATCAGGTTAAAATGGAAGTATATTGCTTTATGATCGGGATGTGACATTGCCTGCATATTGATATCTGAAGAGCAGGATCAGGAGTCAGATAATAATTAGTAAATCAAATAATAGGTATAGGTATATGATGAAAAAAGATCGCAGAAATTTTCTCAAAGTTGCCGGCATGGCAGGAATAGGAGTTGTAGGCAGTAGTATGCTGACCGGTTTGGCATCTTGTAATGATTCAAAACAGGGTTCAAAATCACCGATTGCAGATGATGAAAAAATGGATTTAAAGAGTCAAAGTGTCATAGGGCTTTATGGTCCATGGGCAAATTCATTAATTGAAAATAAGGTTCCGTCTTATTCTTTCAGGAATACTAAATGGCAGGATCTTGAAAAATGGAAAACTGCAGCAAGTGAGCGTATTCATGACCGTCTGGGTATTCCTGATATTGGAGGTACTCCTGTAGTTACCATAAAGAAGCAATATGAATACGACGGGCTGCATATTGAGGAGATTAGCTGGCAATTGCCTTATGGCCGTCCAACTGATGCGATCTTGCTGAAACCTGCCGATGCCAAAGGAAAATTGCCCGCTATTCTTGCATTTCACGATCATGGTGCGAACAAGTATTTTGGTACAAGGAAAATTACAAAGACGTCCGATAAGCAGCATCCGGTTATGGAAGCTCATCAGAAAGAGTATTACAGTGGTTTTGCCTGGGCAAATGAAATCGCTAAACGCGGGTATGTTGTCCTCGTTTCAGATGCATTTCCATTTGCAAGCCGGCGGGTTATGTTACAGGACGTTCCGGCTAAGCTTCGCAATGGGTTAAATGATCAGAATCCGGAGAGTCCTGAAAACATTAAGACTTATAATGATTGGGCTGCTCAGCATGAGCATACTATGGCTAAATCTTTGTTCAGTGCAGGAACTACCTGGCCGGGAGTCTTTTTTGCTGAAGACCAAAAGGCACTGGATGTATTATGTGCCCGTGAAGATGTAGATACAGACAGGGTTGGTTGTGGGGGTTTATCAGGAGGTGGTATGCGTACAGTGTTCATGGGAGGTCTGGATCCAAGGATTAAATGTGCAGTTTGCGTAGGTTTTATGACAACATGGAAGGATTTTATACTGAATCATTCAGTATCTCATACCTGGATGACCTATGTTCCTGTTCTTCCGAAGGAGATGGACTTTCCTGAAATCCTTGGACTCAGGGTTCCGCTTCCAACATTGGTGCTTAATGATTCAGAGGATGAACTATATACGCTTTCTGAAATGCAGAGTGCGGATAAGATCTTAAAAGAAGTATACAAAAAGGCAAATGCAGAAAGCAAATTTAAGTGCTCATACTATCCTGGGCCACATAAGTTTGATAAGAATATGCAAAAGGAGGCTTTCGATTGGTTTGATCAATGGTTAAAAGGGTAATTGTAATCTGGAAATAATTTAATAATTAAACGGCTTGCCAAAGCGGTTATAAATTCACAAATACTTATGAAGATCACAACAAACACTTTGCTGATTTTATGCGGTTTGCTTTTTTCTTTTGAAACTTCCGTTTCGCAGGAAAAACCGTCTCAAAAGACTTCCGGATCAATGTTATGCGTAGGTGCCCATTGGACTCCGGAAGAAGGTAAATCCTTTCTAAACCAGATGCGGCAGTCGTACACTACATCTGCAGCATGGAAAAATCGGGCAAAACAGATTCGGGAACAAATATTGAAAGGCGCTGGTTTAGAAAAATATCCTGAAAAAGGGCCTCTTAATCCTATTTTTGGAGAAAAACGTGTTTTCGATGGTTACCAGGTACAAAATGTAGCCTTTGAAAGTCTTCCCGGAGTATATGTTACAGGAAGTTTATATACCCCGACAAATGCAAAGGGTATGCTGCCTGGTATATTAAACAACCACGGACATTGGACAAAACCAGGGGATGTTGGCCGTTACCGTCCCGATGCACAAAGAAGGTTTGCTGCCCTGGCACGTATGGGGGCTATGGTATGGGCTTATGATGCAGTTGGCTATGGTCAGATGGAGGAATTTGGGTGGATTCATAAGCATCCGGAAGCATTAAAATTGCAGCTTTGGAATAGCATACGCGGGATTGATTTCCTGCTTATGATGGGTGCCGATCCTAAAAAGATTGGTGTCACAGGAGCATCAGGAGGTGGCACCCAGACTTTTTTACTCACAGCTGTTGATGATCGTATAGCCGTTTCCGTTCCTGTTGTAATGGTTTCAGCCCATTTCTTTGGTGGATGTATTTGCGAAAGCGGTATGCCCATTCATAAAGGCCCCAATTTTCAAACCAACAATGTTGAGATTGCCGCTCTTGCCGCTCCGCGTCCTATGCTGCTGGTTTCGGATGGCGACGACTGGACAAAAAACAATCCGGAGGTTGAATATCCTCATGAGAAATACATTTACAATTTGCTTGGCAAACCCAATAACGTTGAGAATGTCCATCTTCCCAATGATAAACATGGCTATGATGAAAACAAACGTATTGCAGCTTACCCCTTCCTCGCTAAACATCTGGGGCTCGATCTTAGTAAAGCCTTGAATGCGGATGGAACCCTTAATGAAAAAATGATCGTAATAGAGGATCAAAAAGCACTCTATCCTTTTAATGATAAACATCCCTTTCCCGCTAAAGCTGTTAGAAATAACGATGATGTGGTTTGGAAATAGCCTTAATACTTAAAATAGCCTTAGCAATAAATAATGCCGGATTTACCAGTTGACAATTATGAAGCACTTTAGAAAACATTTTTATTTGTACCTGCTTCCCATGGCAGTTTTTTTACAGCAATGCACACAAGGGAATAATTTAAAATCTGACACTAAAGATTCAGACTATTATACAGTTGAGGATTTTAAATCTCTGGATAAAATCGATGCCCATTTTCATATCCAGTCTGATGCGGATACGATCTTTATAAAACAGGCAGAAGAGGATAATTTTCGCGTCCTGAATTTGAATGTATATAAGGATAATGGTAAGCCGATTGAAGAGCAGCAGGAATTTTCAATCAGGATGATAAAAGCTTTTCCTAACCGCGTTGCCTGGGGCACCACTTTTTCACTTGAAAATTTTAACAAGGATGGATGGCAGGAAGAGGCTATTTCCTATATAAAAAATTCAGTGTCCAATGGAGCCATTGCCGTTAAGGTATGGAAGAATATTGGGTTTTTCCTGAAGGATAAAAACGGCAAGCTGGTTATGATTGATAATCCGCGCTTTGACCCTATACTTGATTACATGGCTAAGAACCAGATTCCTTTAATCGGTCACCTGGGAGAACACAGAAATTCCTGGTTGCCTTTAGAAAAAATGACGGTAAATGGAAACAGGGATTATGCCCGTGCCCATCCTGAGGAGCACATGTACTTACATCCTGAACGTCCGTCATATGAAGATTATATCAATGCAAGGGATCAGATGCTTGCTAAACATCCGGATTTGAAATTTATAGGCGCTCACCTTGGAAGTCTGGAATGGAGTGTGGATGAACTGGCAAAACGTCTTGATAAATATCCCAATATGGCAGTAGATATGGCAGAACGTATTTCTCATCTTCAGTATCAGACACTAACAGAATGGCAAAAAGTACATGACTTTTTCATAAAATACCAGGACAGGCTCATTTATGGAACTGATCTTAGAAGAGGTGCTATGGACATTGTAAATAATGGAATTACAGATGCGGAGGGAATCAAAAAACATTCACATGAAGTTTGGATGCGTCACTGGAAGTTTTTTACTACAGATGAAAAGATGCGTGTTCCTAAAGTCGAGGGAGAATTTAGAGGTTTAAAATTGCCGCGGGAAGTTGTAGATAAAATATATCGAAAGAATGCTGAAAAGTGGTTTCCCGGAATTTAGCAAGCTTCAGGATAAACCGGATAATACTCAAGGATAGAAAAATTGATAAAACGATATTAATTATAAAAAATGCAAATTGATTTATGAAGGGCAATAAAATAATTAAAAATATTCTGCTTGGACTCAGTGCCATTGGCCCCGGATTATTTCTGATAGGGTATAATATTGGTACCGGAAGTGTGACTACCATGGCTAAGGTGGGTGCCGAGCATGGTATGTCCCTGACTTGGGTGTTAGTCTTGTCATGCATTTTTACCTATGTCCTGATGGTTGCTTATGGCAAAACCACCTTAGTTACCGGTAATACTGCTTTGTTTAATATTAAAACCAATTTTAAATATGGGAAGGTACTGGCGATCTATATAATTATCGCATTAGTTATTGGTGAAATACTTGCTCTTATAGGCATTTTTGGAATTATTGCAGATCTCTTACAGGAAGGCTCCAGGCTGATATGGGGAGGTACCGGTTTCAGCACGTTTTGGATTACATTTGTTTTGGTTGTGGCTTTATATATGCTGCTTTGGCAAGGGCATTATCAAACTTTTGAAAAAGTTCTCATTTTCCTGGTAATCCTGATGGGCCTGTCCTTTACCATTGTTTTCTTTATGGTAAAACCGAGTTTTTATGCTATAGGCATTGGCTTGTTGCCGAGTTTGCCGGATAAACCAGGTTCTTTGCAGTTAATAGCTGCCATAGCTGGTACCACATGTTCGGCGGCAGTGTTTATCATGCGCAGTACAGTAGTTGCTGAAAAAGGATGGACTATTAAACATCTTAAAAATGAGAAAACAGATGCGGCAGTGTCAGCCTCAATGATGCTTTTTCTAAGTGTAATTATTATGGCAGTTTCCGCAGGTACACTGCATGTTATGAATTTAAAATTAAATGACACCATTGAAATGATAAGCCTTTTCCAGCCTATTGGGGGTAAGGTCGCTGCTTTCATATTAATTCTCGGAATTGTTGGTGCTGGTATCTCCACTGTATTTCCGATCATATTAATAGCGCCATGGCTAATAAGTGATTACACAGGTAAAGAGAGAAATATTAAGTCGCCGATGTACCGTATTTTGGGCCTAATAGGAATTCTGTTCGGATTTGGTATGCAGTTTATTGATACCACTCCGCCCCTTCTGATGGTATTTTCTCAGGCATTTCAGGCCATGATTTTACCTGCTGTTGCAATTCCGATCATGATATTAATTAACAATAAAAAGTTAATGAAGGAATATGTAGCAGGGCCAAAAATGAATATAAGCTTAATAGCAGTTATAATATTTAGTTTGTTGACAAGCTATTTTGCTATCGCTGATTTTACTTTTTAAGATATGAAAGGAGTTTTAACCAAACCAGGTCAAAGCTCCTTTTTATTTGCCTACCTTTTTTTTATCTTATGATTGACTATTAAACTTGCCATATTACGATTATAAAACCTGTCTCCGGAACTGAGCTGTTGAAAAATCTTTATATAGCCTAATTCAAGGAAAATATTTTTTTCTATCTGATAATTTAAGCCGGTATAAAAACGATTTTGATCGAATTTATTATTGGTGTAAATAGAAATTCCATCACTGGCCTTAAATGTTAATTCATGAAGTTTATTTCTTTTTGACAGATTATATTCAAAGGATAACATATACGATAATCGTTCTTTGAATTTATAACCTTCAATCAGACTATCATTAATGCTTTTGTTTATAAACCGCTCCTCCATCCTAAGCCTGTGTCCCAGCCTAAAAGCGCTGAATCTTTGCTTATAGCTTAAATCCTGATTGATCCGAATTTCAGGGACTATTAATGTACTTGAAGAGTAAGGATCGCCTGGCGAAGAAAGATAATAAGCCACACCAGCAACCCCATTCCAGTTTTTCCTGAAATTATAACTGACCTGTGATCTAATAGAAAACTGAGATTGTTTAAGGGGACGGATAAAACTGCGCTCCTGTACATCATTCAGGATGGAAAATTTTGGATAAATTTCAATATTATTAGAATATGAAAATATTGAAAATGTCTGGTTGATTATTCTTTTTTTAACTGGCTGGCCTGATAAAGAGAGGTTGCATAACATCACACCTGAACAAATTAATAAAAAATAGCGGCGCAGGTTAAACATATATACGGGATCGAACACTCTTAATACTGAGATGCTCTCTCTTTATTCTTAAACACAAAGGTCAATAATCAGAATAGTCTGTGGGATATAAGTAAACCTGTACGTTCTTAGACACATTATTCTGATATTCAGGCAAAGACTTTATTTTACTGTATTCAGGTGTGAATGCGGCCCAATGCTTATCGCGGTCAGCCTTATTGTTAAAGGTAGTCATATACATGAGATTTGGCATCTTGCTGCCTGAAATTACCTGGCCATAGAAAACAGCATTGAAATTTAGTTTCTGAAAAATGCTTACCTCAGCTACATTGAACATCTTTATTTTGTTTAATGAATAATTCTCAGTTGCACTCTCATAACTGCGAAGCTCATAAAAGCGTTCACTTTTCGGCGCATTTAGATTTGGAACAGCAGGTTTAGGCATGCCGCTAAAAGCACTTAACAGCATCGATTCAATACGGCTATAAGGCGGATCATTATACAGGGCATTTAAATAATCTTTCCCATCCTGCTGATATTGTTTATCATTCTCCAGTACTTTTCTTGTACTCTCAAATTGTTGCAGCTTTCTGAATGGAATAAAAACATAAATTAACTGATCGTTTATATCCTGATTTATTGGTTTGAACACTCCCAGTTCCTTAATCCCGGCCCGGTGCATTGCAGGTAAATAAGCGTGCTGTAAAAAACTATCGATCCGCTCTTCCTGAGCTTTACCTTTAAAATGATAAATTTTAATCTGGTAGTAATATCCATCAGGATCTTTGCTGAAAGCAGCCCATGATGTGAACATACAAAAGAGCAGGGATACTGTAAATAATGATTTTTTTGACATGATTTTTTTAATAAAATATGAGGTCATTTTTATCAGGAAGTTTGATTGTAAAAGCTGATTCAATCTCAACTTTATATCATACACCTGTTATTCAATTTTCTTTCAAAATACGGTTTAAAAGGAATAATGATAGCAGGGTTCTGTTAAAAATCGAACAAAAGAGCGATAACGTTATCGGTACCGTTATCGCTCTTTTATTCATCCGATTTCATGGAAAGCAGGTGAAATTCTGCGTAAATTTCTCCTGAAGTCTATATCTGAATCTAATAACAGCAGGAGGTTTTAAAATCTCTTAATATCATTTGTGTATAAATATGACAGAATCTAACTCTATGTGTCAAAATTCACCTAAATATTTGCTATGAAACGAGTTGTATTATTTTGTGCTCTGTTCTCACTTATACATATCCATTCTTCACCTGTCTACAGATTTAAAAATGAAATTGATATTAAGGGAACCCCTTTAATTACAGACAGCCTCCCATCTGTTTTGACTAAAAATCGTGCCGATCTGCTTGAAAGCAGGCTTAGGAACCAAGCGGTATTGCAATTTGGCTCTCATCAATTGCCTGATAACGTAAAAGAATGGGAAAAATACCGTTCGCAACTCCGAAATAAGATCATACAGAAAACCGGACTTATTGTAAACCATGGACTTCCTCTGGATATGAAGGAAACGGGTTCAATTCAAATGAAAGGGTATCAGATCAAGAATATTGCCTTTCAAACACGTCCGGGGGTTTATGCAACAGCGAATCTATATATACCTGATGGCAAAGGGCCATTTCCTGCTGCAATCAACATGCTTGGACATTGGAGGAAAGGCAAAAGTGATTTAGACGGCCCACAGCCAGTTGGGCATAGCCTGGCTCTTAATGGTTATGTATGTCTGACTATTGACCCCTGGGGAGCCGGAGAAAGAACTTCAGTCCATGGTATATTTGAATATCACGGAGCCAACCTGGGAGCTTCCCTTCTGAATATCGGTGAGTCTCTGACAGGAGTTCAGATCTCTGATAATATGCGTGGAGTGGATTTGCTTAGCTCACTTCCCTATGTTGACCCTAAAAATATCGGAGCAACCGGAGCCAGCGGCGGAGGTAACCAAACGATGTGGCTGGCAGCGATAGACGAACGCATCAAAGCTGCTGTTCCAATAGTTAGTATAGGTACTTTTGAATCCTATGTGATGCGCTCCAATTGCATTTGCGAACTGTTAAATGACGGGTTGACCTTTACTGAAGAAGCGGGAGTCCTTGCCCTTGTTGCTCCCCGTGCTATAAAGATGTGTAATCATAAACAGGATGCCGCTCCTTCTTTTTTTCCTTTTGAGATGCAGCGCACATTTAATAATTCCAAACCTGTCTTTAAGATGCTTGGGGTTGAAAATAATATCAGTTCCCAGGTATTTGACAAAACACATGGGTATTGGTCTGAGGACCGGGAAGCGATGCTTGGATGGTTTGATCTTCACCTGAAAGGCATCGGAACAGGAGCTCCTAAAAAAGAACTCTCTTTTGAGCTCCTTCCGGATGAAAAACTACTCGTATATCCAATAGGCAAGCGCGATCCTGCCGTCATTACCACAGCAGCTTATTGTGAAAAG
>JAKFBV010000068.1:0-1568 GCA_036677005.1 Pedobacter sp.
CGTGTCTTATGACAATCGACGACTCAGAGCAGCTCAAATGGCGGATCTAGAAAAGATACCTATTGAAATAGTAGCGGCTGAAGACATCATGCCAGGGTCAAAAAAGACCTGGGAAAAAGCATTTAAGATGCGAAGAAATGAACAACGCAACTGGGTGGATGGTCAACCAGCACCCGCTACAGGCATTAAAACTCTGCCTAAAATTAACGAATAGGTAAAAATAAAATGTTTCGCGAAGACAAAGAAAAAGTACAAAACCACTGGCAAGAAGAGATATACCCTCGTCAAAACTCCATAATGTCAAACAATGGATTCTATTGCCTATTTGAGACGTCAGAGAAAGAGCAATCGTTAAAAAACAAAACTTGGCTGCCTGCATTAGATTTTTCTTCAGTCGAAAATGGGCTTTGTGAAGGCTTGGCGACTATTTACACGACAGAAGACTCTAAAGGTAACATCATACAATGCGGCGAGTGTCTAGCATCCGGAGAAGATGGTTTTATCTCACTGACAAAAAAAGACACTGATGAACTGGTTTGGTTAATTGTATTAAGCACAACAAATCCTTTCGACAGAATAGAACTGCATGGCGAATTCATTCATGCAACTTCTTCGAGCGGAATAAAGGTGACAATCCCACCAGAACGTCCAGATAAGCTTGCCATCCAGTGGAAATAATACAAAAAATTCAAAAAGACTAATATAGCAAAACCTGCCCAAGACACTGATAATACCAGCCACGACTTAGTCTTTTTACTCAATGATGAAAAAACGGGCAAACCAAAGCAGAATATCCCCTATCGAATAACGCTTGAATCCGGGATTATTGTTAATGGTGTCACTGACAACAAGGGGATGACCCAAAAAGTCTCATCTAACAAAGCTGAAAAAGCCACTATCGAGGCACCTTATTATGGCAACACAACAAGAATATAAAGGGGACAGACTTATTTTCTGCGCACTCATGAATATAAATCTGTCCCCTTTGGCTGAAAAGTCGTCGCTGAAGTTATCGACATCACTACCCAAGTGGTTACCGTTGGCAAGCGGATTAGAGATTGGGAACATTATTGAATTCGAGTGCGCAAGAATAGACCATGGCGATGGCATTTAAAAACATAGTACTGAAGATATAAAACCGTGGAGAAATGCCCAACAGTTTCACCCAGAGATCACCCACAATGAAAGTCGCTTGTAAAACAAACAATCTACACGACACTTTAGACCCATACACCTTAACCAGATTAAAGCGCTACATCTCTAGATCAGATGGCGAGATAGATCTTGATATCGGTAGAGAATATATAGTCTACGGCATTGAATTCTGGGATAACTGCCCATGGTTTTACCTATGTACAGAGGAGAACGACGAGTACCCAAAACCCTTTGCCGCTGAGTTTTTTGAGGTCATAGACGAGCAAATTTCACAATACTGGAAATTGAGCTCCACCACTTCAGAAGAAAGAAAAAACTCAACTTCACGTCTTTGATGAATGGTCTAAAGACCCAAGCTTCTACGAACACCTAATTGATGGTGACACAAACGCCATTTTGTTGTTCTCCAAATA
>JAKFBV010000069.1:0-83782 GCA_036677005.1 Pedobacter sp.
TCCGGGAAAATTACCGGAGCAGTCCCGAAGGAGTCCCGGTGCAGTCACGACCACGACTCGAAGCGGACTCGAACACGACTCGAAGTGATGTCGAACACTTGTCGAACCTGTCTCGAACAAGTGCCGAAAAAATGTCTCATCCTGAAACAAACTCTACGCTTACCTTAAACAGAACCATGTACCTGATTGACTACTTCCGTCATCCAGCGCGAGCGAACAATTTACTTCTACCGTCATCTCGATCGAGCGAACGGAATATCCCGGCCAGGAATAAATATTAACGCGAGGAGAGATCTTTTTCCGGCAGTCATATCATCTGAACCTGTGCCCTGTTTCGGCAGATCCTTGATCGCAACAGAATTCCAATCCACCACAGATCCATCTGCCTACTCATCAGGATGACGGTTAACGGGGACTTAATTCTCATTATTTTCTTTATTTCTTCTTAACAGATAAGCGATACCAATGAGGGCAGAAAGGGCCATAAAATAATCCGGATAAACACCAAAATAATATGCTGCGCTCGTTCCAATACTTGCCCATACAACAGGAATGATCAGGATGTATTTTGAGAATTTAGGTTTTGTAAGGATCAGGAATCCAAATGTAAAAATCGCTGAGAGACAAGGCAGTCCCAGAAAAGTAGCCTTTTCTATGGACAAGCGGAAACTAAACTAAGAAAGTGAAACATAACGCTTATGACTTCCCACGCCATTTCATTTAACCCGATGTAATCGGTTCCTGCTATTCTTCGGATAAAACAGAACACCTAAATATTAATGAACGTTTGTTTTATTATTGTAAAAACTATAGGCTTTATAGGTCAGCACAATTCCAATTGCGAGAAGAACCATTTGGAGAGCGAAAACTACAGAGGCGTTTAGCGAACCCTGTTGAACGGGCTCCGGAAAGAACATCCTGCTCAACCCTCCCAGCATGATAAACCAACCCATGAGTGTTACCAGGACAGACCAACTAAATGTCCAGTGATTGTGAGCAAGGATGATTGAAAGTCCGGCTACAAACCATAAGGCTCCAGCCAGATAGGTTTGTGTAGTTGGAACGGTTGCCCAGATTTGAGAATTTATTGCTTCAGATACATTCATCACAATAAGTGTGGGGCCGAGTAATTTTGCAATGTATTTTGAATTCCTCATTTGAATTTTGATAAATCTTTTAATCTTGATTAATTTTCATCTCTCCACTCTCTTTTGGTTTAAGTGTTCGGCAGGATCACTTAAATCTGATTGAAAAACAAGGACTCTTGGTTCTGAATAAGTTATTTAGTCCAGGCTAATTCACTTATTTTGATAATGCCCTCTTTTGGTTTAAGTGTTCTGCGGGATCACTTAAATGTAATTAGAATAACAAGGATTCCGTCTTATTTTAATGCCTGACATAGTCCTTGTTTCATGAAAGGATTTAAAAGCGCTTCGCTCACTCTTAAACCTGGGGGGATGCCCCGGTCACTTAATTACTTTTAGGAAGGATTAAGATTATTGTTGTATTTTTCTCCCTTTATCCTACTCATGAAAATTTCACAAATCATCATCATTACTCTGTTAGGAGTTATTTTAAGTCTGGATATTTTTTCGCAAACGGGCACAGGGGACAAACTTCGTGTTTTTCTGGATTGTCAGTCTTATTGCGACAAGGATTATGTTAAGCGGGAAATTACTTTTATAGATTACGTAAATGATCGTTTTCAATCAAACGTATATATTTTAATAAATTCGCAACCTACCGGAAGCGGGGGAAGAGAATATAAACTTCAGTTTGCCGGGCAGGAGATTTTTAAAGGTGTTAATGATACTTTGTCATACATCCGGGAGGCAACAGCGACAGACGATGAAGATCGCAAATTAGCTGTACAAACAATTAAATTAGGGTTGGTTAAATATTTCGCACGGACTGCTAAAGCCAAAGATCTACAGATTTCATTTATAGGGGATACTTCCAGAAAAACCAATACCGAACAGGCGAAAAAAGACCCCTGGAATTTATGGGTTTTTAGCGTTCGTTTAAATGGTTACCTGAATGGAGACAGAAACTACTCCTCGAATAGCTTTAGCACCGGTGGCTCAGCCTCACGTGTAAGTGAAAAACACAAATCAACTACAAATTTCAGTTATAACAGAAATAAAAACAGGTTTGGTGCAGGAGTTGATGCTTTCAAATTCACAAATGAGAGTTATTTTGCCAATAATACAACTGTTTGGTCCTTAAGTGAACATTTATCTGCAGGTGGATCGATTTCTGCCCAGCGTTCCGATTACAGTAACTACGACGCATCATTATCGATAACTCCCGCTATAGAATACAATTTCTTTCCGTACAAGGAGTCCAATAATCACTATGTCGGATTGATGTATAAGGTAGGACCAAGATATCTTAATTATAAAGCAGAGACCATCTTTCTAAAGATGGAGGAATTCAGATTCCAGGAAAATATATCTTTAGACGTTAGTTTTAATCAAAAATGGGGACAGGTAAGTGGCTCCACCTCTTTTGGACACTACTTTCATGATTTCAGCAAAAGCAACTTATCTTTCTCTGTTTATACGGAATTAAGATTATACAAAGGACTGTCATTAAACTTTAATGGCTATTATGCTGTCCAGCGGGACCAGCTTAATATTGTTAAAGGCGATATTTCCACTGATGATCTCCTTACACGTCGCAGGCAATTTGACTCCAACTATTCTTTTTATACCAGTTTTGGTATCCGTTACCGCTTTGGCTCCTTATTTAATAATGTGGTAAACCCCAGATTCGATGGCGGCGGTGGAGGTGGTGGATTTTTCTTTAATTAACTATTGCAATTTTTTAGCGCTTTGATGAAGCGTAATTAATGCAGAGGGAAATTATGTTGTTGATCAGAATCATCTCTTCTCATGATTCAGTGTTGTCAATTCTAGTATATACCACTTTTGGTTTAAGTGTTCCGCAGGATCACTTAAATCTAATTAGAAAAACAAGGACTCCGCCCGGCAATCGTGACAACGATCTTAACAAGATGTACTTATCATTAATGCGGGAAAGTAAAAACAAAAAACCCCTCAGATATAATCTGAAGGGCTTTATTTCCGTGGGAGATACTGGGTTCGAACCAGTGACCCCCTGCTTGTAAGGCAGGTGCTCTGAACCAGCTGAGCTAATCTCCCTGATTGGGAGTGCAAATATAGGCGTATGAAGGTAATAGGCAAAATAAAAATGAAAATAGCTTATAATTACCTTAAAGTGAGCTACTTGCCGTTGTAACCCCTACTCTTTTTTGTGCCTTCAGTAAGTATGAAATGGCTTGTTCCGAAGTGTCGCGGGTTTTTCAAACAGAATATTTATATTTATTTAATATTCTGAATTATATGTCCAGAGATCTTGTAAGCAAGGCATTAACAGTATTCTGTGTTCCTGTCAGCCTTTTTATCCTCTTGCTTCCCTTCTCATTCCTAACAGGATGGAATTTAGCTAAAGCCCTTATTTACTGGTTTTTTATAAGTCCTTTTATGGCTGAGTATCTGCCAGCCGTCTTTTCTTATAGCAAAAATCAATTGGCACTACCCCAATTAAGCAGAACAGGACATTCCGGTCAAAGGAAATTTCCAGGAAATAACCTGGTGTTGAGTATTAAGAGATTATTGCCTGATTAATAATATTTTAGGAGGGGAAAGGAACCATGGATGGGTATGTGCCCGGGCAATGGGGCAGATTGAATTGAAAAAAATAAAGCATCAGGTTCCGGAATAAAATATTTTAATCACATCAGTATTTGCAACATGTCAAAAATTATAACTATCACATTCAACCCCGCCATTGATAAGAGCACCACAGTGCCAGCCCTGATACCTGAAAAGAAATTAAAGTGCACTAAGCCGGTTTATGAGCCGGGCGGTGGAGGCATTAATGTGGCAAGGGCTATAAAAAAACTGGGGGGAACTGCAACTGCTATTTATATGGCCGGGGGCTATACCGGCAAAGCATTTACCCAGCTGCTTAACAAGGAAGGCATAGATTCAATAGTTGCTGAAATAAAAGAGAATACAAGAGAAAACCTTATTGTGTATGAAACCTCAACGAATCAGCAATACCGTTTTGGAATGCCGGGCCCGTCCATTCTTGAACAGGAGTGGCAGCAATGTCTGGCACAAATTGAAAATATTAAAGAAGCAGACTTCATTATAGTAAGTGGCGCTTTACCGCAGGGAATACCCCTTGCTGTTTATTCAAAAATTGGATCTATAGCACGAAGTATAAATGCAAAACTGATTGTTGACACATCCGGTGAAGCTTTAATGGAGGCAGTGCAGGCAGGTCTTTATTTAATTAAACCCAACCTGGCTGAACTGAGTTCATTGCTGGGTAAAGAAGGTCTGAATATTGAACGGGTGGATGAAGCAGCGAGGGAAGTAATAAACAAAGGGAAATGTGAAGTGGTAGTGGTCTCAATGGGTGCGGCAGGAGCCATGCTGGTAACGAAAAACCTGGCTATGCACATCATGCCCCCGGCTGTTAAAATAAAAAGTACAGTAGGCGCTGGTGACAGTATGCTGGCCGGGATTGTGCTAAGCCTGGTACAAAATAAAAGCATTGAAGAAGCTGCACAGTATGGTGTAGCCTGCGGTACAGCCGCGACCATGAACGCAGGTACTGAATTGTGCAGAAAAGAAGATGCAGACCATTTATATAATTTGATACAGCTGAATAAATTCAAAGGATAAATCCCCTCATCAAAACGATTCGTCTAAAATAGTGTAAAGCAATGATGCTGAATTGATTGGCGTTTACTGTGTTTCGGATTTTGGTTTGAAGCTTTGTGCTATCCGGGAAAGACCATGGCGGATAGCACAGAAAGGAATGTTTCTAAATAAAGATGATATTCACCACTCTCATTTCATTATTCTAGCTTTACAGGAAATAAAAAAACAGATGTCAAAGACAAAACTAACAATCAATAGTAACGGCTCCGTCAGGATAGAAGGCGATTTTGAGATCGTAGATAAAAACGGGGGTGTTTACGGGCTTCAGGGCCGGACCGTACTTTCCATCTGCCGCTGCGGACTTTCGAAGAATAAGCCCTTTTGTGATGGCTCACATAACGGACATTTTGAGCATGAGGCCATTGCTTTTGATCTGCCGCCGAAGAAGGTATAGGGAATAAGTTTTAGGTTATAAGTAATAAGTTGTAAGTAATAAGTTTTAAGTTGGGACTACTAATTTCAAATAAAGTACTCATTACTAACAACCAGCAACCAACAACTAACAACAACCAACCAAAAAAGCCTTCCGCAAGCCGGGGGGCTTTCTTTTTTAGCCCGGATCTGCCAGAAAATGAATGTTTCCGGCCCGGGCTTTCTGAGATTGGTCCCGGAGAGTTATTTAGCTGAAAAAAGAGCGGTAATTATTCTTTTTCCCGGAAAATGCTTAATTTCAATAACGCAAATGTTTAGTTGTTAATGTTTTAATTAAAACCAAACGCTCTCATCATGGACCAGCAAAACTCTGCCCTAAGCCCCCGGGGCTTTTTCAAAACGCTTACATTGCTCTATTTTTCATTTTTAACTGCCCAGCTCCTGTTCGCAGTGATGGCCTTCCTCAATCAGGGCAGCACGTACTTCGACTATACCGATACCAATGATGTGTTTATCTATGCCGTTCCGGTGTTCGCTGTAGCTTCCATAGTGCTGGGTATCGTGCTGTATGGTCAGCAAACATCTGAACTGGGACGGAAAAACTCCCTGAAAGAAAAACTGGCTGCTTATCAATCTGCAGTTTTGATCCGAATGGCCTTTCTGGAAGCGGCCTCGATCTTCGGGATCGTCGCTTTTATTCTGAAGGGAAATCTGTTCAGCCTCTTAATTACCGGGCTGGTCACCCTTTATTTTATAACGCTGAGGCCGGCTAAGGAAAGGGCGGAAGATTACCTGCATTTGAGTCATGATGAAAAAAGACAGTTTTATGAAGATTAAATTATTGACGTTCTGATCCAGATCCTTTTTACAGGCCAGGGGTACAGCATGCCGGGCAGGCTATGCGGGCAGTTTGGTGATCATGATCTTATCAATTCTCATTTCATCCATGTCGATGATCTCAAACTCAAAGTTTCCCCATTTCATCCGGTCGCCTATAACCGGGAAATTATTTAACTGACTTAGAATTAGCCCCGCAAGTGTGGTAAAACCTTCGGCTTCCAGGGTGTCTGTTATGTGAAAATAGCTTACAAATTCATAGTAAGGGCATTGTCCCTCTGCCAGCCAGGAGTTTTCACCCCGCTGAACAATATTGCTGTCTCCGTTTTTCTGGTTGAAGGTATCCCCGATCAGGGCACTTACCAGGTCTCTGATCGATAGTACTCCCTGCATACTGCCATGTTCATCCACAACCACAACCAGGTGTACTTTGAACTCCCTGAATTTTTCGAGTACGCGATAGGCAGCCATATTTTCCTGAACGTAAACCGGTTTCAGGATCAGATCCTTAAGGCTGAAATCTGCTGCGTTGAAACTCTTCTGGAAGATCTGATTGACAGAAACAAGGCCCAGAAGCTCATCCGCAGAATGGCCGCTTACCGGATAGGATGAGTGAGAATTCAGCTCGATCTTTGTGTGTATAGAATCCAGGTTATCATTAATATTGATCCAGGTAAGATCAGAGCGGTGAGTCATTAATTCTGCAGCCTTCCTGTCGCCCAGAGCAAATACCCGCTGTACGATCTCTTTCTCAATTTCCTGAATTTCGCCGCTGCGGGTGCT
This sequence comes from Pedobacter sp., assembly GCA_036677005.1. GTDB lineage: Bacteria > Bacteroidota > Bacteroidia > Sphingobacteriales > Sphingobacteriaceae > Daejeonella. The sequence goes on from JAKFBV010000069.1 coordinate 6,750, forward strand.
TGCAGCAATAATCGACTGGATCTCTTCTTCACTGATGATACCATCCTGTTTCTCCCTGATGTTCAACAGTTTTAATAAAAGTTCATTGCTGTTCACCAGAAGCCAGATGAAGGGCCTGGTTAAACGGGAAATGAAATTCATCGGCCTGGCAACCATGGATGCTATTTTTTCGGGCGAGTTTAAACCAATGCGTTTGGGGAGCAGTTCTCCGAATACAATGGAGAAATAGGTCAGGATCAGCACCACAAATAATACCGAAAGGCTTTCAGAATAGAGGCTGATAAAGGGGATCCTGTCAAAAAATAATTCAAGATCTTTGGTCAGTTTTTCACCGCTGAAAATACCTGTCAGTATTCCGATCAGGGTTATCCCGATCTGTACAGTGGATAAAAAGGTATTCGGTTTTCCTGCGAGTTCAAGCGCTTTTCTGGCATTTTTATTTCCTCTTTTTGCCGCACTTTCTAAAGTAAACCTGCGGGAAGCGATCAGGGCAACCTCACTCATTGAAAATATCCCGTTCAGAAGTATCAGAAAGGCTATGATAAGGATCTCCATAAGAACAAAGTTAATTTTTTAGCCATGGAATATCCCTTTTAAGGAATTAAATCAGGGACCGGATTAAAATAGTTCATGCCCTTAGCGGGCCGGAACTCTGCAGAGCCTTTAACACGTATATTATTTCGTAACTTTACCTTCATTGTAAACCGTAAACATTACCTGCATGCGCTCCAGTGTCCTGATATTCTTTCTGCTTTTGTTTTCTTTGGAATCATTCTCCCAGGCACCGGTATTGGCCGTAAACCGCGTTGATAAGCGTACCGGGGAAGTGATCAGGCAGACTTCTATGTATTCATTTAAGGATGGTGCTAACCTTACCCGCCTGAATGTTTCGGTCAGGGCAGTGGATGATGATTATTTCCTGCTGCTGAATGTTCCTGTTGCGGCCACTATAAAAAAGGGAACAGAGATCAGGATACTGATGGAAGACGGCAAGTCTTTGAAATTAATATCGAATAATGATATCATCTCCATGGGCGAGTCGGATATCAGTAAAAGAATGATCGTTTGCGACCTGGAACCCGGGAAGGAGCTGAATGAATTAATGAAGCAGCCGGTAAAAGCCATTTCCATACCTTCCAGCAATAAGGGCATTATTGAGCTTAATTTAATTGCCAGGGATAAGGGACTTATCCGGTCCGGATTGATGCTGGTTCAGAAAAAGTAACAGGATCAATGTTCTGTTAGTTGGCAGGGCCATCCCCGGGAGGTATTACCCGATGAAATTTATATTTTACCATTCTTTAAATATCCCAATCCCGCCTAAATCTTGCTTTTCTCTTTATTTATTTTACATTTACTTAAATAAACTAACCAAAATTTCATGAAAAGAATACTTTACATGGCATTAATTTTAATGCCGGATTTATTGTTTGCTCAGTTCGAAGGCTCCAAACAAACCTTTGAAAGTCCCAAATTAAAATCATCGATTGCCAGCCACAAAACGGCAGCGATCCTTCCTTTTGATGTAAAGATCACTTATCGCAAGCAGCCAAAGAATTTCAATTCTGATGCGAATAAAGATCAGGAAAAAACAATGTCGAAATCAATTCAGGCGAGTATGTACACCTTTCTTTTAAGACGGGTGGAAGATTATTCTGTTTCATTTCAGGATGTAGATAAAACTAATATCCTGCTCAAAAAGGCCGGAGTGGAAAACAAACTCGATGAATACACGAAGGATGAACTGGCAAAGATACTGGGGGTAGATGCCATCCTTGGAGGGAGATTTGAAACAGAACAAACAAAATCAGAGGGGGCTGCGATCGCAACGGTATTGCTGACCGGAGGATTTGGAGGAAAGACAGGTACAGGGAGCTTATTTCTGACTATAAATAATGGTTCGGATGGGGAATTGTTATGGCGGTTTTTTAAGACTATGGACGACGGGATTGGCGGCTCTACCGATGATCTGGTAGAACGGATGATGCGCAAGGTTTCCAGAAACTTCCCTTATTCAAAATAAGCGATTGATCCGGTGAATTTAACAGAGTTTTGAAGTACAGAATAAGGAACAAAGAACAAAGACGAATTGGTTTGAATTAATGAATCAGCAGGTCCTTGTTCTTTACTCCCTGCTCCGGGAAGGGTCTCGTTCTCTTCCAGCTTATCAATAAGTTCTGAAATCTCTTTTTTCATGAAAAAGCCGACCATCCTCCTGAGCTTTTTTAATAATTCAATAGCAGCGCTGATTTTTTCCCGGTCATTCATACACGCAAATCTATACTAAAAATATTAGTATTACAATTGCTCCGGAATATTATTTTAATCGCAATATTTCTATATTTGGCCTCTATGAAAATCATGCTTATTTTCGCATTTCTGCTTATCGCTGTCATCATGATGGCCAGGTACAGAAAATTTTTTTAGCCGGTACCGGTCTTTGATGGCCTAGTTACACTGCCCCAATGCGAACCAGATCAATGCAAATATCAGGATCGTTCCGAGGCAGCCGCCACCTAGTTTTGAGGCTCCGTAGCCAGCTATTAATCCGCGAAATATATTATTCATAGAAGTATAAATAAGGTTTAAATTTTAGTTTTTTAATGAAACCGGAAACAGGGGGAAATGTTTTATTTTAATTAGCATTCTGTTTTTGTTTAATTTAATTAATTTTAAATTATATACCTTGAAATAATTGAGTTTGAGGAGGTTTTATAAATAGCATATTATGGGAAAGCGTATTTTAATTTGCGATGATGATGAAGATATTCTTTCCATTTGTACCTATATTCTTGAAGAAAACGGATGGGAGGTCCATACACGTACCCATTGTAAAAACATTGTTGAGGCTGTAAAGGAGATCAGTCCGGATATTATTATGATGGATAACTGGATTCCTGATGTGGGCGGGATAAAAGCTACTCAGGCAATTAAAAGCTCAGCCGAACTCAGGCATATTCCCATCATTTATTTTTCTGCAAATAATGATGTCAAGGCCCTCGCTCAGGTTGCCGGTGCTGATAAATACCTGGCAAAACCCTTCGATATTGATGAGCTTGAAAAAATGGTTTCCAGCGTTCTTAAGGAAAAATGAGCCATAATTCAAGACCTTCGGCTGCAAATTGTTGATAACACAACAAATTGATAATCAATTTGTTAATTTTATTTTAGCTTTAAAATTTCCGTCTAATTAGCAATAGCCCTTATATTTGTCGGTTTAATTAACTAATTAATTATGTCAGCAGAAGTAAATATCCCGCGCCTTGATCTTAATGATTATATCAAAGGGACACCGGAACAAAAAAAGAAATTTTCTGATCATATAGGAAAAGCATTTAATGAAACAGGCTTTGTAACCATTGCGAATCATGGCTTGACCAGGGAGCTGATGGATGAACTATATGCCGAAGTGAAGAAATTCTTCAGCATGACTGATGAGCAGAAGTTAAAATATGAAAAGGCCGAACTGGCAGGTCAGCGCGGTTATACAAGTAAGGGCAGGGAGAAGGCCAAGGATTCTAAAACGCCCGATCTGAAGGAATTCTGGCAAAGCGGGCAGGTAGTTAGCGATGGGGATCCTGTGAAAGAGGAATACCCCGACAATATCATTGTAAATGAATTGCCCCGGTTCAATGAGATCACCCGTGAAGTTTATCAGCGCCTGGAAAGTGCCGGAAAGCATCTCCTGCATGCCATTGCAGTATATTTAAATCTTCCTGAAAATTATTTTGATGATAAAGTGCATAATGGCAACTCTATTTTAAGGGCTATCCATTATTTCCCGATAGAAGATCCGGATAGTTTACCTGATGATGCGGTTCGTGCCGGAGCTCATGAAGATATTAACCTGATCACGCTTCTGATCGGCGCAAGTGCCGATGGCCTTGAGGTTTTAACCCGCGACGGACAATGGTATCCTGTTAAAGCCAATGCAGAGGATATAGTGGTTAATGTGGGTGATATGCTGCAGCGCTTAACAAATAATAAATTAAAATCAACCACTCACCGTGTGGTTAATCCGCCGCGCGAGCTGATGAAGACCTCCCGGTTCTCTGTGCCTTTCTTTCTGCATCCCAGGGCCGGTATGGATCTGACAGCCCTCGGTTCTTGTATTGATGAGAATCATCCTAAAGCTTTTGAAGATATCACAGCAGGAGAGTACCTGGATGAGCGCTTAAGGGAAATAGGATTGAAAATGTAGAGTCCTGCCAGAACCAATCTGCCGGAGATTTCTCGACGCGATAAAATTACCATAAATGGAAGCGAATATTCATCGCGTGTTCGAAACGAACGCCCAGGAATTCTCCTGTGCTTCATCTAATACCTTACCGCCCGCTTCAGCCTTATTTCTTCATCTCCGCTTTGATACTCTGCTCCAGCTCTGAAGGGCGCAGGGTTCCTATGATATATAACAGGCCATCCCTGTCAGTAAGTTTCACTGCATCTTTGCCGCCTGCATAAAAGCGAACCGTTCCCTTCTGGTGTAAATTATAAACCGGGTTATTGATGACATAAGCACTGTATGGGGTACGTTCTACTTTAACGATGCTGTTCAGGTCGATCTTGACCATTTTCGTGGTCCATAATCCATCCAGCACAATACTTTTATTATTTACCGTGGTTTTGTAATGCAACAAAAACATCATGATCACCGAAACGATCAGAATACCGCAGCCTGCAACCAGGAACAGTCCGGCATTCTGTTCCCGCCTCTCTGTAATATAATAGGCAGCAAAACAAAATAATGCCAGCACCAGCCTGATACTGATTCGGCTGTGATCACGGCCCAAATATTGTTTTTCCAGAAAAGCTGGCTGTATTTCCTGCATGTCAGATGTATTGTTCGAAGATAAAAACTTTTTTGGTGTCCGCGGTAATTTTATAACGCTCGTCTATTCGTAAACCCGCCACCCATAAAATATCTCCGTTATTGTTTTCCAGGATCCCGATGTCTTTTTTACGATTCAGAGGGATCTTTTTCTCAACAAAAAGATCGCTCAGTTTCTTTTTACTTTTCATTCCCAGGGGATGAAAATGGTCACCGCTTTTCCAGCTCCTTAATTTCAGGGGAAATCCAAGGAGATCAAGATCAATCTGAGCAATACTTGCCTCCCGGCTTAAATTAAACTCCCCGACCGGAATTATTCTGCTCCCGAATTTCTGAACATTCCATGTGCACAGCAAAGTGTTTTTATCGATTAGTATATCCTCAGGCTGCTTCAGTTCTATTCTACTCAGAATGACCCTGTTGCGGTCAAGCAGTAACTGATGTGTTGCCGAGAAAAATAGCTTACCCGGTGAACCTTCCCAGGAATTTATCAGATTGTTCAGCACACTCTCTGTAAACCCAAAAGGGTGGAACAGTCCGTAAAGTAGTGTTTTTAATGGAACTAAGGTCATTAAAGCAGGAAGGCTGATCGTGTATTCATCCCCGTTCAATTTTTTTAAAAGCTTCTCCTTCAGTTCTTTTACCCGCTGTTCAAGTAAGGTTTCGAGTTCGGCAAAGCGTTTCCTGTTGGCTTCGAAGGTTTGCTCCAGGCTGGGGTTTAATTCCTTTAAAACGGGAATAACTTCCAGCCTGATCTTGTTTCGGGCATATTTAACTGAAAGATTTGAACTGTCCTCGCGGTAAGGGAATGCCGTTTGAAGGAATATTTCATCGATCTCCTCCCTGGTTAAAAACAGAAGGGGCCTGATGAGCTTATTCTTTTTAGGCAGAATGCCATGCAATCCTGAAATGCCTGTCCCCCGGGTGAGATTTAGCAGCATAGTTTCTATGACATCGTTCTGATGATGAGCCAGCGCAATATACTGGAAGTCAAAATCGTTCCTGATCTCTTCCAGCCACTGATAGCGCAGTTCTCTGGCTGCCATTTGAACAGAGACATGATTTTTGGAGGCATATTCTCCGGTATCAAATCTGGTTGCGAAAAAGGGAACCCCTAATTCCAGGGCAAGATCTGAAGTAAAGTTCTCATCTTCATCAGCATCAACAGGTCTCAGGTTGAAATTACAATGGGCTATCCCGAAATTAAAACCGGCAGCCTTAAACAAATGCGCCATCAGCACCGAGTCGCGGCCGCCGCTTACTGCAAGCAGTACACGCTCTTCCGGAAGGAAAAGGGCATACTGTTTGATAAAAGAGTACAGGCGGTTAAGGGCTACCATGGTGTCAAAAATATTTAATTAAAAATCCTTAGCCAAAAAACTATTTTTGCAAGGTGAGAGGATTCATTGTTTCAGTTCTGTTTTCAGTTTTATCACTTGCAGCTTTTGCCCAGGGACGCCAGATCGAGATCAGGTCGTCTGAACTGGTCAAAGGCTTTCAGGCCTCCGGCTTTGTCAGGATCATCCGGCCTGTATTTGCCCAGGAAGGTTCCACGCTCGCTGCCGACAGTGCTGATTTTAACCAGGCGGCCAATACTTTTGATGCTTTCGGGCATGTGGTCATCACTCAACCATCCGGAACAACCATCTATTCAGACCTTCTGAATTATAATGGAAACAGCAAACTGGCTATTTTAACGAACAATGTAAGATTAATTGACGGGGATGCTACTTTAACCACCAATCTTTTAACCTATAATATGTCAACCCGCATCGGTACATACAATGGCGGCGGGAAGGTCGTTAACGGAGAAAATGTACTGACCAGTAAGAATGGCTATTATTTTGCCGCTTCGCGCGATGCTTATTTCAGGTATAACGTAGTACTTACCTCACCGGATGTACTGATCAAAACCGATACCTTAAGGTATAATTCAAACTCTAAAATTGCTTATTTCTATGGTCCTACCAATATTTACGGCAAGGACGATACCCTTTATACGGAGAATGGTACTTATAATACCAATACAGATCAGGCCCGTTTCGGCAAAAAGAATTTATACACCCAGGGCAGCAAATCGCTTACGGGAGACAGCCTTTTCTATGACCGCAAGGCAGGATATGGCAGGGCCATCGGAAATATAATTTTTATTGATACTGCCGAAAAGGCATTGCTCAAAGGGGGGATTGGTTTTTATAAGAAATCTGATGAAAGTATTTTAGTGACTCTTAATCCCTATGTTGTGATCACCTCGGAATCTGATTCTGCCAAAGTGGACTCCATCTGGATGACTGCAGATACCTTATTCAGTAAGGTTGTATTTACCCGCGATCTGATTCCTTATAAAAAGGAAGAATTTGTTCCCGATGATAAAATTGCTGTTCCGGCTGCCGGGGCAGCTGCCGGCCAGGGAGATCCGGCTGATCCTTTAAAACCGCTGACAGCAAATGTCAAAGATAAAGAGCCGGCAATCCTGGATACCATACAAATACCTGCCAGGGATAATTTGCCGGATAAGAAGATCATTCCTCCGGATAAGACCAAACTGCCTGTAACAGCAGATACGGTATCTGCAAAAAAGCTCAAAAGAGCGGATCGTATTAAGGTCCGGGATACACTTTCCAAATCTATGGCTGATACGCTCAAAACAAGGGCATTGCCTGCTGATTCCGTATCGACCGATACCACAAAGGCCAGGATTGTCATTGCTTATCACCGGGCGAAAATATTCAAGTCGGATCTGCAGGCCAGGGCGGATTCCATGTTTTTCTCTTATTCTGATTCGACGGTCAGGTGTTATGTCAACCCCATGATATGGGCCCAGGGATCCCAGCTGTCAGGAGATACGGTGTATCTGCAGATGAAAAACAAGAAACTGGATAATATGCTTCTTCAGCATAACAGTTTCATTGTAAACACGGAAGGTACCGATTCGACCAATTTTAACCAGATCAAAGGAAAGGTGATCACCGGATATTTCCGGGATAATAAACTGAACAGCATGTTTGTTGACGGTAATGCCGAGAGCGTTTACTATCTGAAGGAAGATACTGCATACACTGGTTTGAACCATCTGGTAAGCGGACGATTAAAGGTTTTGCTTAAGGAAAGCAAGCTTCAAAGTATTACGGCAATACGGTCAATTGAAGCATCCATCACGCCGATGAAAGATCTGAAAGAAGAGGAGAAAGTATTAAAGGGCTTTATCTGGAAACCCAGAGACCGGCCTAAATCAAAGGAGGAGATCATTCCGCAGCTGGCAAAATTGGAGAACAAGCCTGCCGCAGCGAAGAAAACCCAAACAAAGGGTCCTGTAAAAACTCCTGTAAAGACTCCTGTGAAAACCCCAGCAAAGACACCAGCCAGGGAAGGGGCAAAGGAACAAGTCAAAGATCAGCCTGAACCTGCTCCCAAAACGGAGACTAAGCAGTTATTGCGTAAGAAGCAGACTTAAATACGGGTTTTCAGGAAATTGATCAGCTTCCTGATCGCAATAGCCCGGTGACTGATCCTGTTTTTCTCTGCCGGGTCCATTTCTGCAAAGCTGATATCGTACCCATCAGGTTTGAAAATAGGATCATAACCAAAGCCCCTGCTGCCTGAGGGCTGTCTGGTAATGGCACCTTCAACGCTTCCCTCAAAGAGATATTCTTTTCCACCCAGCAGCAGTGATATTACGGTCTTAAACCGTGCCTTACGGTCGCTCTTTGCAGCCAGGCGGTCGAGTACAAGCTGCATATTCTTTTCAAAATCACGGCTGCCTGAGTACCAGGCCGAATGAACTCCCGGCTCAGCATTTAAGGCATCTATTTCAAGGCCTGAGTCATCGGCGAAACAATCGCAATGATAGCGCTCATAAACATACCTGCTCTTTTGCCCTGCATTTTCGGCAAAGGTATTTCCTGTTTCGGGGATCTCATCAAAGCATCCAATATCGTTCAGGCTTTTCAGGATAATATCTTTCCCGATCATTTCCTGTATCTCTTCCACTTTGTGCTGATTATTACTTGCGAATACCAGTTCCATACTAAAATCCTTTCATCACATTCCAGAACTCTCTTTTTTTAGCAATATCAGTGTTCATTTCTTCCAAACTGAAAGTGGGTAAAACCCTGACATCCATATACTTCCCAACCTGGTTGGCTCCAATTGCCGGTAATTCAATTCTTTTAGGATCAATGCCGAATAATGCTGCCCTGCTGCAACTGAAAAAATCTTTCAGTTCGCTGAATTGCAGTCCCGGGTATTGGGCTATATTAAGTATGGCCAGGTCACGTAATTCAAGGCCTTTTGCCGACATGATCTTAAGCAGCGTTTCTTTATCCTGGCTGCTTATTTCTTTGCGGGTATGATCGTCAAACAGGATAAGAAAGTATTTGTTGTTTTCGCCGATATAGGAAAACCCGTTGGTTTTTACCGTTTCAGCAGGTTTTTGAATGGGATCAGCCTCCTGCTTTTCAGGTATAATTTCTGCTGCTTTTTTCTGTTCAGGCAAAATATAAAGATCCTCCGTCATTAATAGCCTGAGTGCATTGGGGTCACGTGTAAGTAGGTTTGACATTCGTATAATTGTTTATTCCTGAGGTGCTTGCTGCAAACTTAACAAAGCATCTGTTAAAATTAGTTAAATGGGTTCAGCTTCTTTTTCAAAAGGTTAACTTAGCCCTCATCCGGAAAACCCGGATTATACAGGCTGAATAGCTTAAGCGTAACAATTCCGTTCGGGCCATAAATGCTGTTCAGGAATGCTTAATTTAGGATATTGCTGCAATTTCAATTCAGTATGAATAGTTCAAAAACATGCAATAAAGAGTTAAATGCCGGATTTATTTTTTAAAATGCAGGCTTAGCCAAAACCTATTTATTTAAATAATTGAATTATGGATTTTATCTGATAATTTTGCAGAATTCAATTTTTAAAGAAGCTCTTTCAGGGGCTTATGTTTTTTATAGAGATTGGATCAAAAACACAATGAAATTTTGCAGATCAATTCTGCATTAAATAAGAGAACTACAAGAAATGAGAAAGACCTTAGGGATATTAACCGGACTGCTTTTTATTACCCTCGTCCAGGTAAGTGCACAGAAGAAATCCCTAGATAAAGTTGCCGCGGTGGTTGGAAGTTCGATCATTTTACAATCAGAAATTGAATTACAGTACGCACAATACCTGGCACAGGGCAATACTGCCAATCCCGATGTGAAATGCAGTATTTTACAAGGATTGCTTTCGCAGAAGATCCTTGGTCAGCAGGCTATTATCGACTCTGTTACTGTGACCGATGATCAGATCGACAGTGAGATCGAAAGGCGCTTACGTGCTATGACAGGCCGTGCAGGAGGACAGGAACGTCTGGAACAATTCCTTGGCCGTTCATTGATCCAGTATAAGGATGAGATCAGGCCCGATATACGGGAAATGCTGGTGGCTCAAAAGATGCAGGCCAAGATTACCGAGAATATAGCCGTTACACCTCTGGAGGTAAAGCGTTATTTTGATGCGATACCAAAAGACAGTCTGCCATTTTTTAATACCGAGGTGGAAATTGCTGAGATCGTAGTCTATCCAAAACTTAATAAGCTTGAAAAGGAGGCTTTTCATGATAAAGCAGAGGCTTTACGCCTGAGGATCAAGGGCGGTGAAGATTTTGCCACCCTGGCAAAATTGTACTCTCAGGATCCTGGTTCTGCCCGTGATGGCGGAGATCTGGGATTTATGGACCGCGGGAGTTTGGTAAAGGAGTTTGCTGCAACAGCATTTAAACTGAAGGCGGGCGAACTTTCATCCGTTATTGAAACAGAATTCGGGTTCCATGTGCTGCAGCTTATTGAACGGCGCGGTGAGCAGGTGAATGTGAGGCATATCCTGATCAAAACAGAATCTACTCCAGCAAGTATGCAGCGGGCAAAAGCACATATTGATAGTGTTTATCAGCAGGTAATGGAAAAGAAAATAGACTTTGGGGCAGCAGCCTCCCTCTATTCTGATAATAAGGATACGAAATATAACGGCGGGATGATGTTGAACGCTGAGAATGTTCAGAGTCGCACCACGTATATTCCAACTGATAAACTGGACCCGCAAATATTTCTTACCGTTGATACCATGAAGGTGGGCTCTATTTCAAAACCTTCTATTTTTACAGGAGCAGACGGAAAGCAGGGGTATCGCTTTTTAACTCTTAAATCGAAGACAGGTCCTCATCAGGCCAGCCTGGCAGTTGATTATCCGAAGATTAAGGAAGTTGCTTTTGAAGATAAAAATAACCGAACGATCAGCGAATGGTTTGAAAAGCGCAGAAAAATTACTTTTATTAAAATTGACGCCGAATTCCAAACCTGTCCTGAACTGGCGGGCTGGACCACAGCAAAAAATTGATCAGATGAAAACCTACAGTACTGATGTGGAGGCCGTTGATGCTTTGCACCTGTCATATAAAATGATAAGGGAGGAAATTGCACAGATCATCGTCGGCCAGGATGACGTAGTAAAATCAGTGCTTATTTCAATTTTCAGTAATGGTCATTGCCTGCTGGTAGGTGTACCGGGATTAGCAAAAACATTGCTGGTTCAAACCGTTGCACAGGTTCTGGATCTGAGCTATAACCGGATTCAGTTTACGCCCGATCTGATGCCTTCGGATATTATCGGATCGGAAATTCTTGGAGAGGACCGGACATTTAAATTTATCCGCGGACCGGTATTCTCAAATATTATCCTGGCCGATGAAATCAACCGGACCCCGCCGAAAACCCAGGCTGCCCTCTTAGAGGCCATGCAGGAAAAAATGGTTACAGTTGGCGGACAGACCCATCACCTGCCAAAACCATTTTTCGTACTGGCTACACAAAATCCTATTGAACAGGAAGGCACTTATCCCTTACCTGAAGCACAGCTTGACCGTTTTATGTTCAATGTCTTCCTGACCTATCCATCATTCGAAGAAGAGCTGCAGGTGGTTAGAAATACTACTGCCAATCGTAGTGTAGAACTGAAGAAAATATTGAATGCTGCTGAGATCAGCTACTTTCAGCAGCTTGTGAGAAATATACCTATTACAGATAATGTTCTTGAATATGCCGTTTCACTGGCAGCTAAGACACGTCCCGGCACCGCATCCGCAACAGATGAGGTAAATAAGTTTTTAAGCTGGGGAGCCGGGCCGAGGGCATCCCAGTTTCTAGTGCTCGGTGCAAAGTGTCATGCAGCGATCTCTGGTAAATACTCCCCGGATAAGGAAGATGTTCAGGCAGTGGCCGAATCCATTTTAAGGCACCGGATCGTGCGGAATTATAAAGCTGAAGCAGAAGGAATAAGCACAGAAAAACTGATCAGTAACCTGCTTTAATCAATAACTGTAATATTTGAAAGGAATGCTGATTTGTGCTCGTCTGAGTATGCGCCATAGGCATCTATGATGATTCCTTTATGCCCTTTATTACTCTCAATGGCATAGATCACAGAATTGTCTTCCGGATCGCTCATACCTTCAAACCTGTAATATTCTGTGATCTTAAGATCGCTTGCCTGAAATTTTTCGCTTATTTTTTCACAAAAAAGGCATGCATTCTCATAATTAAAATCATAAATATATCCCCTGTTCCGCAAACCATTTACTGCTTCAAGAAGATTTTGGTAATTGTGTGGACTCGCGCTCATGGCTGTAGTAGGTTTAGTTATCAGTTATCAGTTATCGGTTGTCAGTTATCAGTTATCAGTTATCAGTTGTCAGTTGTCAGTTGTCAGTTGTCAGACCTCAGACCTCAATACTCAATACTCAATACTCAATACTCAATACTCAGTTTGAACAAGTAAATTTACTAAAAAGTACTATGTTCTGCTAACGACCAGCAAGCATCAAAAGATTTTTGCGGGAGAAAATATCTCAAGTATCACATTCCATTTAAATCCTTCCTGTGATTCCCAGATCCTGACATAATTGTAGGCAGAGCTGACATTATTTTTGGTGATATGCGCCGTTCCATAGGTGTAGGCCAGATCGCTTCCTAAAGCCCTGTTTGCTTGAACCGGCTCGGTAATAATGCTCAGTTCATGCTCATTGCGGAAATTACTGATGTTGGCCTTCCCAATAATGGGTTCATATCCGGGGAAAAGTAAGCGGGCTTCATTCGCCGTGAATACCTCATAGGCCGTATCCTGGTTTTTTCTGAGGGTATTTGAAAACAACTGGTCGGTGGTCATGATCATATCTTCCCTTTGCTTTAACCTGGCAGGGGATAATTGCTGGAAGAATTTAAAGTTCCTGGGATCTTTAAAATTCAATTCTGGTTTTTGCTGCGGTTTGGGATGCGAAATTCCCAGATCCAAAGCTAATTTCCATACCCCTTTTTTATTAGCCCGCCAGACAGACAGGTATTGCCCGAATGTTGGGACTGCATTTTCGGGGGCAGTATGGGTATATGGACCGGTAGTAAAACCCCAGTCGCCGCTTCGGGATAATCTGGCATAAGCAGGCTCCCAGCTTAGTCCGCCCTGATCTTCAGACTTTTTATCAAAGAATTCTTCAGCTTTTACCGGGTTGGGTCTGAAAAGCAGTGTTTCGCTGTCTGAAACTTTTAAAAAAGCCTCTCTGATCCCTTTCTCCTTTGCAAAAGCTGCAAAATAATTTTCTGCGGCAAGCAGGGAATTCATTCTGCCGTTGCTGGCCTGACCGAAACTATTACATGCGAATGCGAATACTATGCTAAGCGGTAAAAAAAAATGCTTCATTTTAAATCTGCTGAATTTCTGAATATTATACATGAATGATGCCATAATTATATAAGATTCTTCACTTATAGCCACCATATTCGTATATTTAATTAACTACCAAAAATAATTCCGGAATTTTAAATGAAGAACTTTACTAAAATACTATTCGCCCTCCTGTTTACTTTCAGCTGGACTATTCAAACCATTCAGGCACAGTATGTTGAGGATTTCAGGGCTAAAACGGTGCTTGAAAAACATTATACTGATGTCAAAGGCAGCCCCTGGCTTAGCGATGACTGGGTAATGGGTATGGTAAAATTGGGGAATGGATCCACCTATAAAGATGTCCCTTTAAAATATGACCAGGTTTCCGGTGAACTCATTTTCAGGGATAAATCAGGTAAGTCTCTTGCTTTTGCTGACCCGGTATCAGAATTTAAAATTTCTGATGCCCGGAAAGGTGAAATGTTATTCAGAAGCGGATTCAAGGCTGTTGATTCCAACACAGGACAGTCATTTTATCAGGTACTTTATGATGGGGGAACAATCCTGTTGAAGGATATAAAAAAAAATATCATTGAGCACAGAGCATATAATTCTGCAAGCACTGTGAAGTCGATCGTTGAAACTCCTGCTTATTATCTGATATTGAAAGGGCAGCCGGTAAAGATCAGGAAAGATAAAAAGGCTGTTCTGTCAGTTTTATCTCAAACCGATCAGCTTGAAAAATACATTAAAGACAATAACCTGAACCTGAAAGATGACCCGGATCTCATTAAGCTGATCAGCTTTTACGACAGCGTGAAGGATCTGACCTAGATCTTGTTCCAGATTGTACCGTCTTTATTATCCTTAAGTTGAATTCCTATTGAGTTTAAGCCTATCCTGATCTTATCTGAAGTAGCATAATCTTTATTTGCTTTCGCTTCAGATCGCAGCTCGATGATAAATTCGAGCAGTTTACTCATATCGTCAGTTTGGGTACTTTCTTCCTTCAAGCCCAAAACCCCAAAAACGAAATCGTTCATCAGTTTTTTCAATCCCTCCAGGTCTTTTGCTGTTGCGGCGGTCTTGCCGTCAAAGATGCTATTGATGAGATGTACCGCTTCGAATAATTCGGCAATAAGAACCGGACTGTTAAAGTCATCGTTCATGGCTGCATAGCATCGTTCGGAAAGGCTTTTAAGATCCATTTCAGAATTGCCGGAAGGAATTAGTTTATCAAGCAGGGCATAGGCATTCATCAGGCGCTTAAATCCTTTGTCGGAGGCTTCTAATGCCTCATTTGAGAAATCCAGGGTACTTCTGTAATGTGCCTGAAGCATAAAAAAGCGAACAGACATAGGCGGGTAGCCGCGTGATAACAGTTCATGCTTACCGGTAAATAATTCATGGGGTAAAAAACCATTTCCCTTAGATTTCGACATCCGGGTACCATTTACAGTCAGCATATTGGTGTGCATCCAGTATTTTGCCGGCTGCAAATGGTTGCATGCCTGTGATTGTGCGATCTCATTGGTATGATGAGTTGCGGCAAGGTCCATTCCTCCTCCATGAATATCAAAGCTGTCACCAAGGTATTTACTGCTCATAGCGGAACATTCGATATGCCATCCAGGAAAACCAATTCCCCAGGGTGATGGCCAGCGCATTATATGTTCGGGTTTTGCCTTGATCCAGAGTGCAAAATCCAGCCGGCCGCGTTTTTCATTCTGGCCTCCAAGTTCCCTTGTGTTTTCTAACAGATCATCTAACTGCCTGTTTGTCAGGATAGTATAATTATATTCTTTGCAATATTTTTCAACATCAAAATAGACTGTCCCATTCACTTCATAAGCATATCCGTTCTTTAAGATCTGCTTAATCATCTCGATCTGCTCAAGGATATGCCCGGTTGCAGTAGGTTCGATCCCCGGAGGCAGTGCATTGAACAGCCGCATGACCTCATGAAAGCCTAAGGTGTATTTCTGGACAATCTCCATAGGCTCTAACTGCTCCAGCCTGGCTTTCTTGGCAAACTTATCCTCACCTTCATCCATATCGCCTTCAAGGTGTCCTGCATCTGTAATATTGCGCACATATCTCACCTTAAAACCCAGGTGAAGCAGGTAGCGGTAAATCAGGTCGAATGAAATAAAGGTGCGGCAGTTTCCTAAATGAACATCACTGTAAACGGTGGGTCCGCATACATATAAACCGACCAGTGGTGGATGAAGAGGCTCGAATTTCTCTTTAGTTCTTGAAAGGGTGTTATAGATGACCAGGTTATAATCCATGCTGCAAACTTAAAAATTGATATTCGATTTTTCGGGGATAATGAAAGCTTTTATTTTAATTCCAGATCGGTTCTGACGGGGTAGTGATCGGATAATTTTTTGTCAATGATCAGGTAATTTTTTACAATGAATTCCGGTGATGTGAAAATATAATCGATCTGGAAGTTTGGAAATGCGCCGTTATAAGTGATGCCGAAGCCGCTGCCTTTCTCCCGGAAACTATTGTTCATTCCTTTTGAAATTGTTTTCACAGTATAGGAGATCGGGGTGTCATTAAAATCACCTGCAACTATAAAAGGAATTGAGCATTTATCCGTGTTCTCTTTCACTATTTTAACCTGTTCAGCCCTTTTAATAAAGGCGCGTTTCAGCCTGCTTCCGATCTTTTTTGATGATTGTACATCCGTATCGATCTTACTGGTGACCTTTTTAAGATATTGATAATCCTCAGGCTGGAAATTGATTGACTGGAAATGCACATTATAAACCCTGAATGTTTTTGCGCCCCTTTTAATATCTGCAAACACGGCTTCATTCCAGTTCATTTTTTTTGCAAACTGAATATTCCCATGATCAACGATCGGAAACTTGGAAAAGATCGCCATTCCGATCGCCTCATAACCATTGTCTGTTGATGGCTTGAAATAGTAATGTTCGGTTTTGAGGATATCTAAGATTAGTTTCCTGAAATTAAACTCCCCTTTTTTTCTGCTGAAGAATTCCTGAAAGCATATAATATCAGGCTGCTCATTACGGATTATATCCAGGATCTGATCCTTGGTGAATTTATCATTCTTATCCCCGAACTGTTTAAAATTATGCACGTTATAGGTCATCACACGGATAAAGCTTTCGGAAGATTTAGGAACCATTATGGCCGTACTTTCTCTGAAGCCAACATAATTAAGCAAAACACTCCAGCCTGCAAGAATGGCCAGAGCCGAAATTAAGGCAAGACGGGGTAAACGGATAAGCCAGTATAAAATGAAGAGGATATTTATAAAGAGAATTCCGGGGTAAGCGAGCCCAAAGAAAGCAGCGGGCCAGAAAGTACCCGGATCTGTATAGGAGGCCAGGTAGCTCATCAGGATTGAAAATACAGCCAGTATATTCAGGCTAAGGATGAACTTGCTGAAAATATGGATACCTGATCTCTTTTTCCTTCTGCCGGCCATTATTTTTTACTGGCTTTAAATAATTGCTCTTTTTCTGTTTTATTCAGGCTCTCATATCCTGATTTTGAGATCTTATCCAGTATCCTGTCGATCGTATCCTGATCCGTAGATCCGCTGTTCACCGGATTAGCATTTGTGTTTTTTACTACTTTCAACTTTGATCTTTTTTTCAGTATATCACTCAGGTCCCTGCCCATTTGTACCTGTTTGATATAAATAAAGCCCAGCAAAGCGCCTCCGATATGGGCGATGCTGCCCCCCGGATTTCCACCGCCCATACTGATAATATCAAGGATAAAATAGGCCAGTGCCAGGTATTTTAACCGTACAGTACCGAAAAGCAGCAGGCGGATACTGAAATCCGGAACCAGTGTAGCAGTAGCTGCCACAATAGCCATTACACTTGCTGATGAACCTAATATAAAGGAATTCTGTACTATTTCATTAAACACCGGCAGCAGGTTGTAAGCAAGCAGATAGAATAGAGCGCCCATTAATCCACCGGCCAGGTAAGTGAAGATGAATTGCCGCTTATTCAGAAAATCCAGAAAAATTATACCCATCCAGTATAACCAGAGCATATTGAACAGAATATGAAAGAACTCCCGCTGGGTAAACATATAGGTGATGATGGTCCAGAATTTAAAAGGGAGTTCCGGCAGGTAGGCAGGCATGGAAAGCTGCCTGGTCAGCCAGCCCGCAGCTGCCGTATGGCCGCTTAATAAGTATCCTCCGGCAGCGAAAAGGTTAATGACAATAAATATCAGGACATTGATTCCGATAAACAGGAAAAGAGGGTTACCCGAACGGAATACCTTGTAGTATAATTCGCTGAAAACGGACTTCTTCATAAAAAATGATCACGGCGTTTTAGGTGCCATATTTTTACTAAGATAAAACCAAATAGTGCTCCGCCCAAATGTGCAAAGTGCGCCACCGAGTCGCCCGAAAAATTCTTGACCCCAAGGAAGAGCTCCAGTAATACATATATGGGTATAATGTACTTTGCTTTGACGGGTACAGGAATGAACATAATGAACAGTTCCGCATTCGGGAACAGCATTCCGAAGGCTATCAGTAAGCCGAAAATGGCCCCTGATGCGCCTACCATGGGAGTCAGGTAAATGCCTAAGAGGGTTGAGGCCTCTTTCTGACTGATCAGTTCAGGGTTAAATGAGATCGTCCTTTTCAGGCTGTCCACCAGAAATGACCCGTTCTGAGTGATGCTTCCGCTGATCGAATAAACTTCAATACTCTGGACTAAAAGCTGTAAGCCGAGAGCACCAAGGCCGGTGATCAGGTAAAAGTTTAAGAAACGCTTTGAACCCATGATATATTCAATGGCAGATCCAAAGGTGTAGAGGGCAAACATGTTGAACAGGATATGGAATAAGGAGGAGTAATCGTGCATGAACATGTAGGTGATCACCTGCCAGATCCTGAAATCAGGGCTGTCAAAGTAATGAACCCCCAAAACCTGAGTCATCATCGGGCCGCCGAACATCAGGGTAGCGACATAGAAAATAATATTGATGATCAGCAGGTTCTTTACTACCGGTGGGATATTTGCAAAAGGGGATGTTCCGTTATTCATATGGAGATAGCGCTGATATTATTTTTCAAATCGTTGTAATAGTTCTTCAAGGGTAAAGGTACTGATCACCGGCTTTCCGCTAAGCGATGTGTTGGGCATTTCACAGCCAAATAACTCATCGATAAGCTGATTCATCTCTTCTGATGAAAGAGTCATACCTGATTTTATCGAGGTATTGCGTGCCAGTGCACGGGCCAGGCTGTCGCGTTTATTCAGTTTCAGGGCACTTTGGTTATTCTTAAATCCTTCGATCAGATGTTCCAGCATTTCCACCTCAGAGATATTGGCTCCGATATCTGCAGGAATTCCTTCGATGATCACCGTGTTTTTTCCGAATTCACGTATCTGGAAGCCCAGCGACTGAATATCAGGCAGCAGTTCTTTGACAAGCTCAAAATCACCGGAATTCAGGCTGACAGTTTGAGGGAATAAACTTTGCTGACTGGCGCCCTGCCGGTTTTCAAGGTGTTGTAAAAAACGCTCATACAAAATCCGTTCATGCGCTGCCTGCTGATCGATCAGCAGGAAGCCCGATTTGATCTGAGAAATGATATAGCGGCTATGCAGCTGAAATATCTGCTTCCCCGTACTCTGATATACCTGGTTTTCTATTTCGATCCGGCGACCTCCGGGAAGATCAAAACCTTTCTGCTGCGTTTCGGGCTGTACAATCTCGTATAAGGATCCCCAGTTTTTTGTGATGCTTTTTCGTTCTTCCCCGCTATTTCTGAGAAAGGGGATCTCCCGTTCTGCCTTCCCCGGTCCGAAAGGATTGAAATCGGGGTTGAATGTAATGCCCGGAGGCACAATATCTTCATGTGCTTTTGGACTGATCATCTGGCTGAAACCGGTCTCCTGATTAAAATCAAGGGTCGGACTGATATTGTAACGGCCCAGAGATCGCTTTACCGCTGAGCGGATAATGGCATAGATGGCCTTCTCGTCCTGGTATTTGATCTCTGTTTTTGTGGGATGGACATTAATATCGATCTTCGAGGGGTCAATTTCGATGAACAAAACATACAGCGGGTAACTGTCGGCGCTTAATACTTCTTCAAAGGCATTCAGTACCGCATGATTGAGGTATGGATCTTTTATAAAACGATTATTCACGAAGAAGAACTGTTCACCCCTGGTTTTTTTTGCAAACTCAGGCTTGCCTATGTAACCTTTAAGTCCGATAATAGAAGTTGTTTCTTCGACAGGCACTAATTTTTGATTATAGGCATTCCCGAAAAGGTGTATAATCCGTTGTTTCAGGCTCCCTTTTGGCAGGTGAAAAACTTCATTCCCGTCATGGTGAAGGGTGAAAAAAACCTCCGGATTGGCCAGGGCGATGCGCTGGAACTCATCATTCAGGTGTCGCATTTCCACAGGATTACCTTTCAGAAAATTGCGGCGTGCAGGGGTATTGTAAAAAAGATTTTTAACACTGATGCTTGTACCCGGCATGGCAGAAACAGGTTCCTGGCTGATGATCTCTGAACCTTCGATCCGTATGCTGGTTCCCAGTTCATCCTCATGGCGGCGGGTTTTTAACTCAACCTGTGAGATGGCAGCAATCGAAGCCATGGCTTCACCCCTGAAACCCATGGTCCGGATCGCGAAAAGATCTTCTGCTTTACGGATCTTGGAGGTTGCATGACGTTCGAAGCACATACGCGCATCGGTCAGACTCATCCCGCATCCATTATCGATGACCTGAATAAGTGATTTCCCGGCATCTTTAATCAGGATCTGGATCTTATCAGCACCCGAATCAATGGCATTCTCTATCAGTTCCTTCAGGGCTGAGGCAGGCCTTTGTACCACTTCTCCGGCTGCTATCTGATTGGCAACAGAATCTGGTAAAAGCTGTATTATATCAGACAAATTAATTCAGTTTATTATTTTAATGAGGTCCAAGCCTGGCAACACTCATCCTAACTATAATTCCATGAAAAACGCATGTTTAAAATAACGAAAATTTTTCAGAGTTCTGTTATTTGTGTTTTCCTGAGCCAAAGATAAGGTGTTTTAGTCTTATGGCTGGTATAATTAGAATATTGGGACGCATAATGTAAAGTATGCAATATGAAATTATTCATACTGCATAATCAGGGAGTATTTAAAGAGAATTAGTCCGGAGATCAATTGAGCTGCTCAGGACTGAATTTTATAACCTTGTTCTTAACAGGTTTTACAGTTCGCAGATAAGCATAGATCGCTTTCAGATCTTCCTGCTTCATCGTACCAAACATCAACCAGGGCATGACGGTATTAAACTCACCGGGTTTTACATCGGCAGGTTTATAGGTACTGTCAGCGTAGGTTTTAAAGCGGTTTACAAAAAATTCTTCAGTCCAGCTGCCTATACCTGTCTCCATATCCGGGGTTATATTAGCTGAACGAACCACTCCGCCGCCCGGCAGGTTAAATTCATATCCGCCTGCCAGCTCCAGGCCCGGAACCGGATCTCCTTTTTCTCTTTGGGTGTGGCATGCAATGCAATCAGCCGAATTAAAAATGTAGGCACCATAAGCTGCAGGATTGCTCTGGTCAGGAATCCTGGTAAACTGAGCCTTTTGAGGGATCGTATTGATAATAAAATTCATGGGAAAATCAGGTTCCGATTCAGGAACTATATTTTCTATAGGTTCCAGTGTACGGATATAGGCTATAATCGAATACAGATCCTCACGATCTGATTTTCCGTAGTTCGGATGCGGCATCAGAGGGAATAAGGCTTTACCATCTTTATTAACCCCCGTAGAAATAGCCCTCAGAATTTCTCCGTCAGTCCAGTCTTTCAGCGCAAATGGTGTGATGTTTTTGGAATAAAACTTACCCGGAAGCCCAAATTCCTGATTGAATTCCTGACCTCCCTGCCCGAATGTTCCTTCCACCACCGGTCCTCCCAGTTTTGTCCAGTCCCTTTTAGAATGACAGTCCATACAGGCATTTACACTATTTGCCAGGTACTTGCCCCTTTCTATCCTTTTAGCTGTCAGTTCAACGTTGATATTTTCAGGATCTCCAACATCCGGAAGTGCAAAACTGACAAAACCAAGCAATCCTACAATAGCGACAATGACTAATAAAACGATGTATTTAACACCTTTTTTAATTTTTTGTTTCATGTTACTTCAATTAATATATTAAATTTTAACGAAATATAAGACGCTTAGAAAAATCAAAAGTTACCCTCTTTGTTAAAAAATTTCAAAATATATATTAAAAATAAAAAAAAATTTGAAATAACAAATAAGGTCTCTTCCTGACTTTAGCCTGGGAAATCAAAAACTGAAGGGGTTCAATGCCAGGGTTTTAAGCCGGCTGTAAACTCCTTGCTGATTTATAGTTGATTATTTTAGGGCTGAATTGTCTGTTCAAGATTTATATTTGCCGGGAAAGATCATTTCATCAGCGCTCAGAATATGGTACAGAATTTTCTTGTTTTAATAATCTCTGTTATTTTGATTTCCTGTGGTACTCAAAAGGAGGCCGACCTGATCGTGCATAATGCGGTGCTTTATACGGTAAATGACCAATTCATCATTGCTGAAGCTTTTGCTGTGAAAGATGGTAAGATCCTGGAAGTTGGAACCTCTGACGATATTCTGAAGAAATACAAAGGAGAAAAGCTGGATGCCGGAGGAAAAGCGGTATATCCCGGTTTTATAGACGGTCATTCGCATTTTTACAGCTATGGTGAAGGTTTGCAGCATGCCGGCCTGGTCGGAACCAAAAGCTGGGATGAGATCCTTGAAAAGCTGAAAGTATTCAGCCTTGAAAACCCTGAAGGATGGATCATAGGAAGAGGCTGGGACCAGAATGACTGGGCGGTTAAAGAATTCCCTGATAATATTGAACTGAATAAGCTTTTTCCGGGTCGTCCTGTGATATTATCGCGGATTGACGGTCACGCTGCAATTGCAAATAAGGCTGCGTTGGATCTGGCAGGGATACAAGCCGGACAGAAGTTAAATGGTGGGGAGATAGAGCTTCGAAATGGAAAACTCAGTGGGATACTGGTGGATAATGCACAGGGGCGGGTCTATTCAAAAATCCCTCCTGCTTCAGGGAAGCAGATCAGGGAGGCTTTTATGGATGCCCAAAAGAACTGCTTTGCAGCAGGCCTTACTTCTGTGACCGACTGTGGTATAAGTTCTGAAATGATCCCGGTGATCGATGAACTTCAAAAGAGCAGAGAGTTAAAAATGCGGATTTATGGCATGCTATCAGATGATAAGGCCAATTATGATTATCTTTTCAAGAATGGGGCATTTAAAACAGAACGTTTAAATGTTCGTTCATTTAAGGTTTACGCGGATGGGGCACTGGGTTCACGCGGAGCCTGCCTGCTCGAACCCTATAGTGATAAGCCGGGATATTCAGGGTTTCTATTGAGTGATAAAAAACATTTTGCAGAGGTAGCAAAAGAAATAGCCGATGCGGGTTTTCAGATGAACACCCATGCCATCGGCGATTCGGCTAACCGGGAGATACTGAAAGTATATGCCGGGGTTCTTAAAGGGAAAAATGATTATCGATGGCGTATTGAGCATGCACAGGTTGTCAATAAGGCTGATTTTAAATTGTTCGGGGATAATAATATCATTCCTTCGGTTCAGAGTACACATGCCACCTCTGATATGTATTGGGCAACAGACAGGCTTGGCCCTGAGCGTGTAAAAGGTGCTTATGCCTTTAAACAATTACTGGATCAGAACGGATGGATTGTATTGGGAACTGATTTTCCGGTAGAGAACATCAATCCCTTATTCACGTTTTATGCAGCAGTGGTTCGTAAAGATATGAAGGGTTATCCTGCTAAGGGCTACCAGATGGAAAATGCGCTTAGCCGTGAGGAAGCCTTACGAGGAATGACCATCTGGGCAGCAAAGGGTAATTTTGAAGAAAATGAAAAAGGCAGCATAGAGAAAGGAAAGTTTGCTGATTTTGTGATCCTTGATCAGGATATTATGAAATCAGATGCTGCCGGGCTGTTTAAGGTCAATGTTTTAAAAACTTATGTCAATGGTGAGAATGTATATTCCAGATAAACTGCTGAAGATAAGTCCTGCCGTGATAGCAGTATGCCTGGTCACCCTTCTTTCGGTTGCAGCCTGCGCCCAGACTGCCGAACACTTCAGGAATGTGGATTTTGTGAGGGAGGGGAAAAATCTTGAAAGATCCACGGTATTATTTAATAATCAGGATCAGCTGATACCTTTAAAAAATTTACAGGATCTGACTATTGCCAGCATCAATATCGGCTCGGCCTATTCGACTGAATTCGACAGTATCTTAAATAAATATGCGCTGGTTCAGCGCTTTGCTTCAACAGACTATAATTATGATATGCTGACCTTCAATGATCTGAATGACGATCTGAAGTTTTACAATACCATTATCATACAGGTTACAGACCAGTCCTTGCATGACCCCCGGACATTGCCCCTGCTTCTGGATCTGCAACGGAACAAACAGATTATTGTCAGTCTTTCCGGTGATGCAGGGAGTTTGAAATTGCTTGATGCCCTGAAGGCCCCATTGATCTGGTCTGAAAGGAAATCGGCAGGATCGGCCAATTTTGCGGCACAGCTCCTGTTCGGCGGCGTTGCAGCAATGGCTAAACTCAGGCAGAATGTTTCTGCAAAATACCCTGCCGGGGCAGGATTTGCCAGTACTTCAAACAGATTAAAATATTCGGTACCTGAAGATGCAGGAATAAATATCGCTGACCTGAAGGGGATTGATGATATCGCGGCGGAAGCAATACGCGAAAAGGCGACACCCAGTGCAGTGGTTATGGTTATTAAAGACGGGAAAATAATTTTTAATAAAGCATATGGTACACGAACTTATTTAGACCCTACTCCAACCAGGATCACGGATATTTATGATCTTGCCTCAGTTACGAAAATCTCGGCTACAACAATGGCAGTTATGCGGCTTTTTGAACAGGAAAAGTTAAAACTTGATACGAATGTGGGGGCCTATATTCCAAAGGCAAGAAATACGGATAAAAAGGATATCACTGTCCGTGAGGTGATGCTGCATCAGGCAGGTTTCATTCCTTATATTCCTTTTTACAGGAATATGGTATTAAGCGATTTCAGCCCCGATTCCACCGCAGCATATCCAACAAAAGTGGCAGATAATTATTATATCCGGAAAGGTTATTTCGGGCAGGTGATGTGGCCTCAGATGCTGAACTCCACCCTTGCAAACCGGGGAAAGTATATTTATAGTGATCTGAGCATGTATTTCATGAAAGAAATGGTTGAGCGGCAGACGGGTAAGCCGATAGAGGATTATGTCATGAATCAGTTCTATAAGCCCCTAGGCATGAACAGGGCAGGCTTTAATCCGCGAAGGCGTTTCGCTAAGGATCAGATCATACCTACTGAGGATGATCAGGTATTCAGAAAAACTTTATTGGAGGGTTATGTTCATGATCAGGGTGCAGCCATGGTTGGGGGCGTTTCAGGTCATGCCGGACTTTTTGCCAGCGCCAATGATCTTGCCATACTCTATCAGATGATCCTGAACAGGGGCACATATGGAGGAACCCGGTATTTTAAATCAGAGACGGTGGATATGTTCACTGCAAAACAGTCGGATGTGAGCAGGCGCGGACTTGGGTTCGACCGCTGGGACCCGGAAAGCACTAAAGGTTATCCCTCCAGGCTGGCTTCCCCGCAGACATTTGGCCATACCGGATATACCGGAACCTGTGTCTGGATCGACCCGAAGTACAATCTGGTCTATATATTTCTATCTAACAGGGTTAACCCCGGAGTTAGTACAAAATTGATTGACCTGAATATCCGGGGGCGTATTCAGGATGTGATTTATGAGGCAATCGGGAAGTGATTTACCGGGGGCTTAACAGGATAATTATTTGTTACATTATCCAAACAATATTCTCCATTTAATCGATTTACTTTGTACAAAGCCTGAGGGTTTCTGTCTGTTGACCTGTTAGCGCTTTTCTCTGTTTAATTGTTAAATTTACCGGCGGTATAATACATAATATGAAAATTGGAATTGTATGTTACCCTACCTTTGGTGGTAGCGGGGTGGTAGCCACCGAACTGGGTAAGGCCCTGGCTGATAATGGACATCAGGTACATTTCATAACATACAGTCAGCCTGCGCGTCTGGATTTTTTTTCGGAGAATCTTTTTTATCATGAGGTTTCTGTTTCGAACTATCCTTTATTCGACTATCCGCCATATGAGCTTGCTTTAGCCAGTAAGCTGGTTGATGTGGTCAGGTTTGAAAAACTGGATCTTTTGCATGTACATTATGCCATACCGCATGCCTCAGCAGCATTTATGGCTAAACAGATTCTGGCCACTTATGGCATTCATATCCCGGTAGTCACTACGTTACACGGAACGGATATTACGCTGGTTGGAAAAGATCCTACCTATAAACCAGTAGTAACTTTTTCTATAAACCAGTCTGACGGGGTTACAGCTGTATCAGAAAATCTGAAGGAAGATACCTATAAGCACTTTGAAATTACAAGGAACATTAAAGTGATCCCTAATTTCATAGATATGCAGCGTTTTAGTTTAAAAGCTAAGGATCATTTTAAGTTAGCTATAGCACCGAATGATGAACGCATTATTGTCCACACTTCCAATTTCAGAAAAGTAAAAAGGACCCAGGATGTGGTTCACATTTTCGAAAAGGTTCAAAAAGAGATCCCTTCGAAATTGCTGATGGTTGGTGATGGCCCTGAACGGGTATATTGCGAACAGCTTTCCCGGGATCTTGAGATCTGTGATAGTGTACGCTTTTTAGGTAAACAGGATGCTGTTGAGGAAATATTATCTGTTGCTGATTTGTTTATAATGCCATCCGAATCAGAGAGTTTTGGTCTGGCAGCCCTGGAAGCAATGGCCTGTAAAGTGCCTGTAATTACCTCGAATGCAGGCGGCCTTCCCGAGTTGAATATTAATGGGGTCACCGGCTTCATGGATAATGTAGGAGATATTGATGCGATGGCTGCCCATGCAGTTTTTATATTAAAGGATGATAAACAATTAGCTGCCTTTAAAGAAGGGGCACTGAAGCGGGCCAAAGAATTTGATCTGAGCCTGATACTGCCTGTTTATGAGCAGTATTACAGGGATGTTCTTGAAAGCAGCAAGGCATAAACACATGCCTTCAATTATTGATTTAAATTCTGTCATATCTATAAAAAGCCTGAATGGAAAAATCTCACCAGTCACCATTCATTTCGAACACGCGGTGAATATTCTCTTTTATTTATGACAATTTTATCGCGTGGAGAAATCCGTTAAAATTATCATAAGCTTGATTTTAAGATAGTTATAGGAGATTGCCTCTCCGCCTTGGGCAGATCGCAATGACAACCTGCGTGTCATTTCTCTTTCAGAGTTCTCTAAATTTTAATCTCGGAATGAACTGTGTTTGGATGACAGGGTTTATTGGATAGGGACCTGCCGGCACAAAAAAAACCTTCCGGAATATTCCGAAAGGTTTTCTGTTTGTTTTGAAACTTTTATTGTTGAGGTGCTACCGGCGGCGGCGGCGGCGCAACAAAAGATCCTGGCTTCGCTGGAATAATATTGACCATATCCACTTCAAATACCAATGGTGTAAATGGAGGGATACCCTGATTTCCCTGCTCTCCATAGGCCAGACTTGAAGGCAAAATTAAAGTCGCTTTAGTACCTTTAGGCAATAGCATTAATCCCTCTTCAAATCCCGGGATTGAACCATTCATTCCAACAGGAAGTTTTAGCGGTTCGTAAGGGCGCTGCGGATTAAAAGTTCCGCTCTTTTTAGCAATGTCAGCAAGGCTGCTGTCAAAAACTTTACCGCTTAAGAACATACCTGTATAATTTACCACGACAGTATCTCCTGGATTAGCTTTAGGACCGCTTCCCTCTTTAGAGACAACATAATTCAATCCTGATGCAGTTACTGCCGTCTTCAATCCTTTGGCAGAAACATAAGCTTTCATTTTTGCAGCTTCCCCAGATTTAGCCTGATCCATTTCTTTTTTCAGGAATTCATCGATTTTACCGCGGAACAGGCTGTCAGTTAATTTTCCTTTAGGAATTACCTTGTCTATTTTGATCGTGTAAACCAGGTATTTTTTGGTAGTATCTGCCGGCTGCGGGCGACCCATTTTAAGAACCATCGAGTCAATGTTGATCTTAAAGGTAGCGCTATCGCCTTCACTCAACAGACCCAATGCTGCGAAAAGATCACCTTTAAATACTGATTTTTCCTTTACCAGTAAAGATGGGCGGTCATAATCATATGAACTGTATAATACTGAATCCCCTTCGGTTTTCTCGATAGCTTTAAAGGCTACAAAATCCCCCTCTTTAATTGTTTCACCTGATTTGTCAGTGTGGATCTTGTATAACATATCCCCCTCACCTTTTTCAAATTTGCTGCAACCGGTAAATCCCGTAACTGCCAGCCCTAATACGATTACTAATTTTTTCATTTGTTAATTTTGATTTTTAAATAGCTATGAAGCTTGCATGGGCCTGCCTGCTTATGCAGATTATTTCTAAGCTCATGCAGATTTCATTTTGAAATATACATTTGTTTTTTGATTGAAGCTATCAGGAGCAGGATAATTTTTCCTGTTTTATCTGTTTAATAACCCGTGATAACTTCTTTTTTGTTTATTAATTTATTAATTATTTTCTGTGTTTAAAATTTTTCGCTGTTAATTTATGAGATCACTGACCTAAAAGTGTTTTATATTCAGGTAAAATTACATTAACCTTTTCCCTGACCGCTTCAATTTTTTCTGCTGAAAAACCACCAGCCGCATTTCTGTGCCCTCCGCCATTGAAATATTTTTTGCATATTTCATTTGCCGGAAAAGTGCCTGTTGAACGTAATGACAATTTAACCTGGTCAGGGCGTTCAATGATCAAAACCGCTAATCGAATTCCATTGATAGAAAGCGCATAATTTACAATTCCTTCTGTATCACCGGTACTTATTTTGTATTGATCCAGTTCTGCTTTTGTGATCACAATAATAGCAGAATTATATTCGTACAAAACCTCTAACTTATTAAGCAGGCAATGTCCCAGAAAACGAAGCCTGTTCTCAGAAAAGTTATCATAAACCAGCTGGTGTATCTTTGAGTTTTCGGCACCGCAATTGATCAGGTCGGCCACAATATGATGAACTTCAGCAGTTGTTGTTGGAAACCTGAATGAACCGGTATCTGTCATGATCCCGGTATAAAGGCAGGTTGCTACATCCTTATTGATCAGCTGTTTATCTCCCATAATATTCACGATGAAATCATATACCAGCTGGGCAGTTGAGCATGCATTGATGGTCCAGTGACGGTAATCATCAAAACTTTCAGGTTCCAGATGATGGTCAATCATCACTTTCTTTGCCTTTGATTCACGAACAAAATTCCCCAGTTCGTTGATTCGTGCGAGGGAATTGAAATCCAGGCAAAAAATAAAATCGGCTTCGGCTACAAATTGTTTTGATTGCTCAGGCTTTTCAGTAAAAATGAGCACTTCCGGGTTATTGGGCAGCCATTGTAAAAAAGTCGGATAATCTGTCGGCGCAATTACACGTACCTGGTGCCCTTTTTGGATCAGGTAATTGTACAGGCCAAGGGAAGATCCCATCGCATCACCATCCGGTTTGGGATGTGTTGTGATCACAATGTGCTTTGGTTCAGCTAATAACTCTTTTAATGAGGCTAATTCTAACATGTACGGACAAAAGAAATGCAAAGCTATTAAAATAACTGATTTACTCAGTCTCATTTTTTAAAATCCTTTAAGCTTTGGTTTTTTAGCCGTACTTTTGCAGCAATTTTGAAATAATAAGATGGCAACGAACAGAACTTTTACAATGATCAAGCCCGATGCAGTAGCCAATGGCCACACCGGAGCTATTTTGGATGATATTATCAAGGCAGGATTTAAAGTGATCGCTTTAAAATATACCCGCCTGAACAAGGATATTGCCGGACAGTTTTATGCGGTACACAGCGAGCGTCCCTTTTATAAGGACCTGGTTGATTTCATGTCTTCAGGCCCGATAGTGGCTGCAATACTTGAAAAGGATAATGCAGTGGAAGATTTCCGTAAACTGATCGGAGCTACCGATCCTTCGAAGGCTGAGCCAGGAACTATCCGTAACAAGTACGCAAAATCTATTGACGCGAATGCAGTACACGGATCCGATTCTGATGAAAATGCACAGATAGAAGGAAGTTTCTTCTTCAC
The DNA here is from genome assembly GCA_036677005.1 of Pedobacter sp. Lineage (GTDB taxonomy): Bacteria > Bacteroidota > Bacteroidia > Sphingobacteriales > Sphingobacteriaceae > Daejeonella. Next base: position 36,591 of record JAKFBV010000069.1, read on the forward strand.
CGCATTCGAGCGTTTCTAAGAACAGCATTATCGCCCTGTACGGGACAGCAATTCTGTCTGTACAGGGCAATAATTTTTTTTAAGCTACATTAGCCATAATAATCAAATAATAAGCTGTTGAAAATATTTCAAACCCGGTACCTTGTCTTTTTTATGGTGATGCTGATCATCCCTGCCGCGGTTTCTTACTTCGGTGGCTGGGACCGCAATGTGGATCAGCTCTTTGTATTAAAAGCTTTCGCAATTGCTTTCTTTATGACGGTTTTATATTATCTCCTGGTAAAAAATTATAAGGAACGCAAGAAGTTACTATAAGAAGATTATTTCATCAATAATGCTGCTCCCGGCACGCTCATTCATTTTTTCAATGATGTTCGAGCGCATCATCATCAGATCATTTTTTATCACTGCCGATTCCAGTCGTATGAATAACTTACGGTCGCGGATAAAGATATCCTTCGTGCGGTTGGCAATGGCTTTTCCCATCATTTCGGGCCAGGCCACGATCAGGGATGTTTCATCAAACTTCCGCCTCAGCTTATAAACCTGAAGCATCTGTTCTATGGCATCCTTCAGGGATCTGTCGTTTGTGCGGCCCATTTATTTTTCGTGTTTGATTACTTCCTGAATAAGGAGATTAAAGTTATTAATTCCTTGCGGAATGTTTGGGCTAAACAGCAATGTTTCCTTTATCAATATCAAAAATGCTTACCTCAACCTCCAGTTCCCTGAATATAGTTTCAATTCTGTTCCGGCTTGTATCAGTAATAAAGATCTGACCAAAATCCTTGTCCGACACCATCTTCATCAGTTTGGTGGTTCTGGCATCATCCAGCTTGTCGAAAATATCGTCCAGAAGGAGCAGAGGCTCAAAGCCTTTCTGCTGATACAGAAAAGTATATTGGGCCAGTTTCAGTGCAATTAAGAAAGATTTCTGCTGTCCCTGTGAGCCGAACTTTTTGAGCGGCATATTGTGGATAGTGAAACCCAGTTCATCCTTATGAATGCCGCTGGAGGTCCGCTCCAGGATCCTGTCCCGTTCCAGATTTTTGACCAGTATAGTTGAAAAATCTTCCTGCAGAAGGGGGGAATCGTAAACCAGTTCCACCTGTTCGGCATCCGCACTAAGGTATTGATAGTGTTTGTTAAAGATCTCTGTAAATTCAAGCATAAATGCCTTTCGCTTTTCGAAGATCTTATTTCCCGACTGGATAAGCTGCCCGTCATAGATATCCATCAATGCAGGATCATATTTACCTGAAACTGCGGTCTGCCTTAATAAAGCATTTCTGTTCATCAGGTTCCGGTTATAAATGATCAGTTCATCGAGATATAAACTATCGGTTTGGGAGATCACATTATCGATGAATTTTCTTCTTTCTTCACTTCCCTCTATGATCAGGCTGATATCATTCGGAGAAATCATCACCAGAGGAAATAGTCCGATATGATCGGCAAGACGCGGGTACTCCCTTTTATTTCGTTTGAATTTCTTTTTCTGTGTGCGCTTTAATCCGCAATAGATTACTTCATCTTTTTCTTCCTTCTGAAAGGTACCCTGGATCATAAAAAGATCCTCTCCCTGCCGTATCTGCTGACTGTCGATCGGGTTGAAATAGCTTTTGCAGAGAGAAAGATAATGGATGGCATCTAAGAGATTTGTTTTTCCGGCTCCGTTATTTCCGGTAAAGGCATTTACTGTATCCGAGAAAACAAGTTCAGCTTCAGAATAATTCTTGAAATTTATTACAGATAATTTTTGAAGCCACATAATTGATGCCTGTGCTGGGAAGCGCTTTTGCAAATTTAGTCTTTTCGCCTTGTTTTACTGCCCAAATTAAAAAATCGTTTGAATTGATTTACGAATTGCCCGGGCCTGGCGGAGAAGTAAATTCGTAAGTCTGAGTGTTTTTAGACTTAGGAAATCACCTGGGCGAGCGGAAAATGATTTCACCGGCCGCTTGTTATTAAAAAAAAGCAATCTGCCTGATTTAAAAGTTGATACTTAACTCGAAAAATGTATTTTTGCGGGATTGTTTCAGTGAAACAGCTTACATTTTTTAAACACCAATGTCAAAAGATCAAAAACATACCCTAACAGAAACTGACAACGAGCTTGGAAATACCGGCAAATTTGTACAGGAAAATGCAAAGAGCTTAGCCGTAATTGGTATTGCCATCATCGCCTTAGTGTTATTATATCTGGGATACCAGAATTTCTATCTTGCCCCGCGGGCAGAGAAAGCAGCTAATGAGATGTTCAAAGCTGAAGAATATGCAACAATTGACTCTCTGAAAGATAAAGCAATAGCCGGAGATGGTTCATATCCGGGTTTTGAGAAGATCGCAGAGGAATATTCGAATACAAAATCAGCCAACATTGCCAATGCTTATCTCGGAGGCCTGTATCTTCAGAAAGGTGAGTTTAAAAAGGCTGCTGATGCACTTGGAAAGTACAGCAGTACAGGTAGTCCGGTTATCGACCCCTTAGTGCTTGGCATGTTAGGCGACTCTTACAGTGAAATGAAGGAATATAATAAAGCCGTGACCTATTATAAAAAGGCTGCTGATAAGAATAAGAATTCATTCACAAGTCCGCTGTTCCTTAAAAAACTCGGACTGGTTTATGAAGAACAAAAGGAATATAAATCAGCAGCAGATAGTTATAAAAAGATCAAAACCGATTTTCCTGAGAGTGTTGAAGCTGCCACAATTGATGCATATATCGCCCGTGCAGAAGCACGATTGTAAATGAGATCTCTTCAGATGGTTGTTCCCGGTTCAGACTGGTAATAACCATTTATTATTTTTAGTCATGGCTACAATTTTAAAAAGTTTATCCGATTTTTCTCATATCGAAATACCCTCCGGAGAATCCTTCAGTTTTGGAATTGTGGTTTCCCAATGGAATTCGGAGGTAACCGGGGCCTTATATGACGGAGCTGTTACATCACTTCTTAAAAACGGTGTTTTAACTGAAAATATATTAAGCATTCAGGTTCCGGGAAGTTTTGAATTGACTTCCGGAGCGGACCTTCTTCTCGGATCCAAGGCTCTTGATGCGGTTATTTGCCTGGGTTGTGTGATACAGGGTGAGACCCCTCATTTTGGCTTTATTTGCAATGCTGTAGCCAATGGAATAACAAATGTTTCAATTAAACATAACAAACCAGTGATCTTTGGCGTATTAACGACAGATAATTTACAGCAAGCCAAAGACCGGGCGGGAGGAAAGCATGGTAATAAGGGCGAAGAAGCGGCTGTCACTGCAATAATGATGGCGCAAATTCAAACCTCTCTGGATATGTAAATGATTTTGATTATTGAATTAAATTCGATAATTTTAAAAAAACTGCAAGTATGAAAAAAGTAGTTATTGGCGTAATAGCCTTATTCTTAGTTACAACAGTATTACAGGCATGTTCGTCCCGATTATGCCCGGCCTATGGTACATACCCTAAATCAAGGCGTTAATTCCAATTTTCCCTTATTCTTTCAATTTGACCGGATGGTGACCGCTTATCTTCCCTGTTTTGGTATTTTTGTGGCTAAACAATTCAATTGTATTAATCATGAACTGGATCACACTGAGCAGCCCCGGGCAATTGCAGCAAATAAAAGATGCTGAAGGATATAGCGTCATTTTTAAGCATAGTACTCGGTGCCCTGTGAGCATGATGGCTAAAAAACGATTTGAGTTTGACTGGGATGCCATCCCTGAGGGTACTTCAGTATATTTTCTTGACCTGATCAGCTACAGGGAACTTTCTACTGCCATTGCAGAGCAATTCAGGGTGTACCATGAATCCCCTCAGGTTCTTCTGATCAAAAAGGGGGAATGCATTTATGAGACCTCACATTCTGAGATCTCGGCAGAGGACCTTGCAGATCAGATCGTTTAATCCTTAAAATTAAAGCTGATATTTTGAATCAGATCCGGGTGCAAACTCTTGGCTACCGGGCAATTTCTTGCTGATCTTTCCAGAATTAATCTCTGTTTTTCGGTATATATTATATCCGGGAAATAAAAAATGATCTGTATTTCACTTACTCTCCTTGGCTCAGAAGCCATGATCTTGGTAATGGAACAGGTACTGCCGTCAATATTGAAACCATGCTCCCGTGCAGCAATTCCCATGATCGTAAACATGCAGCTACCCAGAGATGCCGACATCAGATCGGTAGGTGAAAAAGCTTCCGCCTTACCCTTGTTGTCAAGTGGAGCGTCGGTAATGATCTTATTGCCGGAAAAAACGTGAGTCGCTTCAGTTCTCAGGTCGCCGGGGTAGGTGGTTTCTATAGTTGCCATTATTGGGGATATTAAACTTTTGTTATTTCAAAAATAAAATAAATATCCACCTGTTTAAGATATAGGGGAAAAACAAAAATCAAACTCTGGTTTTTATTATTAAGTTCAGTCTAAAAACACTGCAATGTCAAAATAACAGAACTGTATTCTCCCATCTCAATTCTTGTTAAAATTATTTACTTTTGCCTTATGATCGATTTACCGGTTATCCCAGTTAACCAAATGCAGCGTAAGCCAAACTGGCTGCGTGTGAAACTTCCGGTTGGAAAGGAATATGCACATGTAAGGAGTTTAGTTGATACCCACAAACTTCATACAATCTGTGAGAGCGGCAATTGCCCGAATATGGGCGAGTGCTGGGGGGCCGGTACAGCAACTTTTATGATTCTGGGCAATATTTGTACCCGTTCCTGCTCTTTTTGTGCTGTGGCAACGGGGAGGCCCCTTGCGGTTGATACCGATGAACCGAAGCGGGTTGCCAATTCTGTTCGTTTAATGCAGGTGAAGCATTGTGTGATCACCTCGGTTGACCGTGATGACCTGAAGGACGGAGGCTCTGTAATATGGGCTGAAACCATTAATACCATCCGTAAAGAAAGCCCTGAAACCACACTCGAAACCCTTATTCCTGATTTCAGGGGCATTTGGGAGAATCTTGACCGCGTTCTGGAAACCCGGCCAGAAGTGGTTTCCCATAATCTGGAAACGGTACGCCGCTTAACAAAGGAAGTCAGAATTCAGGCTAAATATGACCGCAGCCTGGAATGTCTCCGGCGTATCAATGAAGCCGGTTTAAGGACCAAATCAGGCATTATGCTCGGATTGGGTGAAACGGAAGATGATGTGTTTGAGGCAATGGCCGACCTGCTGGATGCCGGTGTACATATTCTAACTCTGGGTCAATACCTTCAGCCTAGCCGGAATCATCATCCTGTGCTGGACTGGATCACACCTGAGCAGTTTGAGAAGTATAAGGTCCGCGGATTGGAGATGGGATTCAGATACGTGGAGAGTGGCCCGCTGGTACGTTCTTCCTACCACGCAGAAAAACACCTTTTTGAATTTTAAATAAGCAGGCCTGGCAATTCCCTGTTACACCTGTTACAGTCAGGCTTGAAGAAAGGAATAAACAACCCCCCGCCTCCCCCTTGAAAAAGGAGGGGAAAACTATAGAATTTTCACTCTGCGGGATAAGTATAGCCTTTTATGTTCCCGGGGATCAGTCTGGTGAGGTATCGCGGTGGGATCGAATTCATTCCTTTTAATTCATCACCTGCTTTTCCGTGAATATAGACGGCCAGAACGGCAGCTTCATGTGGAGTATAAGCCTGCGCTAAAAATGCGGCTATCATTCCTGTCAAAACATCCCCCATACCGCCAACTGCCATTGCCGGATTTCCTGTCGGATTGATCAGGATATCGCCCTCAGGTAATATAATAAAGGTGTACTTATTCTTTAACAGGATGATAATTTTAAATTCTCTGGCTTTTTTCATCCCTAGTGTCAATCGGTCCCACCAGGAACCGGATTTACCGAAAAGGCCGTCAAATTCTTTTAAATGCGGACAAATAATGCACTGTTCAGGCAATGTATGAAGTAAATCAGGGTTAGAGGCCAGTATATTGAGTGCATCTGCATCAAGCACCATGGGAGTTTTTTGGCTCTTAAGAATCAGTTTAAGTAATTCTTTTGAATCATGACCAGTTCCCAAACCCGGGCCAATAGCGATAGAACTGTACTTGCTTAATGAGTCATCAGATCCTAACCCGGTTCTTGGGATAAACATGACCTCCGGCGCATAACTGTTCAGGGCAGTAAGGCCTTCTTGAGGAACTGATGCGGTGGTCAGTCCGGCGCCCGAATGCAGGCAGGCATCGGCGCAGAGCAATGCGGCACCCATAGTTTCGGTATTGCCGGCTATAATCAGGGCATGTCCATAAGTGCCTTTATGGCTGAATGCTTTCCGCGACTTGATGATGCCACGAATATCAGCTTCTTCAATGAGTTTCCATGGTCCCTGTTGAGATTGTATAAAACCTTCATCCAGCCCGATCCCGACAACCTTGAATCGATCTGTGGCATTGGCAGATTCGGGAAGGAAGAAATTAATCTTCGGGCGCTGAAAACTGATCGTCAGAGATGCCTTCAGGATTACTGCTTTCGGGTCAATTGGGCCATCGGATGGAAAACCGCTGGGGACATCAACGGCAATTACTTTTCTGTTGACCAGGTTGAGATGTTCAACAAGAACTTTCAGGTCCCCTTCCAGAGGCTTATTTAATCCTGAGCCGATCAAGGCATCAACAATGACAAGGGCATTTTCCCCGGAAAATTTATTGCCTGGTGATAATTCGGTCAGTGTAATTCCTGTTAATTTCAGGCGATCCAGGTTAGCTTTGAAATCCCCGCTTTCTTTAGCTGAGAAGCGTGCGATTTTTACCGAAAGGCGGTCGTATGCAGCTTCTTTGAGTAAGCGGGCTATTGCCAGCCCATCACCTCCATTATTTCCTGTACCACAATAAACACTGATCGGGGTATCGATATCGGGTACCTCCTCCTTAAATGCTCTGACAAAGGCAAGAGCGGCCGTTTCCATAAGGTCCAGCGAGCTGATGGGCTTCGTTTTTATTGTATAGGCATCTGCCTCCCTGGTTTGGGAGGATGTGAGGAGTTGGAGCATATACTAAATTAAGAAAAAGCAGGGGGGTTTTTAAGAAACTCCCATCTCAATTGCCAGATATTTCCCTGTATGACTGTCTTTTACCTTTACCAGATCCTCGGGGGTTCCTTCAAATAAGATCTGCCCGCCTCCTGAGCCTCCCTCCGGACCGAGATCGATCACCCAGTCGGCCACTTTGATCACATCCAGATTATGTTCGATAACGAGGATCGTATTCCCATGGTCCACCAGCCGGTTAAGTACACCAAGCAGTACATTGATATCCTCAAAATGGAGTCCGGTAGTGGGTTCATCCAGGATGTAGAATGTATTTCCGGTATCTTTTTTGGAAAGCTCAGTTGCCAGTTTTACCCGCTGCGCTTCACCGCCTGATAAGGTGGTGGAGGATTGTCCGAGACGGATATATCCCAGTCCGACATCCTGTAAGGTCTTGATCTTGCGGTAGATAGCAGGAATAGGCTCAAAGAATGCGACTGCTTCCTCAATACTCATATCCAGAACATCACTGATTGATTTTCCCCGGTAGCGTACCTCCAGCGTTTCGCGGTTATAGCGCTTGCCGCTGCATTCCTCGCATGGAACCTGTACATCAGGCAGAAAGTTCATTTCGATGACCTTCAGGCCTGCGCCCTGACAGGTTTCGCAGCGCCCGCCTTTTACATTGAATGAAAAACGGCCAGGTTTATAACCTCGGATCTTGGCTTCCGGAAGCATGACGAACAGATTCCTGATATCCGAAAAGACGCCGGTATAGGTTGATGGATTGGATCTTGGCGTACGCCCGATAGGGGCCTGATCAATTTCAATTACCTTATCGATATGCTCAAGTCCTTCGATTTTTTTATAGGCCATTGGTTTTTTCTTTGCCCTGAAAAAATGATGGTTAAGTATCGGGTAGAGTGTATCGGCGATCAGGGTTGATTTACCGCTGCCTGAAACCCCGCTAACGCAGATCAGTTTCCCGAGCGGGAATTCAACAGATACATCTCTGAGATTATTGCCGCTGGCATTCTTCAGGATCAGAAATTTTCCATTGCCCTTCCTCCGTTCAGCCGGAATTTTAATTTCTTTTCGGCCATTGAGGTAATCATTGGTTAGGGTTTTAGCTTTCGCAAATTCAGCAGGCGTTCCTTCACCCACTACCTCACCTCCATGTTCGCCGGCTGCCGGACCCATATCGATCACATGATCGGCATGCATGATCATGTCTTTATCATGTTCGACAACCAAAACCGTATTGCCGATATCCCGCAGGTTTTTTAACGCCGATATCAGCCGGGCATTATCCCGCTGATGCAGGCCAATACTGGGTTCATCCAGAATATACAATACGTTGACCAGCTGTGAACCGATCTGGGTTGCCAGACGGATACGCTGGGCTTCGCCTCCTGATAATGTTTTGGCAGTGCGGTCCAGGGTGAGGTAGTTCAATCCCACGTCCAGAAGAAATCCAATTCTGGAACGGATCTCCTTTAATATCTCTCTGGCTATGGTATTTTGCCTGTCGTTTAAGCGGCTTTCCAGATCTTCAAACCACTTGTAGAGATGGGAAATGTCCAGGCAGGCAAGCTCATAGATATTCTTATTGTCAACCTTAATATGCAGGGATTCCTTTTTCAGGCGTGCACCCATACATTCAGGGCATGTTTTCAAAACACGGTAGTTTTCCAGGTCTTCGCCAACGTCTTCCCCGCGGCGCTCGGTTTGCTCTTCCAGCATTTTGATGATTCCGTCAAAAGAGATCTGATAGTTCTGAACATTCCATTTATTATACTCGACCGGAACAGTTATGATATCATGAGAGCCATTAAGAATGATCTCTACAATATCTTCAGGGATCTTTTCAATGGGGGTGGAAAGCGAGAAATTATACTTTTTCGCAAGCGCTTTCAGGATCTGGAAGACCCAGGTCTCACGGTATTCACCGAGCGGAGCGAGTCCCCCCTGCATAATACTCAGCCTGGGGTTTGGAATAACCGAATGCCGGTCAACCTCAAAGATATATCCCAAACCACCGCATCGTTCACAGGCACCATAGGGTGAATTGAAAGAGAAGGTATTGGGTTGGGGTTCATCATAGGAGATCCCGGATAGGGGATCCATGAGGAATTTACTGTAAAAAAATTCTTTATTTTCTTTATCGCTGATCTTGATAATCCCTTTTGAAACCTTTAGGGCCGATTGTATTGAATCATAAAGTCTTTTTTTATCATCCGGGCTTACCAGCAGCCTGTCGATAACCATTTCAATATCATGGATCTTATATCGGTCGAGCTGCATTTTGGGACTGATATCCAGAATTTCTCCGTCAACCCGTACCTTAAGATAGCCCTGTTTACGGATCTGCTCGAATAATTCACGGTAATGCCCTTTCCGGCCTTTAACTACCGGGGCAAGGATACTTACTGCCTGTCCTTCAAATTTTTCAAGGACACTTTTAAGGATCTGATCTTCGGTCATGCGTTCCATCTTTTCGCCGCTGACATAGGAATAGGCCTCCCCGGTTCGAGCAAAAAGCAGGCGCATAAAATCGTAGATCTCGGTAATGGTCCCCACGGTAGAGCGGGGATTTTTGCTGGTGGTTTTTTGTTCAATGGCGATCACCGGACTTAAGCCGGAGATTTTATCGACATCAGGACGCTCCATGCCTCCCAGGAACTGCCGGGAATAAGCGCTGAAAGTTTCCATATATCTCCGCTGTCCTTCTGCATAGATCGTATCGAATGCCAGCGATGATTTTCCGCTGCCGCTCAATCCGGTTATAACAACCAGTTTATTGCGCGGAAAGGAAACATCGATATTTTTTAAATTGTGAACTCTGGCACCAAAAACTTCAACTTCACTTTGCTCGCCAAGATCGGGATTAGATTTATTCATAAATTGAATACTCGCTCAAAAAATTTATGCAAAGATGCGATTTTTTCTTCTAGTGAATATTTTTTCAGGAAGTAAAGACTTACCGAATTTACTTATACGTCATGCATTTAAATTCGTAGGTCGCCCGGATGGTTCGTGAAGACGAAATCGATTTTTCGCTCGCCCGGGTGATTTAAGTTAATCGATTATAAACAGAAAAGGGCCGGATAAATCCAGCCCTCTCTGATTGGTTTAAATGGTTAGTTCTTTAAGATTTGCGGGTAAGAAGTGTTATTCCTTCCTGTATTGGCATCTAACAGTGATTTGCTTTCTGCATTTGCATTGGCTAACAGCCTGCTGGCTCTGTTGTTGTACCCATAACGGGTAGGATTTTCAATGATCTCCTTCATTGAGATTAATTTATACACATAGGAAGCGGTTTCCCTGTTGAGTTTCATCTTAAAATAATTGTCCTGGTTCTGTTTGTTGATCTGGCGCTTAAGGCTGCCTTCACCTATATTATATGCTGCGGCAGCCAGTGTCCAGCTGTCAAATTCGCGATATAATGATTTAAGGTATTTAGCAGCCGCAATGGTGGATTTTTTAATATTCTGACGCTCATCTACTTCGGCGTTTACACGCAGGCCAAAATCACGGGCGGTTTGCGGCATAAATTGCCAGTAACCCGATGCTCCTTTAGGTGAAGTACCGCTTTTAAGTCCGCTTTCTACCAGGGGCATGTATTTAAAATCGGCTGGAATTCCATATTTCTTTAAAATAGGTTCTATAATAGGGAACCACTTTTCGGCCTGCTTATGGAGACGGGAAGTCTGCAGTTTTGCATAGGAGTGAGCGTGAAGACTTGCATTCATTTTCGATTTGATCCTCTGGTCGCCCAGTGGAAGACCTTCGTTTGCGAAGGTCAGGGAGTTGAAATAGGGTTCAACAGGGATTTCAATATTTTGTGGCGACTGAATGATAGTTAAATACTTATCAAAGCTGGCCGGAGTACTATAAATAAACAACTTGGCTGTTAACAGCAAGCCCAACATCACAGAACACGTTATCAAGTGTTTCTTTATCATTTTTACCTCTCTTTTTAGTTCCAAATACAATATTTTGTGCAAAGGTACAAAATATATATCTAATTATCAAATAGTTATGAAATAGCCCTTGTAAAGCACATGTATTAATAGTAGATTTCTGGGTTATATTTCCATCTTTAATTCTCAAGTAATCAGCGCTTTTTCCGGTAATTTTGATTAGATTTGCGGTCCTCTTTTAAAGAGATAAAAAGCGTATCATGCCATTCAAAAACAAAAGGAACAGTCGCGACGACAAATCCGAAAAATCTACCCGTACTTCCAGGCCTGCTTCAGGCTCGTCTTCCAAAAGCAATTCTTATAAATCAGACCGACCCGAAGGTACCAACAGTACAAGGAAGAAATTGTTTTCGGATGATTCGAAGAGGCCGTTTAAAAGCGGCTTTAAAAAGGCCGATGATAAATCCGGGTCTGGTTTTTCTTCTGAAAAAAGAAGCCCTAAAAGCTTTGGCCGCTCTGCCGGCAGCGATGAGCGCCGTTCATCCGCTGAACGTCCTGAAAGAAAGCCATACGGAGAAAGACCTGCAGGAGAAAAAAGGCCATTCGGCGACAGGCCTTCAGGTGAGAAGAGAACTTTTTCTGATCGTAAGGAAACCGGAAGAAAGCCATTTGCTGACAGAACTCCCGGAGAGAAAAAACCTTATTCAGACAGAGGCGAAGGGGGAAGGAAAACATTCGGAGACAGAGCACAGGGAGACAGGAAACCCTGGCCAGGCACCAATGAAACAGAAAAAAAACCATTTGCCGGTCGTGAAAGTAAATTTTCAGATAAGAAAGCACCAGTTAAAAGGTTCAATGACAAGCCATTCAAATCACGTTCCACCGGAGATTCTCCATCATCTGATCGCCCGAAATACAGAACAGATGACAGGAAATGGAGTTCAGAAGAGCACTTAGGGAATAAACGCAGCAAAAAGCCGGTCGCAGATAAGGATGACGGGTTGATCCGCCTTAACCGTTTTATAGCCAATGCAGGAATTTGTTCAAGGCGAAAAGCCGATGAACTGATCGCCGCTGGAGTGGTATCGGTCAACGGAGAACCTGTTACCGAACTGGGATTTAAAGTTGACCCGGCTAAGGATACGATCCGTTATAATGGCGAGGCCCTCAAGCGTGAAAAAAATGTTTATGTCTTATTAAATAAGCCCAAAGATTATATAACCACTACCGACGATCCTCAGGAGCGTAAAACTGTGATGAGCCTGGTTGAAAAGGCATCCCGCGAAAGGATCTACCCGGTAGGCCGGCTGGATCGGAATACAACCGGTTTATTACTGATGACCAATGACGGCGACCTTGCCGAGAAATTGTCACACCCCCGGAATAATATCACCAAATTATATCAGGTAGAACTGAATAAAAGTTTATCCCAGGGCGACCTGAATAAGATCGCATTCGGAATTGAACTGGAAGATGGCCTCATTAAACCAGATCAGGTAAGTTATGTTGCCGGCGGCAGTAAAAAGGAAGTCGGAATACAGATCCATAGCGGAAAGAACAGGGTTGTCAGAAGGATCTTCGAAAGCCTGGGCTACGAAGTGGTTAAACTTGACCGTGTAGTCTATTCACACCTGACCAAGAAAGATCTTCCGAGAGGCAGATGGAGATACCTGGAAGAGAAAGAAATTATCCAGCTAAAACACCTGATTAAATAAGATTTAAAGCCTTTGGGATTACCCGGGGGCTTTTTTGTTAATTTGCGGCATGATCCTGACTGATACACATACCCATTTATATTACGAAACAGATCCTGAGAAATTGTCGGGCCTGATGCAGAGAAGTCTGGATAAGGGAGTCAGCAGGTTGTTTCTGCCTAATGTTGATTCTAAATCAATTCCATTGGTTTTCAGACTGGCTGAACAATATCCTGAGAATTGTTACCCCATGCTGGGATTGCACCCCTGCGATGTAAAGGAAAATTTCAGGGAGGAATTAGCACTCATTTATAAAGAAATTCCTGGCCGAAGGATCTATGCCATTGGCGAGATCGGTATCGATCTGTACTGGGATAAAACTACACTTGCAATACAGCAGGAAGCATTTCGTACCCAGATCAACCGGGCAAAGCAGATGAATCTGCCCATAGTTATTCATTGCCGTGAAGCTTTTGATGAGATATTTGAGATCCTGGAAGAATTAAAGGATGATAAACTGAGAGGGATATTCCATTGTTTTACGGGTGATGCTGCACAGGCAGAAAAAGTGACCAGACTCGGCTTTTATCTTGGTATCGGTGGAGTGCTGACTTATAAGAATTCAGGTCTGGATAAAGTTGTGCAGGGTATTTCATTAGAGCATCTGGTGCTTGAAACTGATTCGCCATACCTTACACCGGTTCCCTTCCGCGGTAAACAGAATGAGAGCAGTTACCTGGTTTATGTTGCTCAGAAGCTGGCTGACCTGAAGCAGGTCCCTATTGAAGAAGTTGCTGAAATAACAACCAGGAACTCTGAAAGAGTCTTTGGTATATAGAAATTGAATAATAATCAAATACAGGATCAGGAAATGATCTCATTTGCTGTCTTTTTTTATCTTTACAATCCGGCAACCAATTAAATAACCCGATGACTAATGTTCTGATTATCTATACCGGTGGAACCATTGGAATGATCAATGATCCGCAATCGGGGGTACTCGTACCTTTTGATTTTGAACAGATCACTGATCATGTACCCGAACTGAAGAGGCTTGATTACCAGTTTAAAGTGCATTCATTCGATCCCCTGATTGATTCTTCCAATATGAGTCCGGAAGTTTATAAGGAGCTGGCAGAACTGATCAAACGCGATTATGAGAAGTACGATGGATTTGTAGTTTTGCATGGATCAGATACGATGGCCTATACTGCTTCGGCCCTGAGCTTTATGATAGAGAATCTGGATAAGCCGATTATCTTTACAGGCTCTCAGTTACCTGTGAACGGGATCCGTACCGATGCCAAGGAAAATCTCATCACAGCTTTGGAAATAGCGGCAGAAAAGCGAAAAGGAAAGGCCATGGTGCCCGAAGTTTGTATCTACTTCGATTATAAACTATTCAGGGGAAACCGTTCATTCAAATATAATTCAGAAAAATTCGAGGCATTCAGGTCGCCGAATTACCCGATCCTTGCTGAAGCCGGAGTTTATCTGAAATTTAACCGGAATTATATATTGAAACCCAGTGGAGAACCGGTTAAATTTCACACGAAACTGGATAGCGCCATTGGTATTCTGAAGTTATATCCCGGCATAAGTCCGGCAATTGTAAAGGCCGCCCTTTTAGCAGAATGTAAGGCTGTGATCATGGAGACTTTCGGATCAGGCAATACCTCCACTCAAAAATGGTTCCTGGATCTCTTAAGGGAGGCCATAAAAGGAGGTAAGCTTATCCTGAATATCTCACAGTGCAAGGTTGGAACTGTTGAACTGGGGCGATATGAAACGAGTTCAGAACTCCTTGAAATGGGAGTGGTGAGCGGGTATGATATGACCTTTGAAGCGGCAGTAACCAAACTGATGTATCTCCTGGGCAATATAAAAAGTCATAAAAAGATAGCTGAATATCTTGAAACAGATCTGAGAGGCGAACTTACAGTTTATTAGAAACACACAATACTTTTTATAGTTCTTAATTTTAATTTGAACTAAAGCTCGCGCCGGCGAGGTATAAGCTTTTCAAATACATAGCAAATTAAGGACAATGAGCTAGACTCATTGTCCTTAATCATTTATTTTCCAAACCAAATTCTATTTCTAAGGTTAGAACCCCAAAATGGAACCATAGCTTTAAAACCTTCCTTAACTGTAAAGCCCAGGCTTCTCATTCTGAAAATAAGTAGTAAAGGTATATAGACAATTATCCAAAGACTTATTACGAGTTTGAAATATTTGTCTCCATAAATTTCATCCAAATAACCAATTAGAATACCAACAAGAAATGAGGGTATTATTAATAATATTAAAAATTTTATACGATTCATAGCTGTGAATTTATATTTGTAATTGATAATATGCTGTACCTGCACAAAGAACAGTTATAGCAGCAGCGCAATATCCCCCCCAAGCCATACAAAATAAGCCTGAAGCAGCGCCACTAAATGTACCATCTGTAAAATGCATGCCAACTTTTGTTACACATGCAACCCATCTTGAACCAAAATTTCCTGGTTTCATCTGAATTTGCTCATGTATAACAGCGGCAGTTAAAATGCCATTAACCACCGTAAAACGAGCTAATTCACTACCTTCCGAATCTAAATATTTTGTAACAAGTGCATCATTCTCGCTTGTTAACGTGGCGTAGAAATTTTCACCATTAATAACACTCCCATTTTCAACCAGATTCATGTATTGATACTGTGTACCCTCATAAATTCCTAAATTTACAACAATTGTACTTAAAGGATTGTTTTCATAAGTAATGATGACAGGAGGCTCACCTTCTCCATCAATAGGCACTGGATTCAAGACCATTTGTTTTTCTATTTTAAGTTTCCTTTCAAATGGACTCTTCATTAAACCTAAAGATATAGATTCTAGAAGTTTTTTATCCGTAACTTTTTCAACTGATTTGACTTTTGGTGCAACAAATTCAATCATGGCTTTGGAATTGGTTAGCTGCACTGGTTGATCCTTGCATGAAAATAATGTAAGACTAAATAGGCTTAAATAGCTTAATTTAAGCAGCTGTGAATTTTTGTTTTTCATATAATTGGTTTTTAGTTATATTTCTTATACGTTTTTTGTAAAAAAAACGTTACGATTGTTTTATCAATCGTTTGATAGGTTGGCTTTGGAGTAAATAAGCCGATATTAGACTTGAGTAAACTTCAATCCCAAACCCTGCTTGCCCGAGCGTGTAGTGGCTGTTGCACAACTCACATCTGTAGCTCCTGCCTTTGCTCTAAACGACTTTGAACACCTAGTATTCCTACCCCGCTGCTATAATCAGCAAATTATTTTAGAAGTATTTTACAGGGGAAATACATTCATTATTTTTCCTTTGGATAAATAAATGCAAAATTTTTAATAGGTTTATTTACCAATCCCTTAAGTGTATGCAAACGCCAGATTATATTGTATTTTTTATCTATTTCCTCATTGTAAGTACCTATGGATGGTATGTTTACAGGCGTAAGAAGCACGAAAATTCAAAAGATTATTTCCTGGCAAAGGATTCATTAACCTGGTGGGCTATCGGAGCCTCATTGATCGCTTCCAATATTTCTGCAGAGCAGTTTATCGGAATGAGCGGTTCGGGCTTTACCATGGGACTTGCCATAGCAGCTTATGAATGGCTTGCTGCTGTTACCTTATTGATCGTGGCTGTATTTTTCATTCCAATTTATCTCAAGAATAAGATCTATACCATGCCTCAGTTTCTTAAAACGAGGTATAATGAAACGGTAGCCATGATCATGGCTGTTTTCTGGCTTTTATTGTATGTTGTTGTTAACCTGACCTCTATACTCTTTCTTGGAGCCTTGGCAATCAGCAGTATTTCGGGACTGGATTTCGGACTTTGTATGATTGCATTGGCTGTATTTGCCGTTATAATCACCCTTGGGGGGATGAATGTGATCGGCTATACCGATGTGATCCAGGTGGTGTTCCTTGTTCTGGGCGGACTGGTAACCACTTACCTGGCACTGGATATGGTGGCCCAGCATTACGGATCAGCAGGAGCGATCAATGGTTTCAACCTGATGACAGAGAATTCTGCCGATCATTTTAAAATGATATTTAAAAAGGATGACCCTTATTTCATGGACCTGCCCGGACTTGCCGTGCTGGTCGGAGGTATGTGGATAGTCAACCTGAATTACTGGGGATGTAATCAGTACATCACCCAGAGAGCCCTGGGTGCAGATCTGCATACTGCCCGCAGCGGAATCCTCTTTGCGGCTTTCATTAAATTATTGATGCCGCTTATTGTTGTTCTGCCGGGAATAGCTGCATTTGTATTGTATAAAGAGGGGGTTTTCAGTACGGAAATGACACTGAATGGTGAAGTGGTCGGCGACCGCGCCTATCCGGTCCTGCTGAACCTTTTGCCTGTGGGTTTAAAAGGCTTATCATTCGCCGCCCTGACTGCTGCGGTAGTGGCATCCCTTGCCGGGAAGGCAAACAGTATTGCCACTATTTTCACCCTTGACATTTATAAGAAGAAAATAAACCCGGCTGCGGGTGAGCACAAACAGGTGCAGGTTGGGCGATGGGTTATTGTAATATCCATGATCATGGCCGTGGCCATTGCACCTTATCTGGGCATTGATAAAAAAGGAGGGTTTCAGTATATTCAGGAATATACAGGTTTCGTTTCACCGGGAATATTTGCTATGTTCCTGCTTGGATTTTTCTGGAAAAAGACCACTTCAAATGCAGCCTTATTTGCTACGATCGGCGGCTTCATTTTATCCGTTTTATTCAAGGCCTCACCCAATTATGTGGATCTCGAATTCCTTTATTCTTTTGGTTTTGCCGTACCGAATGCAGAAGGAGTTTACGAAATCCCATTTATCGACCGTATGGGATTTGTATTTCTGATCTGTGTGTTCGTCATGTTCCTGATCAGTATGTATGAGAACCGTAATGGAGTTATCCCCAATGGGCTGGAAGTGGATAAGAGCATGTTCCGGACTTCCGCATCCTTTGCGGTTGGAGCATTGATCGTTCTGGGGATAATTGTGGCACTATATAGTATATACTGGTAGATGATTATGGGTCATCTTTATTTTCAATAAATTTCCTGATGAGGCTTGATACGATTGAAGAGGTAAAAAAATATCTTATTGAACAAGGCATTGTCCATGAAGATTCAGAACCCATTGTAGAACATCTTTCCGGCGGGGTATCATGCAGGGTATGGAAAATCAGCGTGGATCAGGATCGCTGGGTCATCAAACAGGCGCTTGAGAAACTTAATGTTAAAGCAGACTGGTTTTCTGATGTTGAGCGCATTCATCGTGAACATGAGGTGATGAAACAATTGGAACTGATCCTTCCTGATTGTCATGTACCGAAGGTATTGCATGTTGATTATGTTAATCACATCTACCTGATGACCTGCGCCGAAGAAGGAGTTCAGACCTGGAAAGATCTGTTGATGCAGGGTATATTCAATGCGGATACAGCCAAAAGTGCCGCAGATATTCTTACCCGGATCCACAGCCAGAGCTTTAAAATTGATGAAAAGATAAAGGCGGGCTTTAGTGATCAGAAATATTTTATTCAGCTGCGCATTGATCCCTTCCACCGCTTTTTAATTCAAAAATATCCGGAGCTTTCGGCTGAGATCAATGGTTTGATAGAAGAACTGACCGGACAAAAGATCTGCCTGGTTCATGGGGATTTTTCTCCAAAGAACATGCTCGTTGAAAAGAGCGGGAGTATCGTTTTAATTGATTATGAGGTGGCGCATTGGGGAAATCCTGTTTTTGACCTGGCTTATTGTTTGGGTCATCTGATGTTAAAAGCCTGGCATCTGAAAAAACCGGATGAGATGCTTGAGCTGATCGGCGTGTTCCTTGCCAATTATAAAGGACAGGTCAATAATCTTTTGCCGCACCTGGGCTTGATGCTTCTGGCCCGGGTGGATGGGAAATCGCCGGTGAATTACATTGAGGATGAAAATTTAAAACAAATTATCAGGGATACAGCCATTAACTGGATCAAAGGGAAGAACCTGGGTTTGAATGTTTTTGAGGCCATCAAAAAGCAATTTTAAGTTCAGATCTTTTAATATTTTTAATCACACAAATACTCCGTTTACCATTCGGGATCATCTCCCTCAATATTAAAATAACATGTCAAAAATAAGAGATATAAAAGCAAGGGAAATTTTCGATTCACGCGGTAATCCTACCGTTGAGGTTGATGTATTTCTGGAATCGGGTGTTATGGGAAGAATGATGGTGCCTTCAGGGGCATCTACCGGGCAGTTTGAAGCATTGGAGTTACGTGATGGCGGAAATCGTCACAGAGGTAAAGGAGTGAGGAAAGCTGTTGCGAATGTTAACTCGGATATCAGAAATGTTTTGATCGGTCAGGATATCGGGGATCAGGATCGGCTGGATAATCTGATGATCGAACTGGATGGCACTCCCGAAAAATCCAGGCTGGGTGCGAATGCCATACTCGGCGCTTCATTCGCCTGTATTCATGCCGCTGCCAATGAAGCAGCTGAACCTTTATTCAGATATCTGGCTAAGAAATATCTTCCTGCCGGAGATGAGGTTTCGATGCCTGTACCCATGGTAAATATCATCAGCGGTGGATTGCATGCGGGAAAGAATATTGATCTGCAGGATTTTCTGATCATACCCGTATCGCCCAAAAACTATCCGGATGCACTCGAAATGATCTATAATGTGTACTGGAAAACACGCGAATTACTCATAAAAAAAGGATATAACGCCTATCTGCTTGCTGATGAGGGGGGGTTCGGACCTGCTTTACCTTCGAATGAGGCAGCTCTTGAGGTTTTGGGAGAAGTATTTCATGCATGCGGTTACAAACCGCGTACTGATATTGCAATCGCACTTGATGTCGCCTCCTCCCATTTCTATGATGAAGCTAAAGGAGTATATCACCTGCATTCAGAAGAGCGTTCGCTTAACTCTGAACAGATGATCGGTATGCTCGAAAAGTGGTGCAGGGAATATCCGGTGATCTCAATTGAGGATGGTCTTGCAGAAAATGATTGGGAGGGATGGCAGATTTTGACAGAAAGGCTTGGTAAACATATTCAGCTGATCGGCGATGATCTCTTTACAACGAATAAGCTGCGATTACAGAAAGGGTTTGATATGAAGGCCGGAAACTCAATCCTTGTGAAAATGAATCAGATCGGGACACTGACCGAGACTGTTAACACACTCCGGATGGCAAAGAATGGAGGCTTCAGCACGGTGGTTTCTGCCCGTTCGGGTGAAACGGAAGATGCTACCCTGGCAGACCTCGCTGTAGGGTTGAACGGCGGACAGATCAAAATCGGCTCGGTGGCCGGATCTTCAAGACTTGCCAAATACAATCAGTTGCTCAGGATCAATGAGGAGATCGGCCAGAATTATGCGGGGAGCGCTACTTTCAGTTCATTTGGTATATAATCACAAATATGGAACGTAGAAAATTCATTACTCTGGGAGCAACAGCCGCTATTGCTGGCATTGCATTACCTGGTATTGCAGTGGGTGGTACAGCAGAAGTCCGGAAGAAAGAGAAAAGGTACCAGAAAGGCCGGAGTCCCTGGCCGGTGTGCCTGGATACTGCCACCATCAGGCCGGCTTCCTTAATAGAAAAGGTCAGGATCGCAGCTAATGCCGGTTATGATGCAATCGAACCATGGGATGGGGAATTGCAAAAGTTCGAAGCAGAGGGTGGTAATCTGAAAGACCTGGGTAAAGAAATAAAAGATAAGGGTTTGTTTGTCCCCAGCGTGATCGGGCTTTGGAATGCGATACCCCCTACCCGGGAATTATGGGAAAAATCACTCGCAGATACACGTAACCGGATGCGTATGGCTTCAGATATTGGTGCTCAGCATATACAAACAATCCCGAATACTATCGGAGAAAATTATAATCAAAAGTGGGCCGCAGATCGCTACAGGGACATTATTGAAATGGGCATCAATGAGTATAAATTGAACCCGGCACTGGTTTTTGTAAAATATTTTCCCATTAAAACGATGGGGCAGGCCGCGGGTATTGCCCTGGATGCCAGCCATCCCAAAGCAAAGATCATTCCTGATGTTTACCACATGTATATCAGTGAAGGAGGCTTTGAAGGAATTAAATTGCTTAGAGGTGAGATGATCGCTATTTTTCAGTTTAATGACGCTCCTGCTTCACCGCCATTAGCACAGCTTAAGGATGAGCACAGGGTGTATCCCGGTGATGGTATTTTGCCTCTGACTCAAATCTTCAAAGATCTGAAGGGAACCGGGTATAAGGGCTGTATCTCACTTGAGATGTATAATCCGGTCTATTGGAAGGAAGATCTGATGATGGTGGCAGAAACCGGACTCAGAAAAACATTGGAAGTTCTTCAAAAGGCTGATGTATAGGTTGGTACTTGTTTAAGCAACAATATAGAAGGTGACCGATTAATAAAAAGGGTCAGGATGTAGATATATTCTGACCTTTTTATTTACGGGTTTTGACTATTAAAAACTCAAAGGAAATTAAAAATAGGAATTTTGGCGTTTTAACACGCTGTCCGCTGTATCTTTTTGGCCTCAAAAAGCCAAAAAGCCTGCCTGACGGTAGGCAGGGATGCCGCTGCCATCGTTAACGCAGCCGGTACACTAAATATCTGCCTGTGCAAGATATAGCTGGAAAATCATAATCGAACTCAGTTTATTAATCAACGTACGCAATACAATCAATTTGTAAAAGAATACCGTCTCTGCCCATTAAATCGGTCCCGCATCCGGTATAAGAACGTACCGGAGCCGGGTCAGGGAAATACCCTCTGTAAGCTTCATTCAGGGCAGCAATGTTTTTATTGGGTTCAGCTACAGTCATGTGTACTTTAAGAACATTGGCCATTGATGATCCGGCTCCTTCGAGCACCTCTTTCATGGTATCCAGTGCGCTTCGGATCTGCACCTGAATATCTCCGGGTTCTTTGCGTCTTTCAGCATACCAGCCTCCGATACCCGAAAGGAATAAGAGATGTCCGGAGCGGATACACCCGGATAAAACCCCTCCCGGTCTTGGCGCTCCGCCTGCTGCAGGGGCAGCCACGGTAGGATTTGTATTGCCTCCGCTATTACTTCGGCGGATAACCTCCTTTTTTGGCGTCCACTGTCCCTTTTGCTTTTTGTTTTGGGCATTGGCTTCAGCTGGAATTGCTGCTGCTGCTCCTGCAAGTGGTAGGAGACTCAGACTTTTTAGAACCTTTCTGCGATCCATAAGATTGTTTTATTAAAATTAAAAATGAGTATAATTAATCAACATAGGCGATACAGCTCACCTGACACAGAATACCATCCCTGCCCATCTGGCTGGTTTTAGATCCGCTGTATGAACGTACAGGTGGATTTTCAGGGAAAAATTCAGCATACGCTTCATTGAGCTTCGCCATATTCTTGTTTGGCTCCGCTACTGTCATCTGTATCTTCAGCACATTGGCCATAGATGATCCGGCACCTTCCAGAATTCCCTTCATGGTAGTCAGAACACTACGGATCTGAACCTGGATATCTCCCGGCTCAGCCCTCTGGTTGGCATACCAGCCGCCAATACCCCCAATGAACAATAAATGACCTGAACGAAGGCAGGAGCCTGCCGGTGTTTTGATCAGTTCTTTCTTTGGAAGCCATTCTTCTGCAGCACCGGATGCCGGCTCTGAATCAGCTCCTGCATGATGCTTCGCAATAGCGGCAGTTGCAATTCCTGCCAGCGGAATGATGCTCAAGCCCCTTAGTATTTCTCTGCGTTTCATTGATTTTATTTGTCTTTTACTAGGTCTAAATATAAATAAAAATGAAAGAAATAATTATCAGAACCCAACTATTTTGAATCCGGAATCGCAAGCCCAATCTCCCGCGCTAATTTTAAAACTTCCCCCATGATCCCTGGCTCGATCGATTCCTTCCATTTGGCCGGCAATCCGAAGGCCATTTGGGAGGTATGGCCTTCATATCCGCCTTCCCTTAAAATTTCCACCGTTGGAATATAAGCCATCACATCATTGGAGTAGCCCATCACAAACAGCTCAGGACCAAAGATCTTTTTAAGCTTGATCGCATAGTCCACAACAGGTTCACCACCCAGAGCCACTATCGACTGATCCCCCAACTGCCAGAACTGAACTGGATAGGGATAGCTGCGTAACATGGGCTCATCCTTTTCATATTTCCGGATCATTTCCAATGCCCAGTTCCTGATGTAACCGCTTTCTTTGGCAAGCATCTGGTTTAACTCTTCCTTGCCGGGTGGGTTTTCAAATTCAATACTCACTTCTGAATAGGCGGTACTCAAACGCGGTTCCAGATCCCGCATTTCCCCTTCAAGCACAGCTTCCACTGCCAATGCGAGTTCCTGACCATATTGCTTTGCCAGTGGGATCGATTTGCGCGGCAATGCATTCTGGTTTCCACCGCAACCCTGGAAAAATAGTGCAGTGGCTCCGGGATGTGCTTTTTCTACCTGGATCTGTGCATATCCGGCATAATCTCCCGACCAGTCATAACCCTGCAATACTGTATTATGGCAGGCATATCCGAAAGCTATGGCCAAAACTTTCCCCTTTTTATCAGTCACCCTGATCACCGGTACTGCGTAATCACTCGGACCTTTCAGATCTGTTTGTGCATCTATTTTTGTCTCAATATTATTCCTCCTGTTTACCGCAAAGCGGCTTATCCCGTTCTGACTTGAAATATTAACAGGTTTCATTGATTTTAAGGCCTTTTTGACCATAGCCCCGATCTGATCTTCAAACTTGATGGTATAAGTCCTGATCTGTTCTTTTTGCTGTTCATTCAAGGGATATAAGGCCAGAAGAGCGTCCTGCAATACCGGTCCGGAATGGGTATGAGAAGTGTTGAAAATGATCTGACTGCGTGAAAGCCGGAAACTTTTTTCAAGGCGGTTCCGGATAGCATCTGAAATGCTTTTTGGAATACCGGAGAGGTCGGTAGTGATGAGTACAGCCTTTTTGCCTGCCGCATCTTCGATCACCAGAGCTTTTGCCCAAAGCTCATGAAGTTTACCTTCCGATGGTTTGGTGCGATGTGCAAATCCGGCCATCCACATGGACTCTTCAGGAGTAATGATTACACTGGCAACTCCGGCTTTCCAGCCAGCCTGATTTTTATCCTGTGCCGATGAATTTTGAACGGATAGAATAATAAAAGAAAAAAAAGTAATTAAAAGGATATTCTTTTTCATATGTATTAAAAACAGCTCTGCCGGTATTGGCAAAAGCAATTTATTGATTTAATAAACACAGTGTCCGCTTAAATATTTTTTTTCTTCGGTTCCGAAGCTGTCCAGATGAGAATTACAAAACATGCGACCACATTCGGGATCAGGCTTATCTGTCTTATTCGGGGGGCTTATTGAAGTACCTGCTTATACTTCAAAAGATCGGCTTCTAATTCTTTATATGGAACATCCTGTACTCTGTAATTCTTGTCGATAGCAATACTGGCGGCAATTGCTGCGGATTGTCCCAGTACCATAAATACCGGCTCCATACGGATGGATCCAAAGGCGATATGAGTTGCAGACAAGCAGGCGGGAGCAAACAGATTGTTTACTTCTGATTTTTTAGGAACGATCGATCTGTAACTTATCGGATAAGGACCTGCAACATGCGCTTCCACATTGCCTTCATTTTTTACAAAACCATTCACATCCACATAGCGTTTAATGTTGTGCGAGTCCATACCATAAGCACCCATTCCAACCGGATCTTCAGCCACTACCAGACGTTCGCAATTTTTTTGTGTCATCACATAATCACTGATCATACGCCTTGCTTCCCGGATGTATAATTGCCCCTGCCAGCCGTCTTCCCTTTCATATTCATCCTTGCAGGTGCCCCATGTAGAAACCACATCCCGTACTTTTTTAGGAATACGGGGATGATAGGCAAGGGTCCACATTAAACCCTGCTGATATTTCCGGTGTCGTTCAACAATCTTTTCGCGCTCTTCATAACCCGCTTCAGGGTAGTCATAATTCTGACCTATAAAATCAGTTGAGAATCCTTTCTGGTTATTGGTATCTGTTTTACGGTTAGGCATATCCGAATTTATCCAGGGTACTAATGGGTCGCCATAGTCATACATTTTTTCGATGGGACCTTCGGCGGCCTCGTAGTTTCTCATTAATAATTCATAGTCCAGTTCTTTATAACCTGCAGGTTTAGCAAATGGAATTCGGTTATCAGGATGGTTGGTCAAGGTCATGCGGAAGCAGTAGGTCTGTATTTTATTGTCGCCTTTTCCATCAATTCCCGGCTTTCCCGGAGAAATAAATGGCAGCAAACCGCTTTTAGGATCACCTTTTTTAATGTAGGGGTCTACACCTTCAATGAAATTATGATTATACGTATTCATTGAGATGGTTCTGCGCAGAGTCAGGCTAATTTTGTTTGCCTGAATACCGTTTAATGTTTCTCCATACTGAGTGTTGGATTCACGGCCAACAGTATAGCTTACACCGGCGGCTGCCATTAAATCCCCTTCATAGGTAGCATCAATAAACATTTTTCCCTGATAAACCTGCCCGCTTTCCATTTGAATGGATGTTATTTTTCCTGAAGCTTTTTTAACCCCGCTTTTACGGTTTAAACGCTGATTATAGACCAGGCTAATGTTTTTTTCCTTACTTAACATCTCCTGAAAGATCTTCAAAGCCGCCGATGGTTCAAAGGTCCACATGGCATCTTCCTGAGCTGCGCTGGTGGTCTGCCCGCCGTCCTTATAGCTTTCCCTTTTTTGCCAGATCCAGTTTTCAGGTTTTTGGTAATAGGCTTTTACCTGTTGATAGAATTCTCTGGATAAACCGCCGATTGCCTGTTTGTTGCCGATATCCGTCTGCCCGAGTCCGCCGGTTGTTAGTCCGCCGATTCTGTTAGTTGGCTCAATTAATATCACTTTTTTGCCCATTCTCGAGCTTTGAATGGCTGAGCTGATACCGGTAGAGGTAGCGCCATAGACCACAATGTCGAATTGCTGAGCCGTCTGACTTAAAGCCGTCTGATTCCCCCAGCAAACTAGAATTGCAAGCAGAATACCGAATTTCTTAAAGGATTTCGCAGTAAAATTCATCTTATACATAAAATCTGTTTGATCATTATTTTAAACCAACTGAAATAAAACTAAGAAAATATTTGTGGTTTCTGAATAAATCTGTTACCGGCACTTTCTTACCTCTGTAACCTGGCTGAATGGGAACAGCAATTACCCTGTAGTCGGTGTTATCACCGTCCACATAACTTTGTATTTCAGCCACTTTAAAACAAAAAATGCCGTCCGCCTTTGGGCGGACAGCATTTTATCTGGCGGAGAGGGTGGGATTCGAACCCACGGTACCATTGCTAGTACACGAACTTTCCAAGCTCGCTCGTTCGGCCACTCTGACACCTCTCCTAAATTGGGCCTTTTTATTATTCTTCTGTTCGGCCACTCTCCGAAGGAGTCCTTTGGACTGACACCTCTCCGGAAAGGATGCAAAAGTATCAAAATTTTCATTAGTATAATACTGTTTTTTAAATGGCTCTAAGCTTCCATGGGCTTATATTCATAACATTGTGTGAGCGGCAGGCTCCTGCAGGTTCATCAACAACAAATGTTTACTTAAAATACAAATCCCACACTCTCCGCCGCTTAATTTTTTTTACAGGTTACGCTAATGCAGGAAAGCACTTCCACTAATTGGTTTGTAGAAACTTTCTGGCAAACATTGGCACTATCCTTCCCCAAATCGTGGTGTAAAATCCCCCTCTTTGGGTAATTAACTTTACTAAATGCGCCATTAGGTATTCTTTTGGCATTGGTCCTTTATTTGACTTACAGTTAACAGCAAATAAATTAACATTAAACAAATTTCAAACATGAAGAATTTAACTTACAATCATTTGGTCGCTTTGATCCCATTAGCTTTTATTGTATTAGCAATATTCACTCTTATCTTGCAGTAACTTTAGTCAATAGTTACTTATCCCATTTTCAGGAGCATATAATTGGATGCATTTGTTGTTATGTTCCTGAATATGATTTCTCCAGTAATTATTAGCTGTTCACACCAGGTTAATCGTCTTTTACTCTGCGGGTATGCGGGAAGGCTAGCAATCCTTCAAAAGTGCTATTTGATCAGAAATACTGAAAAGCATGATCTGATCTTCATTTAGTTCTGAAAAATTCCGGCATTTTCAATAAATTTGCAGTAATAAATTCATATTAAACGGTTTCTGAAATTAATGCTGAGTCTCGACGAGATCAAACAACCCATCGCCGGAGAACTGGATGCTTTTGAACAAAAGTTCAAGGCCTCGATGCAAAGCTCGGTTCCGCTTCTTGACCGGATTACACATTATATTGTAAAACGAAAAGGGAAGCAGATCCGTCCGATGTTTGTTTTCTTTGCCGCCAGCCTGTGCGGCGGAATTACAGAAGCCACTCACCGCGGGGCAGCTCTGGTCGAATTATTGCATACCGCCACCCTGGTTCATGATGATGTGGTGGATAATTCCTACGAACGCCGCGGCTTTTTTTCTATCAATGCTTTATGGAAGAATAAGATCGCGGTTCTGGTGGGTGATTTTCTATTATCCAAAGGACTGCTGCTTTCGATCAATAATGGCGACTTCGGCCTGCTGAAAATAGTCTCTGAAGCTGTAAAGCAGATGAGTGAGGGTGAACTATTGCAGATCGAAAAGGCCCGCCGCCTGGATATTGATGAAGCGGTCTATTATGAAGTGATCCGTCAGAAAACGGCATCACTGATTGCTTCATGCTGTGCCTGCGGTGCCGCTTCTGCGGGTGCGGATGCTGAAACTATTGAAAAAATGCGGCTTTTTGGAGAAAAGGTGGGCATAGCCTTCCAGATCAAGGATGATCTTTTTGATTTCGGAACGGATGATATCGGGAAACCGCTTGGCATAGACATCAAAGAAAAGAAGATCACTTTGCCCCTGATCTATGCCTTAAATAAGTCGGGTAGCGCTGAAAAAAGAAGGATCATCAACCTGGTAAAAAATCATAATGAGGAGGCTGATAAAGTGGCGGAGATCATCGATTATGTACGAAACAGCGGTGGCATGGATTATGCCAGCCGTCAGATGGAGATCTATCAGCAGGAAGCTTTCGATATTTTAAACGAATTACCGGAACATAGTTCACGCAATGCTTTGCAGCAGCTGGTCCGCTTCACTACAGAGCGCAAAAAATAAAATGTCAAACGAGTATATATTTTTCGGCAGTTTCCTGCTTTTTATTATTCTGATGCTGGCTATTGACCTGGGACTTTTTAACAAAAGGGAACATAAGGTCAGTATGAAAGAGGCTGCCATCATGAGTTTTATATGGGTCAGTTTTGCCATCGGATTTTACTTTTTATTGCTGACGGAGGGCGAAATACTGCATGGGATCAGCAATTTCGCCCAGCTTCAGGAAGCTACCATCCAGAATTTTCATAATATCACACTCATTCCGGGTAATTATGCCGAAAGCCTTTCGCTCTATAAGCAGAACCTCGCCCTTGAATTCCTTACCGGTTATGTCATTGAATATGCACTTTCAGTTGATAATATCTTTGTCATGGTCCTGATTTTTTCAGCATTTGGCGTGGATGAAAAGTACTATCACCGGGTTTTGTTCTGGGGTATTATCGGTGCGGTGATGATGCGCTTTCTTTTTATTTTCCTGGGCTCTACCTTAATTAATGAGTTCGGCTGGATCCTTTATATTTTCGGGGCATTCCTGGTTTACACCGGGATCACGATGTTCATGAGCCGTGATGAGGAAGAAAAGATCGATACCGAGAACCATAAGGTGGTCCTTTTTGCATCCAGGTACTTTTCAGTTTATCCTGAATATGCGGGTAAAAAGTTCTTTATTAAGGTGGATGGGAAAAAAATGGTAACCCCGCTTTTCATTGTCCTTCTTATCGTAGAATTTACCGATCTTATTTTTGCGGTTGATTCAATTCCGGCGATCTTTGCCGTGACCAAAGACCCCTACATTGTGTTTTTCTCGAATATATTCGCCATTCTGGGTTTACGTTCGATGTTTTTTCTGCTGGTGAACGTTATTCATAAATTCCATTACCTCAAAACAGGCTTATCCTTTCTGCTGCTATTCATCGGACTTAAAATGCTGGCGCACCACTGGCTGACCCTATGGGGTTTTACCACCATGCATTCCCTGTTCATCATTCTGTTCATTCTTACCGCAAGTATTGTGGCATCGCTTATGTTCCCGAAAAAGGGGAGCAAGGAATAAGGATTTACTCTTATCTGTTATCAGTTGTCTGTTACCTGTTGTCTGTTAGCTGTTGTCAGTAAATTGTGCTGAATGTCAATGGGGTAGCTTATGTCTTTAATCTTTGCTCCTTGTTCTTTGCTCATAAATCTCCAATGAACCAAAATTTAATCCTGATACCTGATACCTGATACCTGATTCTTATTACAGCAATTTCAGGATCTCATCCACATACGCCCGGTCATTGGCAAGGCGGGGAACTTTATGCTGCCCGCCAAGTTTCCCCCTGGTTTTCATCCAGTGGTAGAATGTTCCATCCGGTGCTGCATGTATCAGTGGGCGGCGTAATGCCATGTCTTTATAACGTTTGGCATCATAATCTGAATTTATTTCTCTTAAGGTTTGGTCGAGCAGATCGGTGAAGCGTTCCATATCATCAGGTTTTTGATCAAACTCGATGATCCACTCATGTCCGCCGGCATCATTACCCTTAAAATAGATCGGGCAGGCGGTATAATCACGGATAATGGCATGGGTCTCCAGGCAGGCTTTTGCCAGGCCTTTTTCAGCATTGTCAATGATCAGCTCCTCGCCAAAAGCATTGATAAAATGTTTGGTGCGGCCTGTGATCTGAATTCGATGCGGCGAGAGTGAAGTGAATTTGATGGTATCGCCGATCATGTACCTCCATAATCCGGCATTGGTTGAAATGATCAGGGCATAATTCTTATTAAGCTGCACCTCATCCAGGCCCAGGGTTTTCGGATTTTCTGCATGCAGATGCTCCATGGGAAGGAACTCATAATAGATCCCATAATCGAGCATGAGCAGCATCTCTTCCGAATTGGACTGGTCCTGAATACCGAAAAATCCTTCTGAGGCATTATAAGTTTCCAGATAATACATATTATCTGAAGGAATGAGTTTTTTAAACTGCTCCCGGTAGGGGTTGAAATTAACGGCCCCGTGGAAATAGAATTCCAGGTTAGGCCATACTTCCAGTAAATTATCCTTGCCTGTTATTTCCAATATTCGTTTCGCCAGTACTAAATTCCAGGTGGGTACACCCGAAATATTGGTGACGTTTACTTCAATCGTTGCCCTGGCCATTTTTTCGACCTTTTCCTCAAAATTATCCATCAGGGCGATCGACATTTCAGGTGTGCGATAGAATTCAGCCCAGAAGGGTAAATTCTTGATCAGTACGGCAGACAGGTCGCCGCAATAGGAATCTGTATTCAGCTGGTTGATCTCGTGGCTTCCGCCCAATACAAGGCATTTTCCAGTAAATATCCTGGTATCGGGACGATTATTACAATACATTGATAAGAGATCTTTACCGCCCTTAAAATGACATTCTTCCAATGATTCCTCACTTACCGGAATGAATTTGCTCCGGTCATTGGTAGTTCCCGATGATTTGGCAAACCATTTTATCTCTGAAGGCCAGAGTACATTTTGTTCACCATTGAGCATTTTTTCAATGAATGGCTTCAGGCTGTCATAATTCTGGATCGGCACCTTTTCTTTGAACTGATCCTGACTATAGATTGAAGAATAGCCGTGTAATTTGCCCCATTCTGTATGCTGGGCGGTGGATATCAGGGTCTGGAACCATTCTTCCTGTACATCATAGGGGTATTTAATGAAAAGCTCGATCTGATGCATCCGCTTTTTCATGATCCAGGTAAAAATGGAATTAACTAGTGTCATTTGATCTTTAAGAGTTTTACCGGGATTAGAGTTTCTTTTTACGCAACTCGAAATTCTGACCAAGATAGAATTTTTTGGCCATTTCATTGTTCGCAATCTCCTGGGGAGTTCCGGTAAGCATGATCTTTCCTTCGGCCAGCAGATAGGCCCTGTCTGTTATGGAGAGGGTTTCCTGAACATTATGATCGGTAATTAGAATACCGATATTCCTTAATTTTAATTTGGCTACGATACTTTGGATCTCTTCTACCGCGATGGGGTCAACCCCTGCAAAAGGCTCATCCAGAAGGATGAAGTTCGGATCAGCAGCGAGCGCCCTTGAAATTTCGGTTCTGCGCCGCTCTCCCCCTGATAAAAGATCACCCCGGTTCTTTCTTACTTTATGCAGGCTGAATTCATCGATCAGTTGCTCCAATTTATGTTTTTGTTCCTCTTTACTGAGTTTGGTCATCTCCAGAACGGCCTTGATATTATCCTCAACCGTTAATTTTCTGAAAACTGAGGCCTCCTGTGCAAGGTAGCCTATTCCTTTCTGGGCTCTGCGGTACATAGGATCTTCGGTAATATCCTTATCATCTAAAAATACATGGCCTTCATTAGGCCTGATCAATCCGACGATCATATAAAAGGAAGTTGTTTTTCCGGCACCGTTTGGCCCCAGTAAGCCCACGATCTCTCCCTGTGCAACATGAAAGGATACATTATTTACAACGGTACGCTGTTTATATTTTTTTACCAGATTTTCAGCTCTCAGTATCATTGTTTCTGGTTTGGAAGAACGGTCCGGGCTGGTCTTATCCCCTTGATATTCAACTGTATTGATCGTTTCTCTTTCCATGTATTCTCTTCAATGGTATAACAAATGTCAAATGCCATACCAGTATTGATGATCGGGAAGTATTCAGCCAGGCCAAATCCTATACAATTAAAATAGGTTATATTATCCTGCTGAACACTCATTTTCAAATGTTTGCCGCCCAGTACAGATGCAACACCGTAAGTATAAACATTTCTGCTAACAAAAACGGGCGCCATGTTTTGCGGGCCAAAGGGCTCAAACTGTTTTAAAATACGAAAAAATTTCGAATCGATACGGTTCAGCTCAATTTCGGCATCAATGCTGATGGCCTGTACAAGCAATTCATCAGGGATAGTACGCGAAACAACTTCTTCAAAGCGCTGCTGAAATGCAGGAATGTTCTCTGTTTTCATGGTCAGGCCAGCAGCGTATTTATGCCCGCCAAACTGTTCCAGAAGCTCAGCGCATTCGCTTAAGGCTTCATAGAGATCAAACCCGGCAACTGATCTGGCTGATCCTGCAGCGAAGCCATTCGAATGGGTGAGAACAATGGTTGGCCGGTAATACTTTTCAGTGAGCCTTGATGCCACTATGCCGATAACTCCCTTATGCCATTCCTGATTATAAACAACGGTAGTTTTCCGGGCAATCAGCACCGGATCGGCATCGATCATCGCCAAAGCCTGCTCCGTTATATTGCTGTCGTGATCTTTACGTTCAGTATTTTTAAGGTTAATGACCTGCCCTTTTTCAAAGGCAAAGGCATCATTGTCGGCAATGAGTAAGTTTACGGCATGTTTTGCATCGTCAATCCTGCCGGCAGCATTAATTCGCGGCCCGATGGTGAATACCACATCCGTAATCGTCAGGTCATCCTTCCTGCCAGAAATATCCATCAGGGCGCTCAGGCCTTTACAGGGCTCGCTGTTTAATTTTTGAAGCCCGAACCATGCCAGCACCCTGTTCTCCCCGGTGATAGGAACAATATCAGAAGCAATACTTACCGCCACGAGATCCAGGTAGGCGCTAAGCTCTTCGAAAGGTATTTGGTTCTTCAGGGCATAGGCCTGAATTAATTTAAAGCCGATCCCGCAGCCCGATAATTCTTTGTAGGGATAATTGCAATCATTGCGTTTAGGATCAAGAACCGCTGCGGCAGCCGGTAATATTTCTCCGGGGAGGTGATGGTCACAGATGATAAAATCGATATTCTTTTCGTTAGCATAGGCAATTTTATCGACCGATTTGATGCCGCAGTCCAATGCGATGATCAGGGAGCAGCCATTCTCTGAAGCGTAATCGATACCCTGTGTGGAAATGCCATAACCTTCGTTATAACGGTTGGGGATATAGAAATCAATCTTACTGTATATTTTTTTCAGAAAGCTGTAAACCAGGGCAACGGATGTGGTCCCATCCACATCATAATCGCCGTAAATAAGGATCTTTTCTTCAGACCGGATCGCGAGTTCAATTCGGGCGACAGCTTTTTCCATATCCTTCATCAGGAAAGGGTCATGAAGCTGATCCAGGCCGGGCCGGAAGAAATGCCTTGCCTCATCATAATTGCTGATCCCCCTTTTAACAAGCAGGCCTGCCAGTACCTCATCAATTTTCAGAGATTGCTGCAATTCTGCTGTTGCAGCAAGGTTTTCAACCTCCCTTTCCACCCACCTTTTTTGCATATCTTTGCCCAAGTAAACCGTAAAAATAGAATTTAACATTATAATATACAAAGAACATTGAAAGCTTTAGCCTTATATGAAGGTTCTTATTCTGTTGACAGCTCCAAGAAATTCATCCCTTTCGATCCAGCCATTCATAATCCCCGGGACCGGCCTGCCTCCCTGTTCATTTTTGTGCAGCCTTTTCTGGTGAAAACTAAAAATGATCTGATCGTACTTGATACCGGCCTCGGCTTTAAAAATGATTCAGGAGAACTTCTTATCCATGAAAATATTCGCAGGGCCGGGTATGATCCCGATGATGTCAGCCTGATTTTAATGTCGCATTTACATTTTGACCATTCGGGGGGAATGATCTGCACTCAAAATGGACAGGTATCTTTGAGTTTCCCGAATGCAGAGTATGTTATTCAACGTGGGGAATGGGAGGCCGCATACAGTAAACCTTCCAAATCATATCATACAGAAATTTTTGATTTCCTGCAGCGCAGCGGCTGTGTTCATTTTATAGAAGGCAGCGGGGAATTTAACCGGGAGATCTCTTTTGAGTTAACCGGGGGGCATTGTGAGAACCATCAGGTTTTTCTGATCAGGGAAGATGATGAAACGATCTTCTATGGCGGGGATATTCTGCCTGAGCCTGAACAATTACTGAGGAAGTTCATGGCCAAATATGATTTTGACGGCAGGAGATCTATGGAATTACGATTGGAATATGGTAAAAGAGCGGCTGATGAGCACTGGAAATGTCTGTTCTATCATGCTAAAAGCAAAGCGATCGCCAGGGTTGCTTATGAGAATGAAGTATTCAGGATAGTGTAGGAATAGAGATAAAAGAACAAGGAATAAAGAGCAAAGACAGTTTTCTGTTAATTTGAAAACTAATGGTACTCATAACCCATAACTCATAACCCACAACTGATAACCGGGAACAGGCAACGGCTAACAAAATAGGCTGACAAGATTCAATTCCTGTCAGCCTTTATATTTATCAGCCTTTTTATCAGTTTTTCTTTGCTGTCAGATTAATGCTCAGCTCAAACTCATCATCGATTGCTTTGTCGCCAATATTGCCAAAGAATGTTTTTGACCTGAATTTGATATCATATTTTGTACGGTCTATCCTGATACCGCTGGCAACAGCTACAAGCACATCCTTTTTCAGTTTAACAGTTGCAGGAAATGTAAGCGGGTGAGTAATTCCTTTTATGGTAAGATTACCTGTAATATTCAAACGGTCTGCACCTGCTGACCTGACTTTTGTGATCTCAAATTTAGAAACTGGATTTTTTACTGCAGAAAAGAAGTCTTCTGATTTTAGATGAGTAGTTACACGGGCATGATCAGCTATTATAGTTGACATATCCATAAGAAAGCTTCCGCCTTTTAAGGCTTTTCCATTGTAAATCAGGCTGCCTTCAGCAATTCTAACCGAGCCTATATGTCCGCCGCCCACTTTTTTTGCAGTCCATTCAATAGTTGAACGTTCTGTGTCAACTTTATAAACTTCTTCTTTGACGGGTTTAAAAGCCGACATGAAGAGAATACCTGCAACCAGGCTTAATATGGAGATCGTTTTGTTCATAAGTTTATTGGATTGGTTAATCATTCTAAGATAAAAGTTGTTTTAACAAATCCTTATTTGTCACCGATAAATTACCTCTGCCTTAATGTCAGAGGTGCTTCTTTTTATTGAAATAGATGCTGAAAGTGGTGCCAACATCGGGTATGCTATCCACTTCGATTTTCCCGTCCATAGCCTCTATTTGTGACCTGATTATATAAAGGCCAAGTCCCTTACCATCAATATTACTATGGAAACGCTGGTAAAGTCCGAAGATCTTATTACCGAATTTATCCATATTTATACCTATGCCATTATCACTGAAATAAAGAATAGTCTGATCCTTGTTCGTGCGGGTTTTTAAACTGATCACCAATTTTCTCTCATTCGATTTGTACTTGATCGCATTGGTAAGCAGGTTGATCAGGATGCTGTTTAAGTAGCGCCTGGGGAAATAGATCTTCCTGCAGTCTGTGAAATTAGTTTCTATATGTGCTCCTGAATAATTAACCTGGTTTTCAATACTGCCTATTATCTGGTTGAGCTCGGTTTGCAGATCGAGGGTTTCACTCTGGATGTTCTCACCTGATTTACTGGCAACAATTTCTATCAGGTCATTTAAGGTGTCATCCAGTTGTTTTACACATTGATGTATCTTTAGCTTGATCTCTTCCTTGAATTCTTCAGAAATACCAGGTTCCGTCTGCATCTCAGTGAGGCTCATTAAATTAACGACAGGTGCCCGAAGGTTATGGGAGGTAATGTAGGCGAATTTTTCAAGCTCAATATTTGTTTTTCTGAGCTGCCCGGTTATTTCCTGTAATTCTATCTCTTTTCGTTTGATAAAGTCGATATCCAGGAGTGCACCTATAATATTGAATTCTCGTCCATTATCGTCAGAATTAACGATTTTGCTGAAAGATAATATCCATTTCCAATCGCCTTGCGTAGTTTTAATGCGATAGGTAAGGTTGTTGTATGAGCTGAGGCCTTCCCTGAACGATACCATTGACTCTTTTATGTTTTTCTGATCATCCGGATGAACATTACTTAGCCATAATTCAGGGTCAAAGAACAATTCGGGATCACAACCCAGGGTCTCGAACCATTTTTTATCATAGTTGATCTTATTATTTTCCAGGTTCCTGTCCCAGATCCCTAGTCCTGCAGCTTCTATTGCCAGCTCCAGTCGCTGCTCAGCTTTTGTCCTGCTTAAAACTTCATTTTGAAGATCTTTGGTTTTTTTCCGGACCAGCTTTCGTAACTGCCAGTTCCCGATAAGGGCCAGAATGAACATGAATGCCCCAATTCCAAGGGAATAAAGCAGCACATCAAAATATTTTATTTTTTTTGTGCTGGGCGACATAAATATAAATCCATCCAGTGTGACATCCTTTCCGGCAATTCCCAGTTGCTTGTAAATAGTGAGCATGTTCTGCCAGCGTCCGGCATTGATATGCCCGATCTCAACCAGGTCAGGGAGAATGAGCTTCTTCATTTCTTTGGCTTCATTCAACAGGTTCTCCCTTTTAATATTGCGGGCTTTAACACCCGGGAGTTTCATGATATAATCTGCGATCTCTTCTGGGTGGCTCATTGCATACTGCCAGCCTTTTAAACTGGCCTCATTGAATTTTTCAACTGTTCGCGGATTATTATTTGCCATATCGCGTGTAGTAAACAACAGATCGCCGTAAAAATCAATACCATAATCAATTGGGTTTATCAGGTTTACCTCATATCCCATTTGTCTGATAAGCTGTGGTTCTACAGTAATATATCCACTGATCGCGTCTGCTTTGCCGCTTATCAGATCCATATTGTTCCAGCTATGATCGATCAGGTTAACACTTTTTATAGGAATTCCTTCCTTTAAGAATAATGCGCTGAGCAGGCGCCAGCCCTGATTTTCGGATGCCATTATTTTTTTTCCTGCCAGATCTGAGGGCGAATAAATTTTACTGTCTGCCAGGGTCATAAAGACATAAGGGGAGTGCTGGAAAATGACAGAAACAACAACAACCGGTTGATTGCTGATATGTGAGTTGAGTATATCTGAACCCGATACTCCAAAATCGGCTGCACCTGATAAAACCCTGTTTATCGTCGGGCGCGATTCATTCCCTTCCAATAACTCCACATCTAAGCCCGCATCTTTATAATACCCTTTCTCTTTGGCAGCATAATAACCGGCAAATTGAAACTGATGATACCATTTAAGCTGAAGTTTAATAGGTTTTAATTCCTGCGAGGCAAGCTGAAGGGGCTTCGACAAACCCAGCAATATTAGAAATACAGAAAAGAGGAATGGATGAAAATTTATTCTCATGTATTTAAAACCTATCTTTTACTTTTCCCCGATAAACCAATATACATATTTCAAAAGAATTTAAACCATGTTTCAATTTGTTGTAATGAGCTAAAATAAAAACACCCCGTATATCACAGGGTATTTTATTTATATTAAAAATTTTTCTTAAAGTTTAATTTCATGCCAATTCCTCGGCATAAGATTCAACCGGGGGGCAGGAACAAATAAGTGTTCTGTCGCCATGAGTATCATTCACTCTTCCAACCGAAGGCCAGAATTTAAATGATGCCACATAAGGAAGGGGAAAAGCAGCTTTTTTGCGTGAGTAAGGGTGTTCCCATTCATCTGCAGTTACTACCGAAGAAGTATGCGGTGCATTTTTTAAGGGATTGTCAGCCTTGTCCATTTTCCCGCTTTCAACTTCATCGATTTCAGCACGTATGGCGATCATCGCATCGCAAAATCGGTCGAGTTCATGCTTCGGCTCTGATTCAGTAGGTTCGATCATCACCGTTCCGGCAACCGGGAATGAAACGGTTGGGGCATGAAAGCCATAATCCATCAGGCGTTTAGCGATATCTGTAACTTCTATTCCGAAACTTTTGAATGAGCGGCAATCAAGTATCATCTCATGAGCACAGCGGCCCTGGCTGCCCGAATAAAGAACAGGATAGGATTGCTCTAAACGTGCTTTGATATAATTGGCATTTAAAATAGCATATTTCGTAGCATTGGTTAATCCTTCAGCGCCCATCATGGCAATATATGCATGCGAAATAAGCAGGATAGAAGCAGAACCCCAGGGTGCTGAAGAAACAGCGGAAATAGATTTTTCATTTCCGATCTTAACAACGGCATGTCCGGGTAAATAAGGTACCAGATGTTTCGCAACACCTATCGGGCCCATACCTGGTCCGCCCCCTCCGTGAGGGATACAAAATGTTTTATGAAGATTAAGATGGCAAACATCTGCCCCGATTGTAGCCGGACTGGTTAGTCCTACCTGGGCATTCATGTTAGCGCCATCCATATAAACCTGGCCACCATACTGGTGTATGATCTCACAAATCTCAATGATCGATTCTTCAAATACACCATGGGTGGACGGGTATGTTACCATCAGGCATGAAAGATCTGCCGCATGCTCTTCGGCCCTGGCTTTCAGATCGGAGACATCGATATTGCCTCTCTCATCACATTTGACGATCACGATCTTCATACCGGCCATTGCTGCTGAGGCAGGGTTTGTGCCATGTGCTGAAGAAGGGATCAGGGCGACATTTCTTTTAGAGTCGCCCCGGTCCAGATGATAGGCACGGATCACCATCAGCCCGGTATATTCGCCCTGAGCGCCTGAATTTGGCTGTAAACTCATTGCTGCAAAGCCGGTTATCTCGCTGAGCCATTGATTTAGTTCATCAAAGACCTGCATGTACCCTCCAACCTGATCAGTTGGCGCAAATGGGTGGATCTTGCTGAATTCAGCCCATGTTATGGGCACCATCTCAGAAGTAGCATTCAGTTTCATGGTACATGAACCCAAAGCGATCATTGAGTGGCATAGCGAAAGGTCTTTTGCCTCCAGTGATTTAATATATCTGAGCATCTCGTGCTCTGAGTGGTGCGAATTGAAAACAGGGTGTGTTAAATAGCTTGATCTTCTCTGTAATTCTGAAGGTATTTGAACTTTTATATCAGATCTTAATCCTTCCATATCCAGATCATGACTGTTTTTGGCTTTAACCTTGGCAAAAAACCTGACCAGGGTCATGACATCTTCAGCTGAGCTTGTTTCATCGAGTGTCATACTGACCACTGAACCCTCATAATTCAGATTTACTTCATTATTGAGGGCTTCGGCATGGATCGGATTGATCAGATCGCCAAGATCCACTTTTACTGTATCGAAGAAAAATTCATTCTCCTGTCTGTACCCCAGGCGCTCCAGGGCAAGGGCGAGCATTACTGTTAATCCATGGATGCGTTCTGCGATCAGTCTAATTCCGGCCGGGCCGTGATAAATGGCATACATGCCCGACATGATAGCCAGTAATGCCTGGGCAGTACAGATATTTGAGGTGGCTTTATCCCTGCGGATATGCTGCTCGCGGGTTTGAAGGGCCATACGAAGCGCATAATTTCCTGCGCTGTCAATGGTCACACCGATGATCCTTCCGGGGATTGAACGTTTATATTCTTCTTTGGTGGCAAAGTATGCGGCATGCGGACCGCCAAAGCCCATCGGAATACCGAAACGCTGGGTTGATCCAACCACGATGTCGGCGCCCCATTCTCCAGGAGGACTTAAAATAGCCAGGGCCATGATATCGGCCACAACAGTCAGTTTAATGCCTTTCTCATGTGCTTTGGAAGCAAAATCCGAGTAATTATAGACTGCACCCTTGCCTGCCGGATATTGTACGATCGCGCCGAACATGGATTCGTTCAATTCCACGGTATGATGATCTCCGATACGAATCTCGATACCATAAGGGGCAGCACGGGTTTTTAGAATGTCAATAGTTTGAGCCAATACTTCTTCAGAAACAAAGAAAATCCGTGCATCCTCATTTTTGCGAAGGCTGTATTGCATGAACATTGCTTCGGCTGCCGCAGTTCCTTCATCCAGGAGGGAGGCATTCGCTATTTCCATTCCGGTCAGATCGATCACCATGGTCTGGAAATTCAGCAAGGCCTGTAACCTGCCCTGTGCGATCTCTGCCTGATAAGGAGTATATTGAGTGTACCATCCCGGGTTTTCCAGAATATTTCGCTGAATGACGCCGGGCACGATCACATCATGGTAACCTTGTCCGATATATGATTTAAAAACTTTGTTTTTGGATGCTGTTTGTTTAAGATCATTCAGGTAATCGAATTCACTCATTGCGGCAGGCAGGTTTAAAGCCTTTTTCAATCGTATATTTGACGGTACTGTTTGTCCGATCAGTTCATCGATCGTATTAAGACCAATTGTAGCAAGCATTTTGGCAGTGTCCTGCGTATTTGGAGCAATATGACGCTGCTCAAATTTTTCCTGATAATCTATATTTAATTTCATTAAAATGGGAGGAATTATGGAGCGGTAAAAATAAGCATTTTCCCCATATTCTATGAATACAGAATTATTTTAGATTCGCATATTCTGAAACCTGCATTCCCCGGGAGATTCAGCCCTGGAAATTACAAAGGAATTATCTTATATCCCTTTATTCGCCGGAAACAACCCAACCCTCTTCCTTTTTCAGTTTCAGTTTATAGGTCTTTGTAATAAACTCACTGTAGGTGGTTTGGCTTTTATCAAAAGGATAAAAATCAGTCTCTACCCTTTTCAGCGAAACCGTAGCTTTTGCAGTCGTATTATTCGTTTTTATAAAATTGACGGGTTTGGCATCATCCAGAATATAATTGACCGCCTTTACTGTTGCTTTATCCCTGGCCTGCTTTAAAACAAATGGTGCGGCTTTATCTGTTAAGCTGATCTCGTAAACAAATGAACTGTCTTTTGATAAGAACACTTTTTTCTGTTCTTTCAGGTCCATAGTGATATAACCTTTTTCCTCCAGAGCCTGGTACTTCAGTAGTTCCTGCTGATCCTTCTGTTCCCTGAACTTCATTTCGCCAAAGTCAAAACTTATCGTTTTATACTCGGGGTTCGCCTCCAGGTAATCAGTGATCACTGCAGAAGCCTCATTTTCATTGATAGTTGTATTGTCAGCACATCCATTAAGAAAAATGGTGCCGGCAGCTATAAAAAACAGGATGGCAGATCTTTTCATACTATATTTTAATTTTTTTTAAATAATCTGTTTGGGTTTGCAACACCTAAATATAAGATTATTGAAACTAAATCGGGTTTGAAACAGAAATCAAAGAAGATCTCAGCATAGCTCTATCAGGAAATCTCCGGTTTTTTCTTTTAAGGATCCGAAGCAAACAATATTCTTTTCGGGAATTCCATTGTCCCGTAAAACCTGTTCAAATTCTGCTGTTCTCGAGGGTTCAATAGCTACCAGCAATCCGCCGCTGGTTTGGGGATCGGCAAGGATGGTG
Source organism: Pedobacter sp. (assembly GCA_036677005.1). Classification (GTDB taxonomy): domain Bacteria; phylum Bacteroidota; class Bacteroidia; order Sphingobacteriales; family Sphingobacteriaceae; genus Daejeonella. The sequence goes on from JAKFBV010000069.1 coordinate 77,587, forward strand.
GTCATCCGGTTCAACTCGCTGCTTCCACCCGCAATTTTATGACCATAACTGCTCCAGTTGCGGTTTGTTCCGCCGGGAACAGCATTCTGATCCAGGTATTCAGCGATCACTTCGATCTTAGGAACTTTATCAAATTCAATTACCGCCTGCAAATTACTTCCTTCACACATTTCTGATAAATGACCCAGTAAGCCAAATCCTGTTACATCGGTCATGGCTTTTACATAATCCAGTTTGCCCAGGGTTTCGCCGATCTTATTCAGCATAGCCATACTTTCGGGGGCAATAAAGGCATGTTCAGGCTTCAGGATCCCTTTTTTCTGGGCCGTGGTCAATATCCCCACGCCCAAAGCCTTGGTCAGGTACAGCTTGCATCCGGCAATGGCCGTTGAATTTTGTTTTAAATTCTGAATATCCACGATACCGTTTACCGCGAGTCCGAATACCGGTTCGGGACAATCAATGCTATGCCCGCCTGCCAGGGTAATTCCCGCCTCTGCGCAAATAGCGCGGGATCCCTCAAGTACTTTTTGTGCTACTTCAGGCGATAATTTATCGATCGGCCAGCCCAGTATCGCGATAGCCAAAACTGGTTTCCCTCCCATAGCATATACATCGCTGATGGCATTTGCCGAGGCGATCCTGCCAAAATCATAGGCATCATCCACGATGGGCATAAAGAAATCGGTTGTTGATATCAATGCGGTTCCATTTCCCAGATCCAGCACAGCTGCATCGTCGCGGGTGCTATTGCCAACCAGCAGCCTTGAATCGACGGCATGACTTAGTGGACTCTGTAAAATCTTATCTAAAATAGCCGGACTGATCTTGCATCCGCAACCAGCTCCATGTGAGTAACGGGTCAATTTAATTTCTTCAGAATTCATTTAAAATAGTATTGAGTATTGAGTATTTAGTATTGAGATATGAGATCTGTGAGATGTTGTGTGTTTTAAAGTAATTGAGACCGAAAACCTGCTTTTATAACCTGTTTTGATTTAATGTCATTTAACAGGAGCGTGCAGTTTTCCTCCGCATCTGTACTGCTGCATTCAATGATATGGATACTTTCTTCTTCCCTTTTCCCCTGTCCGTTGGCATAGGTTTTATCATAGTAAACCAATACGATCTTTATGAAAGTGTCCATCCTGTCTTCCCGGATAGCGGCAACAGCATCACGGGTTTGTTCGGGTCCCAGTCTTTTCCCTATCCGCAGGGTGCTTTCAACCAGGAATCCCTTATCAAGCTTTCCGTATTCGTTCACCAGAAAATTAACTCTTTCCTGAAAAGGAACCATGAGTTTCATTAGCGGTGCCTGACGCATCTGATTAAAGAGCGGATTTGGGATAAAGCATTTTCCGATCGACAAACTTTCATCCTCCAGCCAGAGCGGAACGGTTTTATCGGTCCTGACTAGTTCTGCTGCCAGCAGGTTCTCAAAATGTTCCTGGCTTGGCTGAATTAAATGTCCCATAGATCCATAAGAAGATCCCTGATGCTGTGCCAGGTCTTCCAGATCAATGACCTGCTGACCCTGCTCTTTCAGCTTGTGCAAGAGCCGGGTTTTTCCTGAGCCGGTCAATCCGCCCAGGATCAGGATGGGATAGTCTTCTTTAAATTGGGCTAAAACCCAGTTCCGGTATCGTTTATAGCCTCCTTCCAGCAGATAAACCTCAAATCCGTAGAGGTTTAATGCCCAGGCCATCGCAGTGCTTCGCATACCTCCCCGCCAGCAATGAACCAATATCTTCTTATCAGGGGCAATGGCTAAGGCTTCCTTTATAAATCCCGACCATTTTGGACCGGTATAGTCAAATCCGAGCAATATGGCCTCCTCGCGGCCTTTTTGTTTATAGGTTGTACCAACCTGCACCCTTTCTTCATTAGAGAATAGCGGTAAATTAAAGGCCCCGGCCAAGTGAGCATGTTCATATTCCAATGGCGTTCTCACGTCAATAACCGGAATGGAATCGGCTAGTTTTAAAAAATCATTAATATCCAGTGTCTGAATCATGGTGGTATGAAGCGGGGGCCCCGTTCTGCAAAGATAGGAAAGTACCTTCTTAAGAGTCTTAAATCTTGTTTAATTGTCTTAAATACATTTGAATTGTGTTTTCGAGACCAAAATATAGTGCATCACAAATCAGGGCATGTCCGATACTCACCTCAAGCAGTCCGGGGATGTTCTCTGCAAAATAGCGGAGATTATGAAGGTCAAGGTCATGCCCCGCGTTAATGCCCAAAGCTAATTTGTTAGCCAGAATGGCCGATGCAATATAGGGCCTGATCGCGGCTTCTTTATCTTTCGGGTAAGCCGATGCATAGGCTTCTGTATAAAGCTCGATGCGGTCGGTTCCTGTCCCGGCGGCAGCTTCCACCATCTCTGCTGATGGGTCAACGAATATGGAAACGCGGATACCTGCAGATTTAAATTCAGCGATAATATCTTTCAGGTAATCCTGGTGTTTTATTGTGTCCCATCCATGGTTGGAGGTCAACTGCCCTTCGGCATCAGGCACTAAGGTAACCTGGGCCGGTAAATTCGCCAAAACAAGCTTTACAAATTTCTCTTCTTTGGGATTACCTTCGATATTAAATTCTGTAGCGATGACTGCCTTCAAATCAAAAACATCCTGGTAACGGATGTGACGTTCATCAGGGCGGGGGTGGACAGTGATGCCCTGTGCGCCGAAGCGCTCGCAATCGAGAGCTACTTTGATCAGATCGGGGTTGTTGCCGCCACGGGAGTTACGGAGCGTGGCGATTTTGTTTATGTTGACGGAAAGCTTAGTCATATTGCTCGTATACTATACTTACATCAGGAAAACGACTGCTTTCACTATGACATGCAGCTGCTTCTTTGACGTTTAACTTTAATTCCTTTATAGTTTCTGCTTCAGTAAAAATAGATTCTTCCACTGATTTGGCTGTGTAGCCTCCCCCGAGTTCTTTCCTGATCTGAAACAATAATTCATTCATTAATCAAAGATAAATTAAAAATGGAATACTGATCGCTTGTTATCAGCAAAGACCTCTCAAATCTAAACCCGGGCGCAGCGGCAGCTTTTTGCCTTTTTGGAGGCAAAAACTAAAGCGAAGCACGGGACTGCCGGAACAGAAGAATTAAGACTTTGCTTTTCAAAAAGTCTGAAGTCTGAAGTCTGAAGTCTGAGGTATGATGCTTGCAATAATATTTTCAGGATGATTAAGATTTCCAGTTGATGTAGAGTTTATGAAGTTTTGCTCCAATTTCATCTGCTTTAGTATTATAGATATCAAATTGTTCCAGAGTTATATAATTGCAGTCTTTTGCGAAATTCAGCCAAACCTTGCTTTCTTCCAAAGATCCAGCAGAGTAAATAAGAAATTTCTTAAATTCAGCCTGGTATGTCCTTCTACCGAAACCTTCTGCAATATTAGCACTTATTGATCTTGTAGAACGAATTATTTGGCTTGTTAAGGAATATTTTTCAGAAGAAGGAAAATCTTTTGTCAGAATGAAAACATTCATTGACAATTGATAGGAAAGTTGATAGACCTCCAGATCTGAAAAAGATTTGATCATAAAAAAATGCTTACCCTAAAGTAAGCATTTCTTGAAATAATTGTAGAAAACAGAGTTCTAAACTTAGTAAACGGTAATCAGACTTCAGACTTCAGACTTCCGACCTCAGACATCATACTTCCGTCCTCCGTCCTCCGCCTTCGTTTAGTACCTGTATGAATCTGCTTTGAACGGACCTTCAACCGGAACACCAATATAATCAGCCTGATGCTGATCCAGTTCTTCCAGCTCAACACCAATCTTAGCCAAATGTAAACGGGCTACTTTTTCATCCAGGTATTTTGGAAGAACGTAAACCTTGTTTTCATATTTATCATTGTTTGTCCACAGTTCTAACTGAGCCAGCGTCTGGTTGGTGAAGGAGTTAGACATGACAAAAGAAGGGTGACCGGTAGCGCAGCCTAAATTCACCAAACGGCCTTCAGCAAGAATAATAACATCCTTGCCATTGATCGTATATTTATCTACCTGAGGTTTGATCTCAATTTTGGTATTTCCATAATTGCCGTTTAACCAGGCCATATCGATCTCATTATCGAAGTGTCCGATATTACAAACAATTGCTTTATCTTTCAGTGCAAGGAAATGCTCGCCACGAACGATGTCGCAGTTACCTGTAGTGGTTACCACGATATCGGCTTCTTTGATGGCTGTAGCTAATTTCTTAACCTCATAACCTTCCATTGCTGCCTGTAAAGCACAGATCGGATCAATTTCAGTAACAATAACGCGAACGCCCTGTGAACTTAACGATTCAGCAGAACCTTTACCAACATCACCATAACCGCAAACAACAGCTACTTTACCGGCCATCATAATGTCGGTAGCACGACGGATCGCGTCAACCAATGATTCACGGCATCCGTATTTATTATCAAATTTAGATTTGGTCACTGAATCATTCACGTTGATCGCAGGTAAGTGCAATGTTCCGTTTTTCATACGCTCATATAAGCGGTGAACTCCTGTAGTGGTTTCTTCAGAAAGTCCCCTGATGTCTGCGATCAGTTCAGGAAACCTGTCAAATACCATATTAGTCAGGTCACCTCCATCATCGAGGATCATGTTCAAGGGCTTGCGGTCTGGTCCGAAATGAAGAGTTTGCTCGATACACCAATCAAATTCTTCTTCGTTCAGCCCTTTCCAGGCATAAACCTGAATTCCTGCAGCAGCAATAGCGGCAGCCGCATGGTCCTGAGTTGAGAAAATATTACAGGATGACCAGGTAACTTCAGCTCCTAATTCAACAAGAGTTTCAATCAGAACAGCTGTCTGAATGGTCATGTGTAAACATCCTGCGATGCGTGCACCCTGAAGGGGTTTTGAAGCACCGAATTCTTCGCGAAGCGCCATTAAGCCTGGCATTTCCGCTTCAGCAAGGCCGATCTCTTTGCGGCCCCATTCTGCTAATGAGATGTCCTTAACTTTGTAAGGAACATAAATTGTCTCTACTGATGACATAGTTTTTTGTTTAAATGCGTGTTACCGCACGATAAATGGATAATTAACTATTTCTTATACGATATAAGAAAATTGTTTGCAAAGGTAAAGCATACTTTGGTCAATTCAAAAAGCTAAAGGGCTGAATTTACGATTGAGTGGTATTTTTTGTTAATGAAACTTATTGTTTTTTTTTAATACAGCGTTTAGGAACTTATACCCTACAAATACCAATCCCCGAAAGGCAGGCGCCAGGTATAAGCAGGGAGAATTTGTTGGGGATTAAATAGGGATAAGCCAGAATATTGAGGAAGAATTTTTCGTGAAGTGTTTTGGAAAACAGGGCCTGTGATTCTTCGGTCGCACCTATCCGGCTCTTCGCTTAAGTTTTGGCTCTTGTTTTTTGGGAGTAAAGATGAAACTTGGATCAGAGCCAAAAGCTATCGCTGCGATCCGGTTTAGTTTAACAGGGCTGGCTCATGGATGCCTGGACAATCAAAAGCACTGCAATGTTCTTTACAGGTTCTTAGTAATCTAAACGTCAAACGATTTCAAAATACATCAAATCATTTGTAAATACTTAACTTTGTATATAATTCAATTTTTACTCATTAATCAAATTAAGATATGTATCCAGAATATTTAGTGGCTCCAATGCGTCAGGAACTGACCAGCGCCGGCTTTCAGGATCTGAGAACTGCGGAAGAAGTAGATCAGGCTATAAAATCAGAGGGAACGGTTTTGGTCATGGTTAATTCGGTATGCGGTTGTGCTGCTGCAAATGCACGCCCGGCGGCCAAACTTTCTACCCAGAATGAAAAGCATCCCGATAAGTTTGTAACTGTTTTTGCGGGTATGGAAAAAGAAGCGGTTGATCAGGCAAGAGCGCATATGCTGCCTTATCCTCCCTCATCTCCGTCTATCGCCTTATTTAAGGATGGCAAATTGGTTCATATGATCGAGCGTCACCAGATCGAAGGCCGCCCTGCTCAAATGATCGCTGATAACCTGAACCAGGCCTTTGAACAATATTGCTGATTGAAATAAATCATTTAAATAAGATATAGGGAGGCTGTCTCAAAAGGATAGCCTCTTTTTTATTTTAGGCGATTTTCGTATCTTAAAGGTATGGGAACAAAGCAATCAACCACGCCTGTTTTTAAACCATACGATTCCGATCAGTTGCAATTA
>JAKFBV010000070.1:0-33952 GCA_036677005.1 Pedobacter sp.
CCATTCGAAATAAACCCGGGTGGCAGCTCTAGCTTTTTTGCAATATTGAATTTCATATTATCTTATAAATTTGCTGCAAAAAACTAGGGCAGAACACGGGAATGGCAGGACCGAAGAGGCATATCCCCTGCTTTTTAAAACAACAGAAAATCAGTCAATTTTAATAGTACTTCGCAAAATTTTATATCGAACTCACGTTAATTTAAGTATCTTGCTTTGAAGCCATAAGTATACAAATAAGCTTAATATAGATTTTTATGAGTAGTTACAACCGGAGAAATTTTATAAAGATGTCTGCTCTGGCTGGTACTGGTTTAAGTATTTATGGAAATATAAGCTCACTTTATGGTAAATCAGCCTTTGTAACAGGGAAAAGAGTCGGTATTATTGGCTTAGATACCTCACATTGTGTAGCATTTACCAAAACATTAAATGCCACAGATGCTGCTGCCGTTTATGGAGGCTATAAAATTGTTGCGGCTTATCCAAAAGGCAGCAATGACATAATTACCAGTGTTGAAAGAATTCCCGGATATATCGAAGAAGTGAAAAAGATGGGGGTTGAAATAGTTGCGTCTATTGCTGATCTGTTAAAGAAAGTAGATGTAGTTTTACTGGAAACCAATGACGGACGTTTACATCTTGACCAGGCTATGCAGGTATTAAAAGCACGAAAACCGGTATTCATTGATAAACCAATTGCGACATCCCTGGTGGATGCAAAAGCAATATTTGCAGCAGCGAAACAATACAAAACGCCTGTGTTTTCTTCTTCGTCTTTAAGATTTATTACCGGTATTTCTGATATTAAGTTGGGAAAAATTGGTAAAGTGTTAGGTGCCGAAACTTTTAGTCCGGCAATTATAGAAAAGACGCATCCGGATTTATTTTGGTATGGTATTCATGGAGTCGAGCTATTATTTGCCATATTGGGTACAGGCTGTAAAAAGGTAACCAGAATACATAGCAAAGACACTGATGTTGTAGTGGGCGTTTGGGAAGATGGAAGGCTCGGAAGTTTCAGGGGCACGCGTAATAGCAATTATAATTATGGGGGGAAAGTCGCCGCAAGCGATTTTGGAGGAACCGTTTTTGGCGAAAAGGCAAACCTTACTTTAGGTGAATTTAGGGGGTACGATCCTTTGCTTGAACAAATTATCATGTTTTTTGAAACAGGAACAGCGCCAGTGAATCCGGAAGAAACATTAGAAATAATCGCTTTTATGGAAGCTGCTGATAAAAGCAAGGATCAAGGAGGGGCTCCAGTAAGTATAAAAGCTTCTAATTAATGGATTCGATCACTCATATTGCCCTGGGTGCTTGCATGGGTGAAGCCTTTGCCGGTAATAAACTTGGTAAAAAGGCTATGTTATGGGGAGCAATGGCGCAAAGCCTTCCCGATATTGATTTCATCGCCTCCTTTTGGATGGATACTTCCTCAAACCTGCTGGCTCACCGGGGATTCACACATTCCTTTCTCTTTTGTGTTATTGCTGCTTTATTTTTAGCATTTTTTGCAGAACGATGGCACAGGCCGCATAATATTACTTTGGGAAGATGGATATTATTTTTCGGAGGGGTCATATTTATTCATGTTTTTATTGATGCATTCAATAATTATGGGGTAGGATGGTTTGAACCCTTTAGCCATAAACGCATCTCTTTTAATGCTATTTATGTAGCGGATCCTTTCTTTTCTATATGGCCTGGAATTGCTCTGATCGCACTTTTATATTTAAAAAGGAGAGATAAGCGCAGGAAGGTCTGGTGGGGTATGGGGCTGGGCTTTAGTGTATTGTATCTGAGTTATTGTCTGATCAATAAAACTGTCATCGACAGAGAAATCAAGATGCTTCTGGATGAAAAGAAAATTTCCTATACCCGGTATTTCACTACTCCTGCACCACTTCAAAACTGGTTATGGTATGTCGTAGCCGGTGATGATAAAGGTTATCATGTGGGGTTCCGTTCATTGTTTGATAAAAATAAAACAATGGACTTTCAATATTTTCCGAGGAACGATTCTTTATTAACACCAGTAATTGATCATCAGGATCTCCAGAACCTCATTCGCTTTTCGCAACAGTTTTATACTGTTGAACATTATGGTGATACCCTTATTTTTAATGATTTGCGTTTTGGCCAGGTCATAGGCTGGCATGACCCCCGTGGAAAATTCGTTTTTCACTATTATTTGCAGCATCCTGAAGATAACTCCCTGGTTATTCAGCGTGGCCGCTTTGATGGATGGAACCGGCAAACTGCCCGGGCCCTGGCCAGGCGTGTTATGGGGAATTGATTATTAAGAAATCAGATTGCTTCTTATTATTTTATGGAGAAGCATTGACCTAAACAAATATGATTTCAGTCAGATTTTTTATTGAGGGCTATCAGAGTTTTCATGTGCAAAATCGATTAGTTTTGTATCTTAAGGGGAATTATTACATTATACCTGATCATGTATTTTCAATCGGAACTAAAATCATTTTTTACCCTGATCGGGGAATTATTCCGATTTAGCGTTCGCTTTTTCAGCCACGGTTTACAACCGCCCTATGAATTTTCGGAGTTCCTTAAACAATGCTATGTGATCGGTTATAAATCATTGCCCCTGATTGGCCTGACTGCTTTCATTATGGGCCTGGTCTTAACTATGCAGCTTCGTCCTTCTATGGCTGATTATGGAGTGGAAGCCCAGTTGCCTGCAATTGTTGCCATTGCTGTTGTTCGTGAAGTCGGTCCGGTTATTACCGCCCTGATCTTTGCAGGAAAGATTGGCAGCAGTATTGGGGCTGAACTGGGATCAATGAAAGTAACTGAACAGATCGATGCAATGGAAGTTAGCGGTACCAATCCATTCAGATACCTGGTGGCAACAAGGGTTTTGGCATGTACCCTTATGCTGCCTGTCCTGGTCATGCTTGGAGACCTTATTTCATTGTATGGCGCTTATCTCGGGGTCAATATTCATACAAATACCAGTTTTAGTCTTTACTGGTCCCAGGTTTTTGATAGTCTTGCATTTGGCGACGTTTTACCCGCATTTACAAAAAGTTTCTTTTTTGGGTTTGCGGTTGGTATTATCGGCTGTTATAAAGGTTATAACAGCAGTAAGGGAACTGAGGGGGTAGGGCGTTCTGCCAACTCTGCCGTTGTAGTATCCTCAGTGCTCATTTTTGTGATCGATCTGCTTGCAGTTCAGGTTACCAATATTCTGGGTTACTAAGAGTTTATGGATTCTGAATTTAAACTTAATACTAATACTAAGAAAGTGATGATAATCAAAGGATTGTGTAAATCCTTTGGTGATAATCATGTTTTAAATGACTTTAACCTTGAATTGGAGAAGGGTGAAAGCGTGGTTGTTTTAGGAAAATCGGGTTCGGGAAAATCAGTACTTATAAAATGTATTATTGGTTTGATAAGACCTGATAAAGGCAGTATTAAAATATTTGGCCGAAACGTTCCGAATCTGGATCATGATGAACTGGATCAGATCAGGGCGAAGGTAGGTTTCTTATTTCAGAGTAATGCCCTCTACGATTCTATGACAGTAAGGGAAAATCTTGAATTTCCCTTGCGGAGGCATTGGATAGAGGTAACACAGGATGAGGTAGATAAAATGGTGATGGATGCACTTGAAGATGTGGGTCTTGAACATACCATCGATATGATGCCTGTTGAACTATCAGGTGGTATGAGAAAGCGGGTGGCATTGGCAAGGACATTAATATTAAAACCGGAGATCATCCTGTATGATGAGCCTACTACCGGATTAGATACGATAACAAGTAAAGAGATCATTGAATTGATGATAGAGATACAGCAAAAGTATAATACCACCTCCCTTATTATTTCCCATGATATGAACTGTGTCCGAATGGCAAGTAACAGGGTTGTGATGCTGATAGAAGGGAAATGTTATATCAGTGGTTCTTATGATGAATTAATACGATCAGATGATCCAAAAGTGAAACTCTTTTTTGAATAAGAATTTTTATGGCAAAGAAAACTATAAATAACGTTAAACTTGGTGCATTTGTTCTGGGAGGACTGGCCTTTCTTATCGTGCTGCTCTTTATGATCGGCAAGAACCGAAGTCTTTTTGGCTCAACTTACCTGCTTAAAGCAAAATTCGAAAATGTTCAGGGTTTGATTACCGGAAATAACATTCGCTATTCAGGTATTCAGGCCGGTACGGTTAAAAGTATCAAAATCGTCAATGATACGACCATTGAGGTATCGATGCTGATCGAAACAAAAATGAAGGACATCATCCGTAAAGACGCTATTGCTTCAATCGGAACTGATGGGATTGTGGGTAATAAAGTCATCAATATTGTGCCCGGTAAAGTGCATTCAGAACTTGCTCTGGAAGGCGATTTTATTAATTCAAAAAAACCCATTGATACTGATGAGATTCTGAAGACCCTGTCTAATACCAATAAGGATGTTGCGGAATTAGTTTCCGGTTTAAAGGTCACCGTTCAGCGGATAAACAGCAGTACGGCATTATGGGAATTAATGAATGATGAGTCAATCCCAGCGGATCTGCGCCAATCGGCTGCAAATCTTCGCTTTACTACCGCTAAAGCAGGGCAGATGACTGATGACCTGCATCACATTATTGCTGATGTTAAGGCAGGTAAAGGTTCTGCAGGTATGCTTTTAAAGGACACTTCCTTCGCATATAATCTGAATGAAGCAGTCCTGAAAATGAATGCTGTTGGAAGTCAGGCAGAGAAATTAACTGCTGATATAAATACTATGGTTAAAGGGATACAACAGGATGTGAATTCAGGAAAAGGACCCGCAAATGCCCTTTTAAAGGATTCTATTATGGTAAAGAACCTCAATTTAAGTATTGATAATCTGCGGAAGGGAACAGATGGTTTCAATCAGAATATGGAGGCACTTAAAAGAAACTTCCTGTTAAGAGGGTATTTTAAACGGCAGGAAAAACAAAAACAGGCCGAAAAACCATAATAATAACTACAGCTTACGATTCCCGCTCCCTGATTTGTGGCAATTGATATTGATTTCCTTGCCCTTTAAAACCAATACGCATGTTTTAACCTACTTATATGCATTAACCTGAATCATAAGAAATGATAATTCACACCTTCTATAGTTTTGCCATTTTCGCTTGCTCTGTCTTTCAGGCAGATTATGCCCGGGATATTGTAAAAAAAGCTGACGATAAAATGCGCGGTAACACTATGAAGGCTGAGATAGTTATTAAAACCATTCGTCCAGCCTGGTCAAGGGAAATGCAGTGTAAAATGTGGATAAAGGGTAATGACCTGGCCATGATCCTGGTCCAATATCCGGTTAGAGATAAGGGAATTTCTTTTCTCAAGAAGAAAAAGGAGGTATGGAACTGGCTCCCAACCCTCGAACGGAATATAAAACTTCCTCCATCAATGATGTCTCAGAGCTGGATGGGTACTGATTTTACCAATGATGATCTGGTCAGGGAATCTTCCATAGTTGAGGATTACAATCACAAGATCATAGGGGATACCCTGATCCGTGAAAGGAATTGTTATATCATTCAGATGATTCCCAAACCTGAAGCTGCAGTTGTCTGGAGTAAAGTGATACTGTGTATAGATAAGAAGGATTTTCTTGAACTTCACAGCCGTTTTTATGATGAAGAGGGAGAATTGATCAATACGATGAACAGTTATGATATAAAATTGATGCATGACCGAATCATTCCCACCCGTTTTGAAATGATCCCGGCCTCCAAAAAGGGACAGAAGACAGAAATGATCTATAAAAAGATTGAATATAATATACCCATTGCCGAAAATTTCTTTTCAGTTTCACAAATGAAAACCCTGAAATAATATGTGGCTGGTCAGATTGGCATGGAAAAATATCTGGCGAAACCGCAGCCGTACTCTTATTACTATGGCAGCGATTTTCTTTGCCGTTATTTTATCAGTTCTGGCAAACAGTCTGCAGGATGGTGTTTTTAATAATCTGATTAAGAATGTCGTTAGTTTTTACAGCGGCTATGTTCAGGTTCATAAGGAAGGCTATTGGGATGAACAGATCCTGGATAACAGCTTTGAATCTTCAGCAGAAACAGAATCCAAAATTCTGAAGTATTCCAATATCAGTTCAGTAACAGGCAGACTCGAATCTTTTGCACTAGCCTCTTCCGAGGAACTGACTAAGGGCTGCCTTATCGTTGGTATAGACCCTGAAAAGGAAAATGTAATAACCTCACTTAAAAGTAAACTTACCAAAGGCCGGTATATTAAAAGTGATGATATTGCTGTCCTGCTTTCAGAAGGACTAGCCGATCGATTGAAACTAAGGCTGAATGATACTATCGTTCTGCTTGCACAGGGCTATCACGGTGCTACTGCCGCAGGTAAATACCCGATTAAGGGATTGCTGAAATTTGGTTCTCCTGATCTGAATAATAAAACCCTTTTTATGCCTCTGGCTGCGAGTCAGGACCTTTTTCAGGCTTATGACATCATTACATCCTATATTCTGTCTCTGAAGGATACTGAAGATCTGGCTTCCACTGCAGAATCAGTACGCCTGAATTTAGGTGCCGGCTTTGAAGTAATGACCTGGGAAGAGATCATGCCGGATATCAAACAGCATATTCAGACAGATTCCGAAAGCATAAAGTACATTTTGGGTATTTTATACATGCTTATTTGTTTCGGGATCTTTGGAACCATACTGATGATGATGGAGGAACGGAAGTTCGAATTGGGGATGCTTGTGGCTATTGGTATGAAGAAGATCAGGCTCATTATTCTCCTCCTTATCGAATCGGTATTTACTGTATTTTCAGGATGTTTACTGGGTTTACTATTCAGTGTTCCGCTTGTTTATTATCTGAAGGTAAATCCTGTAAAACTAGGAGGTGATACAGCAAAAGCCTATGAACAATTTGGTTTTGAAGCCATATTTCCTGCTTCGACCAATTTTTCCATCTTTCTGGAACAGGGACTGATTGTACTGGGAATCGGTCTTTTAATTTCTTTATACCCGGTCTATAAAATTATCCGTCTGGATCCGATTAATTCAATGAAACGATAGGAGGACATATGATATTGATTATGGCATGGCGCAATATATGGCGCAATAAGACGAGGAGTATCGTGATCATGTTATCGATCGCGATCGGCTTATTCTCAGGAATTGCCATTCTTTCCCTGTATCAGGGTATGATGGACAGCAGGGTGCGCACTGTTATTGATTCTGAGGTCGGTCATCTGCAAATACATCATCCTGAATTTAAAAAGGATTATGAACCCGAATTTATCATACAGAATGGTCAGCAGGTATTAAAAAACATCACTTTAATGCCCGAAGTCAAATTAGCCGTCCCTAGAAGTATCAGTACTGGCATGCTTAGCACTCCCGGAGGAAGTGCCGGTGTACAGATCAATGGAGTTATTCCTGAGCAGGAATATGTGGTATCTCAACTGAGAAAAAAGATAATAGATGGGAAGCCCTTTGATCCTGAAAAGAAAAATCAGGTCATGATCGGGAAAAAACTTGCTGATAAACTTAAATTAAAATCAGGATCCAAGCTGGTGCTGACCTTTACAGATTCCAGCGACGAAATAGTTTCGGGGGCCTTTCGTATATGCGCTATTTACCAGAGTGATAATACCCCGCTGGATGAACTGAATGTTTATATCACCATGAAGGCTATGAACAGTATGCTCAATATCGGAGGATCATTTCATGAAATTGTTTTGATCCTGAAACAGGATGAAAATCTGGAAGCGTTTCAGGGACGGCTGAGAAAACAGTTTTCAGGTCTTAAAATGGAAACATGGCGGGAAGTTTCTCCGGAAACGAACCTTCTGGTCAAAACGACAGATCAGTATTCCTACATCATCATGGTCATTATCATGCTGGCACTTGCATTTGGTATCATCAACACCATGCTGATGGCCATCCTGGAACGAACCAGGGAGATTGGAATGATGCTGGCTTTAGGGACAAACAGGCATAAGATCTTTTATCTGGTTTTACTTGAAACCTTTATTCTGACCTTTGCAGGTACACCGATCGGTATTTTTTCTGCCTGGGTCATTATTTCTTACTTTCAAAAGAAAGGGCTGGATCTATCCGGGATGGGTAATGAAATGATGAACAGTTTTGGATTCAGTTCCATGATCTACCCGGACTTTCCGGCCGATAAGATCCTGAATGTGTTTTTAATCGTATTTTTTACAGCATTGCTGTCCTGTTTGTTTCCGGCTTTGAAGGCTCTGCGTTTACAGCCGGTTGAAGCACTGAGAAGATAATGGTATTATTTTGAATTTAAAAAATCAGATATGGATACGGTCATAGATGCCCATAATATCAGTAAGGTTTATAATAAGGATACAATTCCTGTTTATGCGGTCAATAATGTTCACCTTCATTTAAAAAGAGGGGAGTTTACTGCTCTTGTTGGTCCTTCAGGTTCAGGTAAAACCACTTTGCTGAATATGATCGGAGGTCTGGATAAACCTGATGAAGGGAATATTTATATCAACGGACAAGACATCACTCAATTATCTGCAAATCAACTGATTGACTTCAGGCTTAGAAATATTGGTTTTGTTTTCCAGTCATTTAATTTAATTCCTGTATTAACAGCAAAAGAAAATGTTGAGTTTATCATGCAGCTACAAAAAATTAAAAAAGAAGAGCGGGAAGCAAGGGTAAAACAACTCTTCAGGCAGATAGAAATGGAGGAAAAACTGAATGAGCAGCCCTCAAAACTATCAGGAGGACAGCAGCAAAGAGTTGCAGTGGCCAGGGCATTAGCTTCCAAGCCTCAGTTTATTCTGGCTGATGAACCAACAGCAAATCTTGATACTAAATCAGCTTCAAATCTATTGGATATAATGGCTAAGCTCAATAAGGATGAGCATATTACCTTCCTGTTTTCTACGCATGATCAGCGGGTCATTGACAGGGCAAGGAGGGTTATAACACTGGTTGACGGCAGAATTGTGGAGGATACTGCAGCGGTATCAACAAGCCATAAGGATGATACGAAATCTGAAAAATAGACAGGAATAACAGTCTCTAAACTAGTTGAAATGAAACCTGCATGAGTTTGCCGCCGCAGGCAGGCTTTCTGCTACCAAAACGACATGAATATAAGCTGATTCATTCTCATTGGTGTAAAAGAACAAGCTACAGACAAATGAAAAAATTTTATCAGTTAATCGGGCTCATCCTTTTATCGTCACCGGTTTTCGGACAGGACAGTTTGGCTTCAGCCATCGCTCCTGATTCGAAATTTCTGTTCAGCGGATATATTAAGGATCTTCAGACAATGCGAACTGACAAGAATTTTTCGGATTGGGATGCAACTAATATGGTTCATAACCGATTAAATTTCAAGTGGTTACTTTCTGATAACCTGACTGCCACTGCTGAGCTTAGAATCCGGCTTTTTGCAGGTGATGATGTAAGGCGAATACCGGGATTCACGCATAGTTTAAGAAATGAGAATGAATTGATCAATATTCAGAAAGCCTGGGAATTAAGTAATTCTATGGTATTGCACAGTAATTTTGAGCGTCTCAATATGGAATATCAGAATAAAAAACTGAATGTGCGTGTCGGAAGACAGCGAATCAACTGGGGGATTACTACCACCTGGAATCCGAATGATATTTTTAATGCCTATAATTTTCTCGATTTCGATTATGAGGAAAGAGCCGGAATTGATGGGGCAAGGGCCACTTATATAATCAATAGTTCCTCAACAATTGAAATTGCTTATGCAAACACAGGCAGAAGTCCCGGAAATATAGCCGCATTCAAATATTCAGTAAACAAAGGAAATTATGATATACAGCTGATCGGCGGAATGTTTAAAAACCACCTTACCCTTGGAACAGGCTGGGCCGGTTACATCGGAGATGCTGGTTTTAAGGGTGAGATGCAGTATTTTGCGGCTAATCCTGATTCAAAAGGACATTTGAATATACTGCTTGAAAGTGATTATATGTTCGAAAATGGATGGTATATTAACTTAGGAACTTTAGTGAACAGCAATGGTTTATCAAAACCCGTAAAGGACTGGAATACGGTTAATCTGAATCTTTCACCTGAAAATCTGATGCCAACGAAATGGAATGCCATAATAAGTACAGCGAAAGAGATCAATCCACTCTTTTCAGCAAATATGAGTTTATTGTATTCCCCGGGCGCGAATATGCTTATTCTATATCCTTCATTTCAATATAGTCTGGCAACCAATCTTGATCTGAATTTGGTTTGGCAGTCGTTTTTTGCTGAACTGGATACTGATTTTCAGGGAGTTAATCATCAGGGAATTCTGAGATTAAAATGGAATTTTTAGCTGTTGATATGTATCATTTTTATACGTGATAAGGGTTATTTTTATGTCCATGGTTTAATATTAAATTGCTTCAAATGTATTGTGCCTGGCTTTGGGAAAAAATATATTTTTCAGACAAACAGGGAACAGTTTGAATAATTAAACACATTTAAATTCACAGATTATGTTTTACAGGGAATTATATCCGGTTTTGGGCAAATTGTTCTACCATATTGCCAAAGCCGATGGAAAAGTGCAGCCTGTTGAGAAGGAAGTCCTGATCCAGTTTATTAAAACCAATTGGGAGCCTTTGGAAAGTTCAATCGACAGGCATGGATCCGATCAGGCTGACCTGGTCTATTTTGCGTTTGATTTTCTGGAAGCAGAAGGAGAACAGGAAAATGGATTCGATGTATTCAAAGATTTTTACCAGGAAAATAAGGCCAGGTTCTCTCCGGCTATCATCGGTAATATTTTACGAACCTCTGCCTCCATTGCCTCGGTCTATCATGAAAGAGAGGATCAGGAGCAAAATGTTTTAGACAGATTAACTAAACTTTTTGAGGATTGATTACCTTCCGCAGAAATACTTGTAATCAGATAGATGGAAATAGAATTTTATTCTGCAGAAGATGCCGTAAAATCCATTAGAAGCGGGCAGCGGATTTTTGTTCACGGCAGCGCTTCAACACCAGTTCAGCTCCTGAAAGCACTTTTTAAAAGAAGTGCTGAATTAAAAAATATTGAATTAGTTAGTGTCAGCACCCTGGGGGATGATATTTTTAATTTCCCGGACTTTGGGAATAGCTTTTTCATGAACTCACTTTTTGTTTCTCAAAATGTACGGGGGATAGTGAATAGTGATCATGGTGACTATATTCCCGTTTTCCTGAGTGAGATTCCACAGCTCTTTGATAAGGGTATCCTGCCGCTTGATGTCGCTTTGATCCATGTTTCAGTTCCTGATAAACACGGTTTTTGCTCTTTAGGTACCTCAGTCGATATCGCCCGTTCGGCAGTTAAAAATGCTAAACACATTATTGCTCAGGTCAATAAACAGATGCCGAGAACCCATGGTGACGGCATTATTCATGTGAGTGAAATACATACCATGGTAGAGATTGATGAGGCGCTTCCTGAAGTGGCTTATGGCAGCAGAGTGGACGAAACCACCATGACCATCGGTAAATACTGTGCAGAACTGATTGAAGACCGCTCCGCTTTGCAAATGGGTATTGGTGCGATCCCTGATGCAGTTCTTTCATGCCTGGCGAATCATAAAGATCTTGGAATACATACTGAAATGTTCTCTGATGGAGTAATTCCGCTGGTAGAGCGAGGGGTTATTACCAATAAATACAAGAAAAAGCACCGGGGAAAGATAGTTACCGGCTTTGCCATCGGTACCCGAAAGTTGTATGATTTTATTGATGATAATCCCCAGGTAGTATTTCTGGAGATTGATTATGTGAATGATACCAAAGTTATCCGCTCAAATCCCAAAGCCGTCGCAATCAATTCAGCGATTGAAATAGATCTTACCGGGCAGGTCTGCGCCGATTCAATTGGTACCTATCAGTACTCCGGAGTTGGAGGTCAAATTGACTTTATGAGAGGGGCGGCCTTATCTGACGGGGGTAAGCCAATTATCGCCTTATCATCTACAACAAAGGACGGTACATCCAAGATCGTACCTTTTCTTAAGGAAGGGGCAGGGGTGGTCACTACCCGGGCACATGTACATTATGTGGTAAGCGAATACGGGGTTGCCTATTTGTTCGGAAAAAATCTAAGGCAGCGGGCAATGGCACTGATAGGCATCGCACATCCTGTTCACAGGGAATGGCTTGAAAAGGAAGTCATTAAAAGGTTTGGAAAATGATTTTTTACAATAACCCTTCATGATTTTGCAGTAAAGATAAAGGCTTAAATCCTGAGCACAAGAGTATTATTCAAAATATTAACTTCCATTGATATACAATTTGATTGAAAAAATCAAAGGTATTCTTATATTAGAATTGCGAAAAGAATTTTAGCAATGAAGGAATCAATACGATATGAATAAAAGATTTTTTGTTTCTCTCCTTCTCCTGACGATAATTCTATATGGAATTCAATCCTGTAACTACGATACCGGCGCGGATAAAGCCGAAGAACACATTCCGGAAAAAATCAGTTATAATTTTGACATCAGACCAATACTTTCAGATAAATGCTTTGCCTGTCATGGTCCCGATGCAAACAAGCGTGAAGCCGGTCTGAGGCTGGATAATGAGGAAAGTGCTTTTAAGGCATTAAAGGAGAATCCTGGTGCCCACGCTTTAGTTCCGGGTAAACCGCAATTTTCAGAAGTGTTTCTGAGGATATCCTCAAAAGATACCTCGATGATGATGCCCCCACCTTCATCTAATCTGAAATTATCAAGCCATGAAATTAATATTATAGAGAAATGGATTGAACAGGGAGCGAAATATGAAACTCATTGGTCATTTACCAGACCTAAGAAAGTACCGCTTCCGGAGGTCGAAGATGCCTGGGTAAAAAATGAAATCGATCATTTCATCCTGGAAAAGATTGAGCAAAAAGGTTTAACTCCCAACCCAGAAGCTGAGAAAGAGTACTTGTTAAAGCGTTTAAGCCTTGATCTGACGGGCCTGCCACCGGGACTTGGATTAATGAATGCTTTTCTGGCTGATCATAGTCCTTCAGCCTATGAAAAAGCGGTTGATCAACTGCTTAAAAGTGAGGCATATGGTGAAAAGATGGCTTTATATTGGCTGGATGTTGCCCGGTATGCCGATTCTCACGGTTATCAGGATGATAGTTACCGTTCACAATGGCCATGGAGGGATTGGGTGATTTATTCATTCAATAAAAATATTCCATACGATAAGTTCATTACACTGCAACTCGCCGGAGACCTGATGCCCGGGGCTACAAAAGAACAGATTCTAGCTACAGGCTTCAATCGAAATCACAAGATCACCGAGGAGGGTGGAGTTGTCGATGAGGAGTATCGGGTTCAATATGTGATCGATCGTACAAATACTTTTTCCAAAGCTCTTATAGGGGTTACCATGGAGTGTGCGCAATGCCACGACCACAAATATGACCCATTCACACAGAAAGATTATTATCAGCTTTATGCCTTTTTTAATAATGTGAGGGAAGTTGGATTAGAATCGGATGTTGGCGGCCCTGAGACTTATGCTAAAACTCCGCTGATGAAGATCAGTAATGATGAGGTTAAAAAGATCCTGAAATTCATCAACAAACAGGACACCAGTAAATTAATTGTATCCGTTATGGGTGAACGGGATACCTTAAGAAAAACCTTTCTGCTAAAACGCGGAGCTTATGATGCACCCGGATCGGAGGTAGAACCAGGTACACCGAAATCGATCCTGGCATTTGACAGTAACTATCCAAAAAATAGGCTGGGATTAGCTAAATGGCTGTTTGACAAGCGTAATCCACTCACTTCCAGAGTCTTCGTGAATCAGCTCTGGCAAGAGATCTTTGGCCGGGGAATTGTAAAAACTTCCGGTGATTACGGTATGCAGGGTGAATTGCCTTCGCACCCCGAATTACTGGACTGGCTTGCAGCAGATTTTATGCAAAATGGATGGGATATGAAGCGGTTGCTTAAACAGATGGTCATGTCGGCAACTTACAGGCAATCAGCGGTGATATCGCCCGATAAATTAAAAGCAGATCCTGAAAATATTTTTCTTGCCAGAGCGCCCCGGTACCGGATCAAAGCCGAACTGATCCGGGATCTGGTACTTTCCAGCAGCGGTCTCCTGGTTAAAACGATTGGTGGTCCCAGTGTGAAACCTTATCAGCCTGAAGGCCTTTGGGAAAACGCGACTTCCGGCAGGGGAATTTTGAAAAACTATAAGCAGGATCATGGTTCTGATCTTTATCGAAGGGGTATATATACCTTTATTAAGCGGACTGTTCCGCCACCTGTTATGGGAATATTTGATGCAAGCAACAGGGATCAGTGTGAAGTAAAGCGATTAAAGACGAATACACCACTTCAGGCTTTGATCATGATGAATGATCCGACCGTTCTTGAAGCATCGCGGGTATTAGCTACTAAACTCGACAGGGAACCTTTACAGGCAAAAGAAAAAGTGGTCAGGGCATTCCGCTTAATTGTTTGCAGAAGGCCGAGCGAAAAGGAAATTAATATATTAACTTCCTATTATACCGATCAGCTCAATACCTTTAAGAAGCAGCAAAGTCGTGCTGAAAGCCTGCTTGCCATTGGTGAATATCCCTTACCTGAAAAGCTAAATAAAACCTCTGTGGCTGCATGGATGCAGGTCATATCAGCAATATACAATCTCGAAGAAACCATAACAAAAACTTAATCATGCAAAAAGATTTTCTGGAACATGGATTAAACTTTAACAGGCGTCGTTTCCTGTCGAGACTCAGTTTAGGACTCGGAAGTGCCGCATTGGGCTCTTTGCTTGTTCCGAATCTTTTTAACAGTGATTCTGTTGATTCAGAATTTGCACCCGGGCTTCCGCATTTTGCTCCAAAGGCGAAGCGGGTGATCTATTTGTTTCAAAACGGAGCTCCCTCACAGCTGGAACTGTTTGATTATAAACCCAAATTAAGGGATATGATGGGGCAGGAACTTCCCTCTTCAGTTAGAGGCGGTCAGCGTCTTACCGGAATGACCGCTAATCAGACCTCATTCCCAATGGTTGGGTCATTCGCTAATTTTAAACAATATGGCGAATCACGCAGCTGGATCAGTGATCTTATGCCGCATACGGCTAAAGTAGTAGATGACATCTGTATCATCCGTTCTATGTTTACAGAAGCCATTAACCATGATCCGGCTTTGACATTCTTTCAGACCGGTGCGCAGCAGGGCAATCGCCCAAGTATGGGTTCATGGTTGAGTTACGGACTTGGAAGCGAGAATAAAAATTTACCTTCTTTCACAGTTTTACTTTCCCGTGGAAGGAAGGGTAATAGTCAGGGAGTATATTCCAAATTATGGTCAAGCGGATTCCTCGACTCGGTTCATCAGGGCGTTCAATTCAGCAGCGGGGATGATCCTGTACTTTATCTGAAAGATCCCGATGGGATGAATAAATTCGAGCGAAGGAAATTTCTTGACCAGATTGCAACGATAAACCAGCTTTCGTATGAGGAATTTGGTGATCCGGAGATCAGTACAAAAATTCAGCAGTATGAAATGGCCTATCGCATGCAGACTGCTGTTCCTGAGATCATGGATCTATCCAAAGAACCGGATGATATAATCAAACTTTACGGAACAGATTCGATGATACCCGGAACATTTGCTGCCAACTGTCTGCTGGCACGCAAGCTGTCAGAAAATGGTGTTCGGTTTGTACAGTTATACCACCAGGGATGGGACCATCATGGTAATCTTCCATCAGATATTTCTTCCCAGACAAAGGAAGTGGACCAGCCATCTGCGGCTTTAATTACCGATCTGAAGCAAAGGGGATTGCTGGATGAAACTTTAGTGATCTGGGGTGGGGAATTTGGACGTACGAATTACAGTCAGGGAAAATGGACCGAAGAAAATTATGGCCGTGATCATCATCCGAGATGTTTTACTATCTGGATGGCCGGCGGGGGAGTGAAACCTGGTATTTCCTATGGTGAAACCGATGATTTGGGTTACAATATTGTTAAAAATCCTGTTCATGTGCATGATTTTCAGGCAACTATCCTGAATCAGCTGGGACTGGATCATGAGAAACTGATTTTTAAACACCTGGGCAGAAGATACCGGCTTACCGACGTTTCAGGGAAGGTGATCAATGATATATTAGCATAAGGAATTCAATTTAAAGATAGATTAATGAATAGAAGGAAATTCATTCAGAATACAGCGGGGGCTACGGCCAGTCTTTTAATTACAAAGGATTTATTCGCAAAGGATAAAGGACCGGTTTTTGGCCATAATGGTATGCGTTATACGCTTGACACGAAATGGGGGCAACTGGATTCATCAAAATACCCCGTGAAAGATTGCCATGAAATGGTTCAGGATCAAAAAGGACGGATCATTCTGCTTACGAATGAAACCAAAAATAACATCTTGATCTATAATAAATCAGGTAAGCTGCTTGAAGCCTGGGGTAATGAATTCCCCGGCGGGCACGGGCTCACGCTGGCTGATGAAAATGGAACCCAGTTTCTTTATATCACCGATACCGAAAAACACCAGGTATATAAAACGACCATGAGCGGTAAAATACTGATGACCATCGATGTGCCCATGGAAGCTGGTATTTACAAGAACGCAAAAGAGTTTGTTCCTACCGAAGTTGCTGTTGATACCAATGGTGATTTCTTTATTGCCGATGGATACGGTGCCCAATACATATTGCATTATGATGCTGCCGGTAAATTGAAAGGTTATTTTGGCGGAAAGGGAGTCGGGGATGAATATCTTGATAATGCCCATGGAATAGTTATTGACCGGCGTAATGCTCATCCGGGCCTGTTGGTTACAGACCGGACCCGTAATTGTTTCAAACGCTTCTCCATGGACGGCAAACTCCAGGAAATCATCCAGTTACCAGGGGCTTGTGTCTGCCGTCCGGTCATCAAAAATGACTATTTATATGCTGCTGTATTACGTTCCCCAAGTTTGGCTAATGCCGGATCCGGTTTTGTAACAATTCTGAATAAGGCGAATAAAGTTGTTTCAAATATCGGGGGCACAGAACCAATCTATAATAAGGACAGGCAGTTACAGACCATGACTCAGGCTGAGAAAATATTTGTGCATCCGCATGATGTTTGTGTGGATGACGATGAAAATCTATACGTAGCACAATGGGCCTCCGGAAAAGTATATCCTTATAAATTTAAGCGTGTCTAATTCGCTATTTGTATCGTTTTTTTTATGAACATCAGTCTGAAAGCATATTCGGGTAATATTCTGTTTTTCCTTAATGCCCTGATTGTCTTTTTATTGATTTTTGAAAAGGAGCTGATCATCCCGGCAGGACTGCAGCCTTTCGGAAGAATGCATCCTATGTTACTGCATTTTCCTATTGTATTACTTCTGGTATCTTTTTTAATGGAATTCCTGCAGGTTAAGATCGGGGAGAACAGCAGGGAGTTTTACAGGAGTATCACAAGCAGGATCATGTTCGCGGGCATCGTACTGGCAGCGATAACAGTGATCATGGGCTTATTCCTTTCCCGGGAAGATGGTTATGAGGGTGATGTATTGAGCTGGCATAAATGGTCAGGGGTCAGCATAGTATTTCTGTCCTCGCTGATCTATATTTTCAGAAGTTCACATTGGTATAAAGATAGCATTGCCAAAGCAGGTGCCATTATTCTATCCCTTTCCATTGTACTTGCAGGGCATTTTGGAGCGGTACTTACTCATGGTGAAAATTTCGTTCTGGAGCCTGTCACAAAAAGTCCGCTCGTTCCAATTGATCAGGCACTGGTCTATGATCATGTCATTCAGCCTATTTTTCAGGAGAAATGCCTAAGCTGCCACAACAATGAGAAATTAAAGGGAAAATTAAAGCTGACAGATTCTGTTTCCATTAAGAAGGGCGGTAAGACGGGCAAGCTTTATGTTCCCGGAGAACCTCAAATAAGTCTTTTATTAGAACGCTTACATATGCCTTTAAGCAATAAAAAGCATATGCCACCTTCCGGAAAACCTCAGCTCACACCTGAAGAAGTTTCTATTCTGTTTTTATGGATCAAAGATCATCCTGATTTTAAAAAGAAAGTGACCGATTTGCCGGCCGGTGATTCCTTGCGGATACTGGCAGCTACGCGTCTCAAACCAGCCGCTGAGCTTCGGGAAGAATTTGATTTTGTTGCTGCTGATGAAGAAACGATTAAGGATCTGAATACTTTTTATCGGATGGTCAGCCCGATATCAAGGGAATCACCTGCTTTGTCTGTAAGTTTTTTCAGCAAAAGCGCCTATAATTCTAAATCTCTGGAAGAATTGTCAGCTATTAAGGAGCAGATCGTATCCCTCAGATTAAGCAGAATGCCTGTAAAGGATGAGGATCTGAAATTTATTTCGAAACTGAAGGAACTGCAAAAACTGGATCTGAATTTTACCGATATCAGCGGCGCCGGCCTGAAAGAATTAAGCGGCTTAAAAAAACTGAAAATTTTATCACTCTCAGGAACCCGGATTAATGTTCAGCAGCTCCTCCCGCTTGTTTCCAATAAAAGTCTCCATGAATTATCGGTATGGAACACTTCACTCTCTGAGATGGATATCCGGCAATTAAGGAAAATAAATAGTTCTGTCAATATCATTACGGGTTTTAAAGATGATGGAACAACACTGATCCAGCTGTCCAAACCATTATTGAAAAACAGTTCAAGAGTATTCAGCAGCCAGACAAGTTTGGATCTTTTTCACCCGAGAAAGGACGTTATTATACGTTATACACTCGATGGAAAAGAGCCTGATAGTTTAATATCTCCGGTTTTCAATAAAGAGGTAATGATCAGGGACAATGCCATTGTCAGAGCTAAAGCCTATAAAGCAGGATGGAAGAGCAGCGATGTAAACAGTTTTACTTTTTACAGATCTGTATTCAAGCCCGACAGCATTAGTTTATTAAGTATTCCGAATGAGAATTTTAAAGGTACCGGTCCTAAGACCCTGATTGACGGGCAATTAGCAGATCCGGATATGAATAACAGCAAATGGCAGGGTTTTGAAGCTAAGGATATGGTTGTCATACTTCAATTTAAAAAACCTGTTCTGATCAGTTCAGCCGCATTAAATGCGATAGTGAATGGGAATTCTTCAGTTTTTCCCCCGAGCCGTATTGAGGTCTATGGGGGATCAGACAGGAGCAATTTGAGATTATTGAATACTCTTAACCCCAAAATGCCGGCTCAAAAGGATCCACAGCTTATAAACAAATACGAGGTGAAATTTAAATCCACCACGATCTCCTGTTTGAAAATTATTGCAAAACCACTAAAAAAAATGCCCTCATGGCATCCCGGAAAAGGAAAACCGGCGTTTATTCTTTTTGATGAAATCCTGATCAATTAGCATTATACCGGCGGATCGGTTTATTGTTCAGAAAGGAGTATGTAAATCCAATCAGCAGGGCACATCAGGGGGATCAGCAAAGCGAATTATTAATGGAATCAATTTTAATTAAAAATGATATATTTACTTAAGACAACAATTTTTCTTACAGCCAATTAAAATAAATCGTATGAAAGCACCTTCAGCTCCCAAACAAATAACCTGGATCATTGGGTTATTCTGTGGTATTTTAGGCATTATTGGTCATTATGCTGATGTTCCTGTATTAACAGAATACAATTACCCTTTATTAATGGTTGGATTTATTGCCCTTGCTGCCGGGACGACCTTTCGGGATATGTAATTTTTTTTCTAAGCCCTGCCTTTTTCGTGTAGGGGCGAGTTTTATTCATTTCATTACAATTTATTTTTCAAAGTCTTTCACCCTGTCTGCTTATCTTCTCATCCTTGATTTATGCAAAAAAGAGGTGCTCTGCTCATTTTGGTTCTTATCGCAATTGTAATTTTTGCAGGTGTTTATTTTTTTATCAGGCAAAATTATGAGCACTTGCCCTTAAACACTACTTCAATATTTCAGAGTACTGCCAGCCAGGGAAATAATAAAGTTCAGTCCAATTTTGTATATGCAGCACGTATTGCAAGTCCGGCAGTTGTGCATATTCGTACAACTTATAGTTCTGTGAGCGGCTTTGGCTCAGCAACAAGCGGCTCAGGTTCAGGAGTGATTGTTGCTCCGGATGGTTATATTGTCACCAATAATCATGTGGTTGAACATGCCGGTACGATAGAGGTTGTTCTGGCCGACAGGAGGAGTTTTGCAGCAAGCCTTGTTGGCCGCGATCCCAATACAGACCTTGCCCTGTTAAAGATCAATGGAACGGGCTTTCCATATGCAAAACCGGGAAACTCTGATGAAATTGAGATTGGGGAATGGGTTCTGGCCATAGGCTATCCGTATTCACTTAATACCACGGTTACGGCTGGTATTGTGAGCGCCAAAGGAAGAAATATTGGAATTATCAATACGCAGGAAGATGGAGCCTCTTCATCGAATAATCCGGCAATTGAATCATTTATTCAAACTGATGCTGCTATTAACCCGGGGAACAGTGGCGGCGCTTTGGTAAATACCGAAGGATTGCTTATCGGAATAAATACTGCAATTGCTTCTAAAACAGGAAGTTATTCCGGTTATGCTTTTGCCATTCCGATAGCGCTGGTAAAAAAGATCCTGGATGATCTGAAGGATTTCGGTAAAGTGAAACGGGGCATTCTTGGGGTCTCATTCCCTTCTCCCACGGTAGAGGAGCAATACCTCCGGCAGCAAGGGATAAATCCCGGTGAAGTCAGGGGCGTATTTATAACCGGTATTCAAAGTAAAAGTGCCGCAGCAGAATCAGGTTTGAAGGAAGGTGATATTATTCAACAGATCGATGGAATACAGTTAAGTACCTCAGCCGAGTTTTCAGAGCGGATTGCCAGGCACCGCCCCGGTGATAAAATTGACCTGACCTACCTGCGGAACAACAAAACGTATAAGGTATCTGTTACACTAAAAGAGGAGGAAGCTTCTAACCTGGCAGAAAATTCTGCCTCCATAAAAGAGATCTATAATAAACTCGGAGCCAGGTTCTCGCCGCTCAGTTCAGCATTGAAAGAGCGCTATAACCTGAAATCTGGTGTATTGGTTATTGAAGTAAGTATCGGGGGCTTTTTTTATCAGCTCGGAATTCCTGAGGGGACGATCATAGCCTATATTAATGGAGCTGAGGTTAACTCTCCGGAGGATATTGAAAAGGAATTATTGAAAGCCAGTAATAGCCGGGTGCAGATTCTGGCTATAGCTCCTGATGGAACAGCAGTAGTTTACAGATTTTCGTTTGGAGTTTAACCGGCATTTTTAGGGGGCTGGGGGCATGACCGTAAATGAACAGCCTTGTGAATAGGATATGAATTTGGCCTCCGGTGCATTAACCTGGTGAACTAAAGTCATTTATAAACATGATCCCGATCATTATTTAAATTGAAATAGCAGGATACCTTTATTCATATTAATCTTAATGAATACGAATTCATTGATCAATGAGCGAATTTTGTGCCGGGGCAAGCTCTGCAGGATTCCTCAAAGTTCAAAAATTAAGATAAGAAAATCTTTTCATTATGAAAAAGGTCTTTTTTCTAATTATCACAGCATTTTTATTAATTGCTGTGACAGAGGCGCAGGTTCCACAAAAAAATAAGACCTCTAATTCCCAAAAACTGTATGAAGCAGAAACGGCTGATCTTGTTGCTTTTGTTAGGAAGGCAGCAGACCTGATCAGGATGGAGGGGGAAACGGCTTTTAATGATTTTAATCAGACCGGCAGCCCATGGAGGCATGAGGAAACATATATTTTTGTCCTGGATCCCGAAGGAAATATGCTGGTCCACCCAGATCCTGACCTGCAAGGCAGGAACCAGATAAATTTAAAAGATGTTAACGGAAAACCTATCATTCCCGGACTGCTTGAAGCGGCAAGCGCTAATTCAGAAAAGCCGTATGGCTGGTATCATTATGAATGGACTGTTCCCGGCGGACTTCTTCCACGCTGGAAGAGCAGCTATGTACAGTTTGTTAAGTCGCCGGCAGGTAAAGGGTATATTGTAGGAAGTGGTGTCTATAATGACCGCATGGAGAGAACCTTCGTTATTGATATGGTTAAAAATGCCGTCGGACAGATTGAAAAGAATGCTGAGGCCGCTTTTAAGGCTTTTCATGATCCGACTGGTCTCTTTATCGCAAAGGATGCTTATATTTTTGTGCTTGATCCAAATGGCCTTGAACTTGTCAATCCGGCTTTTCCAAGCCTTGAGGGTAGAAATGTTCTGGACATGAAGGACACAGAAGGCAAGTTTCTGGTTCGGGAAATGCTTCAGGTGGTAAAAACAAGAGGTGCCGGCTGGGTCGATTACATGTGGCCTAAACCCGGGGAGAGTGTTTCCACTCTAAAGTCCACTTATGTCAGCAAAGCAAAAATAGGTAAGAAATGGGTACTTGTTACCTGCGGGGTTTACCTGGCCGATGCAGCGAAAGAAATTTCCGGTGTGAAAAGAATGTCCGCTGCAGAACTGACAATTCTGGTCAGAGATGCAGCAGCAGTTTTTGAAATGAAGGGAGAAAATGCCTTCCCTGAGTTTCGAAAGAAAGGGACAAAATGGTTCCATGATGATAGCTACTTCTTTGTATGGACCCTGGATGGCATCAGGACCTTCCATGCCGCAAACCCGGCCGGGGAGGGGCTGAATGTTAGCGGAATGAAAGATGTGCTTGGCAGGCCCTGGGGCAAACAGTTCCTGGATGTTGCCGCCAGTCCGAAAGGCGAAGGATGGGTTCACTATATGTACCCGGAGCCCGGCGACATTTTCCCAACCTGGAAGTCCAGTTTTTTAAAGCGTGTGACCTTTCCATCCGGTAAGCAGTATCTTGTTGGCTGCGGGATCTATCATATGGATATGGATAAAGCATTTATCGAGGATGTGGTGAATCGTGCGGCCTTATTAGTGGAAGAGAAGGGTATGGGCGCATTTAGCCAGTTGAGGGACAAGACAGGGCCATTTGTATTTATGGATACCTATGTGTTTGTTGACAGCCCCGATGGCACCGAATTGCTTAATCCGGCACAGCCCAGCCTGGAAGGTAAAAGACTTATGGATCTGAAAGATTTGAAGGGGAAATTTATAGTGCAGGATTATATCCGTATTGCACTCGAAAAAGGAAGCGGATGGATCGATTATTACTGGTACCAGCCCGGGAATAATACCCTCGCACTTAAGAAAACATATGTCCGTAAGGCGCAATTTAATGGACAGACCTATATCATAGGTTCAGGTTTGTATGTGAAATAATAAAAAAAACAATAGAGATCCTGAAATCTCCGATCATCGGGATTTGTAATCCCTTGCTCCAAATTTTAAATATTAAATCCATCAGGGCAGGATTTGTTATGCAAATCCTGATTGGAGAATATTTCTTACCCAAAATACCATCCAAACTATTTGCAAATGATAAAGTAAAAGATATATTTGCAGTGTACTAATGTACTAATACACTTGCACATGTTGAAACTTACTCATGTCGATTTTGGATACAACAAAAAAATGTTGTTCGAGAACTTGAATCTCTCTTTGGAGAACGGCCATATCTATGGATTGCTTGGAAAAAATGGTGCCGGTAAAACCACCCTGCTGAAAAACATGGTAGGACTCGCATTTCCCAAAAGGGGATCTTCCACTTTGAGCGGAATAAGCACATCAGAACGATTACCAGAGGTCCTTCAGAATATATTTTTTCTGGCAGAAGAATTTGATGTTCCTCCCATAACGGCTTCTCAGTTTTTTCAGAAGACCGCTGGTTTTTATCCAAAGTTTAACGAGGAAGAATACTATCACAACCTGAAGATATTTGATGTTGAGAAAGACCTAAGGATGGACAAGCTATCATATGGCCAGCAGAAAAAGGCGATGATCGCATTTGCTCTAGCCACCAATACCGTCCTGCTCGTCATGGACGAACCTACAAATGGGCTGGATATTCCGTCAAAAGTACAGTTTCGTAAGATCATGGCTTCATCCTTAACTGAAGAACGGATTATAATCATTTCAACTCACCAGGTACGTGATCTGGAAAACCTGATCGATGCCGTCATTGTAATTCACAAAAGGGAGATCGCATTGAGTGCAAAAGCCGAAGAGATCAGCGAAAAGATATCATTCGCGCTGATACAGGGGGAGGATGGGCTTGATGTTTTATACCAGGAGGAAAGTTTGAGGGGGCAAAATGCCATTCTTGTTAATTCCGGGAATACCTCTGGTAAGATCGATCTGGAGTTATTATTCAATGCTATCACAAGTGATACTAAACGCCTTTTGGAAATTCTAAAATAAATTTCATGAATAATCATTTTGATTTTAAACGCTTCAGGCTTTTGTTTAACAAGCATACTTCTGAACATTTTGGCGCCTATTCGATGGCTGTTCTGGCTTTGTTTGGTGTCATGTTGTCATGCGTGCTGTTTTTAAGTATTAACCAAAACTCTTTAGTTTCTTCAAGAGCCCAACGGGATATATTTCTTTTATTTCTTTGGGTATCAGGCAGTATGTTCACAAGCAACGTATTTGCGGATTTAGGGAACAAGAAGAAAGCCTCAGCTACTCTAATGCTGCCCAGCTCTCATTTTGAAAAATTTCTGGTGAACTGGATCTATTCCTATTTAATCTTTCAGATAGTATATGTGGGAGTTTTTTACCTGGTGATGTTTATTGCCTCATCTCTTGTACATTTCCAGGGTAAAGTATTTGAAATATACGATCTGGGCTCTGATCTTAAGGCAACCAGCTGGATATTTTTATTTTATATGGTGTTCCATGCAATTACATTTATGGGATCCATTTACTTCGAAAAGCTTCATTTTGTAAAAACAGCGCTGGTATTTTCGGGTATTTTGATGCTGATCATACTCTTTAACGAACAGGTGCTGGAATTAATACTGAAGCGGGATGTAGCGGCTCCATTGCCCTTCTTCAGAGTGGTAGTTGTTGAAAACAATGAAACCTTCCGTTTGGATATAAGAAAAACGCAAAAACTATTTTTAATGTTCGTGCCGGTAGTGATGGCGGGGATACTCTGGACGGCAACCTATTTCCGGTTAAAAGAGAAAGAGATCTAAATAAGAACATGGAATTCAGAAGTAATGAATCAATCTATCTTCAGATAGCCGACTATGTAAGTGACAAGATCTTATTAAAGAAATGGCTCCCTGAAACTAAGATCCCTTCAGTTAGGGACCTGGCTTTTACCCTGGAGGTTAATCCGAACACGGTGATGCGAAGTTATGAGTTTTTACAACAAGCAGAGATAATCTATAATAAACGTGGTGTGGGCGTCTTTGTGGATGAGGGCGCCGTGAAAAAGATCAAAGCCCTTAGAAAGAAAAAATTCCTGGATAATGATCTGCCATTGGTATTTAAAAATATGTACGTACTGGGCATTGACCTGAAAGAAATTCATGAAATCTATGAGAAATTTCAACCTGAAAGATATTTAAATGAACAAAACACAGATGATGAAAATTAGTAATATACTTTTAATAGGGGCGCTGCTGGTCTTTCTGGGATGTATACTTGCCTTCGACTTTGGTATAAAAGTCCGGTATAATAAGGGTAAATTCAGAAACCAGGATAATGAGTTTACCGCTCTGAATTTCAGGGATTTTGATTCTATTCAGGTAAACGCCTCCACGATGGCCAATGTTAAATTTGTTCAGGGTCCGTTTAAAGTCCGTGTTTTTGAAGACCGGGCGGATATTGTCAAAGTTACTCAGAAGGGCAGGCTATTATGTATCGATGTAGATACTAAGGGCGACAATTACGAGGACTCCCCGTTTGTGCTTATCATCAGCTGTCCAATAATAGAGTTACTGGTGACAGACAATAAGTACCTTGAAAATGGGAAACAAAAAATCGATACGAATGCCACGGCCGATCTTGTTTATAAGAACCGAGTAATTCAGGTTGCAAAAAAAGTTGTGATTGAAGGTTTTAACCAGGATAGTTTAGCTATCATTCAAAACAATGGCAGTCATATCCGTCTGGTGAATAACCGGTTTAAAAGTATTTCTGCCATAGTTGGAAAGAGTTCAAAGAGCGCGTCGTTCCTTACAATAGATGAAAGTAATGTATTCCATTATGCTCATTTTGATATCCGAAACAGGAGCCAGCTTTTCATGTCGAAAGCGACAATCAGGGACCTGGACTATAAGTTAGCGCCTGATGCGAAAATCACATTCTCCGGAACTTCTGCTGCTCAATTTCAATAATCTTATGCATTTCGTGTTTAATGAAGGAGGATAGTACAGACCTGATAAATGCAATCAAAGAAAAAGGAAAAACCATTGAAGCAGAGATGTCTTTCTTTGATCACCTGGATGTATTACGTGGCCATTTAATTCGTGCTTCCATAGCGATAGTCATTTTTACAGTAGTTGCCTTCTCTTACTATAGTTTCATTTTCGATGAGATTATAATGGCCCCCGGCCGTGTTGACTTTTGGACATATAGAATGATGTGTGCTGCGGTTGAAAAATTTAGCCTTAGCGCTGAATTCTGTGTCACTAAGCTTAATTTTGAAATAATAAATACAGAATTAGGCGGGCAGTTTACACTGCAGCTCAATTCTTCATTAATGATAGGAATCGTTCTGGGTGTTCCGTACCTGCTCTTCGAGATATGGCGGTTTGTTAAGCCAGCACTTCATAAAAATGAACGCAAATCAGCGACAGGCTTCGTATTCTGGGCTTCTTTGTTATTTATCCTCGGATTATTTTTCGGATATTATATCGTTTCTCCCTTATCTATAAATTTTCTCGCAAATTTTGAAGTAAGTAAGATCATCAGCAATAAGATCACGATTGACTCTTATTTCTCCATTATTGCGACCTTGTCCATTGGTTCGGCGATAACCTTTGAATTACCCACGATCATCTTTATTCTTTCAAAGCTGGGAATTATGACGCCGCAATTTATGAGGTCGTCACGCAGGTATTCGACCGTGCTCATACTAATCATAGCTGCTGTGGTCACACCAACA
Source organism: Pedobacter sp. (assembly GCA_036677005.1). Classification (GTDB taxonomy): domain Bacteria; phylum Bacteroidota; class Bacteroidia; order Sphingobacteriales; family Sphingobacteriaceae; genus Daejeonella. The sequence goes on from JAKFBV010000070.1 coordinate 27,025, forward strand.
CCGGATCTTATAATTATGCTTACAGTAAGCCTGCCACTATTTTTGCTCTATGAAGTAAGCATTTATATATCAGCGATGGTTGAGCGGAATAAGAAAAAAGCTGAGATAGAGTTTTATAAAAGTTAGAAAAGAGAATCTAATCTTTTTCTAACTGTTGACTGCACTTAGATCAGAACTGCAACAGCAAAGCTAGCCCGCGAAAAAGTCATTCAGGAGCTTTTTGCGATATATTTCACATTTTTGGTACTATCCGGACAGGGTGATGGTGGGTCTTATCAAATCCACAGATCCCGATCGATCCCGATCTCTTACTTCACCGCTACTAACCCGGCTTCATAGGCAGATGTTTTGGTGGTCTATAGTAAAAATAGAATGCATAAAATAGTATATATTGAGAAGGATTACTTAAAAACAGAAAACCTCTAAATTATGGTATTTAGAAACTTTTGCATCCAGATGAACTGGTCATTGTCTGTGTGACAGGATTAGCTTCGCAGATACTGAAGAGGGGTGGATTCAAAATCAAGCCTTAAGATTCTCGTGTTGCCCGACTTTGCCCGCTCGAAATGCTCTTCAGAAAAATACCCTATAAAAAAAGCCCGCCATAAATTAAAAGCTATGGCGGGTGAAGTCGGGGTGGCAGGACGCTAACCCTATATTCTAAATATCTTATTATCAATTAAATACAAAAACTATTCAACTCTGTTCACCTTTCTGTTCGCGGGAACCGTTGATAGTCAAATATAAGCATTTTATCGATTATTATTTTACTCCCAACTCCCTTTTACCTTACTCCCCGTAAACGGATCATTAACCACATTCAAATAAACATCTATTTCCTGCTGTAATTCTTCCACATGTGAGATAATTCCAACAATTCTGTTTTCCTTTCTTAATGATTTCATTGTTTCAAAAGCTACCTGGAGTGATTCCTTATCCAGTGAACCGAAACCTTCGTCCAGGAAAAAGAAATTCTGCTTCGCTTTATTTTGCTGCTGTACGCTCTCTGCCAAAGCAAGTGCAAGCGAAAGTGAGGCCTGGAAGGTTTGCCCCCCTGATAAGGTTTTTACATTTCTCACTTTTCCGTTATTTAAAAAGTCCCTGACTAGAAAATCATTCTTATCCGTTACCTCAAGGCGAAGCTGTTGACGGGTTAGTTTATAAAACCGTTCATTAGCTGCCTGGCATAAGTTATGCAGGTAAACTGACGATACATAACTTACAAAGCCGCTTCCTTTAAACAGTTGTTTTAAAGTATTTAAGTTAGATGCCCGATACTCCAGTTTTTCAAGTTGCGTTTCCAGTAAACGTTTACTTTCATAATCCTTTTTATATTGTTCTAATGCAGACTTTTCTGTAATGTATTCAGCATTGACCTGTTCAAGCAATTCTCTGTATGATACAATACTTTCAAGTAACTGTTGATAAACAGACAGATCAAATGACTTTCCGGCACATTGTGCCTCCAGTTGAGCTGCTAATTGTTTTGCAGCAAATACCTGTTGCTGATAACGAGTAACCTGTTCCTTCAGTTGGTCAATATCGAATTCTTCCTGTAAGATTAAACTGACTTCGTCATAAGTTTTATATGAGGACTTCTCAAGTGCTTGCTTTAGGCCCTCTTCAACTTTCAGATATTTCTCTTTTTCTGCAGCTAAAACCTCCAGATTAGATTTTTTACGCTCTTCAAGTGATATTTTATCTTGTTTATGCTGGTCAACCTTCTCCGTCAGTTGTTCATACTCTTCTTTTACCCTGATAATTTTCTGGCTTAGTTGAGAGGCTTTTATATTCAGATCTTCTTCAGAAAAATGTGCATGATCTGCAGGAACTAGCTTTTTAAGCTGTTTTTCTAAGGTGGATGCTTCAGAATTTTTCCCGACCAATTCGGATTTCAACTCTTCTATAGCCTTCGAAAATTTTTCATGGTCATCATCAGCCTTTTTCAAAACCTGTTCTTGTTCATCAAGACTTGATTCCAGTATCCTGATAGCTTGCTGAGCCTTCTCTGTGCCGTTGAATTGTTCATCTGCTTTTTCTTTGTCGTCGGTAGTAAACTCTTGCCAGGTAAAGTTTTCCAAAAGTTCTTTTTCTGCTAAAAACTCTCTATCCAGCCTTCGCTGAATGGATTCTTCCTGTTGTATAAGATGCTGTTCCTGGCTTATAAACCCGGACAATTTTTGCAGGATGTCTTCATAGGCCGTATCCATTTCTTTATACCGGTCAATCTCCTGCTCTGCAAGCAGACGATGTTCTTCAACGTCATCAACTTTTAATATATCCGGATGATGAGTTGATCCGCAAAGCATACACGGCTCGCTGTTACTAAGCTTTGCGCTAAATTCTCCCAGCTTGACCTGCAGATTATAGTGTGCAACCTGGCCTAATAATTCCTGATGCTTGGTTTTAGTATCTTTTCTTAATAACTGAACCTCTTCTGTGTAATAGTGCGGAGGTATGCCTTTTTCTACACTTACAAGAACAGGATGGCTTAACTGATCCTGTATTCCTTTGGAAACTGACCGGGAAAGTTCATCCAGTTCTTTTAATTCCTGCCGGATACCTTGAATGTTCCGTTTAAGATTTTCTTTCTGAGCAAACCATGCACGGATAGCGGCTAGTACTCCCAAATCCGGCAAAGCAGTTTTCTGCTCTCTGATCTGTTCTTTTAATGCCTGGATTTTATTTTCCGCATTTTTTTTATCAGCCAGTGCTTTATCTACATGAACCTGACCGGAATTGATCCTCAGGCTTAATTGCCCGGTATCTGTTTTTAATTTTACCAGGGACAGCAGGTGCTGGTAATCATTCCATATCTCTTTGTATTCATCCTGCTTTAAAAATTCCGTTTTTACTACTAAATTGTTTTCTTCCAACGAGACCAATTCCCGGCAGCAGGTATCGTATAAAGCATCCAAGTCACCTATGCCATTTTTACGGACTTCAATAGAGGCTTCAATTTCATCTTTTTGTCTTAGGATGTCTTTAAAATGCCTAAGGCAGTATTCATAATCTTTTATCTTTTTTGAAAACTGCTCATATTGCGATTCATTAGACAATAGATCGCTAAGGTTCTTATGGCTGATTTCCAAATCTTCAAAAAGCTTTTTTAGCCCTTCCTGCTCTTTCAGGACTTTTTCTTTTTCATGCAAAACTGTTCTTTGCTTTTCCAGGCTTTCTAATAACTCTTTTACCTGGATCTCTTTTCCAGAGATGAGTTCTTTTGTGGTCAATACAAAATGAGAAAGCTGTCCGCTCAGGTTCTGTATAGCTTCGTTATTCTTTTTCTCCAGTGCAGTGGTCTGATAAAAGAACTCGAACTTATCCAGTTGAAAGATATCCTTCAGCATGTCTGTACGCTCTTTATCCTTTAGTTGCAAAAACTCCTGGAACTTTCCTTGCGGGATAATGATGGTCCTGCGGAAATTGGTATAGCTTAATCCTAGGATATGTTCTGCCGAAACACTTTCCTGAGGCACCCAGTTACCATTCTCCTTTTTGTAAGCAGAGCGAACAAACGTACCTACATTATCAAAATCTTTTGCATTGCGCTTTCCTTTGACCATAAACCGATACTCCTGTTCATCGTAATTTCGGAATGTAAAGTCGATTAGTAACTCGTCCGACTTCAGGTTCATCATATTATAGCTCCGGTTATCCCTTAAATTTAAGCGTTCGGTTTCCCCATACAGAGCAAAAGAAATAGCTTCCAGGATGGACGATTTACCCGAACCCACAGAGCCAAAAATGCCGAACAATTGTCCCTCAATTAACTTATCAAAATCAATGGTTTGCGCTTCCTGGTAGGAGTAAAGCCCCTTTATAGTTAATGAAACTGGTATCATTCTTCGTTATCCTCCGCTCTTACCTCTTTAAATAATTCTAATAATTCTGCGTTGGGTTGCTGCCCATGCTTGTGCTGAAAGAACTGCATAAACAGTTCTTCCATATTCTGGTTCAGATCAATAGTATGTGCATGCTCTTGGGATAGGTACAGATTTTTTACTTCCGGAATAATGGTGATGATCCCATCATGGGCATTCACCAATCGTTTACGATCTTCTGCATTCAAGTATTGATCGGTTACCAGGGTTAATTCAACCAGGGAATCCGGGTTGTCATATAACCATACCAGGGCGGCATCCACACTTTCAAAGCGCTTTCGCTGAAGCGTTCTGCCTTTAGTAAGTGCGAGCTTATCATATTTTGCCGGTAGCCGCGGCTCAATTTCTACCAGTACTACATACTTTTGCTGTTCTGCTTCGCCAAAACTATAACTCAGTGGGCTACTGCTGTAAATAACCGGACAAGGGTTTTTATCAATAACCTGGTAACGATGCAAATGACCCAGGGCTACGTATTGTATTTGGGATGGAATATTTTCTGAATAGATTGCCTGTGCACCACCAACATGCAGAATAGGTTTTTCATCCTCCGGTTCCTCCGGCGGCACATCTCCTTTCTTCATCAGGTAAAGATGTGTAAGCAGGATATTCACTCCGTGCTCATCGCAGTATGTATTTGCCAGATGCTTCCAGGAACGCTCTAATACCAGCCTTAACTCTTCATCCTCATTGGATACACCGAGGAAGGTTTTTAAGCGATATTCATTGGCATAAGGAGTAAGGAGTAAACGAAGTGGATAGTCATAGCCCGGAATTTTAAGTTCAATAAAGCCCGGCTCGCTTCTTACTACACAAACGCCAGATTCCAGTTCGCAGGTTGAAACATGTGAATAGGGATAACCTGAAAAGATTATGCCGCATTCCCTTGCAAGGGGATCAGGAGCTTCAATCCTGTCCGGTGAATCGTGATTACCGGCAATAGCCACCACCACTCTTTTCCCGTTATTGGAAAGACGCTTTACAGTTCTATAAAAAAGCTCCACCGCTTCTGTGGATGGATTAAATGCGTCAAATAAGTCTCCGGCAATTAATATGGCATCTGCCTGTTGGGCATCCGCAATCTGGATAATCTCTTCCATAACCTGCTTTTGCTCTTCCAGACGGGAGAACTTTTCAAGGCGTTTGCCGAGGTGCCAGTCGGCGGTGTGGAGGATTTTCATAGCTGTATTAACTTGCTTCAACTTCTATAGAAGTTTCTATTAATTTTTTTGTCGATAATTTATCAAATGCATTTTTAATTGAAGGGCTAACTTGCTCGATAGTATAAATATGTTTTAAAAGTGATTGAGCAGAATCATTTCCCTTTGAATTCAAAATAGTCCACGTAATGGGCTCTCCATGAACTTCGCCTAATTTTAGTTTTACAAGCTTCTCAAGCCTTTTAAAAAATTTATCATTGCTTCTAATCACTTCATTTTCAGGTATTTCATCTTTTATTTCTTGAATATCAGTTTCATTAAATATAATTACATCTTCAGTGGCATCTTTTACAAAATTTATCCAAACATCATTAGATATTGAATCCTCAATATCTTGCTTACCTGCAAAGAAAAAACAATCAGTTATTGCGTCTTCTCCTAATTCATCACGCATATCCGAGTCAAATAAGTAAATGACGTATTCTTGTGATTTTTTAAATCCATTAAAAACATTTTCTAATGCCTTCTTTCCTTCAAGCCATTTATTTTTTCCGGTAAGATTTATCAATTGAATATTATCCTCTTCTAAAGTATTTCCTTTATATAATTTATAAAGTTCAGGTATTAAATAAGCTTCGGTATCACCTTCAATTACCAGGAACTTATCATAAAAAAGGAAATCACTATTTTTAAGTTCTAAGGATTCAAAAACTTCATCAACAGATTCGCATTCATTATATTCTGTATAGGCATTATCTCGTATTGATACACTCCGAATAGTTTTTAATTTTGATTTATCTATAAAAACGGTTGAATGTGTACTAATCAATGTCTGAACATTAGACTTAGATACTTCTTTAATTATTTCAAAAAATTTCCTTTGAGCTGATGGATAGAGGTGAGTTTCAGGTTCATCAAACGCCCAAATAAATCTGGTATTAGTCATTCCAGACTGGATACTTGCTAAAGCACCTGCTTTTATTAAAGCAAACCAAATTTGTCTTTTTACACCTTCTCCTTGCAAATCAAGATGAATATCTCCATCACTATTTAATTTGTTTATAAGGATATCTGTTATAGATTCTTTTACTTCAAAGAATACCTTAGTCTTAATCCCTGTAATATTAGGGGTCATGTCTGATATCGAATCTTTTAAAATGGTTAACTGATCATTGATTTCTTTTTCAACTTCTCTTGCAGCATTATTTGCTTGAATTCTTAAAGTTGTGATGTGAGACTCGATTTTTGTAACCATAGCATCTGCGGCCGTTTTCTTAATATCCTCTAGAGAACAATTCCAATCTAAATATCTGAATGTTGGGAAAAAAAGCTTATCTCCTTTTTCGAACTTAAATGCTGACCAACATTTCTTTAATTCACCCCTACTATAGATTGCTCTAATCTTTTCTAAATTCGAAAATCTACCTGCTTTATTTACATTTTCAATTTCTTCCTTACTAATATCATAATCTTTAATCCTTTTAGTGAGATCTGTTGCTGGGTTATTCCATAACTGTGAATACTTCAATCCTTCTTCATTGTCCGTTTCCAATGTGTCTTGAGTAAGAATAAATGTGTTTACTAAAGATGTGTTGCTTTCAAAAACCCTTGCAATCCATATATCTTCAGGAAAATTCTCAATTGTCCAAAGTAATTGGTTAGAATATGGCAATGATACTTCGTCAACATCATTTTCTTCAATTATAAGTTTTCCTAAGATTACGGATTGATTGACAGAATATTCCAAACTAGGAAGTACATTGTATATTCCGGTGAAACGGACCACCCTATTCCGTGGCAAACTGACCACCTAAAAGGCTGGCGAACGGTTGTTTCAAATGCGATAGAATTGTGATCAAAAGTAGTTATTTAATAGCTGTTATA
>JAKFBV010000071.1:0-14388 GCA_036677005.1 Pedobacter sp.
TTCAGAAACAGAAATTGCCAGGTATTCATCCTGCCATTCAAATTTTGATGCAAACGAATTGGTAAATCCCCCTCTCAGGTTTATCCATCTCGAAGATTCTCCTTTGATTAATTGTAGAACATCTTTAATACATTGATCGCTTTTTAAAGAAATGACATTGCAGGTATTTAGACTACAATATTTGAAAGTTTTGGAATAATAAAAATTCGGGTTAGGGAATGGTAGATGTGGATTATTTATCGGCATTTCGGCGCTGAAGCACCAGTATTTGTTCCGTTCTGGTCGCTTAGGTTTTGGGCTGAAGCCCAATCTGAAAACCGGATCTTTACCCGGAGCTAAAGCACCGGGCTATTAAGCGATACGGCTATCCCAACGCTCAGCATTTTTTATTCAATCATTTCAATTACCCATAATCCAGTGTCATCTCACACATTAATTGACGAATAGAGTTTCAATAGTTTTACCCTGGTATCGGCACAAGTAAAAGCCATTATTTTAGCATCCTCAGCATTCCGATGTGTTCGTCAAAGTATTTATGACATGACACTAGCGTGCAACGTGTGATTCTAATTTAAATCAAATTTCTTCCTGTTTGGTTTTCGCCGAACGATTCGAAATTAGGGGATGTATAAGCCCGAGGGGGCCTATTTACTTTTTCCTATTGATGAAAAAGGACCATGCCGAGGAGGAACGACGAGACCATGAGCACCTTAAAAAAACAATAGACCAATAGCGAATAAACGCCGCCGCTGCGCCTGATGCTTTGAAGGGTTCTGCTTAGGCTTGGCTTGTAATTGCCGCACCAGCTCCCGATGGCCATCGGGACGGAAGAAAGGTTATTAAAGGGGGCTGCTAGCGTGGCGTATAAAAAGTACAGGTGTTATTTGCAGAATTTTAAACAAAAATAAAAAGCCGTATATCAAGTATTTAAATCATTAAATGATGACATTGGGCGCGGGTGGACGAAAGAGAGGGTATGGGATTCTGCTCTGCTTTAGTCACCTGCCGGGTATATTTCCTAGCGCAACAAATCATAAATATCAGCCTCCCGGTAATAATATTTTCCTTTGATCCGTATGCATTTTAAGCTTCCATCTGAACGGCGGCGTTTGAGCGTGCTTTCACTGATATGTAGTTTTTGCATTACATCCTGGTTATCAAGCCATAAACCGGTGACAGGTGAAATGCCCGCCTGTTGATGTTTTTCCAGCAAAAAAAGCAGATTAACAACCTGTTCCAAACGGTTGTCAATTCTTAAGAAAAGTCTGAAAATTTTCATTAACCCGTTCATAGCTGTACCGTGTTAATTCCACATAAAAGAGAGCGAAAGGATGGCTGAGCTTGGGGTATTCAGTCAGATAAAAACTGAAGCGTTAAACAGTTTATGTTGAACGAATATAATACACAGTTTCAATTACAAGTGGTGACATGAAAGATTTATTTTGTTAAACCACATAAAGATAAAACTCCATGTCACCACTTAGCATAGATTCTGCAGCTAAATTTAATTATCATTTACCCTAAATTTTTAAGCTATGGAAATTGAATTTAATAAAGCCAGTTTCAAAGATTTTGAAAATATCACTGGTATGAATGCCTGGGAAAGAGCTGTTTGCTTCCAGCATTACCTTGACTACCTGGATGAAAATGGACGCTTAAATTATCGGCTGGTGTCCGTATCGGGCTGCGGTCCCGAAATGGAAATTATTACCAAAGAGGATCCTAATCCCCGTTCATGCCTAAGTTTTGTATCGAATGATTATCTCGGATTTACCCAGCATCCCGCTATTAAGGCGGCCATCATTGAAAGTATTCGAAAGTTCGGTTCAGGAGCCGGGGCCTCGCCGGCCATCGGCGGACAGTTCAGTTACCATGAGGAACTGGAAAAAAAGATAGCCGCTTTTTTCAAACGTGAGAGCGCCATTATTTATACCACCGGCTATACGGCAAACAGCGCCACCTTCATGAGCCTCCTTCAGAAAGAGGATATAGCTATAGTCGATATGGCCGTGCATGCCAGTGTGTATGAAGGCTGCCAGCTAACCAACCTGAAAGTCTTCCTGCATAACCGCCTGGATGTACTTGAAAGGATCCTGCAGCAATCCAAAGATAAATACCGTACTAAAATGGTGATCGTTGACGGGGTATATTCCCAGGATGGAGACATGGCGCCGCTGAATGATATACTGCAGCTTTGCCGTCACTACGGCGCTTATCTGGCTGTAGATGATGCCCATGGTGTCGGAGTGATCGGCGAAACCGGTCGCGGTGTAATGGAAAAATACAATATCCTTCAGCAGGTTGATCTGATCACCGGAACCTTCAGTAAAACATTCGCTAATGTTGGGGGCTATGTGATCGCCTGTCCCGAAATCATTAACTTCCTGAAGTATCAGAGCCGGCAGCATTTATTTTCTGCCACTTCCACTCCGGCGGCGGCAGGCATACTAAAAGCCATTGATCTGCTGGATGAAGAGCCGCAATGGCAGGACAAGCTATGGCAAAATATCAATCATTTCAGAAATGGCCTGCGTTCTCTGGGGCTCGAAACAGGTACCACAGAATCTGCAATCATTCCTGTTAAGATAGGTGATGCTGCTGTTACAGCAGAAATGGCAAGATTTCTGCTGAGAGCCGGAATTTATACGAACCCTATCATCTATCCTGCCGTAAGCAGAAAAAATGCCAGGATCCGAATGAGCGTGATGGCGACTCATACCATTGAACAATTAGACAGAGCGCTCAATGCTTTCGAAGATGCAGCTAAACAGTTGAATATTCCTGATAAAGAAACGTCGCATGTTTAAAAACCCACAATTATGGACACCATCAGTGAAAATTATCTGAAAGAACCTGATACAGCCTCTTCCCCGAAAATTAAAAACAAAGAACAAACTAAAAGAAGTCTTATTAATGCCGTTGGGGAGATCATTCGTACAGAAGGCTTTACCGGGCTTGGCACTAATAAAATTGCCAGACAAGCAGGCGTCCATAAGAAACTGATCTACCGATATTTCGGTTCCACTGACAGGCTTATTGAAGATTATGTAGTTGAAAAGGACTTCTGGATGTTATCTTCTGACAAGCTTGACAGCCAGGCCGCAGCAGAGGATACAGATCTCCAGGCAAGCATCACCAGTATCCTCGAAAACCAGTTTGATTTCTTCTACACTGAAAAAGAAATGCAGCAACTGATCATCTGGGAGATCTGTGGCAGTAAATTAATGAAAAGCATTTCGGTAGCAAGAGAGCATCTGGGAGATAAATTTCTGAGATTGACGGATGATTATTTTGAAGATAGCAATGTCAACTTCCGTGCTCTGAGTGCACTCTTATCCGCAGGCATTTATTACATGATCCTCCATGCGCCGGCAACTCCTTATTGCGGTATTGATCTGAATAATCCCCGCGATTACGCTGAGGTGAAACGAACGATACGGCAGGTAATTTCTATAGCCTTTGCTGAAGCAAAGCGGAATAAGAAAAAATAAAACAGATGAAACCTGACAGATTGATTGAATTCCTGAGATCAGTTGATCACTTCAACCCGGCTATAGAGGCTTATATCCGCGATACCGTTTATGAGGTTCATTATACCAAAGGTCAGATCATGGCCAGTCCGGGTAAGCGGGCGGATGAAATTTGGTTTATTTTGAATGGAATGGCTAAAGAATATTATTATGATTCTTCCGGTAAGAACATTATTACTGCATTCTGGAAGGAAAACGAACTGATGTTTATTGCCGAAAGTTTTTTCCTCAAAATACCTTCCGACCGTTATATCGAGTTAATTGAAGACAGTACAGTGCTTACCCTTAGCGGAAAGCAGGTGTTGAAATTGCAGCTTGAACATCCTGACATACATATCCTTGGATATTCTATTCTTTCAGGGGCAAAAAGGAAAAGTGATGAACGGGGAGCCTTGCTTATGCTTTCCGGCAAAGATCGTCACAAGGAATTCTGCAAACATTTTCCCAGTACCCGGATCTCTGTGGCAGATGCAGCATCTTATCTGGGACTAACAAGGGAAACAGTAAGCATGCTGCGGGGCAAAAGGTGAATTAATTGAAAATTCAAAATGGAAGATTAAAATTGCTTATCCCGTCATCCTGCTCTGCCAGCCATAAAGAGCAACATATCATCCATTCATGCCCTGTTTGGAACTGCCTCTTGTATGATATCTTACATCATTTTGTAAGATACCATACATCATTTGGTAAGATTTCTTACACTCTCCTGCCTTGCCTTGTGCCGAAATTAGGGTATGATAACAGCAGGGTCCAAATCACTTAGTAATTATTTTATTCAGGGTATTACAGCTATCCTGATATTCCTTTGGATCTATGCCGCTCTCAGCAAACTGCTGAATTACGAGCAAAGCCGGATGCAGATGATGAACCAGGTGTTCACGGCTGCGATAAGCAGGATTTTGCTTTGGGCGGTACCATTCGCCGAACTGCTTATCGTAGGATTCCTGCTGTTTTCCGGGTCCCGGAAGATTGGTCTGCTCCTTTCAGTAATTCTATTATTCCTGTTCAGCGGGTATGTTTTACTGGTGATGCTTAATGTATTTGGCCGCATTCCCTGTTCCTGCGGTGGGATTATTTCTAAGCTCAGTTGGGGACAACATCTGGTATTTAATATGGTATTTCTTGGAATAGCGCTCTTAGGTTTAGTTTTTCAGATAAAGGAGGAGCCTATGGGAAAGGAGGAATAGAAATAGTAGCTGGTATCAAGTATCAGGTACTGGAAATTAGGTAAAGAAAAAGGACAGGCCGAAAACCTTTAACAGAGTAGGCAAAATCTAAATTTTATAATCATGAAAAACATGAAAATTAATACCGGCATCCTTGCCCTTATCATAGGGGCATTTGCAGCTTTTGCATTTAATGCACCTGAGAAAAAGGCGCCTGCTGCAATGGCTGTCCAATGGTTCTCTTATAATGGACTGGGAATTAGCGACCCAAACAATTACTCTGAGCTTCCAGGAGCTCCCGATTGTGATGGAAGCGGCAGTTTATGTGCTATCCAGGCACCAGAAGATGGTACCAGCGGAAAGCCAACCCAGGCTGGGGTGGATAGCCCAATGGCTGTCAGAAAATATTTCTGAGTATTAGCAGCTTGATTTTGTTAAACAAGAGCCCATGCAGTACATGGGTTCTTGCTTAAATAAACCGGATTTTAATTTTGGCTCATGCCACTCGCTTCAATTACCCGTTTTGGAATCGGAAATACATACCCCTTATCAGGACTTAGTGAATAAGTTATCCCCTTTGATACTTTTTCAATAGTTTTACGATAACGGGGCTCCGCATTCAAACGGTTCAGATCACCCCAGCGCAGGTTTCGGAAGAGCAATTCTTTCCTCCGCTCTTTTAACACGATATCCAGTGCCTCCTGTTCAGTAGATGCTGTTAAGGGAATAAAACCCGGCTTCCTGAACCTTTTCGATAACAGCAGATTCAGAATATTCATCGCCTTTTCTGTCTGGCTGCCTCTTGCCAGACATTCTGCAGCAATAAGGTATATTTCATCGTTGGCAATTCCGCCAAAAGGTCTGAATGAACCATCGTAACTGCCACGATGCTGAATATCATCGGGGCCATTTTTTCTAAAGAATAAATTCCTTCTCAGATCTTCAGATCCATATTCATTATACAGTTTTTCATCAGCGCGGGCATAAGGATAGGCCACAGCCCGGTCCAGAAACAGGGAAGCATGAAAAATAACTTCTTCATTAAATCGTTTAAACGGATAGGTAAGAGCAGGATTTAAGGTGTTATAGTCTATCAGGCCAGGATATAACTGAATGGATTTTTCCGCATTTTCCAGAGCACTTTTATAATCACTCATGCTAAGGAAAGTACGGGCCAGCATAGCAGTAGCTGCTGCCCGGGAGGGCTCTGTTTTATACTTTACAGTAAGCGGCAGTAAAACTGCTGCCTCATTCAGATCCCTCAATACTTGCTCATAACATTGCTTAACAGAAGCCCGCTTTGAGCGCTCATTAATATCCGTGTTCAATTTTAATACAATTCCAGGATCCTGATTTGCCGAAGCCGCTATATAAGGTTTGGCAAATTCCTGCAATAAGGCATAAAACGCATAGGCTCTGAAGAATAAAGCCGATCCTCTGATCATATTCCATTCAGCCTGATCTGAAACTCCCGGACTGATCTCCTGTGCTCCTTCGAGCACCAGGTTAGCCTTAAAAACTACTGCATAAGGCAGAGACCAGTCGTTGCGTTCATTATCATTAAACACATCCCGCTGCCAGAGATAGGCATTTCCGGAGGTGGCTGAAACCTGAACTACCGCATCCCATCTGGAATCCGGAATATAAACATTATCTGAAGCCGCTTCTCCCATAGAAGGATATTGCTGGTTCATTGTATTCGTATCGTCTAACAGGAGTTTTAGATTTTCCAGTTTATCTGATGGTAAGGCCAGCTTTTTATCGGGCTTTATATCCAGAAATTTTTCGCAGGCTGTGCTCATGCAGCAGCATAGAATTAATATGAAATATCTGTAAATTTTCATTTTTAAAGTTTTTTGGTTCACTTAAATTTAGTACGAAGCCCAAAAGAAATGCTGTATGAAGGAGGCAAATAGGCACCCGAATAATCCGGATCCAGTCTTTCTTTATTTGCCCTCCATATAAATCCCAGGTTACGGGCATTGGTGTACAACTCCATATCATTAAAAGGTGCTTTCAAATTCTTCCCCTGCAGGCGGTACGAAAGTTTGAGGTCCTGAAACCTGATATGATCTCCTTTTTCAATAAGAGCGGCAGAGTTCGCATAAAAGTCATCCCTTCCGTAACTTGCCGGGAAAACCATAGATGGTACGCTGGTATGCTGCTCGTCCCCTGGTTTCTGCCATCTTTTTGCAAAATCCTGGTGGCCGTACCATCGGGTATATAACTGTCCGTAAAAAATGGACTGACGCCGGAAGTAGTATCCAAATTTATAGGCCATATTGATATAAAGTGACAAAGCTTTATACGAAAAGGTATTCGACAAGGCACCAAAAACAGGGGGCAGTGCGGCCCCATGATACTGCAGGTCTTTTACAGTGGTAGCTGAAGCTATAGCAGAATAATTTTTTCCTGGGTTACCATTAAGATAGCCCATGGGATCTCCTGTGACCGGATCCAATCCCGCCCATGGATAACTGAATACACTGTATACTGGCTTACCTTCTACCGGAACAATACTGCGTCCTCCGTTTAAATACCTTAAAGCTGTGGATGTGCCGGACATATAATAAGATTCTATATTGTTCCTATTATAGCTGAACAGCAGGGCGGTATTCCATTTAAAAGCCTTGTTCATATTCCATGAACTAAGCTGCAAATCAAGCCCCCTGGTGGACATATTTGCAACATTTCGCCGTATGGTACCTGATATCAGGCCAACTGTAGGATCAATCGGCTGATCGCCGATCAGGTTTTTCCCCTGTTTTACATAATACTCCAGGCTTCCGCTGAGGGCATTATTCTTAAAGCCAAAGTCCAGACCCGCATTAAACACGCTTATTTTCTCCCAGCTCAGTTCCGGGTTAGGGTAAGAGCGGATAAATCCATAAGGCCTGTTGTTCATATTCCCGCTGAACTGATATATAGTAGCAAGGGCAGACAGATTACGGTCCAGATTACCATTATAGCCGTAGGTGAAACGCAGCTTTAACAGATCCAGCCATTCGGGACTGAAAAATTGTTCATGGTGAATATTCCAGGCCAAACCTGCCGACCATAAGGGCACTCCCCGCTGATTACTTTTTACACCAAACAGGTTCGAGGCATCCTTTCTGCCGCTCGCTGAAATAATATAACGTTTATCATAGGTATAGGCCGCATTGACATACCAGGCGGTATACCGGTTAAGCTGATCGGTAAAATCATTGCCTGATGGAATGGGCTGATAATCGCCCGCATTCTGATACATCGGAAAATAATCGTTGTAGTTGACAGGTGCACTCAGCAGGCCATCATCCGAGTACCCATAGGTACGGTATAAATTACCCCCGTTACTGATGTCTCTTAGTTCTGCTCCTGCAAGGGCATCCAGGCTATGTTTGTCCCAACTGCTTGAATATTCCAGCTGTGCACGACCTGAATGACTGGCCATTGATGTAGAAATAAGATCCAGGATCGCCCCCCGGGGCACTTCAAATGTTAGCGAACCCGAACCATCATCCTGAGTAAAGCGGTTGATCAGATCCCGTGCAAAATAGCTGTCCTCCCCTTTCCAGTCGCGTGTGCTGTGCCTGCTGTTTTCATATTGGTACTGCATTCTGGCTATAAACCTGGACGAAAGCCTGTAATCTGCCCCCATGTTCAGGATCAGGCCGCTCTGGCCCGTTCGAACCTCCTGCAAACGATAATCTTCAAGTGGAACATACTTCCAGTTAAGAAGACCCGCTGTTTCTGCATTTTGTACGTAGGAGGCCCTGTAATCTTTTACTAATGGAAGTGGGTTTCCTTTTTCATCAGCCAGACGGGCATAAGGGAAAAGACCCATCCCCTGTCCCGGAGTAATGTTGCCTATACCCTGCCTGCCATTAATATCAGTACCGGTACTATATGAAATGGAAGGTTTAAGCTTCAGCCTGCCCAGTGAAAATACCTGGTCGGCACGCATTGTAAAGCGGTCATAAAGAGCCGCGGTATAATCAGAATTCCTGTCATAACCCGCCGAGAAATAATAAGAATTGATTTCGGAACCTCCCCTAAGATCGAGGGAATACTGCTGGCTGAGGCTGTTCTGATAAACATATTTGCCGAAATCATCACGTACATTATGACCGGCCAGTTGCGCCAGGCCTGCATTAGCTTCAGTTTGAGATAAGCTGCCGTCACGGCGGGCAATGAAAAGCTCTACAGCAGGTGTCAGGGCCGGGTGGGAAGGGTCGGATTCCATTCCTTTGTAAAATCCCTTATTGAACAGGAACTCTTCAGCCGCGATAAAATCCGCGGATGACATACCGGGATTATAATACATATCCGGTTTATTGCCAAGGGTAAAAGTGGAGTGAAAGTTGAGCTCCGGTTTTTTGCCTGCAGGGCCGGTTTTTGTGGTGATGACTATCACACCATTAGCCGCCCGCACACCCCAGATGGAAGCGGCAGCAGCATCTTTCAGAATACTGATACTTTCCACATCATTCGGGTTGATGTTTTGGATATCTCCTTCATAGGGAAAGTTATTCAGCACAATGAGCGGCTGTTGTATGGCATAAATAGTGCTCAGGCCCCGCACACTGATCTTTGGCTCGCGCTCATTCCGCTCATCAAATAAAATGCTGTTTGAAACTCCTTTGAGCCTTCCCAGGATATCGCTGCTATTGCTCCTGTTCAAAGTCTCCCGGTCTATTTGTGTAAATGAACCGGTAAGCCGTTCTGCCGGGATCTGATAATAACCCGTGCTCACCCTTACTTCTTCCATCTCCCGGACCTGCGGGCTCATGGAGATGATCAATGGGCTTACACGTGGCATAGAAATCGCCAGCTCGATGGGTGTATAGCCAATAAAAGATACCAGCAGGGTATCGTTCAGGGAGGCGGCCGATAAGCTGAAATCCCCGTTCTTATCTGAAAATGTACCAGTCCCGGGGCTTTTAAACCTGACAGAGGCTCCGGCCAGGGGCTGACCAGTTTCAGTGAGTATTTTACCTTTCAGCACTACCTGTCCGAAGGAAGTTAAAGAGAGGATGAATAATAACCAGAGTGAAATAAATGCTTTCATAATTCTAATTGGCTTAAGGTTTAATTAATGAGGCGGCGGGTGCACTATCCATGGAATACAAGACCAGCATATCTATAGCACGCTCAGCTCTTTGCAGCTGCAGGCCATACTTTAGCAGGGCATAATTTAAGGCCGGAATATCCTGCAGGTTATTATTCAGCTGCAGATCTATTCTTCCTGTAAAACCTGTTTCATCAATTACAGGCAGAGAACCGGGAATTTGCTCCAGATAGTCGAGCAATGAAAAAAGCGGAGAGTTATTCATGAACTTACCCACCGTGATCGCGCTTTGAAAATTATTTTCGGTTTCAGATCCGCTGCTTTGAAGCTTTAATTTTCCCGGAGTAGTACTGAGGACATAACAAAGGGTATTTCTTTTTTCTATACGCGCCCCGGTTCCAAACAGCCGCTGCAGGTCCTGCAGCATAATGGCACGTGCCCGGTCCTCGAAGAACAGCGGGAGGTCCAGTTCATAACAATAGGCTTTCTCCTGCTTTTCTTCTGCCCTGTTACTGATCCGGAACTTATCTGAAGCCACATTCTGATAAATAATACGGTTAAGCGGCCAGCTATACATAGGCAGGTTAAGGGCCATAAAGTATAAGGACAGGCGGCCCTGGTTAGCGGCATATATTCGTATCCTGCTGCTGTCTTTTCTGATCCCCAGCTCCCCCGGCAATCCATTGGTATAAGCTTTTAAAACAGAATGATACAGATCCTGGGATTCGCCACCGTCTGAATTTGAAAAGAGCGGCTTATCCGGGTTATAGTCCATACGGTCTGCTTTAGGATCTTTAAAAACCACCTGTTCTCCATCCAAAATTTTCTGAATAGTAGCTTCATTAGCATCATAAGCAGTAGTTATACCCAGCACCTTTAATTCCGGATTGATCCATACCAATTGGGGAAACAGGTAATGCGGAAACAAGCTATTCAGCAGACTATCAGAAGCGATTAAGCTAAGAGCAGATAAACCTTTAGGCGATGTGATCCTTTTCACCTCATCCTTCTCTCCTTTTCCAACTGTAATTATCTTCAGTTTATCCGGAAAAGCCTGCTGAAGCCTTGCCAATTCTGCCAGCAGTTCAATGCTTGCATGGCAGTCGGTACTCCAAAAATCCAGTATCAGCAGTTTCCCCTTAAAATCAGAAAGCTTTGCACTGCTGCTTTTATAATTAATAATGTTGTTAATCGTAATATCGGGCACCTGATCCCCGATCTTCAGGGCGGCCGTTTGAGCCCGGGCGGCGCTGCTTAAAAAAAGGCAAAGCGCGGCCAGGACGATGGTTTGTATCGTTTTTTTCATGTGTTATTATTAAAAATGGTTAAGAAAATATTGACCCCTCTTCCGCCCTGGACGGACAGTTCCCCTTGAAAATAAGGGAAGCAAAAACCGTGGCTACACTTTAGGAAAGGGCGTCCCGTCGAATGTCATCATCCTGACAGAAGAATGTCATTGCGGCGAAAGCCGCAATCACTCCGGATGCCTCTTAAACGAAGCGTAAATATGCTTCGCAGAAACCTCATCCCGAAAAGTGCCCTCATCCTCTTCCTGCTCCATTGGCTTCTCCAGGTGCTCCTGCAATTCATACAGGGCAGGCAGCACCTCTTCCAAAGCTTCGAAATAATCGAGCAGGCGTTCTTTGCTGAAATTGCTCAGACCGGCATAGTTGCCACCGATCAGGGCGGTTAAAGAACGGCAGAGCAGCTCATCGCTTTTGCGGAGCGTGTAGCTGGAACAGAAGTTGCCGAGCTTGCGGAGGGCGGCTTCTTTAGTATTTTCTCTTGTAGTTTTAGAGTCCATATTTCTGCTAAGAATTTTGGTATAATAAAAGTATGTATATGAAAAGACTTACACAAATTTATTACAAAATATATTGTAAAATATTATTATATATGATTCTTCAATTTGTTATGTGGGAAAATATGTTGATGAGAGTTCTGCAAAGCAGATTGGAGAAAAGATCAGGAAATACCGTAGGGAAAAGGGCTACAGTCTTGATGATGTTTCTGCTATGACTGGTTTTAGCATTAACACACTTTCATCCATCGAAAACGGTGGTAATACTTATGTAAGCCATTGTATGGCGATCTGCCAGGCTATTGAATTAAAACCTTCTGAACTGTTTAATATTGAGCTGGAGCTTAAGCCACGCTTTGAATTACCCCCAGACCGGCGCAACAGGGCCCTAACCACATTAAGGGTTAATCAGCTATTGGATAAGGGGTTTTTCTCTTCTCCGAAATTTGTGGAATCAGTGGTTGAGGAATTTGCTGAAAGTTATGGAGTGAGGATCGATTCCTCTGAAATTTCTACTGCATTGAAGAAACTAAGCAATGACGGCAAGCTTGAATTTACGAAATCCGGGAGAAGGCATTTGTATGTGAGGAGGGAGGATTAGGGAGGATTTGAAAATTTAAAAATGTGCAAATTTGAAAATGGGAAGGAAGCTTCAATTTGCAATTTATGCACAAGTGAAATTAAAAGGATAATTTGTCGATTGGTTGATTTGTCTATTTGTCGATGGGGAAATGAGCAAATGGGAGAATGAGTAAATCAGCAAATGGGATGAGTACTTCAATTTGCGCTCTGAATGCATGAAATACTAATTTGAAATTGGTATTTAATCAGACAACTGATAACAGATAACCAGCAACAGATCAAAGGGCCAGGGATAATTCTTACGGAATAATTGTTAAATTTGATTTATATATTCAGGCGCAAAAAAGACTATACGCAATTTGATTTAGGATAGATGCAATGTGCAGAGGTTTTATACAGTGACCATGCGGTAGCCCAAATGTTTAAACGGGATATTGAAATAAAAGATATTCGATATGTTATTGAGTATGGTGAAGCTATTAATAGATATCCTGATGATAAACCTTATCCCAGCTTCTTGTTATTTGGTTTTGTGCAAAAAAGGCCAATACACGTGGTAATCGCAAGAGATATAGAAAACGAGAGGTGTATCATTATTACTGCTTATGAGCCAGACCATGTAATATGGGATGCAGATTTTAGAACGAAAAAGAAATAGATATGGATTGTGCATTATGTAAAAATGGAACTACCCAAAAAGGCCATGTAACGGTAACTCTGGAGAGGGGTTCTGCCATTATCCTGATTAAAGATGTACCTGCAGAGGTATGTACAAATTGTGGCCATTACTATTTAACGGAAGAGATGACAAAAATTCTCGTGGAGAAAGGTAGAGAAGCTATTAGTAAAGGCGCTGAATTTGAGGTGCTTAAACTTCAGGTAGCTTAATTGACTAATGGAGGAGGATTCGTCGATAAGTTGATTTGTCAATTTGTCGATGCGTTGGTACTACAATTGAAAATCTAAGTGTACAATAATTAATGGTGCTGTTCAAGCATTTTTTGGGCCTCACCCTGCGTACGGAGCTACTGGTTTCAAGTCTAGAACTGCCCTCTCCAAGGGAGAGGGTTTAAAGATATTGCAAGGATAATTTGTCTATAGAGAATGGGCAGGAATTTCATTAAATTTGTTCCGGGAAAAATTTGGTAAAAATGAAAACGGTAAATTAGATATTTTAAACGAAAAGGCGCTAACTCTATTAAAAGATTTGGAATTGCTTAATTTGATTAAGTTAAGGGAAGGGAAGTAATGGAAGGATAATAAGGACCATTAATTATGATAGCTATAAAATTATCTGTTCAACAACTTATAGAAGCCCTAAGCGGGTTAAATGAAAAGGAAAAGATCCGGGTGCGTGAGGCGCTGAATAAGGATTTTGAAATAAGCGATACTGAGTTAGAAGAACTTTTGAACCGCAAACGTGATTTTCAGGCAGGCAGGATAACTTCACGTCCCTGGGCCGAAATCAGGAAAAACTATGAAAGAATATAGTTTAGAGCTTCTTACGATTGCAGAAGTGGAGCTAAATGATTCTTTTGAATGGTACGAGGACAGCGTGATGAACTCGGATATGAATTTATAAATGAGGTATCTCATTACCTTTCAATAATAGAACGCAACCCATTAACGAAAAAGATTTTAACTATATAAAAGGGTTAAAAATCAAGACTCCTGAATCCAGTGTCATTTCTCTTTCAGAGTTCTCAAAATATTAATCTCGGAATGACCAAAACCCCCGTCATTCCGAACACGCTGCTCAAATTTTGCCTTTATCCTTAAATTTGGAAGCGTGGAGGAATCCCAGATTTAAAAGCACAGGCCCTCCTGCCCGTCTTTCGAACACGCAAATTAAATTCTGTGCTGGTCTTGATATTATCCTGCTGCTCAGATCGGATGTAACTCCAATATATAGAGTGGTCTTATTTTTATTTGTCATGATATAAATAGTTCCGCCTCTTTTCATACGATAATAAGCTAAGGAGATTTTCAGACAATTCAATAATTAAATGAGCAGAAGGGGAAGTTGAACTAGTTTACGGTTAATAAGAAGAATTTCGAACCGCCGATTCGAATTCTGCCGCAAAGGGTGTTTCTACCCTTAGATTTGAGATTCCTCATCGTGCCTGCCCGTCCGGTCAGCTACCCTGTACACATATCTTTTGCAATCTCTATTTCCTCTATGATGTGGTATAACCTATTTAAAGCTATTTTTAAGCAAATTAAGGTAGCTTTGCCGGAAAGCTGTGGGCTATATTATGG
>JAKFBV010000072.1:0-3918 GCA_036677005.1 Pedobacter sp.
CTCGACTTCGCTCGGCCACCGGAGATTTGATTTAACAGAGGCAGGGGAGAAAATGCGGCTTCGCCGCATTTTCTCCCCTGCCCTAAAACAATAACAATCGGGCACCGAGCGAAGTCGAGGTGAGGCAAAATAAAATTTGCCTACTGGCATAATTCCGTATATCCATATTCTGAAATTCAGATCTCAAGCATATCAATAGGATCAAAAAGAATAGGTTTTCCGAAAAATTTATAGTGGACATCAATTCCCTCAATTGATCTGGTTTTCTCCTCGTATCCTGTAAAAAAATTTCTTAAATAATTAATAAGCCCCATTTGAAATAAATTAATTTTTGGTAAGAAGGAATGATAAAAGCGAAAGAGATTGAATCAAAAATCCAAAAACTACAAAACAAATTTAACGAATAAACTCAGATATTTCGGGTATTTACTTTAGTAATTAAAAAGTTATTTGAGAAAAATTGGGTAGAAAATATCCAGATATGGGAATGCTTGGGGATACACAGAAAAAAAAGCATTTCTGATATATTGCGAGAAAACAATAACTTAAATATGCCATTTTCTAAATCACTTATAATCAAATATGCGTATCCGGTTGATTGCACGTGACAATAAAAAATTCTGAATAAATTTCCCCCCGACTTTGCTCGGGGAACGAATTTAAGTCTCGAGTCTCTGGGTAGAGGGATGGAATGCGGCGCCGCATTCCATCCCTCTACCTCTAAACTATAAACCTCCGGAGGCCGAGCGCCCGCCTCCCGGAGGGCAGGCCCGCCTCCCGGAGGGCAGGTAGTCGAGGCCAGATTGAACATACGTGCATGATTACGGATACACATATTTTAATTTGAATAAAAGCATACATTTTCCTTTAAGATAATTATTTGTTTGTCCAGTTTTTTTCAAAATAAACTGGACATTTTTATATCTTTGATTTTCTATCAAATTCATGAAAATCACTGATTACTTAGCAGATACGATCAACCGGCTTCCTAAAGGATATATATTCACCTATCATGATTTTATAGGAGAGGTGACGAAGGAAGAGGCCATCATCAAGGCACTGAACCGAATGGCCGCAAGTGGGAAAATCTACAAACTTGCTAAAGGAAAATTCTACAAGCCTGAAAAAACCATTTTTGGAGATCTTCAACCTGGTCAATCCCAAGTAGTCAAAGATCTATTGGAAGAGGATGGGAAGGTCATTGGCTACCTAACCGGACTGGGTATTTACCCTAAGTTAGGCCTGAGTACCCAATTGGGCTTTGTGATCCAGATTGGACGAAACAAAATCAGACCGGCCTTTCAAAGAGGAAATTTTCGGATTTCCTTTATCATGCAAAAAAATACCATTACCCGGGAAAACATCCCCTTACTTCAGATTCTGGACTCCATCCGTTTAATTAAAAAAATACCGGATAGCCCAATTGCCCAAAGCGCCAAACGCTTAAAATCCCTGATACAAGATCAGAGCTTCGAAAATCGGGCACAGTTGGCCAGACTGGCTAAAAAATATCCTCCTGCGACACGCGCTATTTTAGGCAGCATTTTGGAAGAAATTGGAGAAGCAACGCTAACTCCTACCCTTGCCACCACCCTTAACCCCGTAACCAAATATAGCATCCCTGGCATAAAGGAAGCTCTTCCTTCTGCTTCTAACTGGAACCTGGAATGAAACTACACGAAGATCAAACACTATTTCGGCAAGCCATACAGGCCACTGCGCAACAAATCGGAATTCCGGAAATCTATGTGGAAAAAGATTACTGGGTCACTTACATGCTCTGGTGGATTTTTACCCAACATGAAAATCCCGACCTGGTATTTAAAGGGGGGACTTCCCTGTCCAAGTGTTATGGACTGATCAATCGGTTTTCAGAAGATATTGATCTCATTCTTATCCGACGAGAAGGGGAGTCAAATAATCAAATGACCAATAAAATCAGAAGAATCAGCCGTTTAGCTAATCAGGCTTTATCCGAAGAAGAAATAGAAGGCCTGACCAATAAATTTGGTAAAATCCGAAAAACTGCCCACCCTTATCCCAAGGTATTCAAGGGTAATTTTGGTCAGGTTCGGGATCGCATTGTGGTTGAAGCTTCCTGGCTTGGTTTTCCAGAACCTTTCGAATCAATGAGAGTTAAAAGACTGATTCTTACTATGATACTTAGGGCAGGCGAATTGGAATTGGCGGAAAAGTATGGATTACGCCCCTTTGAAGTGAAGACCCTCCGTCCCCAGCGCACGCTTTGCGAGAAAATCATGAGCCTGATCCGATTCTCTCATGGTGAACACCCTTTGGTGGATTTAAGAAGTAAAGTCCGTCATTGTTATGATTTACATTATTTATTGGCGCAGGATGATATAGCGGAGTTTTTTGAAAGTGACGGATTTGAAACCATGCTTAATCGCATAAGTGCAGAGGACCGAATCAGCTATGGAGAAACCGCCCGATTCTTAAGCATCCATCCATCCCAAGCCTTATTGTTTGCAGATACCCAAAATACCTGGAATGAACTTGAAAAAACCTATCTCTCTGATTTTCGAAAACTAACTTTCGGTGATTTCGCAGGATCCAAAGAAATTATTGAAACCCTTATCCGGATTGGGGATCGCCTGAAAAAAGTCAAATGGGAGCCATTGCCTTGAACCAAAGGCTCCTCTATTTTTAAGAAAGCATTTTTAACCCATGCGTTTTACAGAATCCACGCTGGAAACTCCAGATTCTGTTCCTCTGAGGATACACCCTTCATTCCTGACATTCGAAACCCGCTTAACAAACCAGATCGATTGTCGAATCAGACCAAAAGACAATTCCTTCCTACTTGGCCCTGCCCACTCTGCTATGGATTTCCTATAGATATAAAAGTAGGGTTGAAAAGTTTTTGGAAGAAGTGTTTTTTTTTTCTTCTGAGAATTTGAAAAAGGCGTGAGTAATTCGGGTTTCTGGGGAAGACATCCAACAGAATCCATTCGAAGACTTTTTTACAGGGGAATTAACAGTGGTCTGAAAATTTCCAGGAATAAAATTGAAAATTTAGTTCCTTATAACTAAGTTATGATTTAATATTATGCGTATTCGGTTGATTGCACGTGACAATAAAAAATTCTGAATAAATTTCCCCCCGACTTTGCTCGGGGAACGAATTTAAGTCTTGAGTCTGGGGAGAGGGATGGAATGCGGTGGCGCCGCATTCCATCCCTCTACCTCTAAACTATAAACCTCCGGAGACCGAGCGACCGCCTCCCGGAGGGCAGGCCCGCCTCCCGGAGGGCAGGTAGTCGAGGCCAGATTGAACATACGTGCATGATTACGGATACACATATTTAATATTACTTGGTCACCTGATTTCATTTTTCTGATGGATAGAAAATTAAATGAATTTGAAGAGTTTTTAATTCTCAAATGCCATTTGAAGAAGACCCCATTTTATCAAATCGGCTATGGCAGTATTGTCCAAGAGCATTGAGCCTCATTGAAGTTTTGGTAACCAATAATCTTGAAAACAATGGTTTGGAGAGATTCTTCCCGGAAAATTTCCCGATGGGGAATCTGTATAATTTCTTTTTCTATTAATCCAAAACAACTGTGAAAAAACCGGATATGATCCTGAAACCATACTTCTGTCTGGGTGGGAATGGTTTTTCCAAATTTTGGGATTGGCAGGATCAATCTTTTGATAGTACCAACAGGACAAAAAACAATATGCGTATCCGGATATCTGCACGATGGATAGAAGCCTGTCGGTTTTAATCCCGATAGTTCGGGATGCGGAAATGTGACTCCCCCTTTTAAAGGGGGTTAGGGGGATTTTTTCATTCAAATCCCAACTTAATTCTGTTACGTGCAATCAAGCGAATACACATATTAATTTAAATAATCTGCCTACTGTTGCCGCCGGCAGTGTCTCACTCCGGCATT